>JAFEBW010000009.1 GCA_018242445.1 Pseudomonadota bacterium | reverse complement strand
TGCCATGCGCAAGCTGCTGACGATGCTCAACGCCATGCTGCGCGATAACACTCATTGGGATCCTTCGCGACATGCAAAAACTGCTTGACCTTGAACACAGTTGCTCCCCCGCAAGCGGGGGAGGGTGGGTCGGCGCAGTCGATTCATGCTCGAAGGCCGAGTCGGTCGTAACCATGACCGTCAGCGCGCAGTGCTCCGGCTACACTGTGCCGATGAACGCGCCCGCCAATCCCGTCATCCGCCTCAAGACCGCCCGCCCGGCCAGCCATCCCAACGCGCAGCACCCGTGGATCTACCAGAAGATGGTGGACAAGCCGGTCGCGCGGCCCAAGCCGGGCAGCGTGGTGGAGATCCACGACAACACCGGCGACTGGATCGGGCGCGGTTTCTACAACGGCCATTCGCGCATCACCCTGCGCGTGTTGACCACCGATGCGCACGAAGCCATCGACGCCGAATGGTTCTCCCGCCGCATCGCCCGCGCGGTGGCGTTGCGTCGCGAGGTATTGAAGCTGGATGCAGTCAGCGATGCCTGGCGTGTCGTCCACGCCGAGGGCGATGGGTTGTCGGGACTCGTCGTCGATCGCTATGCCGATCTTCTCGTCGTCGAGTTCTTCTCCGCCGGCATGTTCCGCCACCGCGAGTGGATCTACGAGGCGCTGCGCGAGCAGTTCCCGGGCTGCCGTTTCTACGCCTTCGCCGAAGACCACGTGCAAAAGCAGGAAAGTTTCGACTTCCGTGGTGTCGATGCGCCGGCGCCGGCGATCATCAGCGAATACGGCGTGAAGTTCCGCGCCAGCCCGGGCAGCGGCCACAAGACCGGCTTCTTCGCCGACCAGCGCGACAACCGCGAGTGGTTCGCGCGCCACGTCGCCGGCGCGCGCGTGCTCGACCTGTGCTGCAACTCCGGCGGCTTCGGCATCTATGCCAAGACCCGCGGCGCGGAGGAAGTGATCGGTCTGGATCTGGACGAGGAAATCCTCGCCATCGCCAAGGGCAATGCCAAGCTCAACGACGCGAAGCTGCGTTTCGTGCAGGCCGACCTGTTCCCGTGGCTGCGCGATGCGGCCGCGAGCGGCGAGCAGTTCGACGCGGTGATTCTCGACCCGGCGAAGATGACCCGCGACCGCGAGCAGGTCATCCCCGCGCTGAAGAAATACCTCGACATGAACAAGCTGGCGATGTCGGTGCTCAAGCCCGACGGCTTCTTCCTGAGCTGCTCGTGCACCGGTCTGGTCAGCGAGGAACAGTTCCTCGACATGCTGCGCCGCGCGGCGTTCTATGCCGGCCGCAGCCTGCAGGTGCTGAAGGTGTCCGGCGCCGGCGCCGACCATCCGTTCATGGCCAGCGTGCCGGAGAGCCGCTACCTCAAGGCGGTGTTCGCGCGGGTCGACTGATACCAATTCGCGTCCACAATTCCAGGAATGTTGTTGTTCGTCATTCCCGCGAACGCGGGAATCCAGTGCCTTGATTGTTCAAGCCGCCGGATCCTTGACTTTCGCAGGGACGACGCTCCAACGTCCGAACCCTTGATCGCGGATTGGCATGAGCAACTGAAGGGCAAATCCGTCGGGGCCGCATTGCGACCCGCAAACCGGAGCAGGGATCAGCAAGGGCGGTGCCTTCTGGTTCGCCTGAAATACCTGGAGTCCGCCGAAATCAAAACGCCACGTGCGGAGGAATTCGATCCGCCAGCACGAGATCGACAGCCATGGCCTTGCCTTTGCGCAGGAAGCGGATCGGCAGGCGGGGGCCGGTTGCCAGCGTGCGCAGGCGTTCGCGCCAATCCGCGAGCGATAGTTCGCCGACCGCCAAGCCTCCGATGGCCACGATGCGGTCGCCTTTCCTGATCCCTGCCCGCTGCGCCGCACTGCCGTCGGCCACGTCCACCACCTTCAAGGCATCGCCATCGGCGAACAACCACAGGCCGCTGCGGTCGTAGCTGTCGGGCTGACCGAAGGCCGCATTGGGCGCGAGGTACATCTTTCGATGGGCGTAATCGAAGGTGACGGTGAAACGATGCAACACGCCGCCGCCGAGGTTGCCGGCAACGGTGGGGTCGGCGAATGCGCCGGTGTTGCCGACGAACAGGTCGCCGGCGATGCCAACGATGGACAGATCGCCGAGTTTCAACGTGCCGAAACGCGCCGGCTGACCGCGCACGGCACCGCCGACGCCCCAACCGATCACCGCTTCCGGCGCTGCGTGGTATTTCGCCACGAGCGCATGCTCGTGCACGAACGGCGAGCCCATCGTCAACGAACTGCGCGATCCGGTATCCACGGTGAGCATCACGGGCAAGCCGTCGAGGCTTCCAGAAATCTCCGGCACGGTGCCGGCAAGCTTGAAGTCCAATGCGGTCGCGTTCGCTGGCGGCACGAATTTCGCCGGATCGGACATCGTCAACACGCGCTTCGCGTAGTCGATCGACACGTCGAAGCGCCGGAACATCTCGTAGCCGACCAAGCCGTCGAGCGTCACGCCTTCGATCTGCGGCAGGTTGCCCAGATCGATCACGTAAAACACCGGCTCGGCCAATACCGCATCGCCCACGCGCACCTGCTTGCCGCGCGCGACGCCGACATCGGCCTGCTTTTCCCCAACGCCAGTGCCGCCCATCTTGCCGACGCTGGTCAACCCGAATTTCTTCGCCGCGGCAGGCGTGAGCAGATTCATGCCGCCGGTATCGACGAGAAAACGTGCCGGCTTGCCGTCGATCGCACCATCGACGTAGATGTGGTTGTTGACCAGATCGATCGGGACGCTGGTGACGCCGCTCGCGTTGTCGATGTGCGCGGTGGCTGCCATCGCCGGTGCTGTGAAACCGGCGGCGGCAACGGCGACATTGGCTTCGATGCGATCGAACTGCACTTCGTGATGGTTGCGCGGATCGGTGCGCCCCGCCGCATCGGTCTGGTCGGTGGCGATGTGGAATGGCGCGCGGATGCCGCCCACGTCGCGATAATCGGAATACGACGTCGTCACCGTGTCGCCGCCCATTTTCTGCACACTGCGCGCCAGCAAGCCGGTATCGGCAGCGAACCAGAGCGTGACCGGGTTGCCCCCATCGGGGGTTGCGGTGACGACCTCGAAGCGCTTGCCATCGGCTTCCCGTGTTTCCACATCGCCATACGTCGCGTGGCCGCGCTGCGGATACCAGTAACCCATGGCACCCAGCCATGCGCTGCTGTGTGCATTGCGGACGGCGTCCGGATCATCCAGCACGGCCACCTCGCCGCCCGGCGAACGCGACCACGCGTGCGCACCGTCGTAGCCGTCGGCACCATCCACCGGACCGATCTTGTAGCTGTCGCTGGAGCGACCCGTCAGCACGTCTTCGGTTTGCTGGAACTCGCCTTGCAGCCCGCCCGCGCGCAACTTTCCCGTGCTGCGCAGCGAATGCACAGAATCCCACAGCGCGCCGCCGCTGGCGGCCTTGCTGCGTGCGAACAGTGCGGCGGCATCTTCGGCATGCACCGCGGTAGCCATCAGCAGGGCGAAGGTGCCCGTCATCATCGGCACGGTCATTCGGTAGCGCATGTCCAGTCTCCTCGATTCGAAAGGAACGGCTTGAGGGAAATGCCGATGTGTTGAATAATTATGCATATTTTCAACAAAGGCAAACCAACCGATGGCAAGGAAACAACAATCGTCTGCCGGCATCGTCGAAGACGCGCGCCGGATCGCGCTGCTCGCGACGCCGATCCGGATCGAATTGGTGACCGCGATCCAGGCTCTGGGCGGGGCGGCGACGGTCGCCGAACTGGCGGCGCAACTCGGCCGGTCTGCCGATGGTCTTTACTACCATCTGCGCGCACTCACGCACGGCGGTTTGCTCGAAGAAATTTCCGAACCGGATGCGCGCCGTTATCGTCTGGTCACCCCGCCCGGCGAGCGCATGCGCCTGCGCTACAAACCCGGCGCGACCGCGAATGCACGCGCGGTGGCGAAGGTGGCTGCCGGCATGTCGCGGCTGGCGCAGCGCGACTTCCAAAGGGCGCTGACGAACCCGGATACGGTGGTCGAAGGACCTGCGCGCGAGTTGTGGGTGGCGCGGCTGCGGGGCTGGGCGGATGCAGACGACTTGGCCGAGGTGAATCGCTTGCTCAACGCGATTGCCGATCTGCTCCTGAAGTCGCGCCCGGAGCGCGGTGGCAAGCTCGTCGCCCTGCATTGGCTGCTCGCGCCGCTGGACGCGCAGCCGGCGCGGCGTGCCGAGACGGCGACGGCGAAGCGTTCACGACGCATGCTTTGATGAATCGACTATCGCCATGCCAACTCACCATTGCGTCGAACGCCTGGCATGGCAACGGCGACGGCAAACGGCGCGCTGGCGTAGCATGCCGTTCCTTTCAGGAATCTCTGATGTGAAGGTACATTGGGCTCTCTCCCGTCCAGCACGGGCTGCTTTGACCCCTTCCCCCGCTAGCGGGGGGTGATGCGGCGCGTTTGCGAACTGCCCAACGGCAGTTCGCGCGCTGAAGAACGCCCGGCAGGGCAGGGTGGCTGGGATGGGGGAACTTTTATCGCAAACGTCAGCCCCACCCCAACCCTCCCCCGCAGGCGGGGGAGGGAGCATTGGTGCAAACTTCAAGCATCATCCAGAGTGGTGCTTCCATCATGATCGATAACTTCGGAGATCACGCATGACGGCATCCCACCCTGCATCCGACCCATCCGCCGTCACCGATGAACAAGCTCAAGACGCCGTGCGCACCCTGCTGCGCTGGGCCGGCGACGACCCGGCGCGCGAGGGCCTGCTCGATACCCCGCGGCGCGTGGTCGAGGCCTACCGCGACTGGTTCTCCGGTTACCACGAGGATCCGGAGGAATACCTGCGGCGCACCTTCGAGGAAGTCGGCGGCTACGACGACATGGTGGTGCTGCGCGACATCGCCTTCGAATCGCATTGCGAGCACCACATGGCGCCGATCATCGGCAAGGCGCACGTGGGTTATCTGCCGCACGGCAAAGTGGTGGGCATCAGCAAGCTGGCGCGGGTGGTGGAGACCTTCGCGCGGCGTTTGCAGGTGCAGGAAAAGATGACCTCGCAGATCGCGCGCTGCATCGAGTCCGCGCTCAAGCCGCTGGGCGTGGGCGTGGTGATCGAGGGCGCGCACGAGTGCATGACCACGCGCGGCGTGCACAAGCGCGGGGTGAGCATGGTCACCTCGACCATGCTCGGCACCTTCCGCGAGGACGCGCGCACGCGCGCGGAGTTCCTGCGCCTGATCGATGCGGGGTCGATGCGTTGAGCCAGTTGCCGACCGATGCGCGGATCGAGCAGGCGGTGGCGGCGCTGGCCCGCGGCGAGCTGGTGGGCGTGCCGACCGAGACGGTGTACGGGCTGGCTGCGGATGCGGGCAATCCAGAAGCGGTGCGTCGCGTGTTCGCGCTCAAGGGGCGGCCGAGCGATCACCCGTTGATCGTGCACATCGCCGATGCATCGTGGTTGTCGCAATGGGCCGATCCGGTGCCGGAAACCGCGCTGGCATTGGCTGCGGCATTCTGGCCCGGGCCGCTGACCCTGGTGTTGCGACGCGCGCGCGGCGTGCCCGATGCCATCACCGGCGGGCAGGACACGGTGGCCCTGCGCGCGCCCGCGCATCCGTTGATGCAGGCCGTGCTGCGCGGCTTGGGCCACGGCATCGCCGCGCCATCGGCCAACCGCTTCGGGCGGATCAGCCCGACCACGGCGGCGCACGTGCGCGCGGAGTTCGGCGAGCGCCTGCCCATCGTGCTCGATGGCGGGCCATGCGCGGTCGGCATCGAATCGACCATCCTCGACCTGTCCGGCGCGCACCCGGCGATCCTGCGCCCCGGCGCGATCGGCCGCGCGCAGATCGAGTCCGTGATCGGGCCGCTGGTCGAACCCGAAGCCGCGTCGCGCCCGCGCGTGTCGGGCGCGCTGGAAAGCCATTACGCGCCGACCTGCCCGTTGCGCTGGGTCGACGCTGCCGCCATCGATGCGCTGTTGGTGGCACCCGAAAATCTGCAAGGCGCGCTGGTTCTGCGTTGTGGAGGGAGTATCGATCCCGCACACGGCATGACCCTGCCGGACGATGCAGTTGGTTACGCGCATGGTTTGTACGCTGCACTGCGGTCACTGGATGCGCGCGTACCGGCAAGCATCCTCGTCGAGTCAGTACCCGACAAACCGGCATGGGCAGGCGTGCGCGATCGTTTGCGCAGGGCGGCGGTCAGGGCTTGAAAACGGGGAAGCAAATGGATCACAGGCGATCCTCGTCCCTTCAGCAAGGGCTGCCACGACCCCTTCCCCCGCATGCAAGGGAGGTTGGTGCAAGGTCTTTCATCATCCGGGGTGTGGTGCCAAGCAAAATGCTCGGTGACGCGTATCCTCAAGCAAAGATCAGCTTGATCAGCTCGATGTCGGCCATCTGTTTCAGTTCGGCGTTTTTCCGGTCGGTGGTCACCATCGCCTCGGCGATGCACCACGCGCGCTCGCCGGGCGTGAGCGCGCGCCGACCCAACAACACTGGCGTCAGGCTCTCGCGGGTGTGCGAAAGACCTACCGGGTCGTCGGCGGGAGCTCGACTCGCGCCGGGCTTGGCCACCCCGACGCCGGTCGCGATCGCCTGCTGCATGCGTTCGATGCGGCGCAGTGCGCGTTCGGCTTCGGTGCCGAGCGCATCGTTGCCCGACAGCGGCATCGCTTCGGCCAGCGCCGTGTACACGGCCGACAGGTCGTTGGCGACGCCCTGCTGGGCGGCCAGCGTGTTCTGCAGCGAACGTTCGAGTTCGATGATCTCGCTGGCCGGGTCGTGCAGCACCTGGGTATCGAGCATCTGCCGCACGCGCACGGCCATCCTGTCGTACATCTCCGGGTGGGTGAGCTTGAGCGTGCGCACCGCGATCTGCCATGCGTAGGCCACCTGCTGGGCGGTGCGCGTCCCCGGCTGCGACAGCTCGTCCTCGTTCTTGCTGCGATCCAGCTCGGCGATCGCATCGTCGATTTGCCGGCGCAACGGATCGTCCTCGAACTGCTTGTAGTGGCGCCGGAAGGCGGCACGGCAGTCGAGCAGCAAATTGCGCGTCTTGCGGTTGGACATGGGCCGTCCGATCGCCGGGCCTGCCCCGGCGCTTGCAGCGGAATGCCATTCTTCGCCAGTTCCGGGGCGCGCGACAAGCCCCGCGCCTTGCGCGGCGGCGCGCGGCCTGGGGCTGTCAGGCTTGGCGCAACCGGAACGTGCAATTGAGCGCCACCGTGATCCGCTCGCCCTCGCCGTGGAAGGGCATCACGTGGTGCAGCAACCAGGATGGGAACAGCACCAGTTGCCCTGGAGCGAGGTCAAACGCGTAGTTGCTGAACTGGAAGGGCTCGCGTTGTTGCGAATTGCCGGCGTCCAGATACATTGAGTTCGTGCTGTAGGGGTTGATGAAACACAGGCGGCCGCTGTCGGTTTGGTCGGCGTCGTGCCGACCCGGACTGACGCAGTACACGCCCGACCATGCGGCCATCGGGTGGTTGTGCACGCCGAAATGCCCGCCGCGGCGGGTGATGTGAAACCAGGCATCGGTGACGATCTGCATCCGTCGCAGGCTGGCATCGTCGTAGCGATTGATATCGCCCACCAGCCGCAGCAGTTCGCCCATGCAGAATTCCTGCAACTGCCGCACGCACGCATCGGGCCAACTGAACAGGTCGAAGTGGCTTTCGAACAACTGTGCGTTGCGTACCGTGTAGGGGTTGGGATTGGCCCATGTCGTACCCTCGGCCTCGCGGGCCACGAACAGGTCGCGCAGCGTCTGATTCAACGGCTCGGGGTGAGGATGGCGGGCGAAGCCGAAGGGTACGGCGAACAGAGCGTTGATCTGCGGCATGGCGACGGGAGGGACAGGAGATGGCAACCGCAGCAGGATAGCGCGGAGAACCGGGCGCCGTTGCGCTTGTCCGCCCCCTGCGTCGCGGCGTACAGTCCGTGTCGGAACGGGGAGCGTCGATGGAGTATTCCAGTCTCAGCGTGATGCTGGTGGAAGATCACGGCTTCCAGCGCCGGCTGGGCCTGCGCCTGCTCACCGACCTCGGCGTGGGCACGGTGCTGGAGGCCGCCGAAGGTTTCGAGGCGCTGGACAAGCTGCGCGGTCTGCCGGCTCCGCCGGACGTGGTGCTGGTCGATCTGGACATGCCCGGCATGGACGGGGTGGAGTTCATCGGCCTGATCGCCCAGCACAAGCTCGCCCCGGCGATCGCGGTGGTCAGCGCGATGGACGCCGCGTTGCTGCATTCGGTGCAGGTGATGGCGCAGGCTTCCGGGCTGCGCGTGCTCGGCAGCGTCGAAAAACCGTTGTCGCCGGACAAGCTGCAACGCGTGCTGGGCCTGCTCGACGGCGCGATCGGCACGGTCGCCGCCGCCGATCCGGACGTGGACGTGAGCCTCGAGCAGATCCGTGAGGCGCTCGACGAAGGCCGCATCGTGCCGTATTTCCAGCCGCAGGCCGAGTTCGGCAACGGCAAGGTGGTCTGCGTGGAAGCCCTCGCGCGCTGGATCCAGCCCGGCGGGCAGATCCTGTACCCGACCAATTTCATGCCGCTGATCGAGGCCAATGGGCTGATCGACGCGCTCACCACGCGCATGCTCATCGACAGTTGCGCGTGGCGCAAGCGCTGGTTCGAGCAGGGCCTGCACATCAAGGTGGCGGTGAACGTGTCGGCGCACAACCTGACCGGGCCGCAGGTCGCCGACCACTACGAGCAGGTCGTGCGCAGCCACGGCATGCGCCCCGACGACCTGGTGCTGGAGATCACCGAGGGCGCGGTGATGAGCGACACCGCGCGCGGGCTGGCGATGCTGGCGCGGCTGCGGCTGAAGGGCTTCGGGCTGTCGGTGGACGATTTCGGCACCGGCTATTCCTCGCTCGCCCAGCTCTCGCAGATCCCCTTCACCGAATTGAAGATCGACCGCGGCTTCGTGCACCGCGCGCCCGAACAGCCGCGCAAGCTGGCGATGATCGAAACCAGCCTCGACCTCGCCCGCAAGCTCGGCCTGAAGGTGGTGGCCGAGGGCATCGAGACGATGGAGGAGTGGCAGTTGCTGGCGCAGTTGGGCTGCGACTATGCGCAGGGCTACCTGATCTCGCAGGCGGTGCCCGGCGAGCGCTTGCAGGAAGCCATCGCGCACTGGCGGCAGACCAGGCACTGACGTGGTCGGCAAGCGCGGCCGGTCCGCGATCCGTTTCCAGTTGCTCGGCCTGTTCGGCCTGTTGATCCTCGCCGGCGCCGTGGTGCTCACGCTCGACGAAATCGAGCGTCGGCAGCACCAGCAGAACCTGCACGCACTGGCCGACCAGACCCTGCTCAGCCTGCGCCTGATCCAGGCGGTGTCCGACGGCTACGGGCTGGACGACGTGGGCACGGTGTTCCGCGTGCGCAATTACCTGATCGGCTGGGACGCGGGACTCAAAACGGTGGATGCGTCGCGCCGCTCGGTCGATGCTCATTGGAATGCGCTGGTTCAGCAGCCACGCACACCCGACGAAGCGGCGCTGCTGGCCAATATAGGCAGCGCGCGGGTGCGCGCCGATGCCGCGGCGGCACGCCTGCATGAGATCCTGAAAGCGCAGGACATCAATGCGCTGGGTCACTTCGCCGACACCGAGCTGTTCCCGGCGATGGATCCTGTCACCACCCGCCTGCAGAAGCTGGGCACGCTGGTGCTCACCCACGGGCAGCAGCAAGTGACCGAGGAGAACGCGCGCGCGCTGCGCAATGGCGAGTTGCGGGTGGGCGTGTCCTTGCTCGCGCTGCTGCTGGCCGGGTGGTTCGGCAGCGGCCTGCTGCGCAACATCTATCGTGGCGTGGAAGCCCTGCTCGCGGCGACCGCGCAGATGCGCCGCCACGATTACGTCAGTCCGCCCAAATACCTGCCGGAAGGCGAGCTGGGCGAGGTGCTCGACGGCTTTCTCGCGCTGCGTTCCGAGGTGCGCGATGCCGAGATCGAACAGGCCGAGCTGACCCTGCGCAACGAGCAGGTGCGCGCGACGCTGGCGCGCAGCGAGGAGTTCCAGCGCTCGCTGTTCGCCGCGGCGCAGGTGGCGGTGATGTCCTTCGACCTCGACGGCCGTTTCACCAGCTTCAACCCCTACGCGGAAATGCTCTCCGGCTACACCGCGCGGGAGATGATCGGGCACTACAAGATCGACCTGATCCTGCCGATCGAGGAAGCCGAGGAAGTGGCGCGCCACCTGAGCGCGGCGCTCGGCCGCGAGGTGACGGTGGACGAGCGCATCCTGCCGCTGCTGATGGACATGGGCGCGCAGGCGCAGGAATGGACGCTGCTGCGCAAGGACGGCCAGCGCGTGCCGGTTCTGCTGGCGCTGTCGGCGATGCGCGGCGAGGGCGGCGCGGTGACCGGGCATCTGGTCATCGCCACCGACCTGACCCGCATCAAGGAGCTGGAGGCGGCGCTGCGCTCCAGCGAGATCGGCGCGCGCGAGGCCAGCCGCGCCAAGGGCGATTTCCTCGCGGCGATGAGCCACGAGATCCGCACGCCAATGATCGGCGTCACCGGCATGCTCGAGGTGCTCTCGCACAGCCAGCTCGATCCCGAGCAGCGGCGCACGGTCGCGGTCATCCAGCAGTCGGCCGCTTCCTTGTTGCAGATCATCGGCGACATCCTCGACTTCTCCAAGGTCGAGGCCGGGCGCATGGATCTGGCGCCGACCACGATCAGCCTGCAACAGCTCCTGCGCTCGACCATCGCCAATTTCACCGGCTCGGCGTCGAGCAAGGGGCTGGTGCTGGAATGCCGGATCGACCGCAACGCCGGCCCGGCGCACGTCGCCGACCCGCTGCGCCTGCGGCAGATCCTCTCCAATTTCCTGTCCAACGCGATCAAGTTCACCCAGCAGGGTTTCGTGCTGGTGGCGCTGGAGCGGCTCGGCGGCGCGGACGAGGGCGAGCGCGTGTGCATCCGCGTCACCGACACCGGCATCGGCGTCACCGCCGAGCAGCAGCAGCGCCTGTTCCAGCCCTTCAGTCAGGCCGAGGGCAGCACCACCCGGCGTTTCGGCGGGACGGGCCTGGGCCTGGTGATCTGCCGGCGCCTGGCCGAGTTGATGGGCGGGCAGGTGACGATGGAAAGCACGCCGGGTGCCGGCACGACGATGCGCCTGCTGCTGACCCTGCCGGAAGGTCGGGTCGAGGATCTGGAAACCCTCGACGAAACCCGCCCCCCGCCGGGCCACTTCCAGCCGCGCGCGCTGCCCAGCGTGCCGCAGGCGGTGGCCGAGCGCAGCCTCGTCTTGCTGGTGGACGACCACCCCACCAATCGCCTCGTGGTCTCCCGCCAGCTCGCGTTGGCCGGCTACGCCTGCGAAACCGCCGAGGACGGCGTGGACGCGCTGACGCAATGGCGCAGCGGCCGCTTTGCGCTGGTGCTTTCGGACATCCATATGCCGCGCATGGACGGCTACCAGCTCGCCGGCGCGATCCGTGGCGAGGAGGCGCAGCGCGGCCTGCCGCGCACGCCGGTGATCGCGCTCACCGCCGCCGCGCTCAAGGGCGACGCCGAGCGCTGCCTCGCCGCGGGGATGGACGATTACCTGAGCAAGCCGGTGACGATTCCGCAGCTCGCCGCCTGCCTGCAACGCTGGATGTCGGGCGTTGCGGCGGTCGGCGCGACGCTGGCCGCCGCGCATCCGTCTGCGGCTGCGATGCCCGCAACGCCGCCGCTGCCGCAGTTGCACGGCGCGCCGGTGGCGCTGGACTACGGCGTGCTGGATGCGCTGACCGGCGGCGATCGCAGCCAAACCAGGGCCGTGCTCGAGGACTATCTGGGCGCCACCGCGACCGACCTGCAGGCGGCGCGGCGCGCACGCGAGGCCGGCGATGCCGCGCAACTCGCACGCGAGGCGCACAAGATCAAGGGCGCGGCGATGCTGGTGGGCGCGCAGGAACTGGCCGATGCCGCGCGGGCGCTGGAGGCCGCCGCGAAAGCCGACGACTGGGCGCAGGTGCTGCCGCTGGCCGCCGGCGTGGACACCGCCGCCGAGCGGTTGCGGATGCATGTGGCCGAACAGGCCTGACGCGCCGGCGCGATACGTTATCGTGCACGTTCTGGACATTTCGGATCTCGACGTGTGATCAACAACGACCTCGACATCGACCACTGGAAGCGCCAACTCGCCGAACGCTCGCGCATGCAGATCGCGGACTTCCTGCAAGCCGACGCGGCGCGGTTCCTGCACGATTGCCTTGCGACGCAGGTGCCGTGGCGGTTGGCCGAACGCAGCGACAACAGCGAATCGCGCACGCATGGGCATGGCGATGCGCTTGACGAGGCCGGCTACCGCACCTTGCTCGATGCGGCCTACCGCAATGCGCGCGAGTCCTTCCAGTTCGTCTACGACAGCTACATGCTCGGTCGCGCCCGTGCCGAAGGCTGGGATCCGGAACTGCCGCTGCACGGCGTGCTGGATTTCTTCAACAGCCCCGACTACCTCGCATTCGCGCGCTACCTCACCGGTGACGACACGATCAACGCCGTCAACGCGCAAGCCACGCGCTACCGCCCGGGCCAGTTCCTCACCCCGCATGACGACAAGAACAGCATCGAGGGCCGTCGCTACGCCTATGTGCTCAACCTGAGCCGTGGCTGGAAGGCCGACTGGGGCGGGCAACTGCAATTCCTCGACGCCGATGGCAATGTGATCGACACACTTCTGCCGCGCTGGAACACGTTGTCGATCTTCCGCGTGCCGCAATTGCACCTGGTGAGCCTGGTGGCGCCGTGGGCCGGCGCGGATCGGTTGGCGATCACCGGCTGGATGCTGGCGCGCTAAACGCTCAATCCGCCGGCACCGTGCGCCCGCGCGCCCACGCCTGCAAGGCCTGCACCTGCTCGGCCATCAGCACCGACAGCGGGCGGGTGGCGTGCAGTTCGGCGAGCACGTCGTCCTGCGTGAGCGGCCGGCGGGCGGCGCGCGCGGCGTACAGCGAGGCGACGATCGCCTGTTCGATCTCGGCGCCGGAAAATCCTTCGCTGGCAGCTGCCAGCGCGTTCATGTCCATGCCGGCGGCGTCCACCTTGCGGCGCGCCAGATGCAGGGCGAACACCTCGGCGCGGACTTGCGCGGAGGGCAGATCGACGAAGAAGATCTCGTCGAAGCGGCCCTTGCGCAGCAGTTCGGCGGGCAGGTCCTGCACCTGGTTGGCGGTGGCCACGAGGAACACCCGGCTGCGGCGCTCGGCCATCCAGGTCAGCAGGTAGCCGAGCACGCGCTGCGACACGCCGCCGTCGGTATCGCCGGAGCTGCGCGCCAGGCCCTTCTCGATCTCGTCCATCCACAGCACGCAAGGCGCGATCTGTTCGGCCGAGGCCAGCGCCTCGCGCAGGTTCTTCTCGGTCTCGCCGTGGTATTTGTCGTACAAGGTGCCGAAGTCCAGGCGCACCAGCGGCACCCCGAAACCGCCGGCGATCGACTTGGCCACCAGCGACTTGCCGCAGCCTTGCACGCCCAGCAGCAGGATGCCCTTGGGCGGGTCGAGCGGGTAGTCGGTCGGCGCTGCGGCTGCGGCCGTCGCCGGGTCGGCCACGAACAACTCGCGGCGTTGTTCGATCCACGTTTTCAGCCGCTTCGCCCCGGCCACGTCGGCGAACTTCGCGGTGTCGTACTCGAAGCTCAAATGGCCGGAGCGATTGAGCAGCTCGAACTTGAGTTTGGCCAGCCGCGGCAGGTCGGCGGCATCCAGCACGCCATCGTCGAACACCAGTTGCCGGGCGATGCGCGCGGCGTCGGTCATCGACAGGCCGACGAGGTTGCGCACGATCGCCTTCACCGCCTCGGGGTCGAAACTCACGCGCTTGCCGCCGTTTTCCTTCGCGTAATCGGCCGCGACATCCTTGACCAGCTTCAATAGCGCATTGGCGTCGGGCAGGCGCAGGTCGAAGCGCACCGCCAGCTCGTCCAGCCCCGGCGGCAGCTCGACCTTGGTGCCGACCAGCACCACCGTGTGTTCCAGGCAGTTGCGGCGCAGCGCGATCTCGCGCAACTGCCGCTGGGTGCCGGCGTAGCCCAGGTAGGGCATGAAATCCAGCAGCAGGTAGATGCCGCGCTGGTCGGCCTGCTGGATCGCGCGCAGCACGCTGGTGGCGTCCGGCGGGCCTTCCGGCGGGTCTTCGCGATCCATGTCCAGCCGGCTCAGGCCTCCGGTGATCGACCAGCGGTACAAGGCCCGGAACACGTCCACCAGCACGCGCCGGAACAGCTCGACCACCCGTGGTTCATCGGGGGTTTCGATGACGAGCAACGGCGTGTTGGCGCGCAGCAGCGCGGCCAGATCCTGCAATTCCGACATCGCAAGCGGTGGTGTGGGAAAGGCCGCAACGATAGCAAACGCGGCGGCAGGTGCTGCGCGACCCGCGCGATTGCGCGCTGCCAATGCCCGATTCCGCATGTGCGCCAGTTTTTCCTGCACCGCAACAACCGATGCCTGCCTGAGGCGTGACCTGGCCGGTCGACGCGGTGGCACGAAATTTGTAATTTCAGCCAAAACAAAGCTTAGTGGATAACTCTTGAACCAATCTCTCAATGTCGCTGCAAGTCCTTGCCAGGCTTGGAAAAAATTTGCAGAAAGTTGTTGACTTCCCTGTGCATGGTTTTTATTGTGGCGGCCTGTGGGAAAACCGGGGAATTTGTGGTTTTCTTCGGTATAAAATGACCCTTCCGATGGGGTCTTGAACGAGGCGCAGGCAGGGCATGTTTCAGGGCGAGACCGCCATCACCATCGACGACAAGGGCCGGCTGGCGATCCCCACCGGCTATCGCGACGTCGTGGCGCGCGAATGCGGCAATCGCCTGGTCGTCACCTACAACCCGTTCGAGTCCGGCTCGCTCTACATCTACCCGCTGCCGGTGTGGGAACGCCTGCGCGACCAGGTGAACGCGCTGCCGCGCACCGTGGCGCGCAATCGCAGGATGCAACTCAAGCTGGTCGGCGCGGCGAGCGTGGTCGAGCTCGACGGCAGCGGCCGCGTGAGCCTGCCGGCGAGTCTTCGCGCCGCCACGGACATCGAGAAGAAGGCCGTTCTGCTCGGCATGGGCGACAAGTTCGAGTTGTGGTCCGAGCAGGCGCATCGCGCGCAGATCCAGCAAACCTTGTCCGACGAGGACATGGGTGCCGACCTGCTCGACCTGAAGCTGTGACGGGGGCTGGCACGGACGCACGAGGCGTCCATCTCCCGGTGTTGTTCGCGCAGGTCATGGAAGCGCTGCGCGTGCGTGAAGACGGAACCTACCTCGATGGCACGTTCGGCCGCGGCGGTCACGCCCGCGGCGTCCTGCAACGTTTGGGAAACAAGGGACGGCTGCTGCTGATGGACAAGGACCCGGAGGCGATCGCGATGGCGCAGGCGGCATTCGGCGCCGATGCGCGCGTGGCGATCCGCCATGGCAGTTTCGCGCAGCTCGCGCAGTGGGACGCGACCGCCGCTGGCCTCGACGGCGTGCTGCTGGATCTGGGCGTGTCCTCGCCGCAGCTCGACGACGCCGCGCGCGGCTTCAGCTTCCGTGAGGACGGCCCGCTGGACATGCGCATGGACAACGCCGCCGGGCAGAGCGCCGCGCAGTGGCTGGCGCGCGCCGACGAACGCGAGATCGCCGACGTGTTGTGGACGTTCGGCGAGGAGCGCCTGAGCCGGCGCATCGCGCGGGCCATCGTCGCCGCGCGCGCGGCCGCGCCGATCGAGCGCACCGCGCAACTGGCGCAACTGATCGCCGGCGTGGTCGGCCGCGGCGCGGGCAAGATCCATCCGGCCACGCGCAGTTTCCAGGCCATCCGCATCTTCATCAACCGCGAGCTGGACGATCTGGAATCGGGACTGGCCGCCGCGCATGCGCGCCTGCGTCCGGGCGGGCGGCTGGCGGTGATCAGCTTCCACTCGCTGGAAGACCGCATCGTCAAGCGCTTCATCGCGGCGCATGCCAAGGCCCCGGCCGGCGACCGGCGTGCGCCGGTCGCGCCGGCGTTCCATCCGACCTTGCGCGCGCTCGGCGGCGACGTGCGCGCCGCAGCGGACGAGGTCGCCGTCAACCCGCGCGCGCGCAGCGCGGCGTTGCGCGTGGCGGAGAAGCTGGCATGAGGATCGGCGCCTACCTGCTGGTGCTGCTGATCCTGGCCACGCTCGGCAGCGCCACCGCGGTGGTGTACGCGCGGCAGATGCACCGGCAGATGTTCATCCAGCTCAACACCCTGCAGCGCGAGCGCGACGACCTGAACATCGAGTTCGGCAAGTTGCAGCTCGAGCAGGCCACCTGGGCGGAGAACAACCGCGTCGAGCAGATCGCCACCGGCACGCTCGGCATGGTCTATCCCAACAGCAAGGACGTGGTGGTGGTGCGCCCATGAACCAGCCCAATCCACCCGTCCGCAACGATGCGTCGCGCGCGTCGGCCACCCGCAACGCGACGCGCACCGTCGCCCTGCGCACGCGCCTGATGTGCGTGGCGGGCGTGATGGGCCTGGCCGCGGTGGCGCTGGTGGCGCGCGCGGTGGATCTGCAGTTCATCCACCGCGATTTCTACCAGGCGCAGGGCGACCAGCGCTTCGTGCGCGAAGTGCCCATCGCCACCACCCGCGGCATGATCACCGACCGCAACGGCGAGCCGCTGGCGATCTCCACCCCGGTCGAGTCGATCTGGGCCAATCCCGAGGAGCTGGCCCAGCACGAGGACAAGTACGACCAGCTGGCCGCCGCGCTCGGCATCCCGCTGGCCGACCTGAAGGACAACCTCGACAAGCACGCCGGCAAGGAGTTCGTCTACCTGCGCCGGCACATGGATCCGGATTCGGCCGAAGCGGTGGTCGCGCTGGGCATCCCCGGCATCTACGCGCAGCGCGAGTACAAGCGGTATTACCCGCTGGGCGAGGTGATGGCGCACGTGTTGGGCTTCACCAACGTGGACGACCATGGCCAGGAAGGCGTGGAGCTGGCCTTCGACGACTGGCTGTCGGGCACGCCGGGAAGCAAGAAGGTCATTCGCGACCTGAAGGGCCATTTCGTCGAGAACGTGGATCTGGTCAAGCCCGCGGTGCCGGGCCGCGACCTGACCCTGTCGATCGACCGCCGCCTGCAATACCTGTCGTACAAGGAACTGGCCGAGGCGATCCGTAAGAACAACGCCGACGCCGGCGATGCGGTGATCATGGACGTGCGCACCGGCGAAATACTGGCGATGGTGAACCTGCCCTCGTACAACCCCAACGCGCGCACCGACAACCGCCCCAGCGCGCATCGCAACCGTTCGGTGACCGACGTCACCGAGCCCGGCTCGGTGATGAAGGCCTTCACCATCGCCTCGGCGCTGGAAGCCGGTCTGGTCACCCCCGACACCAAGTTCGACACCAACCCCGGCTCGATGGAGCTGTCCGGGCACGTCATCCACGACACCCACAACCACGGCGTGCTGACGGTGACCGGCATCATCACCAAGTCGTCCAACGTCGGCGCGGCCAAGCTGTCGCTGATGATGACGCCGGCGCAGATGTACGACGTGTTCACCCGCTTCGGCTTCGGCCATCCCACCGGCAGCGGCTTCCCCGGCGAGTCCGGCGGCGTGCTGCCCAATGGCCGGGTGTGGTCGACCATCCAGAAGGCCACCATCGCCTACGGCTACGGCGTGTCGGTGACGGCGCTGCAACTGGCGCGCGGTTACGCGGCGATCGGCAATGGCGGGCGCTTGGTGACGCCGACCTTCGTCAAGGGCGGCGGTGCACCCAGCCGCGCCGTGCTCGACCCGCACATCGCCAGCGAGATCATGGCCATGCTGGAAACCGTGGTGACCCCGCAGGGCACCGCACCGCAGGCCGCCGTGCTGGGCTACCGCGTCGCCGGCAAGACCGGCACCGCGCGGTATTCGGGCACCCACGGTTACTCCAACATCTACGACAGCGTGTTCGTCGGCCTCGTGCCGGCCAGCCGTCCGCGGCTGGTGATGGTGGTGATGATCCACAACCCGAAAGGCTCGGTGTACTACGGCGGACTGGTCTCCGCGCCGGTGTTCGGCAAAGTCATGGATGGTGCGCTGCGCCTGATGGACGTGCCGCCGGACAACATCCAGCAGTGGTACGCCGACAAGCCCGCGCCGGCCGCGCCGGCAGCCGGGCCGATGGAAGGCGACCTGCCGCCGGACGTGAGCGTGCCGGCGGATGCCGGTGCCGCGGTGCCGCCCGGCGCGAAGGGCGTCAAGACGGGGGCGCGCGCGCCGTGAGTCTCGCTGCTCGCCAACGCCTCATGCCGCTGGCCGAACTGCTCGCCGGCACCGGCGCGAAGTCGCCGATCCCGGATGCCGTGGTGACGGGCTTGAGCCTGGACAGCCGCGACGTGCAACCGGGCGATGCGTGGTTCGCGCTGGCCGGGGCGAACGTGCACGGCTTGCGTTTTGCGGATCGCGCGCTGGCGGCGGGTGCGAGCGCCATCGTGTTCGACGCGCCCGCGCCAGCCGAAGTGAACGTGCCCGCCGATGCGGTGGGCGTGGTCGGCTTGCGTGGCCAGCTCGGCACCATCGCCGACCGCTTCCACGGCTCGCCCTCGCAGGCGCTGACGGTCATCGGCGTCACCGGCACCAACGGCAAGACCTCCTTCGTGCAACTGCTGTCGCAGGCGCTGGCGGCCAGCGGCATCGTCGCCGGCAGCATCGGCACGCTCGGCGCGGGGCTGGTCGACCAGATCGTCGCCGGCGAGCGCACCACGCCCGACGTGCTGGCCGTGCACGGCTTGCTCGCGCAGATGCGCGATGCCGGCGCGAGCCACGTGGCGATGGAAGTGTCCTCGCACGCGCTGGATCAACATCGCGTGGACGCGGTGGCCTTCGACGTGGCGGTGTTCACCAACCTCACCCGCGACCACCTCGATTACCACGGCTCGATGGAAGCCTACGGCGCGGCCAAGGCCAAGCTGTTCGCGTGGCCGGGCCTGCGCGCGGCGGTGGTCAATCTCGACGATGCCTTCGGCGCAGCCTTGCACGCGCGCTTGCCGGCATCGCTGCGCCGGATCGGCGTGAGCTCGCGCGGCGCGGAAGGCGCGCTGCTGCGTGCCGACCACATCCACCTCGACACCCGCGGCATCGTCTTCGACCTGGTGCTGGATGGCCAGCGCCAGCGCATCGATTCGCCGCTGGTGGGGCGTTTCAACATCGACAACCTGCTCGCCGTCGCCGGCGCGCTGCTGGCGCTGGACTGGCCGCTGGCGCGGATCGCCGAGGCGCTGCCGAAGCTGCAACCGGTGAACGGACGCATGAACCGCGTCGGCGGCGATGGCCGCCTGCCGCTGGTCGTGGTCGATTACGCGCACACCCCCGATGCGCTGGAGCAGGCGTTGTCCAGCCTGCGCGCGCACACCGCGCGCGAGCTGGTGTGCGTGTTCGGCTGCGGCGGCGAACGCGATGCGGGCAAGCGCCCGCAGATGGCGGCGATCGCGCAGCGGCTGGCCGACCGCGTGATCGTCACCGACGACAACCCGCGCGGCGAGGATGGCGACGGGATCGTCGCGCAGATCCTCGCCGGCTTCGCGCGCCCGCAGGCCGTGCAGGTCGAACGCGATCGCGCCCGCGCCATCGGCCGCGCCATCGCCGATGCGCGCAGCGGCGACGTGGTGCTGATCGCCGGCAAGGGCCACGAGCCGTATCAGGAGGTGCGCGGCGAGCGCCGCCCCTTCGACGACATGGCCCACGCGCGCGCCGCGCTGGCCGCACGGCAGATGCCGCGCACGGCCGCCGCCGGAGGCGCGCCATGAGGCCGCTCGCGCTCGCCGGGATCGCGCGCTGGTGCGAGGCGCGCCTGCTCGCGGCTTCGAGCGAAGGTGAAGGCGACGGCACCGTCATCGACGCCGTCGCCATCGACACCCGCACGCTCGATCCGGGCGACGGCCGGCGCGTGCTGTTCGTTGCCCTGCGCGGCGAGAACCACGACGCGCACGACCACATCGACGCGGCCATCGCCGGCGGCGCGGCCGCGCTGCTGGTCTCGCGCGCCGTGGAGACCGACTTGCCGCAACTGCTGTGCGGCGACACCGGGCAGGCGCTGGGCGACCTGGCCGCCGGCGTGCAGCAGGGCCGGCAGGCGAAGGTGCTGGCGCTCACCGGCAGCAATGGCAAGACCAGCGTGAAGACCTTGCTGCTGTGCATCTGCGAGCGCGCCGGGCGGGCCTATGCCAACCCCGGCAACCACAACAACGAAGTCGGCCTGCCGCTGGCGGTGCTGGCCGCGCCCGAGGACGCGCAGTACGCGATCTACGAGATGGGCGCGGGCAAGCCCGGCGACATCGCCTGGCTGACCAGCGTGGTGCGGCCGGACATGGCGCTGGTCAACAACGTCATGCCCGCCCATCTGGAGCGCATGGGCAGCCTGCTGGGCGTGGCGCAGACCAAGGGCGCGATCTACGAGGCGCTGTCGGCCGATGGCGTGGCGGTCATCAATGCCGACGATGCCTTCGCGCCGTATTTCGCGCATCTGGCCGCTGGCCGCCGCGTGCTGCGCTTCGGGCTGGAAGCCAGCGCCGATGTCGGCGCGCGATCCATCAAGCTCGATGCCGCGGGCAGCCGCTTCGAGCTGGTCACTCCGCACGGCAACGCCGACATCCATCTGCCGTTGCCGGGCCGCCACAACGTGCGCAATGCGCTGTCCGCCGCGGCGATGGCGCTGGCCGCGGGCATCGGCATCGAGGCGATCCGCGACGGTCTGTGCCACGCCCGGCCGGTGCCGGGCCGGCAGGTTGCGCACACGCTGGCGAACGGTGTGGTGCTGATCGACGACAGCTACAACGCCAATCCCGGTTCGGTCGAGGCGGCGATCGCCGCGCTCGCTGCCGGCGGCGGCGAGGCCTGGCTGGTGCTGGGCGACATGGCCGAGCTGGGCGAGGGCAGCGCGGGTTTGCACGCACAGGTCGGCGCGACCGCACGCGCGAACAAGATCGCCCGCCTGTACGCGACCGGTGCGCTTTCCCGCGCGACCGCGCAGGCCTTCGGATCCGAAGCGCGTCACTTCGCCGATCAAGCGGCCCTGATCGCCGCCCTGCGCGCCGACCTGCACCCGGGCGTGCGCGTGCTGGTCAAAGGCTCGCGTTCGAGCGCGATGGACAAGGTCGTCGGGGCCTTGCTCGCCAGCGTGCCGAAAGACTCTGCTGTTCCGATTCCCGAGTCCCGAGTCCCGAGTCCCGCCTCCACCGGAGGCCACCATGCTGCTTGAGCTCACCCGCTGGCTGCATGGGCTGGACAAGGTGCAGTTCTTCGCCCTGTTCGCCTACATCACCTTCCGCGGCATCATGAGCGCGCTCACCGCGCTGGCGCTGTCGCTGTGGCTGGGCCCGGGCATCATCCGCCGCCTCGCCCAGCTCAAGGGCGGCCAGCCGATCCGCAGCGACGGCCCGCAATCGCACTTTTCCAAGAAGGGCACGCCGACGATGGGCGGCCTGCTGATCCTCGCCTCGATCACGCTCTCGACCCTGCTCTGGGGCGACCTGCGCAACCGTTACGTGTGGATCGTGCTCGGCGTGCTGGTGGCTTTCGGCGCGATCGGCTGGCAGGACGACTGGATCAAGATCGTCAAGCGCGACCCCAACGGCATGCGCTCGCGCACCAAGTACGCCCTGCAGTCGATCTTCGGCCTGCTCGCCGCGGCGTTGCTGTACTGGGTGGCCAAGGACGACCCGGTGTGCACTGCCTGCACCACGTTCTACGTGCCGTTGCTGAAGATCGTCGCGATCCCGCTGGGTCTCGGCTTCATCGCGGTGGCGTATTTCTGGATCGTGGGCTTTTCCAACGCGGTCAACCTCACCGACGGTCTCGACGGGCTGGCGATCATGCCCTGCGTGCTGGTGGCCTCGGCGCTGGGTGCGTTCGCCTACCTGTCCGGTCATGCCGAGTTCGCCAAATACCTGCAGATTCCTGCCATTCCCGGTGCCGGTGAAATGGTGATCTTCTGCGGCGCCATCGCCGGCGCGGGACTGGGCTTTTTGTGGTTCAACACCTACCCGGCGATGGTGTTCATGGGCGACATCGGCGCGCTCGCGCTCGGCGCGGCGCTGGCCACGGTGGCGGTGATCGTCCGCCAGGAAGTCGTGCTGGCGATCATGGGCGGCATCTTCGTGATCGAAACCCTCTCGGTGATGATCCAGGTGGGCAGCTTCAAGCTCACCGGCAAGCGCGTGTTCAAGATGGCGCCGATCCACCACCACTTCGAGCTCAAGGGCTGGCCGGAGCCGCGGGTGATCGTGCGCTTCTGGATCATCTCGGTGATGTTGGTACTCGTGGGTCTGGCGACCCTGAAGGTCCGGTGATGCCATGAACATGCCGCAACGCCATCCCCCACTGGAAGCCACCGGGCAGTCGCTGCGCCCCGGGCAGGCCCTGCGCATCGAGGCCATCCGTGGCCGTTACGACCCGGTGCTGGCGGTGATCGCGATCCTGATCGCCGGCTTCGGCATCGTCATGGTCGGGTCGAGTTCCATCGCGATTTCCGAGGGCGCGCACCAGGGGCCGTTCTACTACCTGATCCGCCATGCCGTGTTCGTCGGTTGCGGCCTGATCGGCGCGGTCGCGCTGATGCGCACCGAATTGAAATGGCTCGAACAGCGCGGCCGCTTCCTGCTGGTGCTGTGTTTCCTGCTGCTGGCGGCGGTGTACCTGCCCGGCGTGGGCCGCACCATCAACGGCGCCAAGCGCTGGCTGAACCTCGGGATCTCCAATTTCCAGGCGGTGGAAGCGGTCAAACCGATGCTGATCGTCTGGCTGTCGAGCTACCTCGTGCGCTATCGCGACGAAGTCGGCCGCGCGTGGTGGCCGCTGCTCAAACCGGTCGGGATCGCCTCGGCGCTGGTGGTGATGCTGCTGGCGCAGCCCGATTTCGGCTCGGCCTCGCTGATCCTCGCCGTCACCGGCGGCATGTTGCTGCTCGGCGGCGCCAGCGTGTGGCGGCTGTTCGGGCCGGTGCTGGTCGGCCTGCCGGTGCTGGGCGTGGTGGCGATGTCGCAGGCCTACCGCGTGCGCCGCCTGACTTCCTTCCTGAACCCCTGGGCCGATCCGTTCAAGGACGGCTTCCAGTTGTCGCAGGCGCTGATCGCGATCGGTCGCGGGCAGTGGTTCGGCGTGGGCCTGGGCGGCAGCGTGCAGAAATTGTTCTATCTGCCCGAGGCCAACACCGACTTCATCCTCGCGGTGATCGCCGAGGAGCTGGGTTTCTTCGGTGTGCTGGCGGTGATCTTGCTGTACGCGGCCTTCTTCGCGCGCTGCATGCAGTTGGGCTTTCGCGCGGCCGCGGTGGGCCGGCATTTCGCCGCCAACTGCGCGTTCGGCATCGGCCTGTGGTTCACCCTGCAAGCCCTGGTGTCGGTCGGCGTGAACCTCGGCGTGCTGCCGACCAAGGGCCTGACCTTGCCGATGATCTCCTACGGCGGCTCCTCGGTGGTGGCGTCGGTCGCGGTGATCGGCCTGCTGCTGCGGATCAGCTACGAGGTCGATCGCGCGCAGCGGCAGATGGCGCGGGCGCGGGAAGGCGTGGTGTCGCCCGAAACGGCCAGCGAACCTGCGGCTGTGCCGCCATCCAGCGCCCGCCCCGTGGCCGTCCCGGCTCGCGGTGCGGTGCGCCATACCGCCCCGCGCGACCGCGTCGAGCCGCGCATCGGAGAAGAGGCTTGAACGCCAGCGTCGCCAGCATCGACGCGCGCCCGGTGATGATCCTCGCCGGCGGCACCGGGGGACACATCTTCCCGGGCATCGCGGTCGCGCACGCCTTGCAGGAGCGCGCGGTGCCGGTGGTGTGGATGGGTTCGGCCGGCGGCATGGAAACCCGGCTGGTGCCGCAGCACCACATCGCCATCGACACCCTGAAGATCGGCGGCCTGCGCGGCAAGGGCGCGCTGGCGCTGCTGACCGCGCCGTTCCGGCTGGCGCGCGCGCTGCTGGATGCGCTGGCCATCGTGCGCCGGCAGCGCCCGCGCAGCGTGCTGAGCATGGGCGGTTTCGCCGCAGGCCCTGGCGGGCTCGCGGCGTGGCTGCTGCGCCGCCCGCTGATCGTGCACGAGGCCAACCGCGCCCCGGGTTTCACCAACCGCGTGCTGGCGAAGTTCGCCCGCCGCGTGCTGTGCGGCTTCCCCGGCAGCTTCGCGACGACCGCGGCGGAAACCGTCGGCAACCCGGTGCGCGCCGAAGTCGCCGCATTGCCGCCGCCGGAGCAGCGTTTCGCCGGTCGCGACGACTGCTTGCGCGTGCTGGTGCTCGGCGGCAGCCAGGGCGCGCGCGCCTTGAACACCGCGGTGCCGGCGGCGCTTGCCACGCTGGAAGGCGTGTGCGTGGACGTGCGCCACCAGTGCGGACAGGCGCTGCGCGAGGAAGCCGTCGCCGCGTATGCGCAGGCCGGCGTGCATGCGTCGATCGAACCGTTCATCCAGGACATGGCCGCCGCCTACGGCTGGGCCGATCTGGTGGTCTGCCGCGCCGGCGCGATGACCCTGGCCGAAGTCTGCGCGGCCGGCGTGGGCGCGCTGCTGGTGCCGTTCCCGGCGGCGGTGGACGATCACCAGACCCGCAACGCCGAGTATCTGGTCGAACGCGGCGCGGCGCGTTTGCTGCCGCAGCATCTGGATCTGGAAAACCGCCTGCGCGAGGCGCTGCGCGACCTGCTGGTTCCCGACCGCCGCGTGCTGCTGACGATGGCGGCCCACGCCCGCGCAGCGGCGCTGCCGGAGGCCACCGCGACGGTCGCGCGGATCTGCATCGAGGAGGCGCGCGCATGAACCGCCGCCGCCTGCTCGCCGACGATGCCGCCCGGCACGCCGCGCAAGTCCATTTCGTGGGCATCGGCGGCGTGGGCATGAGCGGCATCGCCGAGGTGCTGCTGACCCTGGGCTATACCGTCACCGGCTCCGATGCCGCCAGCTCGGCCACCACGCAGCGGCTGTCCGCGCTGGGGGCGAGCGTGCATCGCGGGCACGCGGCCGCGAACGTGGACGGCGCCGACGCGATCGTCGTCTCCAGCGCCATCGACAAGGACAACCCCGAGCTGCTGGCCGCGCGTGCCCAGCGCATCCCGGTGGTGCCGCGCGCGGAGATGCTGGCCGAGCTGATGCGCTTCCGTCGCGGCATCGCCATCGCCGGCACCCACGGCAAGACCACCACCACCTCGCTGGTGGCCAGCGTGCTGTCCGAGGGCGGCATGGATCCGACCTTCGTGATCGGCGGGCAGTTGCTCGCCGCCGGCGCCAATGCCCGCCTCGGCCAGGGCCGCTGGCTGGTGGCCGAGGCCGACGAGAGCGACGGCAGCTTCCTGCGCCTGAACCCGCGCATCGCAGTGGTCACCAACATCGACGCCGACCATCTGGAGAACTACGGCGGCGACTTCAACCGCGTGCGCGCGGCCTTCTCCGAGTTCCTGCACCGGCTGCCGTTCTACGGGCTGGCGGTGCTGTGCGTGGATGATCCGGAAGTCGCCGCGCTGGCCGCGGGCATGCCGCGCCACATCCTCGGCTACGGTTTCGGCGCGGATGCCGACGTGCGCGCCAGCAACGTCGTGCAGGAAGCCGGGCGCACCCGTTTCGACCTGCATCTGGGAACGGACGCGCCGCTGCCGGTGGCGCTCAACCTGCCCGGCCGCCACAACGTCCTCAATGCGCTGGCTGCCGCCACCATCGGCTGGGAGCTGGGCGTGCCGGCCGAGGCCATCGTGCGCGCGCTGGAGCACTTCCGCGGCGTCGGCCGGCGTTTCAACCAGCTCGGCGAGATGGATTTCGGGCGCGGCAAGGCCTTGCTGGTGGACGATTACGGCCACCATCCGCGCGAGTTGCAGGCGGTGTTCGATGCCGCCCGCGCCGGCTGGCCGCAGCGCCGGCTGGTGGTCGCGTTCCAGCCGCATCGGTTCACCCGCACCCGCGACCTGCTCGACGACTTCGCGCAGGTGCTCTCGGGCGTGGACGCGCTGCTGCTGACCGACGTCTACGCCGCCGGCGAGGCGCCCATCGTCGGCGCCGACGCCAAGGCGCTGGCGCGCGCGATCCGCGCCCGCGGCCGCCTCGACCCGGTGCTGGTCGGCGCGGCGCGCGAACTGCCGGGCGTGCTGCCGGACGTGCTCGCCGATGGCGACCTGTTGATTCTTCTGGGTGCCGGCGACATCGGGCATGTGGCGCAGGAGCTGGCGCAACGGGCGATGACCGCTCACGAGGAGGCGCAACACCCTTCCCTCACCCCACCGTCGGCTGCGCCGACGGCCCGCCCCTCTCACGGTGGGAGAGGGGCGGCCGCGTCGCTGCGCGACGAGGAGTCCAAGGCATGAGCCGGCACGTCGACGATCCCCGCGCTTTCGGTCGCGTCGCCGTGTTGCTGGGCGGCACCTCGTCCGAGCGCGAGGTGTCGCTCAATTCCGGCAGCAACGTGCTGGAAGCCCTGCGCGCGCGCGGCGTGGACGCGCAGGCGGTGGATGGCATCCCGGCGTTGCTGGAAGCGTTGCGCGCGCAGCGGTTCGACCGGGTGTTCAACATCCTGCACGGCGGCGATGGCGAGAACGGTGTGCTGCAGGGGGCGCTGGAAGCGCTGCGCGTGCCGTACACCGGTTCGGGCGTGCTGGGTTCGGCCTTGACCCTGGACAAGATCCGCACCAAGCAGGTCTGGATGGCGGCGGGGCTGCCGACGCCGCGTTTTGCACGTCTCGTGGTGGGCGAGGACGTGCGCGCGGCGGCGGCACGCCTTGGTTTGCCGGTGATCGTCAAGCCCTCGTGCGAAGGCTCCAGCGTGGGCGTGAGCCGGGTGTTCTCCGCGGTCGACCTCGATGCGGCGGTGGAGCTGGCGGCGAAGTACCACGGCGAGATGCTGATGGAAGAACTGATCGAAGGCCAGGAGCTGACCGTGGCCGTGCTCGGCGATTCCGCCCTGCCCTCGATCCGCATCGTGCCCAAGGGCGCGTATTACGACTACCACGCCAAGTACGTCGCCGAGGACACCCAATACCTGTGCCCCGGTCTGGAGGGCGAACCCGAGGATGCGATCCGCAAGCTGGCGGTGCAGGCCTTCAAGGCCGCCGGCTGCGCCGGCTGGGCGCGGGTGGACGTGATGCGCGACCGCAAGGGCGATTTCTTTCTGCTGGAGGTGAACACCGCGCCGGGCATGACCAGCCATTCGCTGGTGCCCAAGGCCGCGCGCCAGGTCGGCATCGATTTCCAGGCCTTGTGCTGGCAGATCCTCGAAATGTCGATGGAGGGCGCGCGATGAAGCGCTGTGCGCCGGGAATGGGGAATGGGGAATGGGGAATGGGTAACGCCGGCGCCGGTCGCCTTGCGCTTGCCCCGCTTTTTCCATTCCCCATGCTCTACTCCCCATTCCCTGTTTCCTCCCGCGGAGGAAACCCATGAACGCCCTCGTCCGCCTGCTGGCCTGGGTGCTGGCGATCGCGCTGTTCGCGCTGCCGGTGGCCTTCGTGCTCAGCGGCCGGTCGGGCGACCACTGGCCGATGCGCCGGCTGGAGGTCAGCGGGCCGTTCAAGCAGGTCAGCGCCGAGCAGGTGCGCGCGGTGGTGCTGCCGCAGGTGCGCAAGGGCTTCTTCTCCGTCCACATCGAGGCCATACGCGACGCCATCGCGGCGATGCCGTGGGTGGAGCACGTGGAGGTGCGCAAGCAGTGGCCGGACGTGCTGATGGTGCGCTTGACCGAACATCATGCGTTTGCGCGCTGGGATCGCGACAAGCTGCTGTCCGACCACGGGCTGGTGTTCTCCGCGCCGGGCAGCCCGGACCTGGCGAACCTGCCGGCGCTGGAAGGCCCGGATGGCCGGGCGAGCGACGTGGTGGCGCTGTACAACCAGGTGCAGCCCCTGTTCGCCGCGGCCGGCTGGCAGGTGCTGGGCGTGAGCCTGTCCGACCGCGACAGCTGGACGGTGCACCTGCGCGACGGCGTGGACGTGGTGGTCGGCCGCAACGACGCCCTCGATCGCCTGCAGCGTTTCGTCCACCTGCTGCCGCGGCTGGTCGCCACCCGTCAGGGCTCGACCCTGCTGCGCGCCGATCTTCGCTACACCAATGGTTTTTCCCTGAGCTGGCAGGACCCCGTCCAGGCCAAGCCGTCCGCACCCACCAAGCGCCGCGCACCTGCCGGCGCCAGCAAGCCACAGGCACGTACATGAACCGCAAAGGCGACAAGACCCCATACGCCGTCGGGCTCGACGTCGGGCTGCCTCGAAGCAGCTCGGCGCAGGTCATCCGCGGCACGCAGATGCAGGCGCAACCATGAACCGCAAAGGCGACAAATCCCTGATCGTCGGCCTCGACGTGGGCACCTCCAAGGTGGTCGCGCTGGTCGGCGAGTATTCCCCCGGCAACCCGGTCGAGGTAATCGGCCTTGGCACCCACGAATCGCGCGGGCTCAAGCGCGGCGTGGTGGTGGACATCGAATCCACCGTGCAGTCGATCCAGCGCGCCGTGCAGGAAGCCGAGATGATGGCCGGCTGCGAGATCAGCTCGGTGTACGCGAGCATCTCCGGCAGCCACACGCAATGCCGCAACTCGCCGGGCATCGTGCCGATCAAGGGCGGCGAGGTCACCTATGCCGACCTCGACAGCGTGCTGCAGGCGGCGCGGGCGGTGGCCATTTCGGCCGATCAGAGGATCCTGCATGCGATCCCGCAGGACTACGTGATCGACAACTCCACCGAATCCATCCGCAACCCGGTGGGCATGTCCGGCGTGCGCCTGGAAGTGCGCGCGCACCTGGTCACCGGCGCGCAGTCGGCGATGCAGAACATCAGCAAGTGCATCAACCGCTGCAACCTGCAGGTGGACGACCTGATCCTGGGCTCGATCGCCTCGTCCACCGCGGTGCTCACCGACGACGAGAAGGATCTGGGCGTGGCGCTGGTGGACATCGGCGCGGGCACCACCGACATCGCGGTGTACATCAACGGCGCGATCTGTCACAGCGCCTCGCTGCCGATCGCCGGCGACCAGGTCACCAACGACATCGCCCACCTGCTGCGCACGCCCACCCCGGACGCGGAAAACATCAAGGTGCGCTACGCCTGCGCGCTGGCGCAACTGGCCACCGCCGAGGAATCCATCCAGGTGCCCGGCGTGGGCGAGCGGCCGCCGCGGCGACTGGCGCGGCAGGCGCTGGCCGAGGCGGTGCAGAACCGCTACGAGGAAATGTTCGAGATGGTGCAGGCCGAACTGCGCCGCTCGGGTTTCGAGGAGCGCGTGCGCTCCGGGCTGGTGCTCACCGGCGGGGCTTCGAAGATGGAAGGCGTGGCCGAGCTGGCCGAGGAAATGTTGCACATGCCCGTGCGCATGGGCATCCCGCAGCAGGTGACCGGGCTCGGCGACGTGGTCGGCAACCCGGTGCACGCCACCGGCGTGGGTCTGCTGCTGTGGGGCAGCCGGTTCGAGCATCCGCAGCGCTCGCGCCTGCCCACCGGCAAGGTCGGCGGCGCGCTGGGGCGGGTGGGCAAATGGTTCAAGGGGCAGTTCTGAAACGCAGGACAAGGATGGGCAGCACGGGAGCGGCAGGCGGGATGGGCGGACGCAAACACTGGAATCTGGATCTTTTCGGGCATGCCGACGGCGCGGAATGCCCGGTGGCGGCAGGCGAGGACACGGGTACGGGCGACGGACACGGCAGGCAGGATCGGCGGGGCGCAACACATCGGCAGGACAAGCAAGACAACGGCGGCACACGGGCACGGCAATCCAAACACACCACGACACATTCAACCAACGGAGAGACACACATGGCGCACTTTGAACTCATCGAGAAAATCGCTCCCAACGCGGTCATCAAGGTCATCGGCGTGGGCGGCGGCGGCGGCAACGCGGTCGCGCACATGGTCAACAGCAACATCCAGGGCGTGGAATTCATCACCGCCAACACCGATTCGCAGGCGATCAAGAGCGCCGGCTCCAAGCTGCAACTGCAACTGGGCGGCAACGTCACCAAGGGCCTGGGCGCGGGCGCCAACCCGGAAGTCGGCCGGCAGGCCGCGCTGGAGGATCGCGAGCGCATCGTCGAGGCGCTGGAAGGCGCGGACATGGTGTTCATCACCGCCGGCATGGGCGGCGGCACCGGCACCGGCGCGGCGCCGGTGGTGGCGCAACTGGCCAAGGAGCTGGGCATCCTGACCGTGGCCGTGGTCACCAAGCCGTTCCCCTTCGAGGGCCGCCGGCGCATGCAGGTCGCGCTCAAGGGCATCGAGGAACTGGCCCAGCACTGCGACTCGCTGATCACCATTCCCAACGAGAAGCTGATCAACGTGCTCGGCCGCGAGGCGACCATGGTGCAGGCGTTCAAGGCCGCCAACGACGTGCTGCTCGGCGCGGTGCAGGGCATCGCCGACCTGATCGTGCGCCCGGGCCTGATCAACGTGGACTTCGCCGACGTGCGCACGGTGATGAGCGAGATGGGCATGGCGATGATGGGCTCGGGCATCGCCAGCGGCGCGGAGCGCGCGATGACCGCCGCCGAGATGGCGGTCAGCAACCCGCTGCTGGATGAAGTGAGCCTGACCGGCGCCAACGGCATCCTCGTCAACATCACCGCCGGCCCGGACTTCACCATGCGCGAGTACGACGAGGTCGGCCGCACCATCGAGGAGTTCGCCAGCGAGGACGCCACCGTCATCGTCGGCACCGTGCTCGACCCGGACATGGCCGACGAGGTGCGGGTGACCGTGGTCGCCACCGGCCTGAACCGGCAGGCGGCGCGCCAGCCGGTGCGCGGTTCCGAGCGCGAGGAGCGCGGCTACACCGCCGAGCGCAACGTGCAGCGCGCCCCGCAGGTGAAGCTGGTGCGCAACGCAACCACCGGCCGCGCCGAATACCCGGTGGTCGATGCGGTGGATGCGCCGGTGACCTCGGGCTTCGCCGGCAGCCTGCGCAACGGGGCCGGCCGCCGCGTCGAGCCGGTGCAGACGGCGCTGGATTCCAACGATGCCTACCTCGACATCCCGGCCTTCCTGCGCCGCCAGGCCGATTGATGCGGCGTTGAGGAAATTGAAACAAATCCGGGGCCGAAGGGAACTTTCGGCCCCGATCCCTGCACCCACTCCCTCATCCGCGCCATGGGCGCGGCTGGGGGCACGCCATCCGATCCTGATGCAGGCTTCAGGTTTGCGTCAGGTTTTCGGGTTCGTGATGCGCACCAGGAGTCGCTTATAAACACAGCCGAGTAGTTGATTGGGGAAAGGGCGAACCATTGCCGTCAAAAATGGGACGATGGCGTCACCGAATTGTTTGAATTTGGTAAAACGCGTGCTATTCTCGGCCCCGCCTTGTCGCGCTCCGCCCTTGGAGATCGCACAACATGATCAAACAACGCACGCTCAAGAATGTCATCCGCGCCACCGGCGTGGGCCTGCATTCGGGGCAGAAAGTGTTCATGACCCTGCGCCCGGCGGCGCCGGATACCGGCATCGTGTTCCGGCGCGTGGACTTGAGTCCTCCGGTCGAAATCCGCGCGCGTGCCGAGCACGTCGGCGACACCAGCCTTTCGTCCACCCTCGTGCACGGCGACGTGCGCATCATGACCGTCGAGCACCTGCTCTCGGCGATGGCGGGCCTGGGCATCGACAACGCCTACGTGGACTTGTCGGCGCCCGAAGTGCCGATCATGGACGGCTCGGCCGGCCCGTACGTGTTCCTGCTGCAATCGGCCGGCATCGAGGAGCAGAACGTCGCCAAGCGTTTCATCCGCATCAAGAAGGCGGTGCGCGTGGAGGACGGCGACAAGTGGGCGCGCTTCGAGCCGTTCGACGGCTTCAAGGTCGGCTTCACCATCCAGTTCAACCACCCGATCATCACCCGCTCCACCTCCTCGGCCGAGGTCGATTTCTCCACCACCTCGTTCGTCAAGGAAGTCAGCCGCGCGCGCACCTTCGGCTTCATGAAGGACATCGAGATGCTGCGCGACCGCAAGCTGGTGCTCGGCGGCAGCATGGACAACGCGATCGTGCTCGACGACTACCGCATCCTCAACGAGGACGGCCTGCGCTACGAGGACGAGTTCGTCAAGCACAAGATCCTCGACGCCATCGGCGACCTGTACCTGCTCGGCCACAGCCTGATCGGCGCGTTCTACGGTTTCAAGTCCGGCCACCAGCTCAACAACCTGCTGCTGCGCACCCTGCTGGCCGATCGCACGGCGTGGGAAGAGGTCACCTTCCAGGATCCGGCTTTGGCCCCGATCTCCTACGCGCATCCGGCGCAAGCGGTGTGAAGGCCGGGAATGGGGAGTAGGGAATAGGGAATCGTAAGAAGCGGCGACCTGCACGGCCGCTGCGCAGGGCTAGCTGCCGTTGGCTACCTTCCAGCACACCGTCCGCCGGTTGTGTCCGCGAGCGGCGTTGCTCTTGTCGTCACCAATCCCCAGCCCCCAATTACGCTCTTCCCCCGACTCCGTGACATAAGTCTCGGATTCGATTGACTATTTTCGATTGGCCGGTTTTCCTGTACACTTCCGTTCCCTGGTCGCCCGACCGGGGCGACGCGGATGGTTCCGCGTGCGAGGGCCGTCCTTCCCAGGGACGCGCCCGCAGCGGTCAGGCCATGGAAGCCAACCGCAGCAGTTGCGCCCGCAAGGCGGGGTCGGCCACGGACTCGGCGGTGTTCCGCAAGGCATCGCGGGTAGCTTGAGACAGCGGTTTGGACGCCTTCGCACCGGCTTCGGGCGGCGGCGGTGACACTTTGACGGTGAGCGCGCCAGCCTGTATCCCGGCCGCGGCCGCGGCGTCCAGCAGGGCGCGCGCGTGTTGCCGCAGCAGGGTGCCCCAGACCGGCGCATCGACGAGATAGACCAACTTGCCGGAACCTGCGTTGCCCAGACGGCAATGCGGCTGCAACACCTCCGGCAGGCCACGACGCAGCCGCTCGTCCAGCGCCGCCAACTGGCGCGCGCGGGCGATGATCCGGCCGAGTCCGACCCCCTCCGCGGCTGCCAGCGCGGATAGAGGAGCCGCATCGGCCCTGGCTGTGCCCCGCAGGCGCATATCGGACAGTCCGTGCATGAATGTCATTATCGTATCGAAATATCTCAAATCCCCTAAATTGCTGTGCCTGCATCGCGACCGCAAGGTGTTCCTCGGTGCCGGCGGTGCCTTGTGCGCATTGGCCTTGATGGCCTTCGCGACCGGGTTCTTCGCCCGCGGCGGCGTGGCGCTGGCGCAGGTGCGGCAGGCGCAGGCGCAATTGGCGCAGGAGAAGGCGCAGGTGGCGGCATCGAAGGCCGACGCGCAGCGCCAGATCAACGCGATGGCGGTCAAGCTCGGCGAGCTGCAGGCGCAGGCCAATCGCCTCAACGCCCTCGGCGAGCGTCTCGTGCGCATGGGCAAGATCGACGACGGCGAGTTCAATTTCAACACGCAGCCGGGTACCGGTGGCGGCGACGAGCCGACCACGGCGATGCATGCCGATCAACTGCTCGCGCAGATGGCCACGCTGACGACGAAATTCGCGCATTCCGGCGATCAGCTCCAACTGCTCGACAGCCTGCTGAGCAACCGCGACCTCGACCACGCCCAGATCCCCTCGGCGATGCCTTTGACCGACACCTACGTGTCGGCGCCTTTCGGCGGGCGCATCGACCCGATCAACGGCGGCCACGAGTTCCACAAGGGCATCGACCTCAACGGCAAGATCGGCGACCCGATCCACGCCGCCGCCGACGGCATCGTGGTGCGCGCCGAGTTCGACAACGGCGGCTACGGCAACGTGGTGGACATCGACCACGGCAACGGCTACTTCACCCGCTACGGGCACTGCTCCAAGCTGCTGGTCAAGCCCGGCGACCTCGTGCATGCCGGCGACGTGATCGCCAAGGTGGGCTCGACCGGCCGCTCCACCGGCGCGCACCTGCACTTCGAGGTGTGGATCAACGGTGCCCCGGTCAACCCGATGCCGTATCTGGCCAAGATCGGCAGATAGAAACTGCCTGCCCGCACAGCGGGCAGCCTGATTTCCCTCCCTTGCGCAGCAGGGGGCGATGAGATGCGCTGGCGAACTGCCGGTGGCAGTTCGCGCATCGAAGAGCGCCCGGCAGGGCCGGAGGGCAAGGGAGGGGTCGAAACAGCCCGGCTCATTTCCCTCCCTTGCGCAGCAGGGGAGGGCAAGGGAGGGGTCGAAACAGCCCGGCTCATTTCCCTCCCTTGCGCAGCAGGGGAGGGCAAGGGAGGGGTTGGCGCCACCTCGATGAACTCGTCTTGATACGCACGGCTCCGCCCCCACGTTAGAATGCACGACCGGGCCGCGACGGCGGCCCTTCGCGTTTGCGCGCCGGTTTTCGGCCAACCGCTTCCCTGCAAACCGCTCCCCGGCACGCCGCACGCCTTCCACGGACTCCGCAATCCATGCTCAACAGCCTCCTCACCCGCGTGTTCGGCAGCCGCAACGAGCGCCTGCTCAAGCAGTTGCAGAAGAACGTCGTCAAGATCAACGCGCTGGAACCCAAGCTGCAAAAGCTCTCCGACGCGGAATTGCAGGGCAAGACCGCCGAGTTCCGCGAGCGCATCGCTTCCGGCCAGACCCTCGACCAGATCCTGCCGGAAGCCTTCGCGGTGGTGCGCGAAGCCTCGCAGCGGGTGCTGGGCCTGCGTCCGTACGACGTGCAGCTGGTCGGCGGCATGATCTTGCACATGGGCAAGATTTCCGAGATGCGCACCGGCGAGGGCAAAACCCTCGTCGCGACCTTGCCGGTCTATCTCAACGCATTGTCCGGCAAGGGCGTGCATGTGGTCACCGTGAACGACTACCTCGCCCGCCGCGACGCGGCCACCATGGGCCGGCTGTACAACTGGCTGGGCATGAGCGTGGGCGTGGTGTACTCGAACATGCCGCACTCCGACAAGAAGGCCGCCTACGGCGCCGACATCACCTACGGCACCAACAACGAATACGGCTTCGACTACCTGCGCGACAACATGGCGCTGGATCTGGAGAGCCGCTTCCAGCGCGGGCTGAACTTCGCCATCGTCGACGAGGTGGACTCGATCCTGATCGACGAGGCGCGCACGCCGCTGATCATCTCCGGCCCGGCCGACGAATCGCCCGAGCTGTACGTCAAGGTCAATCGCGTCGTGCCCAAGCTGACCCGGCAGGAAACCGAGGAAGGCGAAGGCGACTTCTGGGTGGACGAAAAGGGCAAGGCGGTGCATCTGTCCGAGGCCGGCATGTCGCACGCCGAGGAGCTGTTGCGCGGCGCCGGCATCCTGCGCGAGGACGAGGGCCTGTACGACCCGCAGAGCCTGGCGGTGGTGCACCATCTCAACGCCGGCCTGCGCGCGCACGCGATCTACCAGCGCGACGTGGACTACATCGTGCGCGATGGCGAGGTGATCATCGTGGACGAGTTCACCGGCCGCACCCTGCAGGGGCGGCGCTGGTCGGATGGATTGCATCAGGCGGTGGAAGCCAAGGAAGGCGTGCCGGTGCAGCGCGAGAACCAGACCCTGGCCTCGATCACCTTCCAGAACTACTTCCGCATGTATTCCAAGCTGTCCGGCATGACCGGCACGGCGGACACCGAGGCCTACGAATTCCAGGACATCTACGGCCTGGAGGTGTGCGTGATTCCGACCCATCGGCCGATGGTGCGCAAGGACAACGCCGATCTCGTGTTTTTCGGACAGAAAGCCAAGTTCAACGCGGTGATCGAGGACATCAAGGACTGCCATCGGCGCGGCCAGCCGGTGCTGGTTGGCACCACCTCGATCGAAACCTCGGAGATGCTCAGCGAGCGCCTGCGCACGGCAGGCGTGCCGCACGAGGTGCTCAACGCCAAGCAGCACGAGCGCGAGGCGACGATCGTGGCGCAGGCCGGCCGCCCTGGCGCGGTGACCATCGCCACCAACATGGCCGGCCGCGGCACCGACATCGTGCTCGGCGGCAACCTCGAGGTGGAGCTGCAGGCCCTGGGCGAGCAGATCGGCGAGAACGAAACCAAGGTCGTGCGCGATGCGTGGAAGCAGCGTCACGAGGCGGTCAAGGCCGCCGGCGGCCTGCACATCGTCGGCACCGAGCGGCACGAATCGCGGCGCATCGACAACCAGCTGCGCGGCCGCTCCGGCCGCCAGGGCGACCCGGGGTCGAGCCGCTTCTTCCTGTCCTTCGAAGACAACCTGATGCGGATTTTCGCGGCGGACTTCATCCAGCGCGCGATGAAGATGCTGCGCATGAAGGAAGACGACGTCATCGAGTCGGGCATGGTGTCCAAGCAGATCGAAAAAGCGCAGCGCAAGGTGGAAGCGCACAACTTCGACATCCGCAAGAACCTGCTGGAGTTCGACGACGTCAACAACGACCAGCGCAAGGTGATCTACAGGCAGCGCGACGAGTTGCTGGAGACCGCCTCGGTCGCCGACACCATCGCCTCGATCCGCGACGACGTGATCGCCGACGTGGCGCACCGCTACGTGCCCGCGCATTCGGTGGACGAGCAGTGGGATCTGCCGGGGCTGGAGCGCAACCTCGTCGACGAATTCGGCATCGAAGTGGACTTGCAGGGCTATGCGCATTCCGGCGAGGACGTGGATGCCGACGCGCTCGCCCGCCACACCGGCGAGGCGGCGGCCAAACTGTTCGCCGACAAACAGGAGCAGATCGGCGACGAGAACATGCGCGCGCTGGAGAAGCACGTGATGCTCACCGTGCTCGACCAGAACTGGAAGGAGCATCTGGCGAAGATGGACTACCTGCGCCAGGGCATCCACCTGCGCGGCTACGCGCAGAAGCAGCCCAAGCAGGAGTTCAAGCGCGAGGCTTTCGAGCTGTTCTCGGAGATGCTGGAGAAGTTCAAGCGCGAGGTGGTGACGATCATCGCCCGGGTGCGCGTGCGCAGCCAGGAAGAAGTGGACCGGATGGAAACCGAGAGCCAGCGGCTGGCGCAATTGCAGGCGCGGCAGATGCAGTTCCAGCACGCCGACGTGGGCGGCTACGGTGCCGACGAGGAAGCCGCGCAAGTGCAGGCCGAGCAACAGGCCGCACATGCGCGCGCGCAGGCGCAGTCACCGATGCTGCGCGATGGCCCGAAGGTCGGCCGCAACGATCCGTGCCCGTGCGGTTCCGGGAAAAAGTACAAGCAGTGTCATGGGCAGTTGGTGTGAGGCCGTGAAGGGTGATTCGTGATTGGTGAATGGTGAGAACCCAACGCAAAGTCGCGATGTGCTCGCGGGTTCGATCAGTGGAAGTGAAGTGATGTCGGGAATCGAATCACGAATCACGAATCACGAATCCCAGCCTCACGCCATCCACGTCGTCGCCGGGGTCATCCGCGATGCGCGCGGGCGCATCCTGCTGGCGCGGCGCACCGCCGGCCGCGATCTGGCCGGGCTGTGGGAGTTCCCCGGCGGCAAGGTCGATCCGGGTGAGACGCCCGAGCAGGCCCTGACCCGCGAACTGCACGAGGAACTGGGCATCCACGTCGGCGGCAGTGAGCCGCTGATCGCCGTTCCCTTCGCCTACCGACACAAACGCATCGTGCTGGACGTGCGCACGATCGCCGCGTGGGACGGCACGGCCAGCGGGCGCGAAAAACAGGCGCTGGCGTGGTCGCCGACGTCGAAACTGGCGAGCTACGCGATGCCGCCGGCCGACCGGCCCGTCGTCGCCGCGCTGTTGCAGCCGGATCGTTATCTGGTCACGCCCGATCCCGATGCCGATGAAGCCGCTTTCCTCGCGGATCTCGAATGCGCCTTGCAGGCCGGTGCGCGCCGCGTGCAGTTGCGCGCGCGCGGTCGCGACGCGAATGCCTTGCGCTCGTTGGCCAAGGCAGCCCTCAAGCTGTGCCGCGCGCAGCACGCCGAGTTGTTGCTCAACGGCGAGATCGGGCTCGCGCACGAACTGGGGGTCGGCGTGCACCTGCGTGCAGCGCAACTGGCGCAACTGCGCGAGCGGCCATTACCCGCCAGGCTGCCGGTTGCCGCATCCTGCCACGATGCCGATGAATTGCGGCGGGCGCAGGCGCTGGGCGTGGATTTCGCCGTGTTGGGGCCCGTCGCCGCCACGCCCAGCCACCCGGGTCGCGTGCCATTGGGATGGGACGGCTTCGCCCACCTGCGCGAAACCACCGATCTGCCGATTTATGCGCTGGGCGGGCAACGAACCGCCGACCTGCCCTGCGCCCGCGCGCACGGCGCGCAAGGCATCGCCGCGATCCGCGGGTTGTGGGGTTCAGAGGACAGAGGACTGAGGACAGAGGACTGAAAGGCGGGGGTGCGGTTCCTTGGGATGGGGCGATCTGCCGCCTGTTTCAGGCTCTTGGCCTCAAACCTGTTTCGCTGCCGTCCGCAGATAGGTTTCATGCACGGCGTGGACGGCGCGCTCGAGATCGGCGGGCGTGCCGTCGTTGACGATCACCGCGTCGGCGATCGCCAGCCGCTGTTCGCGCGTGGCCTGCGCGGCGAGGATGCGTTGCGCCTGTTCGCGGGTCTCTCCATCACGGGCGAGCAGGCGACGGATCTGCGTTTCGACGGGCACGTCGATCACGAGGATTCGGCTGATCCACGGATACGCTTTGCGCCCGCCACCCTCGGCCAGCAACGGAATCGCGGCGATCGCATACGGGCTGCGCGCCGCAGCGCAAGCAGCACGCAGCGACTCACGGACACGCGGATGCACGATGGCCTCGAGGTCGGCGCGTGCAGCGGCGTCGGCGAACACGAGCGCGCGCAAAGCCGCACGGTCGAGGCTGCCGTCGCCCTTCAGCGCAGCGGTTCCGAAACGTTCGACGATCGCTGCGAATGCAGGCTGCCCCGGCGCGACGACTTCGCGCGCCACCACGTCGGCATCGGTCACCGTCACACCCAAGCGTTCGAAGCAACGGCAAGCTTCAGACTTGCCCGAAGCGATGCCGCCGGTGATGGCCACGACGAGCCGCGCCATCGTCAAGACGCGCTGCGGCGCGATCGCGGGGGCGCGTCTGGCAGCTCCATCATCGCCCCTTTCCTGATGCAGGGGTTGCGGGGATCGCGTCCTTCCGCGGCTGCACCAGATCGCATTCCTTGCTGAAGGTGGCGGTATCGATGTCGCCCTGCGAGGGGCGGTTCACGATGCGCGGGTGGTAGCGCCAGAGCGTGCTGAACAGGCTCCAGGTCGGGTCGTGGCCGGGAAAGGCCACCCCGGCCATGTCGGCCAGCGATTCGAAGGTGCTCTCGCTCATGGTGCGCTTGCCGGCGTTGGCGCGCAGTGCGGCCACGCGGGCGGGGAAGGCGGCGAGGTAGGAATCCGTGTACCAGAACAGCACCGGGATTTCGTATTCGGAGCGGATGCCGTGGCCGTGCCCCTCGGCGGTGCAGGTCGCGCTGGGCAGCGCTTCGCCGTGGTCGGACTCGAACCACAGCGCGCTCACCGCGCCGCTGTCGTGGAGGACGCCGATGATCGAGGCGAGCACGTGGTCGGTGTACAGGATCGAGTTGTCGTAGCTGTTGATGCCGCGCTGCACGTCCTCGGGGTCGGTCGCATCGTCGCTGGCGGCGGAGCTGGAGTCCGACGCGGCATCGGAAGTGGAATCGGATGAGGCCGACGCATCGCCGCCGTCGTCGTCATCGTCCTCCCAGGGGTCGGACTGGGTCGGCCGCCAGCGCTTGTAGGCATCCGGATAACGGTAGTCGTAACTCTGGTGGTTGCCCATCATGTGCAGGACGATGAACAGGTTCCCGTGCGAGTCGCGCAGCACGTCGCGCAAGGCTTGCAGCAGCACCTCGTCGTAGGCGCCCGGCACGGACCACGAGGCGTGGTTGAGGAACATCTCGTGGTCGGCCTCGAAGGCGAAGGTCGAGACCGGAGAATCGTACTTGCCGATCGCCTGCTGGTTGGAGATCCAGTACGTCTCGTAACCGGCCTCCTTCATCGCGCGCAGGATCGAGGCTTCCTTCCACCAGGTGTAGCTGCTGATGGTGGCCGGCTTGCGGGTGAGGATCATCGGGATGGCGGTGATCGACTCGGGCCAGGCCGAATCCAGGTCGGTGACCGGCACGAGGTTGGCGGTTTTTTCCAGCTCCGGAGTGGTCGGGCGCTGGTAGCCGAACAATTGCCAGTGGTCGCGGCGGCTGGCCTCGCCGATCACCAGCACGTACACCTGCCGCTGCGGCAGGGGCGTGGCGAGGCGGGCATGGAAGTGGAAATCGTCGAGACGGGCGACGTTGGCGTGCATCGCGTTCCATTCCTGCCGGTAGGTCACCAGGCGCTGGATCAGGCCGAACGGCCAGCCGTACTGGAATTGGTCGCCCAGCTCGGTTTCCTGCTTCAGGCTCGCCTCCCAGCGCGCATGCAGGTCGCCCTGGGCACCGAAGCCGGCCACCGCACCGATGGCCAGCGGGGTGGCCAGCGCGATCCCGGCCATCCACCAGCGCGTGCGCGCCGACAGCCGCAAGCCGGCGCGGTAACTGCTGCGCGCGGCGAACAGGGGCAATGCGGTCGCCGCCAGCACCAGCCCCAGCAGGGGCCAGATCAGCATGCCGAGGTATTCGTGCATCTCGCGCGGGTTGGTGGCGATCAGGGTGGCGATGATCTCGGCGAAGCTGGGCCGCCCGTAGGCCTTGATGTAGAAGGCCTCCATCGGCGAGAGGATGGCGAACGGCAGCAGGATCAGGCAGGCGACCCAGATGCGGTTGCCCAGCAGGGCCAACAGGGCCAGCAACAGCGCCAAAGGAATGATGACGGGTGCGATCCAGGGGTGCGTCAACTCGCGGCCACCGGCCAGCCAGACCCCGTTGGGCAGCAGGATCAGTGCCAGCAGGGCGATCAGGAGACCGATCGCCAGCGTGCGCCGGGGTGGTGGGGTCGGGTTCATCGCAATCCGGACAGGCGCAGGTAGGTATCGATGAGGGTCTGGCCCCACAACAACTGGATCCAGCCGGCCACCGCCAGATACGGGCCGAACGGGATCGGGGTGGCGCGGTCGCGTCCGCGCAGGGCCAACCACAGGCTGCCGATGACCGCGCCGAGCAGGGCCGAGACCAGCACGATCGGGAACACGCCCTTGACGCCGCACCAGGCACCCAGCGCGGCCAGCAGCTTGAAATCGCCGCGGCCCATGCCTTCCTTGCCGGTGGCGAGCTTGAACAGCCAGTATACCGACCACAGGCTCAGGTAGCCGGCGGCCGCGCCCCACAGCGCCGGCAAGGGATCGACGAACAGGGGCGCGCTGCTGAGCAGCAGGCCCAGCCACAGCAGCGGGTAGGTCATCGAGTCAGGCAGCAGGGTGGTGTGCAGGTCGATGCCCGACAGGGCGATCAGCATCCATGTGAATGCGAGTGCAGCCAGCGCCTGCCACGTCGGCCCGAAATGCCAGGCGACCACCGCGCTGGCCACGGCCGTCAGCAGTTCGACGGCCGGGTATTGGACGGAGATGGGTGCCTTGCAGTAGCGGCAGCGTCCGCCCAGCAACAGCCACGAAAACACGGGAATGTTGTCGAAAGCCGACAGTTGATGATGGCAGGTGGGGCAGAACGAGCGCTGCACCACGATGCCGGGTGGTTCGGGAACGCCTTCGTCAATCGGCGAATCTGCGGTGTCGGTACCGAGAATCTCGCGGGCATCGCGCCGCCACTGCCATTCCATCCGTGGCGGGATGCGCAGGATCACCACGTTGAGGAAGCTGCCGACCAGCATCCCGAACAGAAAGGCGCAGCCGACCAGAAAGGCCGGCTGCTGCAGGGCATCGAGCCACACGATGCGATCGATGCGCGGTCAGACCGCCGCGGCGAGCTTGAAGATGGGCAGGTACATGCCGATCACCATGCTGCCCACGAGGATGCCGATGACGACCATGATCATCGGTTCGAGCAGGCTCGACAGCGAGTCCACCGCGTTGTTGACTTCTTCCTCGTAGAATTCGGCGATCTTGAACAGCATCGCGTCCAGCGCGCCCGACTCCTCGCCGATGGCGACCATCGACACCACCATGTGCGGGAACAGGTTGACCTGCTTCATCGCCAGGTTGAGCTGGTAACCGACCGCGACGTCGTCGCGGATCTGCTTGACCGCATCGGCGTACACCACGCTGCCGGTGGCGCCGGCGACGGTGTCCAGTGCTTCGACCAATGGCACGCCGGCCTTGAAGGTCAGTGCCAGCGTGCGCGCGAAACGCGAGATGGCCGATTCGTGCAGTATTTTGCCGATGATCGGCAGCTTCAGCGCCGTGCGGTCGATGAAGTGGGCGAATTTGGTGGAGCGTTTGATCAGGAAGATGATCCCGAAGATCGTGCCGCCCACGATCAGCAGCGCCAGCCACCAGTACGCGACCATGAAATCCGAGGCGTTCACCAACATCTGCGTGAAGGCCGGCAGGTCGGCACCGAAACTCTTGAACACCGCCTGGAACTGCGGCACCACGAAGATCAGCAGGATCGCCGAGACGATGATCGCCACCGCGATCACGGCGGCGGGATAGTAAAGGGCTTTCTTGATCTTGCCCTTGAGGGTCTCGATGCGCTCCTTGTAGGTGGCCACCGTGTCGAGCACGGTGTCGAGCACGCCGGCACCCTCGCCGGCCTTGACCAGGTTTTGGTACAGCTCGTCGAACTGCACCGGATGCTTGGCGATCGCCTCGTGCAGCGAGGAACCGCCCTCGATCTGGCTGCGGATGTCGCCCAGCAGATTCCTCAGGCGCGGATTCTTCTGCCCGCCGCCGATGATCTCGAAGGCGCTGACCATCGGGATGCCGGCCTGCATCATCGTCGCGATCTGGCGGCTGAAGATGGCGATGTCGCGTGCGGTGATGCGAGCGCCGCCGCCGCCGAACAGATCCTTCGGCTTGGTCTTGACCATCGTCGGGTTGATGCCCTGACGGCGCAGGTCGGCGCGCAACAGGTTGGCGCTGCGCGCCAATTGCTCGCCCTTCATCTTCCTGCCGCGCTTGTCGGTACCCGACCAGACAAAAGTGATCATCGGATTGGGATTGCGCGGCGCGCCGGTTCCCGGGGCCTGGGTCTGGGTGCGTACCGCGGCTTTGCTGGCGGCCATGGCTTAGTCCTTGGTTACACGGTTGATTTCGGCGAGGCTGGTCATGCCGTTTTTGGCCTTGAGCAGCGCTGATTGCCGCAGGTCGCGGATGCCGGCCCGCTGCGCGGCCTCGGCGATCTGCATGGCATTCCCCCCTTCGAGAATGATCTTCTGAATCTCTTCGGTCAACTGCATCACCTGATAGATGCCCACCCGGCCCTTGTAGCCGTCGTTGCAGTCCTGGCAGCCGACCGGCTCGTACAGGTGCATGCCGCGCTTGACGTCGGCCTCGGAGAAGCCTTCGGCGAGCAGGGCGTGTTCGGGTAGTTTCACCTCGCGCTTGCAGTCGTGCAGGCGGCGGGCGAGGCGCTGGGCGATCACCAGGGTCACCGACGAGGTGATGTTGTAGGGCGCGATGCCCATGTTCATCAGGCGCGCGATGGTCTGCGGCGCGTCGTTGGTATGCAGGGTGGAGAGCACCATGTGGCCGGTCTGCGCGGCCTTGACCGCGATCTCGGCGGTCTCCAGGTCGCGGATCTCGCCGACCATGATCACGTCCGGATCCTGGCGCAGGAACGAGCGCAGGGCGACCGCGAAGGTCATGCCCTTCTTCACGTTCATCTGCACCTGGTTGATGCCCGGCACGCGGATTTCGACCGGATCCTCGGCGGTGGAGATGTTGCGCTCGTCGGTGTTGAGGATGTTCAGGCCGGTGTACAGGGACACGGTCTTGCCCGAGCCGGTGGGGCCGGTGACGAGGATCATCCCGTAGGGCTTGTTCAAGGCGTCGAGGTAGAGCTGCTTCTGGTCGTCCTCGTAGCCGAGCTTGTCGATGCCCAGTTTGGCCGCCGAGCTGTCGAGGATGCGCAGCACCACCTTCTCGCCGAACAGGGTGGGGCAGGTGCTGACGCGGAAGTCCATGGCCTTGGTCTTGGACAGCATCAGCTTGATGCGGCCGTCCTGCGGCACCCGCCGCTCGGCGATGTCCAGCGAGGCCATCACCTTCAGGCGCGCGGTGATGCGCGGATTGAGCTTGATCGGCGCCTTGGCCACGGTGCGCAGGATGCCGTCCATGCGCTGGCGCACGCGGTAGTCGTTCTCGTAGGGCTCGAAATGGATGTCCGAGGCGCCGCGCTTGATGGCGTCCACCAGCATCTTGTTGACGAACTTGACGACCGGCGTGTCGTCGGCCTTGTTCGGGTCGGCGTTCTCCGGCTCGTTGTCGCTGATGTCGCCGGTTTCGAGGTTCTCCAAGCCTTCGGAATCGTCTGCGGACAAAGAGTCCCCGGCCGTCATCGCCTTGTCGATCGTGCGCTTGAGCGTGTCCGCATCGACCAGGATGGGTTCGACCGTCAGCTTGGCGGCGAACTTGATCTCGTCCAGCGCCGGGGTATTGGTCGGGTCGGAGGTGCCGACGAACAACCGGTTGCCGCGCTTGAACAGCGGCAGGATGCCGTGCTTTTGAACCAGCTCCTCGCTGACTTCCTTGATGGCGGCCTGCGCCAGATCCAGCACGCTGGCATCGAACAGCGGCATGCCGAATTCGACCGCGTTGGCGTGCGCGATCTGCACGGCGGTGACGAGGCGCCGCTCGACGAGGTACTGCTGGACGGGCTTTTTCTCCTTGAGCGCCTCGTCCATCGCCTTGCGCGCATCCGGCTCCGCAAGGGCGCCGTCCAGCACCAAGCGCCGGACGATGCCGGTGATGCCTACCAGATTTGCGGTGACCGCAGCGCTCATCCGTCCCCCAAAGTACGGAAGCTGGTTGGGAATCTACCGCAAAACGGGCTGCGGATGTAGCCCGATCGGATGGTTGATCTGCCACGAGGTGCGTTCGCAGGCGACGCGACGGCTCGTCGGGGCTGAGGTAGGCTAATGGCTGGCGATCGGAAAGGCGTGGGCGTGGAAAGCGAACTGAGCATCGTGCTGCCAGCGAAAAACGAAGGTGTCGCGTTGGCCCAGATGTTGCCGTCGCTGCGCACGCGCTATCCGGAAGCCGACATCGTGCTGGTGGATGACGGCTCGACGGACGATACCGCGCGTTTGGCCACGGCGGCGGGTGTGCGCGTGCTCAACGCGCCATACAGCATGGGCAATGGCGCGGCGATCAAGCGCGGCGCGTCCGCCGCTCGGGGCAAGGTCATCGTGTTCATGGATGCCGACGCCCAGCACGATCCCGAACACATAGCCAAGTTGCTGGGCAAGCTCGAGGAAGGTTACGACATGGTCGTGGGTGCCCGCGATGGCGCCAGCCAAGCCAGCCTTGGCCGTGGGTTGGCCAATGCATTCTACAATCGGGTGGCTAGCTGGATGACCGGTCACCGCATCGCCGATCTCACGTCAGGCTTCCGCGCCGTTCGCGCCGACAAATTCCGCGAATTCCTGCATTTGTTGCCCAATGGCTTTTCCTATCCAACCACCATCACCATGGCTTTCTTCCGCAGCGCCTATCCGGTTGCCTACGTTCCGATCCCGGCCGGGGCTCGAATCGGCAAGAGCCACATCCAACCCCTGCGCGATGGCGTGCGCTTCCTGCTGATCATCTTCAAGATCGCTACGTTGTACTCGCCGCTGAAGCTGTTCGTGCCAGTGGCGATCGCCTTCTTCGTGACCGGATTGGGGTATTACGCGTACACCTTCCTGAACTTTCACCGCTTCACCAACATGAGCACATTGCTGTTCAGTGCGGCGGTGATCGTGTTTCTGATCGGTCTGGTTTCCGAGCAGATCACCAATCTGACGTATCGCAGACATGACTGAATGAACTTCATGCCCAAGTCGCCCGACAAATTCGAATCCATTCGCTCGTTCTATGACGAGGAATACTATGCGCACCCTTCGGCAACCGAGCGCCTGTCATGGCATTGCCGCAGGATCGCGGGATTTTTGGGAGACTTCCACGGACGATGCGTGCTCGATGTCGCCTGCGGAACCGGGGAATGGCTGGAGCATTTTCATCGCCAAGGCGCTGCCGTTGCCGGCATCGATCTGTCGCAGCGTGCGATCGACGTATGCAGCGCACGCTTCCCGGCGGGCGAATTTGCTTGCGGCCCGGCCGAATCCCTGCCTTTCGCCGACGACCGGTTCGATCTCGTCACCTGCATGGGCTCCTTGGAGCATTTCCTCGACAAGCCGAGAGCCTTGGCCGAGATGAAACGCGTCGCGCGGCCGGAGGCATCCTTTTTGATCCTTGTGCCGAATGCGGATTTCCTCACGAGACGTCTGGGTTTGTACGCCGGGACACAGCAGGTGAAAGCCAAGGAAGACGTATTCGACCTGGCAACCTGGAACCGGTTGTTCGAACGGGCGGGGTTGCGGGTGGTCGACCGTTGGCGCGACCTGCATCCCCTGTCTTGGCACTGGATCAGGAATGGGCCAGTCCCGACGTGGCCACTGCGGATGCTGCAAGCCGTGGCTTTGGCGACCTGGCCGATGCGCTGGCAGTATCAGGTCTATCACCATTGCCGTGCAGCCCATGCCTGAGCCGGAGCGATCCAGCGGGCGCCTGCGCGTTCTGCTCATCACCCGCAATTTCCCGCCGATGCGGGGCGGCATGGAGCGGCTGAACAGGCACATGGCGATCGAACTGGCGAACGAATTCGAGGTTGCGGTCGTGGGGCCCCGTGGTGCCCGTGCTTTCCTGCCAGACGCGATCGGCGTCCACGAAGTGGCTCCTGCGCCGCTGTGGAAATTCTTTGGCGGGGCGCTGCTGCGTGGCGTGACGGCGGCTCGGCGTTTCCGCCCCGATGTCGTGCTCGCCGGCAGCGGCCTGGCAGCGCCGTTCGCGTGGCTGGCGGCAAAGTGTGTCGGCGCACGGTGCATCATCTATGTGCACGGATTGGATCTGATCGCCGAACACCCGATTTATCGTTGGTGCTGGCGACCGTTCATCCGCCGTGCCGACCTGTGCGTGGCCAACAGCGCCAACACCGCAGCGCTGGCGCGTTCGATCGGGGTGGATTCTGCACGCATCACCATCGTGCACCCGGGAGTCGACCTGCCTGCGCCGGACGTTGGGCCCAACGATTTTCGGACACGCTTTGGCTTGGGCGAGTGCCCGTTGCTGTTGTCGGTGGGGCGCCTGATCGCCCGCAAAGGGCTGCTGGAATTCGTCGAACGCGCCCTGCCGGCGATCGCGGCATCCGTGCCGGACGTGTGCCTCGTGGTGCTGGGCGACGAGGAACCCGACCTGCTGCAGGGCAGCAGCATGGGCCTCGGCGAGCGTATCCGTCAGCGCGCCGCCGCGATGGGAGTTTCCGGCAACTTGAAATTCATCGGTGCGCAGGACGACGCCACGCTGAGCATGGCTTATCGTGCATCCGACCTGCATGTCTTCCCGGTGCGCGACCTGCCCGGCGATGTGGAAGGATTCGGCATGGTCGCGGTGGAGGCTGCTGCGCATGGCCTGCCGACCATGGCCTTCGCGGTCGGGGGCGTGCCCGACGCGGTGTCTGAAGGCATTTCCGGCCATTGCGTTCCGGCCGAGAATTATGTCGAGATGGCGCGGACAGTCATCGATCTGCTGCACGATGGTTCGGCCAGCCCCCTGCGCAAAACGGCACGCGGTTTCGCCGAGCAGTTCGAGTGGCAGCACTTCGGTCAGGCGTTGCGCGGATCCCTTCGGGCGTTTGCGACGGCTTCGCGGGGCCAGGAATGAGCGATGCGCCGGCATTTTGATCGATGGATTGGGGCCATGAACAACGACGAGATCATCGAGGTCAGCGATCCGGTTCGATTGGTAGCCGACCCTTTGGTAAGCGTTCTGATTTTCACCTACAACCACGTTGATTTCATCGCCAATGCGATCGAAGGAGTGCTGGCGCAACGGTGCGATTTCACCTTCGAATTGATCATAGGCGAGGATGCTTCGAGCGATGGAACGCTGGATTTGGTTCTCGACTACCAGCGCAGGTATCCGGAAATCATCCGTGCCGTCCATTCCGGCGAAAATGTTGGCGCAAACGCCAACAGCAAGAGGTTGTTTGCGCGGGCCCGTGGTGAATTCGTCAGCTTTTGCGATGGAGACGATTACTGGTGCTCGTCGGACAAGCTGCAACGGCAAGTGAATCTCCTGCGGGCCGACCCTGGAGCGGGGATCGTTCATGCCGATTGGTTCCGGATATGGAGAAACGCAGATGGGTGGGAGGGAAATCCGGTGCGGTCGGTGCATCGCCGCGTCGCGATGAATTACCTTGAAGGCCAGCTATTTCCGACCTGGCATTTCCCGAAAATTCTGCGGACGAGCACGATTTTGCTCAGGCGCAAGCTGCTGGAGGATTGGCTCGCATCGGGCTTGTGTCGCAAGGAATATAGGTTTGGCGACAGTGTGCTCAGCGCCTATGCCACATCCTGCGTCCGGGTGGCCTATCTTCCCGAAGTGGTGACCGCCTATCGACAGAGCGCCCATTCGATATTGCGATCGGGCGCATCGGCTCGCGTGTCGTTGTATAAATCGTGTCTGGAATTTGATACCGATGCGCGGGCCTATTTTTCAAGTCGGGCAGCATATTCCGACGGTTACCGCTGGGATTGTGCCGTCGCGTTGCTTGCGTGGGCGGTTCGAGCCAGGGACTTTGGGGCAGCGGCTGTTGCGCTGAAGGATATCCACAGCCATTTCAGTTTTGTCGGATTTTTCGTCACGGGCTGGCGCTCCATTCGCATGCGAATGCCGACGTGGCGCCAACAGCCGCGCAGCCTTCCTGCGTGGCATGGTGCGCCAAATCGCGAACCGCGAACATGAATCGAAGGGAATCGTCTTCGTGGGCGCGCGCCGGTTGGTCCAAAGTGGGCCGGCTCGGCAAGGACGCCATTCTCGGTAGTGCGGGGTTGGGGTTGCGGGCACTGATTCAAGCGCTCTACCTGATCCTTCTATTGCGATGGATGGGAGTGGCCGGATACGGGTTGTTCGCCGGAACGATAGCGGCCGTGATGCTCGTTGCGCCTTTGTCAGGCTGGGGCGTGACTTACGTTCTCATGCGGCGCGTGGCGATTGACCGAACGCAATCGCGGCAGGTGTGGGCCACGGCCATCGCACAAGTAGCGACGACGGGTTTGGCGCTTTCCGCGGTCGTCATGATCCTGGCTGTCATGGGCATGCGTGAGCGCATGGGCGTGTTGTCGATAGCGATGCTTGCGGTGGGCGAATTGATCCTCCTCCCGATTGCACAAGCTGCGACCGGGTTGTGCTTTGCGCTGGGGAGAGGAGCGCTGGCGGCGCTGGCGATGTGTCTGGTGCCGGCCGGTCGTTTATGCGTCGGATTGCTGGTGGTCTGCTTGGGGGTGCCAGGCAAGCCGGATTGGGTGGCCTGGTCGCACCTCATCGGTTCGGTTCTGGGTGTGATGGGGTCTGTCGGTTTGATTGCTTGGGCTTCCGGGCTCCCCGTTTGGCGCACGCGGATTCCCGTATACGGGATGTTGAAGGAAGGAACGAGCTACGCAGTCGGGACGCTGGTGGGGCAGAGTTATCAGGAAGTGGACAAGGTCTTGATGTTGCAGTTCCTGGGGGCAGCGCTTGTCGGCCCTTACACGGCCGCATTTCGCGTCGTCAGTGTGTTCGCGCTGCCGGTTTCCGGCCTGATCACGGCGGCGTTGCCGAGAATGTTTGCGGCGCATGGCCAGCACCATTCCGGGTCGATGACTCGCAGAGTGGCCATGGCGGGCGTTGCGTATGGATTGGCCGCAACTTTGCTAGTCATTGCTTCGATTCCATTCGTGCCGTATGTTTTCGGCCATGCATTTTCGGGCAGCACGCGTTTTTTGTGGGCGCTGGCACCCTGGCCGGCGCTGTTCGCTTTTCATCAAGCCATGGCGACGAATTTGACGGCATCAAATCGGCAACGGCTGCGAGTCGTCGTCGAGAGCTTGGGGATGGCATTGGTCGTCGTGCTGAATCTGATATTGCTGCCACGGATGATGGGTATGGGATCTGCGCTGTCCTTGCTCGCGGGAGAAGGTTTCATGGCGCTTGGGTGCCTGGCATGTCTGTCTAACAGCCGGTCGGGTGAGCGTGCCAGGCCATCGAATGCGGTGTCATGACGGATGGGTGATGCTTCTGTCAGGATCGCGCACCAAATCGAATGGTTGCCGATGCTGGGGGTCTGCAGGATTTCATCGGACAACAGCCCCGCGTTCGCAGAGCAGGAATATGCTCGCACACAGATCCGGGTACTGCTGGCCGAGCATGTAGCAACCATCCAGGTATTGCGGCGAGACGATGTCGGTCTGCAACAGGCGATCCCACTGGAAGTTTGCCAGCGCCTTGAAGAAGATCCCGCTGCGGTGGATCACCCGCAGGCCGGCGCGGGTGGCGTCGCGCTCGAGGGTGTCGAGGGCATAGGTGACGCGGTGGCCGTGTTCGGCCTCGGCCGGCGTGACCGCAGCATTGTGGTCGATCAACCCCATCTTCACGGCGATCTGCCGCGATGGCGCATTGGCGTTGGGGCAGACCAGGAAGAAACGACCACCGTCAGTGAGCCATTCGTTGTTGATCCTCCGGAGTACCGCAACCGGATCGTCGAGATGCTCGAGCACGTGGGTCAGCACGATGTTGTCGTAGCGGCGCGGCAATTGCACGGTCTCGAAGCGCGCGTGCACGAAGGCGGCCTTGCCGCCTAGACGTCCGCGCGCAATCGTCAACGCTTCGTCGGATGCCTCGACGCAGGTGATGTCGTCGAAGTGCGCCACCAGGCGGGTGGTGAAGTCACCCTTGTAGCTGCCCAATTCCAGCAGACTGCCGTGGCGGAAGAACGGCTGGAACGAACGCACCATGTAAGGATGCATGACATCGAAGTCGAAGCCGTAGGCGTACTTGTGCTCGGCGACGTCGCGTCCTTCGATGTTGTAGTCGCGTGTAGTCATTGGATCGTTCCCGGCACGTTCAGTTGCATGAGTATCTGCCCGCCTTCGCTGGCGCAGGCACGGAATCCCAGTTTTTCATATAAACGTTGTGCTGCGACGTTGTCGGCGCCCACTCTCAAGCGGACTTTTCGGCGTCCGGCGGCGTTGGCGGCAGCGATCGCTTTGACGAGCAGCGCGGTGGCGACGCCTTGCCGCAGAAACGCCGATTCGACGCTGATGTTGCTGACGAAGGCGGCGCCGTCCCGGTCGTCGAGGTATGCCGCAACCAACCCTATCAACACCCCGTCCGACCACGCCTCGAAACGGCATGCCCGGGCATGCAATCGGTGCGCATATGCGTGCAGATCGACACGCCCCGACAATGGCGGCACGAAGCGCGCATCGCAACGGACGAGGTGCGCATGAATTTCCGCTGCGTCGGCGCGATTCTCGGCATGCTCCCATCCCGAGCCAGTCATGTCAGCACCGCCAAGCCGAAGCCATCGCGCCCGAACGCATTGCCGTTGTAAAGCAAGTGCACTCGCCCATCGTATTCGAACAGATGCGGGTAGCACATCATCTCGGAATCCCAGCCAACCTCAGACAGGTCGAGGCCGAGGCTTTCATCGTCGCGAGTCCAATGCACCAGATCGTCCGACGTTGCATGCCCCAGCCGGTAGCCGCGCGCCTTGTTGCTGCGGAAGTCGAACGATTGCCGGTAACAGAACACCATGTGCCAGCGACTGCCGATGCGCAACACGCTCGGCAGCGCCTGACTTTCGTCGTGGCCAAGGCGGTCGGCAATGATCTGCCTGGCCTCTTCCTTGCGCCAGTGCATGCCATCCATCGAGGTTGCATGGCCTATTTTGTACGTGCGATCGGCCGCCGCACCCGCCGAAAAATGCTTCCAGCCGGTGCCGAAGATGTACCACATGTGGAACATGCCGTCGTACACGCGCACGAAGGCGTCACCGACCAGACAGGGCTCGCGCAAGGAAGCCGACAGCACGGGACCATTGCCCAAACGCTGGAATGTCGAACCGCCGTCGAAGCTCTCGACCAGGCCGATGCCTGTTTCCACCGAGACGGCGACGCGACGGCTCCAACCGGTGGTATAGGCGAGAATCCGCCCATCGTGCCGCAACGGACTGAGCGGAAAGACGCCGTGCTCGTCGAAGCATCCCAGTTCGCCCCTCGGCAGGGTGATGCCGGTAGCGATCTGCCGTATGTGGCGGAAGGTTGGGTCGAAATCCACCCACGCGACATGGCTGATGTACATGCCCTCGGGCTCGCGTTCGCGCGAAGAAAAATAGACCCGCACATGGCCGTTGCACACGAGCGCTTGAGGCGACTGCGCGAAGTAGAAGCAGCGCCCCGGCAAGGCATGCAGCGTCGGGTCAAAGATTTTTCCGAGTTTGATCCAATTCAAACCGTGCCCTCGCGTCGTGCGGCTCGTGAATCAATCCAGCTCGCCGTCGAGGCGGGCAAGCCCGAAGCCCCAGCGGCCCACCTGATTGCCCAAATACAACATGTAGATATTTCCATCCAACTCGAAGACATGCGGATAGCTGACCATTTCGGAATCCCATCCTTCGGCGGAAACGTCCAGTCCGGCGCATGCGTCGTCGCGCGTCCAGTTGAGCAAATCGGTCGAATGCGCATAGCCGATCCGATAGCCGCGGGCATGATTGCGGTAATCAGTGCCGTGACGATGGCAAAAGAACATGTGAAAACGCTTGCGTCCGCGGAAGACATCCGGGCTGGCCTGCGCTTCGTTTTCCCCTCGACATGCTGGTATCAAATCCCGACCAGCCTTGGCCCACGTGATGCCATCCGTGGATGTGGCCATGCGAATGCGGTAAATCGGTTCGGGGCGGCCGTCATCGAGCAGCCACTTTCGGCCTGCAATGTAGAACAGGTGCCAGATGCCATCCCATCGCCGCAATTTCGGCCCACTGATCACGAAAGGCTCGTCGGGCGAATACCCCAGCACGGGCCCCGGGCCGGCCTTCACGAAGTGATCGCCGCCATCGTCGCTCCAGGCCATTCCGATCGCGGTGTTGAACGGAACCGACTGACAGCGTGTCCAGCCGGCATAATAGGCGACGATCCGTGCCCCATCGCGCGCGACCGTAACCGGATACGTGCCGAACTCGTCGAAACATCCAAGCTCGCCCAACGGCAGTATCGGCTGCCCGGCGACACCCAGGACGCGGGTGAGATCGCGCCGGTCCAGATCCACCCATGCGGATCTGCTGGCGTATTGCCCATCGGCATCGGCTGGCGGACGGCACGAGAAATAGACGCGAAGGCGATCGTCGAACAACAGGGTCGCCGGCGCCTGCGCGAATTCCTTCAGCCACGCTCGACCACGAACGTCCTGAGGATCGAAGATGCGCCCCAATTTATGCCAGCGATGCATGGCTCGTTCCGTCATGTTCCGTCATGGATCGCGCCCGGTCGTTTCGCATTGGCGCAGCCGGTGGCGTGAAATCGATTCGCGGGTGTTGAACATCATCACATCCAGGATCGACAGCCACGGCACGAACGGCCGCCCGAACTGCGGGTAATCGGAAGGCAGCGACTGCAGGAAGCGTAGTTCGATGCCCTGCGCGGCGAAGTCGTCGTGCGAATACAGCTCGCGGCCGCCGATGGCATTGATGTACGTGTCCGCGCCCAGGCGCCGGCAGATCGCGAGCACGCGATCCTGCCCCTGCAGGCTGTGATCGACCTCCAGAGTCGAGGAGACGATGAGCGGCGTGTCGATGCCCAGATACCGGCAGACGGCGGACAGGGATGCATGGATGAAACCGAACAAGTTGTCGTCGCGACACTCGATGATCCGTTGCAGCAACGGCATCACCTCGCCGTAGCGGGGCGCGCGCCGATACGCCTCGGCGAGCCGGTTGAGCAGTTTGGCGCGATCGAAATCCGCAGCCAGCCGCCGGTCGCGCACGTCGAGGGCATCGGAATCTTTTTTCAACGGCAGCGAGAACATCTCGTCGCGACCGTCCAGCAGATACCGGTTGCGGTTGATCCATCCCTTCTTGGTGTACTTGATGTTGTCGTAGATCACGAACTTGTCTGCCGCGCCAATCAACTGGAAGTAGCCGATGTAGGGCAGGAAATACGGTTGCATGATCGCGACTTTCATCCGTTCACCGCGGCATGCCCAAAGCCATGTCAGGCGCCGATGAGGGCGCGGCAAACGGCAGCGATCGTGGCGATCGCGCCGTCGGGCAGACTGGTGCCGTTGGGCAACACGACGACCCGCGACGCCACCTCGATCGTGCGGGGCAACATCAGCCCCGCATGCGGAAACAAGCCGCGGTAGGGCTGCATGCCGTGGCAACCGGGCCAGAAATACTTGCGGACCAGGATGTTCTCGGCCTGCAGGGCGGCGACCAGTTCGTCGCGCGTGGCCGGGTAGGCGTCGCCGATCTCGAGCACGACGTAGTGATGGCTGTTGGATTCATCCGGGTCGTAGTTGAGCACGCTGATGCCGGGAATGCCCGCCAGCGCCTCGACGTAGGCGGCGTGGTGGGCCCGGTTGCTGGCGACCACCGACGCGAACGCGCCGAGGTTGGCCAGGCCCATCGCGGCGCACACCTCGATCATCTTGCCGTTGGTGCCGGGGTGGATGACGTTGTCGTAGCCCTTGAAACCGAAGTTGCGCATCAGGCGCATGGCTTCGGCGAGTTCGTCGTCGTTGGTGACGACAGCGCCCCCTTCCATGGTGTTGAATGCCTTGGTGGCATGGAAGCTGAGCACCTCGCAGGCACCGAAGCAGCCGATCGTCTGGCCGCGCCACGTCGAGCCGAAGGCATGCGCGGCGTCGAACATCAGCTTCAATCCGTGCTCGTCGGCGATCGCTTGCAGCTCGTCGACTGGTGCGGCGCGGCCCCACAGGTGCACGCCGATGATGCCGGTGGTGCGCGGGGTGATCATCCGCCGCACCGCATCAGGGTCGAGATTGTGCGTGCGCGGGTCGATGTCGGCGAACACGGGCGTGATGCCTTGCCAGTACAGCGCGTGCGCGGTGGCGACGAAGGTCCACGACGGCACGATGACCTCGCTTTCCAGTCCGAGTGCGCGGATTGCTATTTCCAGCGCGATGGTGCCGTTGCACATCGCCACGCAGTGCTTCACCCCGAGTCGCTCGGCGATGCGGCGTTCGAACTCGCCCACGGTGGGCCCGTGGTTGGTCAGCCAGTGGCTGTCGAGAATTTGCCCGACCCGCTGCAGGAAGCCGTCGCGGTCGCCGATGTTCGGTCGGCCGACGTGCAATGTTTCGGCAAATGCCGGGGTGGCTCCCGCCACGGCCAGATCGGATCGATTTTTGATGTGCTTGATCGTGTTCATGCCTGCCAGGTTGTGTTTGAGGCGCTGGCGCAACCATCGTTTGCCGGGCCTGCCGCAGCGTCCTTGTCGGATCGAGCCAGCAAACCCAGCTCGAGGCGCCGCATTCGCCAATCGACCCTTTCGAGCAAGCGCCGGTTGGTTGCCATCAAATCCGCAAGGAAGCCCAGCATCAACAGCAGGAAACCGATGGTCGTCGCCAAGGCCGTGAATACCACCGATTGTACGTGGCCGTTGCCTTCGCCGGCCCAGAAGTAGACGAGGAAGCGGATGCCCGAGATCAGGCCCGTGGCCACGAACAGCGAACCCAACGCCCAGAACAGCAGCATCGGCCGATAGGTGGCAAAGATGCGCAAGATGGTCGTCAGTGAACGAAAAACGTAATTGCCGGTGCTCTTCACCAGCCGCGACGGGCGCAAGTCAGGATTGGTACGGATGGGCACCGACAGCACGCGGATATTGCTGCGGCCGGCCTGGATGATGGTTTCCAGCGTGTAGGTGTAGGCGTTGAACACGTTCAGGCGCAGCGCCACGTCGCGGGTCATCGCGCGAAAGCCGCTGGGGGCATCGGCGACATCGGTGCGCGAGGCGATCCGCACGACCCGGCTGCCAAGCTTCTGCAGCCGGCGTTTGACCCAGGAGAAATGCTGCGTGGTCTCGATCGGGCGTGCGCCGATCACGAACTCGGCGCGCCCGTCCACGATGGGAGCCACCAGTTGCGCGATGTCCTGTGCTTCGTACTGGTTGTCGGCATCGGTGTTGACGATGATGTCCGCGCCCAGCCGGGTAGCCGTGTCGAGGCCGGTCATGAAGGCCGCGGCGAGACCGCGGTTGAGCGGGTGCCGAACGACGTGATCCACTCCCAGCCGTTTTGCCACCGCTGCGGTATCGTCCTTCGAGCCGTCGTCGATCACCAGCCATTCGACGGTGTCGCAGCCCGGCACACTGCGCGGCAGCGCCGCCAGTGTCACGGGCAGAGCCTCGGCTTCGTTGTAACAGGGGATCTGGATGATCAGTTTCATGAGCCGACCGGTTTGGGCGCATGCCGATATGGAACGATGCGTGCTGGCAGTCTACCGTCTACCGATTCGGCGCGTCCGGCGGCAGCGCCGGAGCGCCTGCTTGATGTGTTGAAGGTGCAGGCTCGCTACGAGATTCCGCCGAAAGGAGTGCGCTTTGGAGTGCCCGGATCGAGCTTCCGAGAGCCCCGGCACGGTCGCGACGCCGCAAATCGTCCAATGCTGCCCGAGCCTCATCCAGACGATGGGTCGCGATCAGGATCTTGGTGAGACTGATTCGATATACGAGTACGCCGGGCCGGGATGCAACCACCGCACGCGCCAGGCGCACGGCGAGATCGGGATCGTGCAGCCGCTCCAGTGCGAAATCCGCATAAGCTGCGGTCACGTTCGGATCGCCACCGGATGAATCGAGCGCTGCAACGAAGGTCTGGAGCATTTCCGCGGGCTGATCCGGGCAGTCGCCGCGTTGTTGGCAGCGGAACAGAAAAATGACGGCGGACAGGTCGGTCTGCGATGGCGCACCATGCCGCAGTTTCGCCACGATCTCCTGCCACCAGCGCGGATCGATGGGCTTGTGGGCGCGGCCGTTGAGGAAGATCAGTGCCTGCAGCGGAGCGATTCCGGCATCGGGCTGGTAGGCGTTGCGCTCGAGGATCGTGGTCGCCCGGCCAATCAATGACGAGTTCGTGTCCTGGCCTGCGGCGCGGATCAGGGTACTTGCCAGATCGTATTGCGCGCGCGGTGAATCCGGCCGCTTGAGCGCTTCGGCATAGGCCAGGCGGAGTGGATGGGACCACTCTTCCGAACGCAGGAAGGTGGTGAAGCCGCACCAGGCGAGGAAGGCGATGGCGATGCTGATCCTGAGCAGCGGCCTGCGCAGCCCTGGCTCCAGCGCGAGCAGGGAGGCGACCGCGAGCAAGAGTCCCGCCGAGGGAAAGTAGTTGCGGTGCTCGAATACCAATTCCAGCGGAATCACCGTCCCCGTCAACATCTGCCCGGCGAAAAACCAGGTGATGCCGAGGCAGAACAGAGGACGGGCCTTGCGTTGCCACACGGCGACGGCGAGCAGTGCCAACACGGCAAGGATCGAAGCCAGCGTCGTTGGCGGCGAGAGCAGGCCGTGGGAGGCCAGCAGATCGTCGTGGTAGAAGGTCAGCGTGTTGATGTTCGGCAGCAAGGTCCAGCCGATGTAATCCATGAACACGCGCGGCTCGGTCAGCAGGCGCTGGCCGATCGAGAACGTGCGGAAGGTGCCCATGCTCTTGAACACCCATGTGGCGACCCACGCCAGCCCGGCGACCAGGGGCAGGAGCAGGAACGCGACATGGGTGAGCACGGCGGGGCGACTGTAGCGACCATCGGCATTGCGAAACCGGGTGATCGAAAACTCGATGCACGCCGTGTACAACGGCAGCAGCACCGCCGATTCCTTGGCGCTGTAACCCAGCAACAAGCCAGCCAGAATGCCGATGCCAAGCCCGATGCCGCGCCCGCCTGCCGTGAATTGACGCTGACGTGCGCGCAAATACCAATACAAGCCCATGAACACGAACAGGTTGGCCAGCGACTCCATGCGTTGGGCGACGTAGGCCACGCCGGTGAAGTTGATCGGCAGCAACAACCAAGCGCCTGCCAACATGGCGGCGGCGATGTCGTGCCGCACGGATTGCGTCGGTTCGGATCGGGTGAGCCGCGTCAATGCGAACAATTCGCGCAATAAAAGAAACAACACCGTCCCATTGAGCAGATGGATGAGAAGGTTGGTCAGCTTCGGCCAGAACGGATCCAGCCCGGTGAAGTAATAATTGGCAGCGAAGCTGAGCATGCTCAGCGCGCGAAACTGCAAGGTTCCCGCCTGATTCAGCGCTGCCCTGAGCCAGTCGGAAAGGTGCAGCGTGGTGACGTGGACATCGGTGTTGTCGACGAAATACACCGCGTCGTCGAAGATGTAACCGCCGTGCAGGCTTGGCCAGTAGACCAGCACGGTCAGGCACGCGCAGGCCAGCAGGAGCCATGTGGCGTGGTGGGATCGGATGGCGGGCGCGGTCATGGTGGATTCGCTGGCAGGGGCTGTACCGGCACGGCCGGTAAATCGGCGCGGATGCGGCCGCGCAATTGGGCGATCTGGCGTTGCCAGAAGCCTTGGCGATACAGAACCCAGCCATGCGCGTCGGCCATGCTGCGCCATCGCCAAAGCGGCTTGGCTGGCGGTACCGTGGCCCGTTGGAGGTGCTCCAGAGCCAGGCGGGGTTGGTGCGCGGCTGCCAGCAACGCGGCCTGCACCAGCACGGTGTCCACCCGGGCCTCGGCCGCGTAGGCGGCGTTGAAATCGCGCAGCGCCTCATCCGGGTGGCCCGCTGCCAAGGCCAGTTGCCCCAGCAGATGCCAGGCATCGCTGCGCTGCCCTGGCACCTTTTGCGTGCGTGGATTGCCGGCGAAGGCGCGGGCAAGGCGTTCGGCTTCAGGCAAGCCCAGCCCCGGGCAGGTGCCGGCTTGCACCATCGGTAGTTGGGTTTGCAGCCAGTGCACCGACAGGCGAGTGGGGTCGGGATTGGTGGCGAAGGCGTGCACGCTGGCGGCGAGATCGCCAGCGGATAATCCGCCGGACTTGCAGCGCACATCGATCAAATTCACCACCAGTTGCGGGTCGAGCGGGCGCGTGCGCAGCAGCGTGCGCAGGCGGACTTCGGCTTGCGCCAGCCGCCCCTGCGCGATCTCGAATTGCGCCAGATAGGCTTGCGCCCGTGGTGAGTCGGGATTGCGCTCACCCCACACCAGCGCCTGACGCGCCGGATCGCCCCACACGCCGGCGCCTAGCCAGGTCATGCCGGCCAGCAGCAGCGGCAACAGCACGGCGATGGTGTCGCGCAAGCGTGGCAGGGACGGGCTGGCATGGGTCAACCACAACGCCAGCGGCCAGAACATCAGGGCCGCCGGCAAATAGTTGCGGTGCTCGTAATACAGTTCCAGCGGCACCGGGCCGGATTCCATGGACTGGCCGACGAGATAGAAGCCCACCGCCATCGACAGTGCCGGGGCGCGTTGGCGCGCGCGCCAGGCGATGATCGCCAACGCGAGCACGCCGAGCACTGCCGGCAGGGTGGTCCAGGGATGCAGCAGGTCGTGCGACACGGGGATGTCGTCGTTGAACAGCCCGGGTGAGAGCGGCCGCGGCAGCCAGAGCAGGTCAAGGTAGTCGAACAACACACGGGATTCGGTGAGCAGGCGCTGGCCGAGCGTCCAGCCGCGGCTGATGGGGGTGTCGCGGATGTAGCCGGGCAGGGCCAGCAGCATGGCGGCGCACAGCAACGCCGTGGGCGGCCACAGCAGCCATCGCCGCAAGCCGCGCAGGTTCTTGCTGTCCTGCCAGCGGGCCAGTGCGCATTCGACCAGCAGCAGCAGCGCCGGCAGCAGTAGGCCATTGGCCTTGCTCAAAGTGGCCAGCACGGTGCACGACAACACGGTCAGCACCATCCACGCGCGTGCCCGCGCATGGCCGTCCAGCAACCGGCGCCGGCTCGCCATCCACAGCCACAGAGCCAGGAAGGTGAACGTCGCCGGCAGCATGGCCTCGCGCTGGACGATGTACAGGGTGGTGGAAAGGAACAGTGGATGCAGCATCCACAATCCCGCCGCCAGCGCGGCGGCGCGGCAGGCGCTGCGCTCGTCGTTCCCGCCGGCACGGCCCAGTTCGGCCAGTACGAGGAACAGCAACAAGCCGTTGAGCAGGTGCAGCGCGATGTTGGTGCGTTTGAAGGGGAAAGGATCAGCCGGCCAGTCGCGTGCATCCAGCAGGAAACTGGCCACCGCGACCGGCCGCCCCAGCGGGTCGGCCGAGCCGGAGGTGACATACCGTGCGAACACCGGCCAGGAATCGACCCGGCCGTAATCGCCCAGGTGGACGAGGTTGGGGTAGTCGTCGAAGACGAAGCCGCCGCGGGTTCCCGGCCACAACGCAAAACCTGCCAGCGCCAGCATGACGACGAACGCCAGCCAGCTCGAGCGTTGCGAGAGATTCATGGAGCCAGTATGCGGGAAGGCGGGCGGGCACACACGAGCGCCGTTTTGCCGTTCCCCGATGTCGCATGCGTGCTGTGTCGCCAAGGCGATGCCAATGGGTGCGCTTGGGTTTGCGCCAAAAAAAGGGCCGCCTTGCGGCGGCCCTGGTTTGCAAGCTTCCGATGGCGGCATTCGCGCCGGTTCGACGCGAACACCACGAGCCATTACGGACGGCAGATGGTCGCACGGTACTTCGGCGGCACGGTCGAGCCGGCCGATGCGCCGCAGGTCCACGTGGTGCTGCCGGAGTTGCCGATCGGCGAGAAAGTCAAAAACAGGCCGGAGATCACCGTATTGGCCTTGTTGCCGTATTTGACCTGAATCTTGCCGGTGGCGACCGTTACCTGGGTCACATAGGTGCCGATGATCGAGGTGTTGAGGGCCACGCCTGCCGAGGCGTTGTTGTTCGGGAAGTAACCCTTGTTGGAGTAGAACTCGGCGACCGCGGTCTTGCTGCCTTCGGCGAGGCTGGAGCCTTCCGAAACCTGCGAGCGGATCACGTAGTCCTGATAGGCCGGGATGGCGATCGCGGCGAGGATGGCGATGATCGCGACCACGATCATCAGCTCGATCAGGGTGAAGCCTTGCTGGAGCTTGTTCATGACGAAATTCCTTTGGTTGGTGGGTTAGCTAACCTTGCCTGCCCCGCGGACGGCGCGGACTGCGTCCATGATCCGTACCGGACGCCGGTGCATGCAAACAGGATGATGCAAATGCCGTGCCAACGTGGAAGTGTGACCTTTGACACGGTTGTCGCCCGTGCAGCATGGCTGCTTGCCAGGGCATCGTCAATGGGAGGTGGATTGGGTCAAAAAGTGACGCGATGCGACAGCGGGCGGGGCCCAGCATCCAGCTCACCGGCAGGCCGTCGGCAGGTAGCGCGGCGGCACGGTGGTGGATGGATCCTTGCACGACCACACCACCGAGCCGGTCTGCGGCAAAGGCTTGAGGATCAGAAACGTGCCATTGAGGGCCGTGTTCGCACGCTCCGGGGCGGCGCTGGAATAAGTGACCTTGATCCAGCCCGGCGCACCGGCGGCGGTACCGACGTCCACCCGGCTCACGAAGGTGCCGACGATGCTGGTTGGCTGGGGTTGGCCAACCGACGCATTGGACGTCGGCATGACGCCCTTGTTGGAATAGAACTCGGCGATCGCGGACTTGCTGCCATCGGCCAGGACGGCGCCTTCGGAAACCTGCGAGCGAACCACGTAGTCCTGATAGGCCGGAAGGGCGATGGCCGCCAGCAGGGCGATGATCGCGACCACGATCATCAGCTCGATCAGGGTGAAGCCGGGCGACTGTCTTGGCATGGATCGGATCTCCACAGAACCCATCCAATATTCAAGCAAGAATCGTGCCGCCGTCGCTTCCGCTGTCGCATGGGCGTGCCTTACGCCGATGCTCGGCGGCAGCGCACGCTTCAGTCCGGTACATGCCCGGACTGAAGCTCACACGAATCAATCGCTTGCGTGATTGGTTCGTGGTCGGTCATCCAGGGCCGGCTGGCAACGCTGAATAAATCAGCGTTTGCCTTCTATTCGATCGCCAGTTTCTTGAGCTTGTAGCGCAAGGCGCGGAAGGTGATGCCCAGTCGCGCGGCCGCCTTGGTCTTGTTGTAGCGGCATTCCTCCAGCGCACGCACGATGGCCTCGCGCTCGAGGTTTTCCAGGTGGCGCGGCAGGGCGTCGCCGGTGCCGGCCGCTGGCAAGGGCGTGGCGGCCTGTTCCACGGGGGCTCGGCCATTGCCCGCCGTCTCGCCGGCATCGCGCGTCGGGCTGGCGACCGGCAAGCGCAGGTCTGCAGGCTGGATGCTGTCGCCCTCGCACAGGGCGGTGGCGCGCTCGAGGATGTTCTCCAGTTCGCGCACGTTGCCGGGGAAGGCATAACCGCGCAGCGCGGCCAGGGCGTCGGCATCGGGCTTCGGCAGCGGTTCGCCGGCCTCGGCCGACAGCTTTTTCAGGATGGCGTCCACCAGCAGCGGTATGTCGTCCACCCGCTCGCGCAGCGGCGGCACCCGCAACTCGATCACGTTCAGCCGATAGAACAGGTCGTGGCGGAAGCGGTTGTCCTCGACCTGGCGGGCGAGATCCTTGTGGGTGGCCGAGAGAATGCGCACGTCCACCGGCACCTCGGCTGCCGCGCCCACCGCGCGCACGGATTTTTCCTGGATCACCCGCAACAATTTGACTTGCATGTGCAGGGGCAGCTCGGCCACCTCGTCGAGGAACAGGGTGCCGCCGTGGGCGGCCTGGAACAGGCCATCCTTGTCGGCATGGGCGCCGGTGAAGCTGCCTTTCTTGTGGCCGAAGAATTCGCTTTCCATCAGCTCGGCCGGGATCGCCCCGCAGTTGACCGGCACGAAGGGCCCTGCCGTGCGTGGACCTTGCTCATGGATCAGCCGCGCCACGCGCTCCTTGCCGGCGCCGGACTCGCCGGTGATGTACACCGGGGCCTGGCTGCGCGCCAGCTTGGCGATGGTCTGGCGCAGCGCCAGCATGGTCGGCGACTCGCCGATCAGCCCGGACGCGGCCGGGGCGGCGTTGCGCTTTTGTTGCAACTCCAGCGCGTTGCCGACCAGCCGCCGCAGCACCGCCAGATCGACCGGCTTGGACACGAAATCGAAGGCGCCGGCCTTGAGCGCGTCCACCGCCGCCTCGACGTTGCCGTAGGCGGTGATCATCGCCACCGGGGTGTCCGGGTGGCGGGCGACGATGTGGGCGATGATCTCCAGCCCGTTGCCGTCGGGCAGGCGCATGTCGGTCAGGCACAGGCCGTAGCGGCCACCAGCCAGCCGCGCGCGCGCCTGCGCGACGTTGCCGGCGGTATCCACCAGCAGCCCCATCCGCCCGAGGGTGATGGTGAGCAGCTCGCGGATGTCGCGTTCGTCGTCGACGACGAGGACGGAGGGTTGGCTCATGGGATGGCGTGGGGCTGGATGCAGGCTGCATGTTCCCACGCCGGCCTCGCGTGTGCGAGCCACGGCCTCTGCAATGCCCGATGCGAAGCGGCGATGGCGCTCAATGGGTGCTGCTGCTCGTGTGGCTGGCCAGCAATCGTTCGAAGCGCGGGCGCAATGATGCAACGACATCCGGCACGGCACGGGCCGCGCCGGCCTCGAACGCACGGCGGGCTTCGGCTTCGTGTCCGCCTTCCTGGGCCAGCAGCCATGCCAGTTCGAAATAGGCGTCGGGGCGGGTCGGGATGATCGTGGTCGCGTCGCGATAGGCCGCTTCGGCCTGCGCGAACTCGCCGCGCAGCTTGTACAGGTCGCCGTTGATGAGGATGTAGGCCAGCACCCGGGCGTGGGTGACCGGGGTCGCGGTGAAGTGCTGGTTCGCGGCGTCCAGTGCCCGCGCGGCGGTGTCTGCATCGCCTTGCAGGATGGCGAGCTTCGCGACATCCATCATGCAGTCCGGACAGTGGCTGGCGTTCTGCAACATATCGTTCGCCATGGCCCTGGCGCGCGGAATGTCGCCGGTACCCAGATAGGTTCCCATCAGATTTTCCATGACGAACGTGGATTCCGGATTGCCGCGCAAACCCCATTCCCACATCCGGGTGTCGTTGAACCACAGCGGAACGGTGGTGCGCACCGTGACGATCGCCAGTGCCAGCCAGAGCGCCGCCAGCGCGCCTGCCGATCGCCGCACGATGGCGCTGGCCCGCGCCCATGCTTGCAGCAACATCATGGGCATGATGGCGCAGGCGATGGCCGCTGCCGACAGCAGATAACGATCGTGGTACAGGCTTTCGTCGAAATGGATCGGCACCACATGCAGGGTGGGAAACACCGCAGCCGTCACGCACGCGATGAGCACCCCCGACGCGCGACCGCGCATCGTCAGCCACGCTCCTGCCGCGAGGATGGCGATGGCTGCGGCGCAAGTGGCGATGGAGGCCGCGCTCGCCGTTGCCAAAGTGGCCGGGTCGACGATGTGGTGCGGATTCAGGCCCGCAAACGGGAAGACGATGAGTTTCCAGCAAGCCACGAGGACATGGCAGACGGTTTGCAGGCGCGCCCATGTGAACAAGGGCTCCATCGAAACCGCCGCGGCATTGCCGGTGAAGTACGTCCGCAGCGCCATGTAAACCAGTCCAGCCGCCATCGCCGCCAGTACGCTCGCGCCCTGCCTGCGCAATACGCTGCGCAGGCGTGCGCCCCACCCGCTCGCCGAACCTGCCGAGGCGACCGGTCGCATCCACTCCAGCAGCACGAGCAAGGCAGGAAACACGATCGCCGATTCCTTCGCGCAGGCGGCGAGGAAAAAGCAGACGGCGACCAGCGCGGCCCGGAGCCAGGTTTTCGCGATCAGGCGATCGAGCAGCAAGCCCGCGAGGATGAACATCGTCGACAGCAAGTCGAATTGGGCTGCGATCCATGCCACCGCTTCGACGATGACCGGATGCAGTCCAAACACCGCCATGGAGAAAGCGACCGCCCATCGCGGATCGGCTGCCGGCGAGCGCTCCCGCGACAGTCGCCATCCCAATGCGCCCACGAGCGCGGTATTGACCAAGTGCAGGAGGATCGACAGCAGGTGCATGGGTGCCGGCAATGCGCCGAACCAGCGCAACTCCAGCGCAAACAGGCCCAATCCAAGCGGACGGAAATAGCGCCAATCCGCTGGCCCAAGGAAGATCGCGCGCCATGCGCCGTGGCCGCTCTGGAGCCATGCGTTGTCATGCAGCAGCACGCGGTCGTCCCAGACGAATGCGGCCTGGTACAAGGGCCCATACAACGCGGCGATGCATAGCAGTATGGCGCCTGCCAGCAGCAGGAAGCAGCGGTCGATGCGGCGCTTGCTGCAGCCCTGGTTGCCGCGCATCGGTTCGGCGGATGCCGCGCCGACACTGGGGTGATCGCTGCGGGTGGTATGGGAAGATTCGTCGATCATGGCTTGCGAGCCAACATGGACGTACGTTCCGGCAGGACGGCAGACGCCACCGGCTCGGTGCGCGCCAGGGTGATCCGGAAGCAGCTGCCGCCGCCGGGCAGGGGGACATGGTTGAGGGTGGCCTGGTTGGCCTCGCACAATTGCCGGGCGATGTACAGGCCGAGGCCGGTGCCGTGCTCGCTGGTGGTGAAGAAGGGTTCGAACAATTGCGCGGCCACCCCGGCCGGGATCCCCGGGCCGCGATCCACCACGTCCAGCATCGGCTCGCCTTCCGGGCTGTCGCGGTGCACGAACAGGGTCACGCGCGCGGCCTCGCCGGGTATGCGGCCGTAGGTCAGCGCGTTTTGCACCAGCACGGTCGCCACCTGCTGCAATTGCTGCGGATCCATCGTCGCGCGCACCGCGCCCTGCGGCGCGCTCACTTTCAGCTCGTCGCGCTCGTCGGGTTGGATGCGGTGGAAGTCGGCGACGAAGTGGTGCGACCAGGCGACGAGCTCCAGCGTTTCCGGGCGCGAGCGTTCGCGGCGCGCCAGCCCGAGCACGTTTTGCACGATGCCGTCCATGCGCTGGCACTGGGTGTTGATGATCTCGACGAGACGATGGTCGGTTTCCGGCTCGATGCTCGATTCGCGCAGCAGCTGGCCGGCGTGGCTGATCGCCGCCAGCGGGTTGCGGATCTCGTGGGCCACGCTCGCGGCCAGCCGGCCGAGTGTGGTCAGGGTCAGCTCCTCGGCGCGGCGCGAGAGCAGGGAGGTGTCGTCGAGAAAGATCAGGGTCAGGTCGTGGCTGCGGCCCATGGCGGTGAAGCGCGGGATCACCGCCGGGGTGTCGGGCGACAGCGCCAGCGGCGTGGTGTCGGCCTTCTGCGATTGCCGCCACTGCCACAACCGGCGCAGCAGATCCGGCGCCACCTCGCCCAGCGCCTTGCGATCGGGGGCCGGGTTGCCGAGCAGGTACCACGCCGATTCGTTGAAGATGCGGATGGTGTTGCCCGAATCCACCGCGAGCAGGCCGGTGCGCATGCGCCGGATGATCAACTCGTTCACCCGCTCGAGGTTGCCCACCTCCACCTCGCGCTGGCGCGCCAGCGACTGGGTCTCGCGCAATTGCCGGCCGAGCAGGTGGGTGAGCATCGCCGTCAGCATGTAGCTGGCGCCGAACATCACCGCTTCCGCCAGGGGCCGCTCGATGGTGAGCGCGAACACCTGCGCGGCGATGAACGTGCCGATCTGGATCAGGGTGGCGGTGGCGGCCAGCCCCAGGCCCCATCCCAGCCGCGTGAGCAGGGCGTAGGCGGCGACATTGAACAGCATCAGCAGGCTCACGCCGTTGCCGAAACCGGGCAGGGCGAGCAGCAGCACGGCAAACACCGCCATGTCCAGCACGACGCCCGTGGCGAACAAGTCCCGCGGCCGCCAGCGGCTGCGGCGGGAGAGGACGAACAGCACGCCGCCGAGGGTGAGCTGCGCGATCGCCGCCGCCCCGGCCCAGGCGAGGCTGCGCGGCGGCGCGGTGCCCATCGCCAGCGGGCTGAAGGCCGCCGTCGCGAACAGCCCGCCTTCGAGCACGCGAAAGGCCGACAGAAAGTACAGCTCGCGGCGCAGACCGGTTTCTCCGGGTGGCGCGGCTCGAAGTTTCCAGCTCATGCCATCGCTCGCCGCTCGGGGCCTAACACGCCGCGAGTATAGGATGCAAAGCGCTTCGCGTTTTGCCTTTGCCGGGTGGCTTGCCCACAATAGCGGCTGCTGCCGCGCAACGTGCGGCGATCGCTTCCCCATCCGAAGGTGCTGCATGAACTTCCACGAATACCAGGCGAAGGAACTGTTCGCCGAATACGGCATACCGGTGCCGCCCGGGCGCATCGCCCGCACGCCCGACGAGGCCGCCGCCGCCGCGACCGCACTGGGCGGCACGCAGTGGGTGGTGAAGGCGCAGATCCACGCCGGCGGGCGCGGCAAGGCCGGCGGCGTGAAGCTGGTGAAGACCGCTGAAGCAGCCAAAGAGGCCGCGGCCGGCATGCTCGGCAAGGGCATGGAAACCTACCAGTCCGGCGGCCGCGCGCTGCCGGTGGACGTGGTGCTGGTCACCGAGGCCAACGACATCCTCAAGGAACTCTACCTGTCGGTGCTGGTCGATCGCAGCGCCAAGGCGGTCAGCTTCATCGCCTCGGCCGAGGGCGGGGTGGAGATCGAACAGACCGCGCGCGACAACCCCGACGCGATCCAGATCCTCGAGGTCAATTTCGTGCAGGGCTTGCAGCCCTACCAGTGCCGCAAGATGGGTTTCGCGCTCGGCCTGGGCAACAAGCAGGTGGGCCAGCTCACGAAAATCATGCTGGGCCTGTACAAGCTGTTCAACGAAAAAGACCTCTCGCTGGTCGAGCTCAACCCGCTGGCGATCGTCAAGTCCGGCGAACTGATGGCGCTGGACGGCAAGATCAACTCCGACGACAACGCCGACTTCCGCCAGCCGCGCCTGCTGGCGATGCGCGACGTGGCGCAGGAAGACCACACCGAGGTGCTGGCCGCGCAGCACAACCTCAACTACGTGACCATGGACGGCAACATCGGCTGCATGGTCAACGGCGCCGGGCTGGCGATGGCGACGATGGACGTGATCAAGCTGGCGGGCGGCGAGCCGGCGAACTTCCTCGACGTCGGCGGCGGTGCGACCAAGGAGCGCGTCACCGCGGCCTTCAAGCTGATCCTGTCATCCGACAAGGTGCGCGCGATTTTCGTCAACATCTTCGGCGGCATCGTGCGTTGCGACATGATCGCCGAGGGCATCATCGCGGCGGTGAAGGAGGTCGGCGTGCAGGTGCCGGTGGTGGTGCGGCTGGAAGGCACCAACGTGGAAGCCGGCAAGGAGCTGCTGAAGGGTTCCGGGCTGGCGATCATCCCGGCCGACGACATCAACGACGGCGCGCACAAGGCCGTCGCGGCGGCCAAAGGCTGAGATTTTTCCCCCGCTGGCGGGGGAGGGCCAGGGTGGGGGCGTCGCCCGGCGAATACCGCGAAAGCTTGCCCTCACCCCAACCCTCTCCCGCAAGCGAGAGAGGGAGACCAACACAAGGATTCCGATTCCATGTCCGTACTCGTCAACAGTCATACCAAGGTGCTGGTGCAAGGCTTCACCGGCCAGCAGGGCACCTTCCACGCCGAGCAGATGCTCGACTACGGCACCAAGGTCGTCGGCGGGGTGACGCCGGGCAAGGGCGGCCACGAACACATCGGCCTGCCGGTGTTCGACACCATGGCCGACGCAGTGGATGAAACCGGCGCCGAGGCCAGCGTGATCTACGTGCCGCCGCCGTTCGCGGCCGACGCCATCCTGGAGGCGGCCGATGCCGGCATCCGCGTGATCGTGGCGATCACCGAGGGCATCCCGGTGCTGGACATGCTGCGGGTGAAAAACACCCTGCGCGGCTACGACGACGTCTGGCTGATCGGCCCCAACTGCCCGGGCATCATCACCCCCGGCCAGTGCAAGATCGGCATCATGCCCGGCCACATCCACCAACCCGGCCACGTCGGCATCGTCTCGCGCTCGGGCACGCTCACCTACGAGGCCGTGCACCAGACCACGCAGGCGGGGCTGGGCCAGAGCACCTGCATCGGCATCGGCGGCGACCCGATCCAGGGCATGAACTTCATCGACTGTCTGAAGATGTTCCAGGACGACCCGGACACCCACGGCATCATCATGGTCGGCGAGATCGGCGGCAGCGCCGAGGAAGAAGCCGCCGAGTTCATCGCCGATTACGTGACCAAACCCGTGGTCGGTTTCATCGCCGGCGCCAGCGCGCCTTCCGGCAAGCGCATGGGCCATGCCGGCGCGATCGCCTCGGGCGGCAAGGGCACCGCGGCCGGCAAGTTCGCCGCGCTGGAAAAGGCCGGCGTGACCACCGTGCGCTCGCCCGGCGACCTCGGCACCACGCTGGCGGCGAAGATGAAGGCGGTGCATGGCTGAGGGAAACAGGCTCCAGTGATCAAGCCTTGCCCGGGGATGCCGGTGTGGTGAAGCTCTGCTGGGGACTCGGGACTCGGGACTCGGGACTCGGGACTCGGGACTCGGGACTCGGGACTCGGGACTCGGGACTTGGGGAGCTGGGAGCTGGGAGCAGGTGGCACGAGTGGGGCTCGAATGTCGGTTATCGGAGATCGGAGGTCTTTTGTCTTGTCGGAATATTTCCGAAGCATTGGCACCGACTTGTACTGAAACCACGAAGAAGGATTCCTTCCCCCGCCTGCGGGGGAAGGGCAGGATGGGGGCGGGCTTTCCGGGCGATCGGCGTGCGTGAAGGTGCCAAAACACATCAGGCCAAGCGCCTGCGCACGGTGATGACCGATGCCGAGCGCAAGCTGTGGCGATGCCTGCGCCTGCGTCAACTCGAAGGTTGCAAATTCCGACGCCAACATCCCGAGGGGCCCTACATCCTCGATTTCGTCTGTATCGAACACCGGCTCGTGGTCGAGGTCGACGGCGGACAACATCTGGATTCGGCACGGGATGCCGTTCGCGATGCGTGGTTGCACGCAGCCGGCTTCCGAGTCCTGCGTTTCTGGAATCATGACGTGCTGACGCAGACGGAAGCCGTGGCGCAAGCCATCTACGACACATTGGCGAAAACCCGCCCCCATCCCGGCCTTCCCCCGCTTGCGGGGGAAGCAGACCAGCAAGGCATTGCGTAGGATGCGCATCGCGCTCGCCCAGTTCGATTTCCCGGTCGGCGCAGTGGACGCGAACGCGCGGCGCATCGCCGAGCTGATCGCGCGGGCGCGCGACGAGCAGCGCGCGGATGTGGTGCTGTTCCCCGAATTGGCGATCAGCGGCTATCCGCCCGAGGATCTCGTCCTGCGCCCGGACTTCCTCGCCGCCTGCGAGGCCGCGCTGGCGCGGGTCGCGGCGGCGGTGCACGGCATCGTCGCCGTGGTCGGCCATCCGCACGCCGTCGGGGCGGTGGCGTTCAACGCCGCCAGCGTGCTGCGCGATGGGCGCATCGAGACGACGTACCGCAAGCGCGAGCTGCCCAATTACGCGGTGTTCGACGAACGCCGCTATTTCGCGGCGGGCGACGAGGCCTGCACCTTCGCGCTCGATGGCGTCACCGTCGGCGTGGTGATCTGCGAGGACCTGTGGTTCGCCGAGCCGCTGGCGGCGACGCTCGCGGCTGGCGCGCAACTGGTGCTGGTGCCCAACGCTTCGCCGTTCGAGCACGGCAAGGCCGCGTTGCGCGATGGACTGCTGGCGCAACGGGTGGCGGAATCGCAGCGCGCCGGGCAAGGCGTCGCCATCGCCTACCTCAATGCCGTCGGCGGTCAGGACAGCCTGGTATTCGATGGCGCATCGTGCCTGGCCGACGGCGATGGCCGCGTCCATCCGGCCGCGATGGCGTTCGAAGATCGCCTGCTCGTCACCGACTTCAATGCGGCCACGCGCCGTTTCGAGCGCGTGCACTGGCCGATCGAAACCGACGAGAGTCACGCATCTTTGGCTTGCCGCGCCATCGTGCGCGGCACCGCCGATTACGTGCGCAAGAACGGTTTCTCGCAGGTGGTGCTGGGCTTGTCCGGTGGGGTGGATTCGGCGCTGGTGCTGGCCATCGCGGCCGATGCGCTGGGCGCGGACAACGTGCTGGCGGTGCGCCTGCCCTCGCGCTACACATCCGACCTGAGCAACGATCTGGCCGCCGAGCAATGCGCGGCACTGGGTGTGCGCATCGAAACCTTGCCCATCGAAGCGCCGTTCGAAGGCTTCCTGCGCACGCTCGCGCCCGTGTTCGCCGGGCTGCCCAGCGACGTGACCGAGGAAAACCTGCAAAGCCGCTGCCGCGGCGCGCTGCTGATGGCGCTGGCGAACAAGTCCGGTCGCATGCTGCTGACCACCGGCAACAAGAGCGAGTACGCGGTCGGTTACGCCACCATCTACGGCGACATGTGCGGCGGCTACGCGCCGATCAAGGATCTGTACAAGACCGAGGTGTATGCGCTGTGCGAGTGGCGCAACGAGCAGGGAATGGGAACTGGGGGCTGGGGAATAAAATCCCAAAGCGGCGCATCTGCTGGCACCATTCCCCATTCCCCATTCCCCATTCCCGCTGCGGGATGGGTCATCCCGCAGGCCGTCATCGACCGCGCGCCGTCCGCCGAATTGCGCGACAACCAGACCGATCAGGATTCGCTGCCGCCGTACGCGGTGCTCGATGCGATCCTGCTGCGCGTGGTCGAACAGGAGCAATCGCGGGCGGAGATCGTCGCCGCCGGATTCGCTGCGAGCACCGTGGACACGGTGCTGCGCCTGCTGCGGATCAGCGAATGGAAGCGCCAGCAGGCCGCGCCCGGTCCGAAGGTGTCGCGCAAGGCGTTCGGGCGCGAGCGCCGCTACCCCATCACCTGCGGGCGCTGGTGATCGGGCTTTGATGAACGAGCATTGATGAGCCGGCGACCGCGCGGGTCGCCGCTGTGAATCACTGCCCCGGCGCGAACGGGTTGAGCCGGCGCAGGACGCCTTCCTTCGGCGGCCAATGGCCCTTCAGCCACGGGTGGTCGGGGTAATTCTGCGCCAGCACGCGCTTGGCGTCGTCGGACAACTTCGTGTTGCCCAGGCGCTGGTACGACTCGGCCATCAACGCCAGCGCATCGCCCTCGTAGCGGCTTTGCGGATAGTTGGTGATGACGTACTGCCCACGATTGGCGGCGGCGACATAGGCCTGATGGGCGAGATAGAACAGGCCGACGTTGATCTCGTGGCGGGCCATTTCCTCGCGCAGGTAGATCATGCGCTGGCGCGCGTCGGGCGCGTAGCGGCTGTTCGGGAAGCGGCGGATCAGGTCGGCGAATTCGTTGAAGCTGGCGCGCGGCGAACCCTGGTCGCGCGCGCTCATGTCCAGCCGCGCGATCCGCGCCAGCGCCTGCGAATCGCGGTTGAAGTCGATCAGCGCCTTCATGTAATACGCGTAATCGACGTGGCGATGGGTCGGGTAGGTGCGGATGAAGCGGTTCGCGGTCGCGGTGGCTTCCTCGAACTTGCTTGCCTTGTACTGCGCGTAGATCAGCTCCAGTTGCGCCTGTTCGGTGTACGGGCCGTAAGGGAAGCGCGCGTTCAGGCGCTGGAAGTAGGTCTGCGCGCGGATGAAGTTGCCCATCACCACCTGCTTGTGGCCGGCGGCGTAGAGCTGGTCGACCGGCAGCGTCTCGGTTTCCGGGTCGGCGTGCTTGAACATGCCGTGGAAATGCGAGCAGCCGCTGGAGGCGAGCAGCGCAGCGGTGAATACGGCCATCAGCAGGGTGCGGATCAGGCCAGGGGTCGGGCCGCGGGATGGGCTCATCGGACGGGTAGGGCGGATGCGCCGGCAGGCGGCAAGGACGGCCATGATAGCCCAAACCGCCCGCCCGGCCGCATGCGCCGGGCGGCGCACCGTTCATGGACGGCACCGGCGGCCCCGCGAGGCCGCGAATTGGCCCACACTGTCGGCCCCGATCCAGCACGCGCCTGACCATGCACGAGCCCCCCGACGACGAGGATTTCAGCGAGGAGGCCGCCGACTCGGCGCAGGCCATGACCGCCAGCGTGCCCTTCGAGTCCGCCGGCCGGCGCTTCGATCAGGTGCTGGCCGAATTGTTCCCGGACTATTCGCGCTCGCGGCTGGCCGAATGGATCAAGTCCGGGCAGGCGCTGCTGGATGGCGCGGTGCGCAGGCCGCGCGATGCGGTGCGCGGCGGCGAGGAAGTGACGCTCGCGGCCACCCCCGGCATCGAGACCGACGCGCAGCCCGAGGCCATTCCGCTGACCATCGCCTACGCGGATGCCGACGTGCTGGTGCTCGACAAGCCGGCCGGGCTGGTCGTGCATCCGGGCGCCGGCAACCCCCGCGGAACCCTCGTCAACGCCCTGCTGCACTTCGATCCGAAGCTTGCCGAAGTGCCGCGCGCGGGCATCGTGCACCGGCTCGACAAGGACACCTCCGGGCTGCTGGTGGTGGCGCGCAACCTGCGCGCGCATGCCGCGCTGGTCGAGCAGTTGTCGGCGCGCGCGGTACACCGGCAGTACGTCGCGGTGGCGATGGGGCCGATGATCGCCGGTGGCAGCGTGGATGCGCCGATCGGCCGCCACCCCAGCGATCGCGTGCGCATGGCGGTGGTGAAAAACGGCCGCGACGCCGTCACCCATTACCGCGTGCGCGAGCGTTTCCGCGCACACACCCTCGTCGAGTGCCGGCTCGAAACCGGCCGCACCCACCAGATCCGCGTGCACATGGCGCACATCAAGCATCCGCTGGTCGGCGATCCGGTGTACAGCCGGCTGGCCAACCCGCGCGGGGCGACGCCGGAGTTGCTGGCCGCCCTGCGCGATTTCCGCCGGCAGGCGCTGCATGCGGAGAAGCTCGCCTTCGCCCATCCAGCCGACGGCCGCGAAGTGACGGTCGAAGCACCGCTACCGGCCGACATGCAGGCGCTGCTGGCGGTGCTGCGCGAGGACACCCGGCAGCATGCTGCCAGTGGAGTGCACGGAGGGCGCTGACGATGGTTGACGATGCCATCGACCTTCCTGCCTGGCTGGTGCCGACAGCGGATGGCGATGCGGGCGATGCCATCGTGCGCCCCGCCTGGCCAGCGCCGCCCTGCGTGCAGGCGCTGGCGACCACCCGCCTGCTGCCGGGCCACTCGCGGCCACCCTTCGATGCCTTCAACCTCGGCCTGCGCAGCGGCGAGGACGAGGCCACGGTGCGCGCCAACCGCAGCCTGCTGGCGCGCGCCTTCGCCCTGCCCGCGGAGCCGCACTGGCTGCGGCAGGTGCATGGCACGCGGGTGCTGCGCTTGTCTGCACCCCTTGCGCGTAGCGAAGGGGGAGGCTGGGAGGGGCATGGCACGCAGGGTTTGCGTTTGTCTCCTCCCCTTTCGCGAAGCGAAGGGGGAGGCTGGGAGGGGGTTATCGAACCGGCGAGCGCGTGCAACCCCACCCCAACCCTCCCCTTCGCCTGCGGCGAAAGGGAGGGAGAGGAATCCGCCGACGCCGCCATCACCTCCAACCCCGGTGTCGTGCTCGCCATCCTCACCGCCGACTGCCTGCCGGTGCTGTTCTGCAGCGATGCCGGCGATGAAACCGGCGCCGCGCACGCAGGTTGGCGCGGGCTGAGCGCCGGCGTGCTGGAAAACACCGTCGCCGCGATGCGCACGCCGCCCGAGCGCCTGCTGGCATGGCTGGGCCCTGCCGCCGGCGCGCAGGCCTACGAGGTCGGCGAGGAGGTGCGTGCGGCTTTCGTCGATGCCGATCCCGCTGCCGCCAACGCTTTCGTCGCCACCCGCCCCGGCCATTGGCTGTGCGACCTGTACGCGCTGGCGCGGCTGCGGCTGGCGCATGCAGGCGTGGCGCGCGTGTACGGCGGCGGCCTGTGCACCCTCACCGACACGCGGCGCTTTTATTCCTATCGCCGCGAAGGCGCGACCGGGCGCATGGCGAGCTTGATTTGGCTTGAGCACCGCGAACGTTGACGCCCGGAGGCAGGCGCACCCTCGGCACCGATGACCACTCCCTCCCCTTTATCGAAGGGGAGGGTTGGGGTGGGGTTGCGCTTCTTGGTGTGTCGTTCCGCACGGCCTATGCGCTTGATTCAGCGGCACCTCGACCGCATCTGCAGGACATTGGTCGGCGCTTCCGTCGCTGGGCCTTCCACATTCCGGAGTCGCCATCATGCGCATGGTCGGAACCGATCCGCTTGCGCGATGCCCATCGCGCGGATCGGTTTCGGGTTCGACAGGATGTCGAACGGAAGCTGCGCCATGGATGGATCACCCCGACACTATTTGTGAGGTAAACGTCATGCGCATGGATAAATTGACCTCCCGCTTCCAGCAAGCCCTCGCCGACGCGCAATCGCTTGCGGTCGGGCGCGACCACAACCTCATCGAGCCGGCGCACCTGTTGGTCGCCCTGCTCGACCAGCAAGGCGGCAGCACCAAGCCACTGCTGGCGCAGGCTGGCGTGGATGTCGCCACGCTGCGCGCGCGCCTGGGCGAGGCGCTCGACCGCCTGCCGACCGTGGCCGGGCAGGAAGGCAACGTCAACGTCTCCAACGATCTGTCGCGCCAGCTCAACCTCGCCGACAAACTCGCGCAGCAGCGCGGCGACGGCTTCATCGCCACCGAATTGTTCGTGCTCGCCGCGGCCGAGGACAAGGGCGAGACTGGCAAATTGCTGCGTGCGGCCGGCGCGGACAAGGCAAAACTCGAAGCGGCGATCGGCAAACTGCGTGGCGGGCAGAACGTCAACGAGGCGACCGCCGAGGAAGCGCGGCAGGCGCTGGAGAAATACTGCATCGACCTGACCGCGCGCGCCGAGAGCGGCAAGCTCGACCCGGTGGTCGGCCGCGACGAGGAAATCCGCCGCACCATTCAAGTATTGCAGCGGCGCACCAAGAACAACCCGGTGCTGATCGGCGAGCCGGGTGTGGGCAAGACCGCCATCGTCGAAGGATTGGCCCAGCGCATCGTCAACGGCGAGGTGCCCGAGGGCCTGCGCAACAAGCGCGTGCTGTCGCTGGACATGGGCGCGCTGATCGCCGGGGCGAAGTTCCGCGGCGAGTTCGAGGAGCGCCTGAAAGCCGTGTTGAACGACCTCGCCAAGCAGGAAGGCAACGTCATCCTGTTCATCGACGAGTTGCACACGATGGTCGGCGCGGGCAAGGCCGAGGGCTCGATGGACGCCGGCAACATGCTCAAACCGGCGCTGGCGCGCGGCGAACTGCACTGCATCGGCGCGACCACGCTGGACGAGTACCGCAAGTACGTCGAGAAGGATGCCGCACTGGAGCGCCGCTTCCAGAAAGTGTTCGTCGGTGAGCCGAGCGTGGAGGACACCATCGCGATCCTGCGTGGATTGAAGGAACGCTACGCGGTGCACCACGGCGTGGAGATCACCGACCCGGCGATCGTCGCCGCCGCGACCTTGTCCAACCGCTACATCGCCGACCGCCAGTTGCCCGACAAGGCCATCGACCTGATGGACGAGGCGGCCTCGCGCATCCGCATGGAGATCGACTCGAAACCCGAAGAAATGGATCGCATGGAGCGGCGCCTGATCCAGCTCAAGATCCAGCGCGAGGCGCTGAAGAAGGAGAAGGACAAGGAGTCCAGGCAGCGCCTGGCCGATCTCGAATCCGAAATCGCCACGCTCGAACGCAAGTTCAACGACCTGGAAGAAGTGTGGAAGGCCGAGAAGGCCACCTTGCAGGGCGCGACCAAAATCAAGGAACAGATCGAGGCCGCGCGGCTGGATCTGGAAGCCGCGCAACGCCGGCAGGATTTCGCGAAGATGAGCGAGATCCAGTACGGCAAGCTGCCGGCGCTGGAAAAGCAGCTCAAGGCCGCGCAGGAAGCCGAGACGAAAGGTTTCACCTTGCTGCAAGACAAAGTCACCGCCGAGGAGATCGCGCAGGTCGTCAGCCGCTGGACCGGCATCCCGGTCAGCAAGATGCTCGAAGGCGAGCGCGAGAAATTGCTGAAGATGGAAGCTGCTCTTCATGCACGTGTCGTCGGTCAGGACGAGGCGGTGAAGGCGGTGAGCGATGCGATCCGCCGCTCGCGCGCGGGCCTGTCCGATCCCAATCGCCCGACCGGCTCCTTCCTGTTCCTCGGGCCCACCGGCGTGGGCAAGACCGAGCTGTGCAAGGCGCTCGCCGATTTCCTGTTCGATTCGTCCGAGGCGATGGTGCGCATCGACATGAGCGAGTTCATGGAGAAGCACTCCGTCGCGCGCCTGATCGGTGCGCCCCCGGGCTACGTCGGCTACGAGGAAGGCGGCTACCTCACCGAGGCCGTGCGCCGGCGCCCGTACAGCGTGATCCTGCTCGACGAGGTCGAGAAGGCGCACCCGGACGTGTTCAACGTGCTGCTGCAGGCGCTCGACGATGGCCGCCTCACCGACGGCCAGGGCCGCACCGTGGACTTCCGCAACACGGTGATCGTGATGACATCGAACCTGGGCTCGCACGTGATCCAGGAGATGGCCGGCGGTGGTGGCGACGAGGCCCAGGCCTACACGCAGATGAAGGCCGCGGTGATGGCCGAGGTGCAGTCGCATTTCCGCCCCGAGTTCATCAACCGCCTCGATGAGATCGTGGTCTTCCATCCGCTGGACAAGCAGCAGATCCAGCAGATCGCGCGCTTCCAGACCGCTTACCTCGGCAAACGCCTGGCCGAGCGCCAGATCGGCCTGCAGATCACCGACAAGGCGCTGGCCCTGCTCGGCAACGCCGGCTTCGATCCGGTCTATGGCGCACGGCCCCTCAAGCGCGCGATCCAGCAGCAACTGGAAAACCCGCTGGCGCAGCGCATCCTCGCCGGCGAGTTCGGCGCGGGCGATCTGGTGACCGTGGACGCGCAGGGCGGTGCGCTGGTGTTCCGCAAGGGTTGAGACTGGTCTCCCGTCCTTTCGCAGCGAGGGAGAGAGACCAATCCCGCATCCGCGCGAACTTGCGCTGGTGCCTGTCTCCCTCCCTTGCGTAGCAGGGGAGGGTTGGGGAGGGGTTGGTTTGGCTGGTGTCGCAATCCACCGGCACAACGATGGCGCGCATCAGAATCGACCACGTTATCCAGCCGCCGCCCGCAGCGCCCGGTACGGCGGGGTGGACATCACCATCTCGGCCAGCGAATAGGCCAGCTCGCGCTCGGCCAGCACGGTGCCGTCGGCGCCGTGTTCGAGCAGGTGGCGCACTTCGGCCTCGCTGTGCGCGCGCGCGAGCACGCCGATCCCCGGGTTGAGCTCGGCCTTCAGGCGGGCGATGGCCACGCCGGCTTCGAGCGTGCGCGGGATCGCGAACACCGCCATGCACGCATGTTGCGGACGCGCTTCCTCCAGCACGCGCTCGGCGGCCACGTTGCCGCGCACGGTGGGAAAACCGTCCGCGCGCGCCCGCGCGACCTTGTCGGCATCGTCCTCGATCACCACCACCGGCACCTTGCGCTCGTGCAGCAGGGCCGCGAGTTGCTGGCCGACGCGGCCGTAGCCGATCACGATGGCATGCCCGTGGGTGTCGGCAGGAATCTGGAATTGGCTGTCCACTACCGCCTCGGCAGCCTGCGCGGCATCGCGGGCGATGTTGGCTTCGTTGGCTTCGTGGCGGGCTTGCTGGCGATCCAGCCACGCGAACGCGAAGGGATTGGCGATGATCGACATCAGCGCGGCGGCGAGGATCAGGTCGCGCGCTTCGTCGTCGAGCAGGTGCAAGTCCACGCCCAGCGAGGCGAGGATGAAGGAAAACTCGCCGATCTGCGCCAGGCTCACCGCCAGCGTGAGCGCGGTGAGTCTGGGCAGGCGCATCAGCCGCACCAGGCTCAGCGCCACCAGCGCGTTGCCGCAGGTCACCACGGCGAAGGTGGCCAGCACCCGCCACGGATGCGCGAGCAGGATGCCGGGGTCGAACAGCATGCCCACCGAGACGAAGAACAGCACGGCAAAAGCGTCGCGCAAGGGCAGCGAGTCGGCGGCGGCCTTGTGGCTGAGCTCGGACTCGTTGAGCAGCATGCCGGCGAAGAACGCGCCCAGCGCGAAGGACACGTCGAACAGCTTGGCCGAGCCGAAGGCCACCCCCAGCGCGATCGCCAGCACGGCGAGGGTGAACAATTCGCGCTGGCCGGTGCCGGCCACCTTCTCCAGCACCCACGGAATGGCGCGGCGGCCGACGACCAACATCATCGCCACGAAGGCGCCGACCTTGAGCAAGGTGCCGCCGAGCGCGCCGAGGATCTGCCACGCATCGCGCGAGCCCGCTGCCGGATCGGCGCCGAGTGCCCCGGCCAGCGCCGGCAGCAGCACCAGCACCAGCACCATCGCCAGGTCCTCCACCACCAGCCAGCCGATGGCGATGCGCCCGCGCTGGGTGTCGAGCAGGCGCCGATCCTCCAGCGCGCGCAACACCACCACGGTGCTCGCCACCGACAGCGCCAACCCGAACACCGCGCCCTGCGCCAGCGGCCAGCCGATGACGTGCGCCAGCGCGGTGCCGATCAGGGTCGTGGCGAGGATCTGTCCGAGCGCGCCGGGGATCGCGTAGCGCTTGACCGCGACCAGGTCGGCCAGCGAAAAATGCAGGCCGACGCCGAACATCAGCAAGATCACGCCGATCTCGGCCAGTTGCGGTGCCAGCGTCTGGTCGGCGACGAAGCCGGGCGTGAACGGCCCGGCGATGATGCCAGCCACGAGGTAACCCACCAGGGGCGACAGCCGCAGCTTCTGCGCGGCCATGCCGAGCACGAAGGCGAGCACGAAGCCGGCGCTGAGGATGGCGATCAGGGAGGTCGGGTGGTGCATCGGCTTGCTCCGATGTACGAAGCCCGATAGTGAATGGAGGGCGGCGGGCGCGCAAATCAGGGTGCGCGGTGGGCCATCGATTCATGCGGGAAACGCAGCGGCGTTGCGTCGCGAGGGCGGCAAAGCACGAAACCCTCACAGTGACACAGTCAAGGGTGTCGTATGGGAAAGCGAGCTACCGATTTCTGAACCGAGCGTCTTCGATGAGTCGATGGCAAGCTGCGGCCTTGATGCGTTGGATCAATTCAGATTGATTTCATGGATGTATGTAGTGAATTGAATAGGAACATAAAATATGGAAGTATCCATGCGTTTATCTATTCATTACGGTCATGAACGAGCGCCGCTTCCAGCAACTGGAAAACCTGCTGCGCCGCGATGGCGAGCTGACAGCGCACGCCATCGCCAAGCACCTTGGCATCAGTCAACCGACCGTCTCGCGGTTGCTGGCCGCAGGTGGATCGCAGGTCGTGCGGATCGGTCGCGCGCGCGCGAGCCGCTATGCGCTGGCACGGCAGATCGGCCGCGACGGCGGACGCTGGCCGCTGTACCGCATCGATCCGGCAGGCCGGGCGCATCGCGTCGGCGCATTGTCGGCTCTGCACGGCGAGCGTTTCCTGCTGGAACCACCTGCATTCGATCCATCGCCGTCGCGCGGGATCTTTGCCGACGGCCTGTACCCCGGTCTGCCGTGGTTCCTCGACGACCAGCGCCCGCAAGGCTTCCTCGGTCGCGCCTTTGCCCGGCGCATTGCCGCCGGCATCGGCGCGCCGGCCGATCTGCTGCGCTGGCGTGTCGATGATGTGTTGCTGGCACTGCTGCGGCATAGTGAAAATCGACCGGGCGATTTCGTGCTGGGCGAAGCGGCCCTGCAGCGCGCCCAACAAGCCATCGCCGCACCCACCGACTGCATCGCAGCCAAGCGACGCAAGACACACTATCCGGCGCTGGCCGAAGCCGCCCTGCGTGGCGAAGCAGTCGGCTCATCGGCCGGCGGCGAGCAACCCAAGTTCGCCATCACCCTGCGCGATGGCGATGGCTTGCGCCCGGTGATCGTCAAATTCAGCCCGCGCGACGACAGCGCCGCTGGCCGGCGATGGGCCGACCTGCTGCGTGCCGAGCACATCGCGGCCGTCATCCTGCGGGCACATGACGTGCATGCCGCACACACGAACCTCGTCATCGCCGATGACCGCGTGTTTCTCGAAGCCACCCGCTTCGACCGCACGCCCGTACTCGGCCGGCGCGGCTTCGTCAGCCTCGCCGCAGTGGATACCGCCTTCCACGGTAATGGCCGCCTCGAATGGTGGCGCTATGCCGCGACCTTGCAACGCGATGGCTGGCTGGATGCCGACAATGCCCGCCACCTGCGCCTGCTCTCGTGGTTCGGCACGTTGATTGGCAACACCGACATGCACCTGGGCAACGCCGGCTTGCTCCTCGACGCCGCCGACATCCGCGTACCGACGCTCGCGCCGGCCTACGACATGCTGCCGATGGCCTTCCGCCCCACCGCCGGCGGCGAAGTGCTGGCGCACGACTTGACGGTCGTGCCGCCGCCACCGGAATGCCGCGACGACTGGTTGCAGGCGGCGACGATCGCGCTCGTGTTCTGGCGTGAAGTGGCGCGCACACGCAGCATCAACGCGGATTTCGCCACGATTGCACAGCGGGCGTTGGTGGCGGTGGAAGAGGCTGTCGAACGCGCGTGAAGGCTCAAGAAAACCGTCATTCGTTGAACAAATCGGTATGTCGTCCCGTGCGTTCGAAACGCACCGTGTTTCCATCGACCTTGTAGATCAGCAGCCAATCGGATTCGACGTGTGCGTCGCGAAAGCTGCGCCATGCCCCCTTCAGGGGATGATCGAGACAGCTTGCAGGCAAGGGCTTGGCCTCGATGAGCAACGCCATCAGTGCTCGCAACTTGTCCATGTCCTTGCCGCGCTTTCCAACGGCACGCACGTCGCGCTTGAACTGCCCCGAATAAACGGGAATGCGCATCAGATGTCCAGATCCTTGAACATGGCTTCGGCGCTGTCGAATCGATGCAGATCCTCCCCGCGCTCGCTTTTCGCCAGCGTCTCCGCCGTCAGCTTGTTGGGCACCCGCATCTCGAACGGCAGCCCGCGCTCGTGCACCACCTTGGTCAGGCCGATGCGCACGAAATCGGAGACGGTCAGGCCCATCGCGGCCAGGATTTTCGTGGCCTGGTCCTTCAGGTTCTCGTCGATGCGCGCGCGGACGAAGGCGGTTGCGGCCATGTTCGTACTCCGATGGAAAGACACACAATGTAGCTCATTGGAGCTACATGTTCAAGGATTGGGCTGGTCGCAACGCATCGGCCTTCAACGCCTGTACCAACACCGCGTGGAACGGCGTCAGCTTCCCCGGCTGACCCTTCCGCCGATACCGCGGCTCCTGCTGCGCCGACGCCCGCAGCCACGTCCGCACCGTGTTGCGCGACAAGCCCGTCCGCCGCACGATCTCCCGCACCGACATCCCGTCACGCCAATGCATCCGCCTGATCTTGCCAATCATGAACATGGTGATCACCTCGTGTTCCCCGCCGCGTCGAAAGCGGCAGGGTAGGTTGAACACCCGGGTCAATTTTCAATCGGCAGATCGCTCGAAAGTGGGTCAATTTTCGGTCGGCGGCAACGCACCAGCGCAAACAGCCCGGTTGCCCGGGCCGTTGCGATGTTCCAATTTGCCGTAGTTCGTGGTTCAACCAGCTCATCTCGAACCGATGAGCCCTCGTCACGAACCGGCGGGCTTCACGCCACGAACAGCGCCTTCATCTTCTTCAGCGCGTTGGCCTCGATCTGGCGTACGCGCTCGGCGGAGACGCCGTACTCGTCGGCCAGTTCCTGCAGGGTGGCCTTGTTGTCGTCGTCCAGCCAGCGGCGGCGGATGATGTCGCGCGAGCGCGCGTCGAGGCCGGCGAGGCCGTCCTTGAGCAGTTCGAGCTGGTTGTCTTCGCTGCTGGCGCGTTCGTAGGCCAGCGAAGGCTCGTCGCTCTGGTCCACGAGGTAGGCGGCGGGCGACGGCGGGGCGTGCTCGTCGTCCTCGTCGGCGGGGGCGTCGAAGCCGATGTCGCGGCCGGACAGGCGCGATTCCATCTCCAGCACTTCGCGCTTGGAGACGTTCAGATCCTTCGCCACCGCGGTGACTTCCGCATCGGTCAGCCAACCCAGGCGCTTCTTGCTCTTGCGCAGGTTGAAGAACAGCTTGCGCTGCGCCTTGGTGGTGGCCACCTTGACGATGCGCCAGTTGCGCAGGATGAACTCGTGCATCTCGGCGCGGATCCAGTGCACCGCGAACGACACCAGGCGCACGCCCTGGTCGGGGTCGAAGCGCTTGACCGCCTTCATCAGGCCGATGTTGCCTTCCTGCACGAGGTCGCCCATGCCCAGGCCGTAGCCCTGATAGCCGCGGGCGACGTGGACGACGAAGCGCAGGTGCGCCATGACCAGCTGGCGGGCGGCGTCGAGGTCCTCGCGCTCGCGGAAGCGGCGGGCGAGCGCCTGCTCGTCCTCGGCGCTCAGGACGGGAATCGTGTTGACCGCGCCGATGTAGGCCTCGAGCGAACCGAGCGCGCTCGGGATCGGCAGTGTGTTGGCCGCGAAAGCGGGCTGGCCAAGTGCGGGCTGGAGCTGCGGGGTCTGGGTCATGGCGAGCATTTTAGCAGTCTCATCGATGGAGTGCTAACCGCCCTTTCGGGCTGTTGTGTCCCATTCATGGGACGCCGAAAACCTCGCGGCGCCCCGCGCTCAGGTTCAATGGGGGTGCCTTCGGTAGCCTTCAAGGCCCGACCGAATCCGCTCGCTCAGTCGCCCGCCAGCATCGCCTCGACCTGCGCCCGCGGCGGCAGCGACCAGTCGATCGGCTGCGTGCCGCGCCCGGCCAGCCAGCGGTTGGCCGCCGAGAAATGCCCGCAGCCGAGGAAGCCGCGGTGCGCCGACAGCGGCGAGGGGTGCGGGGCCTTGAGCACGCGGTGGCGGCGGTCGTCGATCAGCTTGCCCTTGGCCTGCGCATAACTGCCCCAGAGCAGGAACACCAAGCCTTCGCGCTCGCGCGACAGGGTGTCGATGACGTGGTCGGTAAAACCTTCCCAACCTTTGCCCTGATGCGAGCCTGCCTGCCCGGACTGCACCGTCAGCACCGCGTTGAGCAGCAGCACCCCGCGCCGCGCCCACGGCAGCAGGCAGCCGTGATCGGGTCGATTGATACCCAGATCGCTGCCGATCTCCTTGAAGATGTTGTCCAGCGACGGCGGCACCGGCACGCCGGGCAGCACCGAAAAACACAACCCGTGCGCCTGCCCGGGGCCGTGGTAGGGATCCTGCCCGAGGATGACCACCTGCACCGCATCGAAGGGCGTGGCATCCAGCGCGGCGAAGATCTGCGAAGCCGGCGGGAAGATGGCCTTGCCGGCGGCCTTTTCGGCGCGCAGGAAGGCCGCCAGCGCCTGCATCTGCGGGCGCAGCAGCCAGTCGCCGACGCGGGCTTTCCAGGAGGGTTCGAGGCGGATGGGGGGCGGGGTGGGCACGGGAGCGAACGGGGACTCGGGACTCGGGAGGCATTGGCTGTTCCTTCTCCCGGAGGGAGAAGGTGCCGAAGGCGGATGAGGGAAAAATCTCGCGCGCCGATTGTCTTCCCTCATCCGGCGCTGCGCACCACCTTCTCCCGGAGGGAGAAGGAATGCATCCGATGTTCCATTACGTGCGCTGCGTTTTCGTCGACGACATAGCCTGTTGTTCTTGAAACGCCATGAGTCGCCTCGCCGTCGCTTCAACCGATTCCCGATTTCCCATTCTCGATTCCCGCCTCACCTCCGCATCGCCTCGTGCTTGGCGCGCAGCACGCGGCCGGTACGCAGCTGGAACAGCAGCTTGGCGATCAGCAGGTTTTCCTCGATGGGTTTTTCGACCAGGTCGTTCGCGCCGGCGCGCAACAGGGCGCTCTGGTTGGCGGGGTCGGAATCGCCGGTCATCATGATGATCGGCAAATCCATCTTGGAATAGCCGATGCCACGGCGCACGCGCTCGAGCAGATCCGAGCCGGTCAGGTCGCCCTTGAGATAGACATCCGAGAGCAGGATGTCCGGCGGCGGGGTGCCATCGTCGTGGAACACCTGCAAGCGTTCCAGCGCCTCCTCCACCGTCACCATGTGGGTGATTTTCAGGCCGTGCTTTTCCATCATGCGCTTGGTGGCCACCGCCACCACGCGGCTGTCCTCGATGTACAGCACTTCTCCACCCGGCTCGTCGGCGGGCTTGACGTAGCCGCGGATGAACGCGGCCAGCGCGCCGAAACCCAGCGACTTGTCGAAATAATCGGTGACGTCCGAACTCAGGTCGCGCGACTCCAGCCGCTCCTGCACGTTGCCGGAGACCACGATGATCGGGATGAACGCCTGCGGGGTGTATTCGCGGATGTACTTGGCCAGTTCCAGCCCGTCCATGTCCGGCAGCGCCAGCGCGGTGGTGATCAGGTTGACCTGACCGCTGAGCAGGGCCTGCTTGGCCTGCGCGCCGGTTTCGCAGCCGATGAACTCCATCTCCGGCACCTCGGCGCGCAGCAGTTGCTCGATCATCTTGCGCGCGAGTTTGGAGCCGTCCACGACCATGATGCGTGGCGACTGCGTATCGATGTGACGGAAGCCGCCTGCGCCCATCTTCAGTCCTTGACCGGCCGGTTGCCGCGCAAATGATGCCCTGTCGCGAGCCATGCGCCCAGCCATCCTAGCAGCAGCGGGCCGCCGAGCAGTGCCGCGATGCCGATGCCCCCCGGCCCGTGCAGGGCGAAATGGCTGCCGTAGCTGGCGACCAGGCGGTTCAACGCCGGACCGATGGCGAACCCGGCCAGCGCCAGCAGGCCCAGCGCCAGCGCGCCGGATGCCAGGCCGTACAGCGCGCCCAGATACAGGAAGGGTCGGCGCACGAAACCGTCGGTGGCGCCGAGGAATTGCAGCACGCCGATTTCCTCGCTGCGGTGCTGGATGTCCAGCCGCACGGTGTTGCCGACCACCAGCAGCGCGCCCGCGCCCAGCGCGATCGCCAGCACCCAGGCGATGCGCGTGCCGAAGCTCAGCCATGCCGACAGGCGCTCGCGCCAGACCGCATCCTGCTGCACCACGTCCACCTCGGGCATGGCCGCGAGCGAGGCGGCGACCGCAGCCCCATCGTCGTTGGGGTCGATCAACAGCACCGGCGGCAGCGGGTTGTCGTCGAGCGCATCGATGGCCGGTGCGAGGCCGCTCATCTTGCGGAACTCGGCCAGACCTTCCTCCGGCGAGCGCAGCGTCACCGTGGCCACGTCGTGGCGCGCGCGCAATTGCGCGGCGATGGCGTCGGCGCGGTTCATGCCGATGTCCTGATGCAGGAACACCGTCACCTGCCGCGAGGCCTGCACGCTGCCGGAGAAACGCTGCACGTTGGCCAGGGTCAGCCACAGCGCCACCGGCAGGGCGATCGCGATCGCCATCATCGCGATCGTCATCGCCGCCGCCAGCGGCCGCTGTGCCATCCGCCCGAGGCTGGAGAACAGCCCGTGCGCGTGCAGGCCCAGCCAGTGGCGCACCGGCGCGAGCGGGCCGCGGCGCTTGCGGCGTGCGGAGACCGTGGCCTTGGCGGCCTTGAGCGTGTCGGCATCCACGCGCGGCGTCGCGGGCGCGTTCATGCGGCCAGCTCCGTGGCCGGGATATCGTCGAGCAGGCGGCCGTGGTCGAGCACCAGGGTGCGCTTGCGCATGCGCTTGACCAGGCCGAGGTCGTGGGTGGCCACCATCACCGTCGTGCCCTGCGCGGGCAGGGCGGCGAACAGATCCATGATTTCCTCGGCCAGCGTGGGGTCGAGGTTGCCGGTGGGCTCGTCGGCGATCAGCAGCGGCGGCTGCGCGACCACCGCGCGGGCGATGCCCACGCGCTGCTGCTCGCCGGTGGACAGCTCGCGCGGGCGCGCCAGTTCGCGCGTCGCCAATCCTACTTTCTCCAGGCCCTTGCGCACGCGCACGGCGATCTCCGCGCGCGGCACGCCGGCGATCACCAGCGGCATCGCCACGTTCTCGAACACGCTGCGATCCATCAGCAGGCGATGATCCTGAAACACCACGCCCACGCGCCGGCGCTGCAACGCGACCTGCCGGCCGCGCAGGCGCGCGAGGTTGCGATCCTCCATCAGCACCACCCCGCGGCTGGGCTGCTCGGCGAGGTGGATCAGGCGCATCAAGGTGGTCTTGCCGGCGCCGGAATGGCCGGTGATGAACAGCATCTGCCCGGCCTCGACCGCGAAACTCACGTCGGCCAGCGCCTCGTGGCCGCCCGCGTAGCGTTTGCCGACAGCATCGAAGCGGAGCAGGGTCATCGTCGATCAGACCGAGGTTGCTGCGGTGGGGTGGGAAGTATCGCCCGTGCCGATGAGGCATGAAAGATACGAACGGCCTCGGCTACCTCAGTGCCCGCTGCGCGGCGGACGCTTGACCAGTTTTTTCAGGCCTTGCTTGAGCTTCGCGAACAGCGAGGCCTTGGCCGCCTTGGCGGTCGGAGCCTTGGCCTCGGGCGCGTGGGCCGGCGGGCCGGCGTCGCGTGGGGCGGCGTGGGGCTTGCCGTCGCGCGCCTGCACGGCGTGCTCGTCGCTGACTTCGGGCAGGCGCTGGGTGATCTCGGTGCCGGTGACGACCGCTGCGTTTTCGCCGTCGCTGCGACGCCGGCCGCCGCGCCGACGTCGCGGTTTGCGCGTGCGCTCGGCACCCTCGAGGGCGGGTGCGGGAGCCGACGTGGCGTCGGTGCCAGAGACCGCGGGCGTTGCGTGGGGGGTTCCGCTCGCGGCTGCCGCTTGCCCGTGTTGTGCATCAGCGTGCGCGCCGTGGCCGCCGTGTGCGCGACGCGAGCCGCCGTGTCCCGCGCTGCCGTGACCCGCGTGTCCGCTGCCCGATCGCCCCGCGCCACCCGGTCGGCCGCCGTGCGCAGGACTGCCGCGTGACGATCCGCCGCGCGAGGTGCCGCGGCCGCCGCCACGGTGCCCGCCTTCTTCCTTCTGCGCCTGCCGCACTTCGCGGTAGATCTGGCTGATGCTCTCGACCGGTTCTTCGCCTTCGACCTGCGGCACCGGGGCGCGCGGCTTGCGCGGCACCGGCACCAGCAGTTCGGGATCGACCGAGGCGGTTGGGATCTTCTGTTCGATGTAGGCCTCGATGTCCGGCAGCGACTGCGCGTAGCGCTCGCAGGCGAAGCTGATCGCGTCGCCCTCGGCGCCCAGCCGAGCGGTGCGGCCGATGCGGTGGACGTAGTCCTCGGCATCGAAGGGCAGGTCGAAATTGAACACGTGGGAGACGCCGTCGATGTGCAGCCCGCGCGCGGCCACGTCGGTGGCGACGAGGATTTCCAGATCGGCGCGCTTGAAGCGGTTGAGCAGGCTCTCGCGCTTTTTCTGCGGCACGTCGCCGGAAATCACCCCGACGCGGAAGCCGGCGCGTTCGAGCGCCTTGGCCACGTTCTCCACCCACGCCTTGGTGTTGACGAACACCATCGTGCGCACGCCCTCGGTACGGGTGAGCAGGCCGATCAGCAGCGGGATCTTTTCCTCGTTGGCCGGGAAATAGATCTTCTGCCGCACCCGCGCGGTGGTCACCGACTCGGTTTCGACGACGAGTTTTTCCGGCTCGTTCATGTGCTCGTAGGCCAGCTCCAGCACGCGATGGCTCAGCGTGGCCGAGAACAGCAGGGTCTGGCGCTCCTTGCAGCCGGGCATGCGCCGCAGCAGGAAACGGATGTCCTTGATGAAGCCGAGGTCGAACATGCGGTCGGCCTCGTCGAGCACGCACACCTCGCAGGCGTGCAGGCTGACGACTTTGTGCTGCTTGACGTAGTCGATCAGCCGCCCGGGCGTGGCGATGATGATGTCCGCGCCGTGCTGCAGGATCTCGCGCTGCTTGTCGTAATCCACGCCGCCGTAGACCAGCGCGTATTTGATGCCCAGCGCCGAGCCGAAGGCCAGTGCGTCCTTGTGGATCTGGATCGCCAGCTCGCGGGTCGGCGCGAGGATCAGCGCGCGCGGATCGGCGTCGCCGCGGGTGGCCAATGCCGGGCGCTTGAGCAGGCGGTCGATGGTGGCCACGAGGAAGGCCAGCGTCTTGCCGGTGCCGGTCTGCGCCTGCCCGGCGACATCGCGCCCGTGCAGGGCCAGCGGCAGGGTCAGCGCCTGGATCGGCGTGCAGCGGGTGAATCCGGCCCGGGTCAAGCCTTCGAGCAGGCTCGGATGCAGGTCGAAGCTGGAAAGGGCGATATCGGTCAGCGGCTTGTCGGTCATGCTGATTCTTGAAAAGTGGCGCGCGGGTTGCGTGTCGCGCGTGGCGGCGCGGCGTGCTTGCGCGCGCGGGCGGCAGATCGCACACTGCCCGTGTCTGGAGGCGCTGCGCTGGTGGCGGAATGCTTGAAGCGCGGCGATCAGCCCCCATTGTAGCCCATCGCATCGCCGGCTCCGCCCGGCCTCCATCATCCAGATCAGGAGCAAGACCCGTGAGCGAGCACGTTGCCAGCGTCAAGGATTCCGAATTCGAAGCCCAGGTGCTCAAGTCGAAAGAGCCTGTCCTCGTGGACTTCTGGGCCGAGTGGTGCGGGCCGTGCAAGATGATCGCGCCGATGGTGGAGGAGCTGGCCGAGGTCTATACCGGCCGCCTGAAGGTGGTGAAACTCAACATCGAGCAGAACATGACCACCCCGCGCCAGTACGCGGTGCGCAACATCCCCACCCTGATGCTGTTCCGCGACGGCAAGGTGCACGCCACCCAGGTCGGCGCGGTGGCGCGCAACCAGTTGGTGCAGTTCATCGACCGCGGGATTGCGTGAGCGCGTTTTCCCTTCTCCCCTTGGGATGAGTTGTCGCGCTTGCGAACCACGGGTTCGCGCACCATCGAATGCCTCCGCGCGGGCGCGAAGGCCGGGGCGCAAAGCGAGTGCTCCGGCGGGGGCGGATGAGGGCAAGCCGTCCACTCGAAAAAAATTCCCTCACCCGCCTTCGGCACCCTCTCCCAGTGGGAGAGGGCATCAAGCGTTGTCTCGTGCGGTCGCAAGCCTGAACCGTCCTCGATGAGCAAGCCTCGGCGACTTGCCGCCACGCGCGGGCAATGTTAGCGTTGCCCCATGCGCCGCCGGCAGGGCCGGCTACCGCGATCCCCGACGCGCTTTCCAGCGTCCCATCACGCCATCCCCTCCCAAGCCCTCCTTCAGGGTCACTCCGTGTCCGAATCCGATCACGAGACCGCCGAGGTCGCCGTCAAGCGCACCCGGCATGTCCGCAAGGCCGCAACCGCAGCTGATGCTTCCGCCACCACGTCGCCGGCCGATGCCGCGCCCACGGCGCCCGACGCGCCGCCCGCAGCGCCTGCCGAGGTCGTCAGCCCGCCGTCGCCACCACCGCCGAGGCCGGTGCCCGCGGCAGCCGCGCCTGCCGTGACGTCGCCGGATGCCGCCGCGCCGGTTCCGATGGAGGCGGCAGGCGGGGCTGAACACGCCACCGCAGCCCCCGCTGGCGCTGCGCCGACGGCATCGGAAGACGGCGCTTCGCCGCCGCAGCCATCCCACCGCCAAAGCCGCCGCGAGCGCTTCCGCGACCGTCGCGAGCGCAACCGCGAGCGCGACCAGAACCGCGAAGGCCATCGCGACAACAACAATCCGCAGCGCGGCAACGACAACCGCGGCAACGAGGGCGGCGAGAGCTACGACAGCCAACCGCTGCCGACGCTGCCGCCCGATTTCCCGGTCTACACGCTGGCCGACCTGAAGAAGATGCCGGCGTATCAGTTGATGGACATCGCCGACAAGCTTGGCATCTCCGAGGGCGTGGCGCGCATGCGCAAGCAGGACGTGATCTTCGCCCTGCTGAAGGTGCTCACCCGCTACGGCGAGGGCGTTGCCGCCGACGGCGTGCTGGAGATCCTGCCCGACGGCTTCGGCTTCCTGCGCGCGCACGAGGCCTCGTATCTGGCCGGCCCGGACGACACCTACATCTCGCCCAGCCAGATCCGCCGCTTCAACTTGCGCACCGGCGACCACCTCTCCGGCCGCATCCGTTCGCCCAAGCCGGGCGAGCGCTACTTCGCGCTCTCGCAGGTCAACGCGATCAACGGCGAGCCGCCGGAGGCGTCGAAGAACAAGGCGCTGTTCGAGAACCTCACCCCGCTGTTCCCGCGCAAGGCCTTCCATCTGGAGCGCGGCAACGGCTCCACCGAGGACATCACCGGTCGCATCCTCGATCTGATGGCCCCGCAGGGCAAGGGCCAGCGCGGCCTGATCGTCAGCCAGCCCAAGTCCGGCAAGACCATGATGCTGCAGCACGTCGCGCAGGCGATCATGGCCAACCACCCCGAGGCGCACCTGATCGTGCTGCTGATCGACGAGCGCCCGGAGGAAGTCACCGAGATGCAGCGCACCGTGCGCGGCGAGGTGATCTCCTCGACCTTCGACGAGCCGGCCGCGCGCCACGTGCAGGTCGCCGAGATGGTGATCGAGCGCGCCAAGCGCCTGGTCGAGCACAAGCGCGACGTCGTCATCCTGCTCGATTCCATCACCCGACTGGCGCGCGCCTACAACAACGTCGTGCCATCCTCGGGCAAGGTGCTCTCCGGCGGCGTGGACGCCAACGCACTGCATCGCCCCAAGCGCTTCTTCGGCGCGGCGCGCAACGTCGAGGAAGGCGGCTCGCTGACCATCATCGCCACCGCCCTGATCGACACCGGCAGCAAGATGGACGAGGTGATCTACGAGGAGTTCAAGGGCACCGGCAACTCCGAGGTGCACCTGGACCGCCGCATCGCCGAGAAGCGCGTCTATCCTGCGATCAACATCAACCGCTCCGGCACCCGCCGCGAGGAATTGCTGATCGAGCCCGACTACCTGCAGAAGATCTGGATCCTGCGCAAGCTGCTGCACCCGATGGACGAACTGGCGGCGATCGAGTTCCTGCTCGACAAGATGAAGGACACCAAGACCAACGAGGAGTTCTTCCGCTTCATGAAGCGCTGATCCCTGCGTTGATGAGTCAAGAAACGCCGGCCTCGAGCCGGCGTTTTCATTTCAGCCCGGCATTGGAGCAAATCTTCGGTTCCGGGCATGCCAAAGTAGGGCATTCATCCTGCCCGGAGCCAGCCCATGCCGTCCTACACCCCGCCGCTGCGCGACATGCAGTTCGTCCTGCACGAATTGCTGGACGCCGAGAACGCGCTGCGCAAGCTGGCCCCGCACGCGGACATCGACCGCGCCACCATCGACGCGGTGCTGGAGGAAGGCGGCAAGTTCTGCGCCGAGGTGATCTTCCCGCTCAACCAGTCGGGTGACCGCGAGGGTTGCACGCACCATGCCGACGGCAGCGTGGGCACGCCCAAGGGTTTCAAGCAGGCCTACGACGCCTTCGTCGCCGCCGGCTGGCCGGCGCTGGGCGCCGATCCGGCGTTCGGTGGGCAGGGCCTGCCGCACCTCGTGCACAGCGCCTTCATGGAGATGATGAACTCGGCCAACCAGGCCTGGTCGATGTATCCGGGCCTTTCGCACGGCGCCTACAACGCCCTGCAGGCCTTCGGTACCGACGAGCAGAAGCGCGTGTACCTGCCCAAGCTGGTCTCCGGCGAATGGACGGGCACGATGTGCCTGACCGAAGCGCAGGCCGGCACCGACCTCGGCCTGGTGCGCACCCGCGCGCTGCCGCAGGCCGACGGCAGCTACGCCATCACCGGCACCAAGATCTTCATCTCCGCCGGCGAACACGACCTGTCGAAGAACATCGTCCACCTCGTGCTGGCGCGTCTGCCGGATGCGCCGGCGGGCACCAGGGGCATCTCCTTGTTCATCGTGCCCAAGTTCCTGCCCGATGCGCACGGTGATGCCGGCGCGCGCAACGCGGTGGCCTGCGGCTCGATCGAACACAAGATGGGCATCCACGGCAACGCCACCTGCGTGATGAACTTCGACGAGGCCAAGGGCTGGATGGTCGGCGATCCCAACCGCGGCTTGAACGCGATGTTCGTGATGATGAACTCGGCGCGCCTGGGCGTGGGCATGCAGTCGGTGGGGCTGGCCGAGGTGGCCTACCAGAACGCGCTGGCCTACGCCAAGCAACGCCTGCAAAGCCGTTCGCTCACCGGCGCGAAGGCACCCGGGCAGCCCGCCGACCCGATCATCTGCCACCCCGACGTGCGCCGCATGCTGCTCACGCAGAAGGCTTACGTCGAGGCCGCGCGCGCCTTCACCTACTGGGCGGGCCTGGCGATCGACCGCGAGCACAAGCACCCGTCCGAGAAGGTGCGCGCCGACAACGCGGATCTGGTCGCCCTGCTCACCCCGGTCATCAAGGGCTTCATCACCGACAACGGCTACGAGTGCACCACGCTGGCGATGCAGGTGCTCGGCGGCCATGGCTACATCGCCGAATCGGGTCTGGAGCAATACGTGCGCGATGCGCGCATCAACATGATCTACGAGGGCACCAACACCGTGCAGGCGCTCGACCTGCTCGGCCGCAAGGTGCTCGCCGACGGCGGCGCGAAGCTGATGAAGTTCGGCAAGGTGGTGCAGGAATTGCTGGAGGAGCACGCGAACAACCCGGCGATGAAGGAGTTCACCGACCCGCTGGCCGCGCTGGGCATGCAGGTGCAGAAGCTGACGATGGAGATCGGCCGCAAGGCGATGGCCAACCCCGACGAGGCCGGCGCCGCGGCGGTGCCCTTCCTGCGCGTGATCGGGCACCTGGTGTTCTCGTTCTCGTGGTGCCACGCCGCCGCCGCCGCCCTGCGCAAGCTCGACAGCGGCGATCCCTTCTACCAGGCCAAGCTGATGACCGCGCGCTTCTACTTCGCCAAACTGTACCCGGAAAGCCACGCCATGATCGAACAGGCGCGCTCGGGCGCGACCGCGTTGATGGAGATGGACGCGGCGTTGTTCTGAGACAGCGCTGTTCCAAGACGACTGCATGTCGCGATCCGCCTGCACGCGGATAACGACGACACGTGTTGATAGGGAAAAACCAACGCGCCCCTGTGCGCGGGGCGTGCGCCTGCGTACCCTGTGCACATGCACGGTGCCGGTTATCTCGAAATCGCCCTCGTCTTCCTGCTCGCCGCGGTGATCGCGGTGCCGCTGTTCCGCAAGCTCGGTCTGGGTGCGGTGCTCGGCTACCTCGCCGCCGGCGTGGCGCTGGGGCCGCAGGGGATGCAACTCGTGCGCGACCCGCAGCGCATTCTCGGCGCTTCCGAGTTCGGCGTGGTGATGCTGCTGTTCATCATCGGCCTGGAACTGTCGCCGGCACGGTTGTGGGTGATGCGGCGCAAGGTGTTCGGTGTCGGCGGCCTGCAGGTGCTGCTGACGGCGGCGGTGTTCGCCGGCTTGTTGATCGCCTGCGGGCTGGGCGGCAAGGCGGCCTTCGTGGTCGGCGCGGGGCTGGCGTTGTCGTCCACCGCGGTCGGCCTGCAATTGCTCGCCGAGCGCAAGGAGCTGACCACCGACTTCGGGCGTCTGTCGTTCGCCATCCTGCTGTTTCAGGATCTGGCCGCGATCCCTTTGCTGGTGGCGATCCCGCTGCTGGGCGGCATGCAGGCGGCGCATGCGGGCGTGCCGATGTGGCAGTCGGCTTTGCAGGCGCTGGGCGCGGTGGTCGGCGTGGTCGTGGTCGGGCGACTGGTGTTGCGGCAGGTGTTCCGCGTGGTCGCGGCCACCGGCATGCCCGAGGTGTTCACCGCGACCTCGTTGCTGGTGGTCGCCGGCACCGCGTGGTTGATGCAGCAGGCCGGGCTGGGGATGGGGCTGGGCGCGTTCCTCGCCGGCGTGCTGCTGGCCGACTCCGAGTTCCGGCACGCGCTGGAAGCGCAGATCGAGCCGTTCAAGGGCCTGCTGCTGGGCCTGTTCTTCATGGCCGTGGGCATGAGCCTGGACTTGCATCTGGTCGCGCGCCAGCCGGTGCTGATCGCGCTGGGCGTGGCCGTGCTGCTGGCGGTCAAGGGCGTGCTGCTGTTCGCGCTGGGGCGACTGGGCAAGCTGCGCGCACGCGCATCGTTGATGCTCGCCGCGGCGCTGGCGCTGGGTGGCGAATTCGCCTTCGTGGTGTTCGCGCAGGCGCTGCGGGCGCGCCTGATCGACGTCAGCTTGCATGATGAACTGGTGGCGGTGGTCGGCCTGAGCATGGCCGCCACGCCGCTGCTGGTGATGGCCGCATCGAACTGGCTGGCCGCGCACCCGGACGCGAAACCCAGGCGCCCGTTCGATGCCATCGACAACGAGCACCCGCGCGTCATCATCGCCGGTTTCGGCCGGGTCGGGCAGATCGTCGGCCGTGTGCTGCTCGCCCAGAAGATTTCCTTCACCGCGCTGGAGCACAGCGCCGAGCAGGTCGATTTCATGCGCCGCTTCGGCAACCAGATTTACTTCGGCGATCCGTCGCGTGCCGACCTGTTGCGCGCCGCGCATGCCGACCGCGCCGAAGTGTTCGTGGTCGCCACCGACGACCCGGAGATCAACGTGCGCACCGCGCGGTTGGTCAAGCGCCTGTTTCCGCATCTGAAAGTGTACGCGCGCGCGCGCAACCGCCAGCATGCCTACAAGCTGATGGATCTGAACGTGGACGGGGTGGTGCGCGAAACCCTGCATGGCAGCCTGGATCTGACGCGCGGCGTGCTCGAAGCGCTGGGCTTTGCGCCGGAGGTCGCGGCCGACCGTGTCGAACGTTTCCGCATGTACGACGAGAAACTGCTCGCCGAGCAATATCTGGTGCACGACGACGAGAGCGCGCTGATCCAGACCGCGCAGGAAGCGCGGCGGGAATTGCAGGAATTGTTCCAGGCCGACACGCAATCCACCCCGACCGCGTCCAGCGAGCCGGGGTGAACGGCGCAGCCGCACGATGCGGCTGCGATGTGCAGGCTTATTTGCCAGGTCGTGCCGCGTTCACCGTGCGGTCGTAGAACGACGACAGGTCGATGTGCAACTGGTGCAGGGCATCGGGGTTGAGGTAGATCATGTGCCCCGACGGGTAGTAGCGGAACTCGAGGTTCTTCTTCTGCGCCGGCTCGAGCATCATGTGCGCGATGTCGTACTCGGTGGCGAAGAACGGCGTGGCCATGTCGTACCAGCCGTTGAGCGAGAGCACGTGCAGGTAGGGGTTGGTGCGCATCGCCGCGGCCAGATCCACCGCCACGTCGGGGTTGTTCTGGCGGCCCCATTCGCCCGGCGCGCGGTGCTTGAAGTCCCAGTTGAAGCCAGGCTGGCCGTAGGCCGCCACGAGGTAGGGCATGTCGGTCTTGTAGTTCAACTCGTGCACGATGTAGTCGTTGAACGTGGCGATGAACGCGCCGGAGATGGCGGTATCGGAAGCGTCGTAGTCCGGGCGTTCGCCGGCCGCGTCGGCGTCCACGCCGGTGTAGCGCGAATCGAAGCGGCCGACCGTCAGGCGCTGATCGCGCAGCAGCTCCTTCTCGAAGCGGCCCAGATCCACGCGCAGGTTGGCGCGCTTGATGTAGTCGGCGGAGATGCCGATGTAGGCCGACATCTGGTTGGCGATGGCGTCGGTTTCGGCTGGCGTGAGGTTCTGCCCCTTGGACAGCGCCTCAGCGTAGGGGCCGCCGGCGAAAGCGCGCACCTGGTCGAGGAATGGCGCGAGCTGCGCCGGTTTGTTGGCGAGCTTGTTGTGGTACCACGCGGTGGCCGCGTAGCTGGGCAGGTAGCTGATGTAGGACTGGTCGTAGCCGGACTGCTCGATACCGTAATTGAGGATCGAGGAGAGCAGGATCACGCCGTTGAGCGCCATGCCGCGGTCCTGCAACTGGTAGGACACCGCGGCAGCGCGGGTGGTGCCGTAGCTTTCGCCGAACAGGAACTTCGGGCTCGACCAGCGGCTGAACTTGGTCGTCCAGCGCAGGATGGTGTTGGCGAAGGCGTCGGCGTCCTCATCGACGCCCCAGAACTGCTTGGCCTTGATATCGCCCAGCGGCCGCGAGTAGCCGGTGCCGATCATGTCGATGAACACCATGTCGGTCTTGTCGAGCAGGGTGTCGGGGTTGGGGCCGAAAGCGTAGGGCGCCGGGCGGATGGTTTCCGGGCTGGTGGTCTGCACGCGCATCGGGCCGAACGAGCCCATGCGCAGCCAGATCGTCGATGAGCCCGGGCCGCCGTTCCAGAAGAAGGTCACCGGGCGCGCGCTCGGATTGGCGCCGTCGAGCGTGTAGGCGGTGTAGAACACGCTGGCGATCGGCTTGGAGCTCTCGTCGCGCAAGGTGATCGTGCCGGCGTGGGCGTGGTATTTCAGGGTGCGCCCACCGACGCTGATGCTGTGCGCGGTAGCCACGTCGCGCTCGGCGACCGGCGGGCTGGTCCAGGCATCGGCCACTTCCTTGGAGACGCGATCCTGATACGCCTTGTCGGCGGACTTGCCGTCGCCGCCGCCGCCGGGCGGGCCGTCGGGCCGATCCTGCGCCAGCACGGGCAGGGCGAGCGAGAGGGCGAGCGACAGCAGGCTCAACGACAGCAGGCGGGTACGCCGGGACATGGCAATTCCTCGTGATGTGGGTGGACAGGTGTGGGCGCGGCATCGATCCCCGCCGCCCCAAGGTACGTTTGCTCATCTCGAACGCCCGTCATTCCCGCGAAAGCGGGAATCCAGTGCCTTGGCCGCAACCTGCGGACATGCAAAGACGCTGGATTCCGGGTTCCGCCGCAAAAGCCGCAGCGACCCCGGAATGACGAGCCATTCAGGGTTTTTCTAGTTCCGCAGATCGGGGCGGCGACCGACAGTGCCGGAAGTCCTGTTTTGCGGGTTGCGTGAAGGCCGTCACGCAGACGATGGATCGTGTCACAACCCGCCCGCATCGGCACGGGCACACCGATGGACGTCGGGTTCGCGTTTCAGGCATGACGTCGCCGTCCGCGCGGACTACACTCCGATCATCGCCAGCGAACCGGAGCCTGCCGTGCGTCCGACCGACATTCGCGATCCGCAGTATTTCCACAAGGTGGTGGACTGCCAGTGGGCCTGTCCATCGCACACGCCGGTGCCGGCCTACATCCGCCTGATCGCGGCCGGGCGCTACACCGACGCCTACCTCGTCAATTGGGAGTCGAATGTCTTCCCCGGGATCCTCGGGCGCACCTGCGACCGCCCCTGCGAGCCGGCCTGCCGGCGCGGTCGCGTCGAGGAGCACAACACCGGCAAGCCCGAGCCGGTGGCGATCTGCCGGCTCAAGCGCGTGGCGGCCGATCACAAGGACCCCGATGTCGGCCAGCGCCTGCACGCGATGCTGCCGGCCACGCGCCCACGCAATGGCAAGCGCATCGCCTGCGTGGGCGGCGGGCCGTCGTCGCTGACGGTGGCGCGCGATCTGGCGCCGCTGGGCTACCACGTCAGCGTGTTCGAGGCCGATCCCAAGCCCGGCGGCTTCATGCGCACGCAGGTGCCGCGCTTTCGTCTGCCCGAGGCGGTGATCGACGAGGAAACCGGCTACATCCTCGATCTGGGCGTGGAGTTCGTCGGCGGCCGCCGCATCGATTCGATGAAGGCGCTGCTCGCGGAGCATTACGACGCGGTGTTCGTCGGCTGCGGCGCGCCGCGCGGGCGCGACCTCGACATCCCCGGCCGGCAGGAAGCGGCCGCGCACATCCGCGTCGGCCTCGACTGGCTGGCCAACGTGTATTTCGGCCACGTCACGAAGGTCGGCAAGCGCGTGCTGGTGCTCGGCGGCGGCAACACCGCGATGGATTGCTGCCGCAGTGCGCGGCGCTTGGGCGGCGAATCGGTCAAGGTGCTGGTGCGCTCGACCTTCGAGGACATGAAGGCCAGCCCGTGGGAGAAGGAGGACGCGCAGCACGAGGGCATCCCGATCCTGCCCTGCCGGGTGCCGAAAGCCTTCCTGCACGAGGGCGGCAAACTCGTGGGCATGAGCTTCCAGATCGTGCAGTCGGTGTACGACGACAAGGGTCGGCGCAAGCTGGTGCCGACCGGCGAGCCCGATGAAATCCATGCCTGCGACGAGGTGCTGATCGCGGTCGGACAGGAGAATGCCTTCCCGTGGATCGAGCGCGATTGCGGCATCGCTTTCGGTGAATGGGACATGCCGGTGGTGGACAAGGTCACGATGCAGTCCACGTTGCCGCATGTGCTGTTCGGCGGCGATGCGGCATTCGGGCCGAAGAACATCATCTGGGCGGTGGCGCACGGCCACGAAGCGGCGGTGTCGATCCACGCCCTGCTGTCCGGCGGGAACCCGGCGCAGCGGCCGCCGCCGGCCACCCACCTGATGTCGCAGAAGATGGGCATCCACGAATGGAGCTACGACAACGACATCGTGCGCGACGAGCGCTACGCGGTGCCGTGGTCGGAGGAGGCGAAGAAGCTGGCTTCGATCAAGGTCGAGGTCGAGCTGGGTTTCGATGCGGCGACCGCGTTCAAGGAGGCGCAGCGCTGCCTGAATTGCGACGTGCAGACGGTGTTCGCCGACAAGCTGTGCATCGAATGCGATGCCTGCGTGGACATCTGCCCGATGGATTGCATCAGCTTCACCGGCAACGACGAGGAAGCGCAGTTGCGCACGCACCTGAGCGCGCCGGCGCTGAACCTCGCGCAGGATTTGTACGTGTCCGGCCCACTCAAGACCGCTCGCGTCATGGTCAAGGACGAGGACGTGTGCCTGCACTGCGGCCTGTGCGCCGAGCGCTGCCCGACGGGAGCCTGGGACATGCAGAAGTTCCTGTTCCAGCAGCCGCATGCCGGCTCGGGTTGTGCCAGCAAGGCGAAGGAGGCGGCGTGATGGCGATGAAGCTCGCAACCCTGCTTGAACCCCTCTCCCTCCGGGAGAGGGGCAGGGGTGAGGGAAGAACGTGGACGAGACAGCACACACTGCGTCCACTCGCTGACTTTCCCTCACCCGGTGCTGCGCGCCACCCTCTCCCGGTGGGAGAGGGGAACATCGAGAGTTTCCGCGCATGACCCAGCCCATCTCCGCCACCAACGACTTCGTCGTCAAGTTCGCCAACGTCAACGGCTCGGGCTCGGCCTCGGCGAACGAGCTGTTCGCCAAGTCCATCCTGCGCATGGGCGTGCCGGTGTCGCCGCGCAACATCTTCCCGTCCAACATCCAGGGCCTGCCGACGTGGTACGAAGTGCGGGTGTCGCAGGCCGGCTGGCTCGGTCGGCGCGGCGGCGGCGTGGAGTTGATGGTGGCGATGAACCCGCAGACCTGGGCCGCCGATGTGGCCGAGATCGTGCCCGGCGGCTATCTGTTTTACGACAGCACCAAGCCGCTGCCCCAATCGATGTTCCGCGAGGACGTCACCGCGATCGGCATGCCGCTGACGGCGATCTGCAACGCCACCTATGCCGATCCGCGCCAGCGCCAGTTGTTCAAGAACATCATGTACGTCGGCGCGCTGGCGCAGTTGCTGGGCATCGAGCTGGACGTGATCGAGCAACTGATCGGCGAGCAGTACAAGTCCAAGGAAAAGCTGCTGCACGCCAATCGCGAGGCGCTGCGGTTGGCGCACGGGCATGCCGCCGAGCACCTGCATCAGCCCTTCCACCTGCAGGTGCGGCACGCCGACGAGGTGGGCCAGCGCATCTTCGTGGATGGCAACACGGCCGCCGCGCTGGGCTGCGTGTATGGCGGGGCGACGGTGTGCGCGTGGTATCCGATCACGCCCTCGTCGTCCTGCGCCGAGGCCTTCGAGAAATACTGCGGCAAGCTGCGCAAGGACGAGAACGGCCGCAGCCGCTACGCGATCGTGCAGGCCGAGGACGAGATCGCCTCGATCGGCATGGTGGTCGGCGCCGGCTGGAACGGCGCGCGCGCCTTCACCACCACCTCGGGGCCTGGCATCTCGCTGATGACCGAGTTCATCGGCCTGGCCTATTTCGCCGAGATTCCGGTGACCTTGATCAATGTGCAGCGCGGCGGGCCATCGACGGGCATGCCCACGCGCACCCAGCAGGCCGATCTGCTGTCCTGCGCATGGGCCTCGCACGGCGACACCAAGCACGTGTTGCTGTTGCCCGAAGACCCGCGCGAGTGCTTCGATTTTGCCGCCACGGCACTGGATTTGGCCGACCGCCTGCAAACGCCGATCTTCCTGATGACCGATCTGGATATCGGCATGAACCAGCGCCTGTGCGAGCCGTTCGCGTGGGACGAAAACCGCCGCTACGACCGCGGCAAGGTGATGACCGCCGAGGAACTCGAAGCCGGTCGCGATTTCGGCCGCTACCTCGATGTCGAGGGCGACGGCATTCCGTACCGCACCTATCCGGGCACGCATCCGAGCAAGGGAAGTTACTTCACCCGCGGCACCTCGCGCGATGCCTACGCGCGCTATTCCGAGCGCGGGCCCGATTACATCTACAACATGCAGCGGCTGCTGAAGAAGTTCGACACCGCCAAGGCGCTGGTGCCGCAGCCTAGCGAGCACAAGGCGCGTGAACCGGCACGGCACGGTGCGATCTACTTCGGTTCCACCAGCCCGGCGATGGCCGAGGCCGCGGAACTCATGGACGCGGCGGGCGTGCACGTGGACATCCTGCGCCTGCGCGCCTATCCCTTCCCGGATTCGGTGCGCGCGTTCATCGACGCCCACGAGAGCGTGTACGTGGTCGAACAGAACCGCGATGCGCAGATGAAGACCCTGCTGGTCGCCGAGTTCGGCATCGATCCGGCGCGGCTGGTGTCGGTGCTGCATTACGACGGCACCCCGATCACCGCGAAGTTCATCGCCAGGACGATCGGCGGCGAAGCGATGGCAGCGACCGCGGCGAGGGAGCGCGTGGCATGAGGTTTTGCGTGTCGGAGATGCAGGTGCGGGCATGAGTACGATCGCGCCCACGGCGGCCGCGCCGGTCGATCTGGCAGCGCTGGAACTGGCCGCAGGCAGTGGCGACGAAGGCGCGCGCATCGCGCTGGCGAATCAATTGCTCGCGCGGCATCGTCATGGCACGCCCGAGCATCAACGCGGCCTCGACCTGATGCTGGCCGCTGCCCATGGCCCGCACTGGCGCGAGGCGAGCTGGTGTCTGGGTGCGTATTACCTGCAAGTGACGACATGGCCGGATGCGCATCAGCAAGCTGCACGCTGGCTGACTCGCGCGGCTGCGGCCGGGGTCGCACCGGCGATCGACCGTCTGGCGACTTTGTATCTGCAAGGGCTAGGCGTGGCCTTCGATCCGGTGCGCGCATTGAATCTGCAAAATCACCTCGCGGATGCAGGCTTTCAGCAGGCGGCGTGGGAAGCCGGTTACCTGCTGGCCGACGCCGGCGAGGATGTCCGAGCCGCTGCCATGTTCGCGCGCGCCTGTGCGCTCGGCTATCCGCCAGCATATTACTCGCTCGGTTTGCGCATGGCCTGCGCCGATCCCACGCAGCGCGACGCGGCCTTCTCGCGCGCCTTGATGCTGCGCGCCGCCGATGCCGGCTTCCCGGATGCGCGGCAAGCCGCCGATGATCTGGTGCCGGCAGCGCTGTGCGGTGATGCGGCGGATGTGTGGCATAGTCGTCTCAAGGATAACCTCGTCACGGCGCGGCCGATCTTGCAGCAACTGGTGCCCGCCGATGCACCGCTCACGCGGCCTTTGGTGCATCCGTTGGTGTTGCGGCTGGAAAGCCATTTCGCCAGCATCGGCCATCCGGCCATAGCGCTTGCAACGGATTCTCGCGTGGGCGTGTCGGCAGTGGCGTGCGGGCGCGTGCAGGCCAAGCCGGGCGCATTGGAATGGCTGGCGCAACAGCCGCGCATCGGGATCAGTCGCGGCATGGCCACCCGCGAGGAATGCGCGCACCTGATGCACAAAGTGGCCGCGGTATTGCGCCATCCGGATGCGTACGTCAAGCGCGGCAGCATCAACGATGAGTCCGAGAGCCGACAGTTCAATGGCCAGGGCCATCCGCCGGGCGTGTTGCACGCCGATGCGGTGGTGCGTTTGATCGAGCGGCGCATCATCGCCCTCAGCGGTTGGGATGCCGCCGCCCTGGAGCCGTATTCGGTGATCCGCTACCAGCCCGGCGAGGAATACCTGCCGCATGTGGATTCCTTCACCTCCGATCAAATCGTCGCCAATCGCGCACGTGGCGATCTGGGCGGGCAACGCTCGGTGACTTTATTGCTGTGCCTGCGTGCGGCCGATGCAGGCGGCGAGACATATTTCCATCATCCCGCACTGGCAGTGCGAGGCGAGGCTGGGATGGGATTGCTGCATTACAACGCGCTGCCGGACGGTGGTCAGGACGTGCAATCCCTGCACAGCGGCCGTCCGGTCGTGAGGGGCGAAAAATGGATGTGGCGCTCCACCTTGCGCGAACACCCGCTGTACCCGACCTCGACCGAGCGAGCGCCGACATGACGTATCTGGCCAAGCCCAAGCTCCACCATCCCAGCCTGACCCGCAACCAGGTCGGCTACACCCGCCGCGATTACGAAGGCGCGGTATCCACCTTGTGCGCCGGCTGCGGCCACGACTCGATCTCCGCGGCGATCGTGCAGGCCTGCTGGGAGCTGGATGTCGAGCCGCATCGCGTGGCCAAGCTCTCGGGCATCGGTTGCAGTTCCAAGACGCCGACGTATTTCCTCGGCAACTCGCACGGCTTCAACACCGTGCACGGGCGCATGCCCTCGGTGCTCACCGGCGCCAACCTCGCCAACCGCGAGCTGCTGTATCTGGGCGTGTCCGGCGACGGCGACAGCGCTTCCATCGGCATCGGCCAGTTCGTGCACGCGCTGCGGCGCGGGGTGAACATGGTCTATATCGTCGAGAACAACGGCGTGTATGGGCTGACCAAGGGCCAGTTCTCGGCGACGGCGGATCAAGGCTCGGTGTCGAAAAAAGGCGTGGTCAACACCGATGCGCCACTGGATCTGGTCGGGCTGGCCCTGCAGTTGGGTGCGACATATGTCGCTCGCGGTTTCTCCGGCGACAAGCGCCAGCTGGTGCCGCTGATCAAGGGCGCGATGGCTCATCCCGGCGCGGCCTTCATCGATGTCATCAGCCCCTGTGTGGCCTTCAACAACCACGCCGGCAGCACCAAGAGCTACGAATACGTGCGCGCCCACAACGAGGTCGCCAACCGCATGGACTTCGTGCCCTGCCGCGAGGAGATCGTGGTCGATTACGCCGACGGCGCGGTGGTGGAAGTCGAGCAGCACGATGGCAGCTTCCTGCGCCTGCGCAAGCTCGACGCCAGCTACGACCCGCGCAACCACGTCGGTGCCGCGCGCCACGCCGAGGCCGCGCGCGCGGCCGGCGAGATCGCCACCGGGCTGCTGTTCATCGACCCCAATCCACGCGATCTGCACGGCCACCTCAACACCGTGGCCACGCCCTTCAACCGTTTGGGCGAAGCCGAGCTTTGCCCGGGCAATGCGGCGCTGGCGAAGATCAACGCGGGGCTGCGGTAGTGCCGCGAAGCCCTTCCCATCCAGACGGCACTGCGCGCCGCTGGTCGCCGCCGGCGGATCGTGGTGCAATAGACGCCGAAGCGGGGGTACCGCACACGCGGTTGAGACATACCCTTCGAACCTGATCCGGCCGATACCGGCGTAGGGAGGCTTCGCTGCGACGCTCCCGCGTTTCCGCGCCGTCTCCCGCCTGCCTTGCGCCGCCACCGTTGGGCGACGGCAGCGCGAGAAACATGAGGAGCACGCGACCATGAACGCCATCCCCAGCCCCTTGTTGCGCGACGCGCAGCGGCTTTCCGCCGAAGTCGTCCGGCCCATCGCCGGCTCGCGCAAGATCTTCGTGGACGGCGCGCAGCCCGGCGTTCGCGTGCCGATGCGCGAGATCGCGCTGCAAGCCACGCCGACCGCGCACGGCGAGCAGATCAACGCGCCGCTGGCGGTGTACGACACCACCGGCCCGTACACCGATCCGCAAGCCGACATCGACCTTGCCGCCGGGCTATCGCCGCTGCGCGCAGCGTGGATCGAGACGCGCGGCGACACGCAGCGGCTGGATGACTTCACCTCGCCGTTCACCCGACGCCACGCGCAGGCGCAGGCGCTGGCAGCGGTGCGCTTTGCGAACATTCCCAAACCGCGCGTGGCCCGCGCCGGGATGAACGTGACGCAGATGCACTACGCACGTCGCGGCATCGTCACCCCGGAGATGGAGTTCATCGCCATCCGCGAGAATCAACGTCTCGAAGCGGTGCGTGATGCCGGCTTGTTGCAGCAGCATCCCGGGCAGTCCTTCGGTGCAGCCATCGGCAAGCTCATCACGCCCGAATTCGTGCGCGACGAGGTCGCCCGCGGCCGCGCCATCATCCCCAACAACATCAATCATCCCGAAAGCGAGCCGATGATCATCGGCCGCAACTTCCTCACCAAGATCAACGCCAACATCGGCAACAGCGCGGTGAGTTCGGGGATCGCCGAGGAAGTGGAAAAGATGGTGTGGGCGATCCGCTGGGGCGCCGACACGGTGATGGACTTGTCCACCGGCAAGCACATCCACGAAACCCGCGAATGGATCATCCGCAATGCGCCGGTGCCGATCGGCACGGTGCCGATCTATCAGGCGCTGGAGAAGGTTGGCGGCATCGCCGAGGATCTGACCTGGGAGCTGTTCCGCGACACCCTGATCGAGCAGGCCGAGCAGGGCGTGGACTACTTCACCATCCACGCCGGCGTACTGCTGCGCTTCGTGCCGCTGACCGCCAAGCGCGTCACCGGCATCGTTTCGCGCGGCGGCTCGATCCTCGCCAAGTGGTGCCTCGCCCACCATCGCGAGAACTTCCTGTACACCCACTTCGAGGACATCTGCGAGATCATGAAGGCCTACGACGTGGCCTTCTCGCTGGGCGACGGCCTGCGCCCGGGCTGCATCGCCGACGCCAACGACGCCGCCCAGTTCGGCGAGCTCGATACGCTGGGCGAACTCACGCAGATCGCGTGGAAGCACGACGTGCAGACCATGATCGAAGGCCCCGGCCACGTGCCGATGCACCTGATCAAGGAGAACATGGAGCGGCAGTTGGACAAGTGCGGCGAAGCGCCGTTCTACACGCTGGGACCGCTGACCACCGACATCGCGCCCGGCTACGATCACATCACCTCCGCCATCGGTGCGGCGATGATCGGCTGGTACGGCACCGCGATGCTGTGCTACGTCACGCCCAAGGAGCATCTGGGCCTGCCGAACAAGCAGGACGTGCGCGATGGCATCATCGCCTACAAGATCGCCGCCCACGCCGCCGATCTGGCCAAGGGCCACCCCGGCGCGCAGGTGCGCGACAACGCGCTGAGCAAGGCGCGCTTCGAGTTCCGCTGGGAGGACCAGTTCAATCTCGGCCTCGATCCCGAGCGCGCGTGTTCCTACCACGACGAGACGATGCCGAAGGACGCGCACAAGTCCGCGCACTTCTGTTCGATGTGCGGGCCGAAGTTCTGCTCGATGAAGATCACCCAGGACGTGCGCGACTACGCCGCCTCCGCAGAAGGCGCGGCGCAGGTGGCGGCGATGGAACACGGCATGGCGGAGAAAGCGCGCGAGTTCCGCGAGCAGGGCGCGGAGATTTATCGAGCGGAGTGAGGGCTTGCGCGTGCGGGGCGACGCGTGCCGGCCGCATCGTGATGCTTCGCTTTCTCCAGCAGCGCCAATCCGCGTTCCTGCTTGCCATGCCCGCGCTGCGCACGCAGGGCGAAATGCGTTTTACGCGTCCGCTTCGGCCAGCAGCAGGGTGGCCATCTCGTCGATGCGCTGATTGACACTGGTGTGGCGACGCTGCGACAGCGCCTTCAGCCGCAAGTACTTGTCGTCCGGCATGCGGATGGTCAGTGCGCTCATGGCTGGGCCTGCTTGATGACGTGTTCCGGCGTGACGGAGCGGATTCCCGGAAACCGCGATTCCGCGTGAAACAGATCGCGAAGGTTGCGGCCGACGATACGATTGGCGTGGCCGGCCACGGCCAATTCGATCAGATGGTTGTCCTCAAAACCTCGGCTTTTCCGCGCTCGCTTCGTAGCGCGCCACGCAGTCGAGGATCTCCTGCCGTGCCGCGGCGGCATCGCCCCAGCCGTCGATCTTCACCCACTTGGCCGGCTCCAGATCCTTGTAGTGGGCGAAGAAGTGGGCGATGCGCTCGCGCCAGTGCGCAGGCACGTCGTCGATGTCGCGCACCTTCGCATAACCGGAAAACACCTTGTCGATGGGAACGGCCAGCAGCTTGGTGTCGGTGCCGGCCTCGTCGGTCATGTTGAGCATGCCCACGAGGCGGCAGCGGATCACCGAGCCGGGGATCAGCGGCAGCGGCATAACCACCAGCACGTCGACCGGGTCGCCATCGCCGCAGAGCGTGTGCGGGACATAGCCGTAGTTGCACGGGTAGCGCATCGGCGTGGAGAGCACGCGGTCGACGAACATCGCGCCGGTGGCCTTGTCCACCTCGTACTTGACCGGTTCGGCGTCTTTCGGGATTTCGATGATGACGTTGATGTCGTGCGGCACGTCGTGGCCGGTGGGGACGAGGTCGAGGCCCATGGGGATTCCTTGAGGTTGCGTCGCAAGCTTGGCGCATTGTGATGTACTCCTTCCCTTTCGCGCACCACAGGGGAAGGTCATGCAATGCGTCGACGTTTCAGCTCGTCATCCCCGCGAAAGCGGGGATCCACGGCTATCGTCGAATCGTGAGGCGCTGGATTACCAGCCGTTCGGCTGTTGAAAGCCCCGCTTTCGCGGGAATGACGATGTCGGGTAGTTTCGGCTTCAAGTTCAGAGCATTGGGATTGTTGGGGGCGCGCAACGAGGGACAGGTCGATCAGGCGTTGGCGATGTGCGCAAGGTTACGACAAGCCGTCGGGTGACGCACCCTCGCGGCGATGAACCGTTCACATGCCCGCTTCATCAGACGCTGCATCCGGCGTCGCCGGCACGCATCCGGGGATCACCGCATCGTGGCGATACACCCACCACGCCCTGCGATTGGCCACGCCCACGCGCCGCGCCTTCGTGCGATCCACGCAAGCCCCGATGGCATCGTCGATGGCGAACACCCAGCGCCGGGCGGGATCGCCTTCCTGCCATCGTGAAGCGCGGCCGAACTGCTGCGCGACGGATGCCTTGAAACCGAAGTCGGTCGCGGGGCGGCCTGCCATCAACATATTTTGTTCGCGCCATCCGACCAGCCCCAGTTGCGCCTGCGGGCCGATGATGCGCCCGGCGTCGCGCATGATGCCGGCAGCCGAACTGGAGTCGTTGAGCAGGGGATAGGCCCACAGGCTCCACGCGACCCACATCGCCGCGAGTCCGCTCAGCAAGGCGTGCAGTCCGCGGCGTGGGCGGAAGGCCATCGATGCCAGCACGAAGGCCGCGCCCACGCAGGCGAGCATCATCCACACGGCGTGGCCGCCGTCGGTCAATCCGCGTTCGCTGGCCATGCGCGCGGCAGCCGCATGTCCCTGCAACGCCCACGCGCCATACCCGAGCATCGCCACGCCCAGCAGCAAGGCGATGCCGAACGCGCTGTAACGCAGCCAGCGCGCGTGGACGATGCCCTCCAGATACGGCCCCATCGCCACGGCGACCATCGGCAGCATCGGCAGCACGTACATGTCGCGTTTGCCCGATGCGATGCTGAAGAAGGCCAGCACCAGCGCCGCCCAGCCCAACGGCAGCACGATGCGTGCATCGCGCGCCCGCCATGCGCCGCACCAGCGCACGAACGCACCAGGGTAGGCGAGCGAGATCGGGAACCATCCCAACAACAGCACCGGGACGAAGTACCAGAACGGTTTGGGATGCGACCAGTGCTCGGCGTAGCGTTCGGCGGTCTGGTGCAGCAGGATGTCGCGTGCATAGGCGATGTATTCGGGCGTGCCGCGCGCGCGCACCGCCAGCAGCATCGGCACCAGCCACAGGGCGATGGCGGCGAGGAAGGCGGGAATGCCGAGCAGCCAGCGCCATGTTGATTCCGACGTGCGTGTGACCTCCCAGCCGCGCCAGCGCAGCAAGGCATAGGGGATCAGCATCAGCAGGGCGAGGAAACCAACGCCCTTGGTGATGACGCCGATCCCGGCCATGAAACAGCCGAACCAGTACATCTTCCAGTCCGGCCCGCGCAGGCAGTGCCGCAGCAGGGCCCAGTTCGCCAGCGTGATCTCCGCCATCACCAGCGGGTCGATCTGCGCGCGCTTGACCTGATACGCGAACTGCAACACGCACAGCAGTGCGCCTGCGGCAAACAAACCAGCACGCGGATTCCACAAACGGCGGCCGAGGTCGAAGGTCAGCGCCAGCGTGAGCACGCCCGACAACAGCGACGGCAGCAGGAAGGCCACCCGCCACGAGCGCAGCGCCTCGAAGCCGAGGGCTTGCAGCCACATGAACAACGGCGGCTTGTCGGCGTACAACTCGCTGCCGCGATGCGGGAACAGCCAGTCGCCGGATGCCACCATCTGCTTGGCTACGAGCGCGAAGCGCGGCTCGTCGGCCGGCCACGGGTCGCGCAGGCCGATGCCCAGCGCGAGGAACGCCAGTGCGAAGGTCATGAACAGCCAGAAGGCGCGGCGGTCGGCGGCGGTGGTATCGGTCATGCGCGGGCGACGAATGGGCGCGTCATCGTAGCAGCCGCTCCATCAGGCGGGGCCGGGTCGGCGGTGAGTCAGCGATCGCCGTAGTGATAGCGGCAGGCGATGATTTCCAGATCCTGCGCCGTGGCGCGATAGACGAGACGGTTCGCATCGTCGATGCGCCGCGACCAGAAGCCGCGAAAATCCCCCTTCAAAGCCTCGGGTTTGCCGATGCCGCGAAACGGGTCGCGTGCGCAATCGCGCAGCAGCAAGTTGATCCGCTCGGTGATCGCGCGATCGCGCGGCTGCCAGTGGAGGTATTCATCCCAGGCATGGGGCGTGAATACCAACCGTCTAGCCATGCGGGCGCGCCCGCTTGCGTGCGACCTTGGAAGGCCGTTTCGCGGGTGCCTGCTTGCGGTGGTCGGCACGAGATTCGTGGACGCTCACAGCCGTAGCCGGATCGCGCAGCTCGTGAACCTCGCCCTTGCCGGCATCGAGTTGCGCGATCGATTCGAGCAGTCGCCGCTTGTTGGCGGGGCTGGCCAGCAGGTATTCGGTTTCCTTCCAGCTATTCCACGTGGCCAGCGACATCACCACCACGTCCTGCGCGTCGCGGCGCTTGATGAGGGTCACGTCGTGGTCATCGACCACGGTGTCGAGCACGGCCTTGAGGTTGCTGCGGGCGTCGGAGAAGTTGATGGTGCGCATGAGACTTGTACCTTTCCTCGTACAAGTCTAAATCTTTTGCCTCAATTGTCCAGACGCGGTGTGCGGCGTGCTCCATGAATGCCAACGCACCAAGGTGCGTTGGCGGCGGGAGCGCCGCACTCCTGCACGCATCGCTTCCAAGTTTGTCGTGAAAGAGTTTTCTCCTCGCCACGATCTTGCTCGAAGTCGGCCCCTTCCCCCGCTTGCGGGGGGTGATGATGCGTGCTTGCGAACTGCCGGTGGCAGTTCGCGCGCCGAAGAACGCCCGGCAGGGCAGGACAGGCTGGGATGGGGGGCGTTGTCGTATGCGTTGCCCCCTACCCAACCCTCCCCCGCAGGCAGGGGAGGGGAGTGTCAGCGCAGGCTCTTTCATCATCCGCGGTGGTGCCAGTCACCATGGCCGTTAGGCGCGTTACCGCAACTGATCCCACAAAAAGTCATACGCCAGCGCGTGCATCGTCGCCGCCTGGCGGTTGTCGGCCGCCGCGCCGTGACCGCCTTCGAGGTTCTCGTAGAACCACACGTTCTTCAGCCCGAAACCCTGCATCTTCGCGGCCATCTTGCGCGCCTGCACCGGGCCGACGCGGTCGTCGCTGGTGGCGGTGTAGAACAGCACCGGCGGGTAATGGCCGTCGGCGTGGACGTTCTGGTAGGGCGAGAAGGTCTTGATGAACTCCCAGTCGGAGGTATCGGGATCGCCGTACTCGGCCATCCACGAAGCACCGGCGGACAGGTGCGAGTAGCGCTTCATGTCCAGCAGCGGCACCTCGCAGGCGATCGCGCCATACAACTGCGGGTAGAGCGTGAGCATGTTGCCCATCAGCAGGCCGCCGTTGCTGCCGCCCTCGGCGCCGAGGTGCTTCGGCGAGGTGACGCCGCGTACGATGAGATCCTGCGCGACCGCGGCGAAGTCTTCGTAGGCGCGCAGGCGATTGGCCTTGAGCGCGGCCTGATGCCAGGCCGGGCCGTACTCGCCACCGCCGCGGATGTTGGCGACCACATACACGCCGCCGCGTTCCAGCCACGCCCGGCCGACACCGCCGCTGTAGAACGGCAGCTCGGAAGCCTCGAAGCCACCGTAGCCGTATTCCAGCGTGCGGTTCGAGCCGTCGAGCTTCATGCCTTTCGGCGCGACCTGGAAGTAGGGCACGCGGGTGCCGTCCTTGCTGGTCACGAAATGCTGGCTGACTTCGAACTTCGAGGCATCGAAGAACGCCGGCAGGGTCTTGACCGTCTGCGGCGCGATCTCGCCGAGCACGCCGCGTTGCAGGGTCGAGGGAGTGAGGAAACCGGCGTAGCTGATCCAGTACTCGTCGCTGACGTCCGGATCGGTATCGACCACGCCGATCGTGCTCATCGGCGGCGCGCCTTCCAGCGCCTCGCGTTTCCAGCCGCCAGCGCCCGGGGTGAGTACGAACAGCCGGCTCTTGACGTCGTCGAGCACGTCGAGGATCAGGTGGTTGCGCGTCCAACTGTAGGACGACAGCGCGGTGTGCGCGTCGGGCGTGAACAGGGCGGTGAAGTCGCGCTTGCCGGCCATGAAGTCGTCGAACCTCGTTGCCAGCAGCGAACCGGTCGGCCAGGTCTTGCCGCCGACGGTCCACGGCGAGCGCGTGGTCACCAGCAGCCACTGCTTGTGGGCATCGACGCTGGCATCGTCCGGCACCTCCACGAGCACGAGCTTGCCGTCGGTGCGCAGGAAGGTTTGCGAATGGAAGAAATCCGTGGCGACGGCGACGAAGTCGCGTTCGAAGCCGGGCGTGGGATCGTGATAGGCGCTGATCGCCAGATCGGTGGGCTTGCCCTCGTACACCGTCGTCGCCGCCGATAGCGGGGTGCCGCGCTGCCACTGCTTGGCGATGCGCGGGTAGCTGGACTCGGTCATCGAACCGGGGCCGAAATCGGTGCCGACGTAGAGCGTGTTGGCGTCGATCCAGCCGGCCTGCGTTTTCGCGGTTGGGATGCGGAAGCCATCGGTCACGAACGCGCGCGAGGGCAGGTCGAACTCGCGAATCTCCACCGCGTCGCCGCCGCCTGGCGAGAGCGAAATCAGGCAGCGCTCGTACTTCGGGCGCAGGCAGTCGGCGCCCTTGAACACCCATTTCGCCTTCTCGGCCGCATTCAAGGCGTCGATATCGAGCAGCGTCTCCCACTGCGGATCGGCCTTGCGGTATTGATCCAGCGTGGTGCGCCGCCAGATGCCGCGCGGGTGCGCCTTGTCCTGCCAGAAGTTGTAGAGGTACTCGCCCATCCGGTTCGGATAGGGGATGCGTGCGTCGGAGTCGTACACGTCGAGCAGCCGTGCACGGGTGCGTTCGAATCCCGGCGAATCCATGAAGCGTTTTTCGGTGAGCGCGTTCTGCGCCTTCACCCACTCCATCGGCTTGGCGCCATGGATGTCCTCCAGCCACAGGTAAGGATCGTCGCCGGCGGTGCTGGCCGCTGCGTTGGATGGCGCGGGCGTCGTGCTCATGCCGGCGACGGCGACGGCGGCAGCGAGAAAAATCGGGTGCATGGGGATGGTGTCCGATGAGGTGCCATCCCCCGATGGTCGCCCAATCGCCGTGCCGCCGCCATAGGCATTACGTCATGGCCGCCGTGGCGACGCCCCCATGTCAGCGATGCGCGGGCAGGGCGCGCTGGAAGTCCTCCAGCGTGCGCTGCAGCCCGAGCACCGCCGCCGGTGCGTGGTCGTTGTGCTTGGCGATGGCGGTGGCGCGCGCATCCAGCAAGTCGGCCACACGCAGCAGCGTTTCGTCCACGTCGAATTCCGGCAGCCGGTTCAGGTTCCAGCGCAGGGCGGACAGCGCGCCGTGACGGAACTGCGCCGAGCCGCCCATCAGGATCCAGCCCGCCTCGCGCAGCACGTTGTCGCGCAGGGCATGCAGGGTGATGGTGCCGCCGAGGCGGGCAGGGGTGGCGACGACAGCAGTCATGGGCAGTCTCCGGTGGGTGTGCGGGAGACAACGCGGCATCGTCCGCGCTGCCGACAGCAGAAACGGGCGTGGCAGCACCGCCGTTGGCGGCGATTCATCCTCCAAGCGCGCAAATGGAGTGGATGGGCGGATACGAAAAACCCCGCACGAGGCGGGGTTTTTCGTACTCGAAGATTTCGTTGCGCGGGTGTGCTGTTGAAATGTTCCCTCACCCCTTGCCCTCTCCCGGAGGGAGAGGGGGAGTGATCGTCGCGCTGTGCGCGACTGCGACAGCTTTATAGAAGCGGGATCAGCAGCAGGGCGACGATGTTGATGATCTTGATCCGCGCCTGCGGCGCTACCTCACCCCGTTCCCCTCTCCCGCAAGCGGGAGAGGGGCGATGGTGCCGTGCGGGAATCGCTTCGATTACAGCAACGGGATCAGCAGCAGGGCGACGATGTTGATGATCTTGATCAAGGGGTTCACGGCCGGGCCGGCGGTGTCCTTGTAGGGGTCGCCGACGGTGTCGCCGGTCACGGCGGCCTTGTGCGCCTCCGAGCCCTTGCCGCCGAAGTTGCCGTCCTCGATGTACTTCTTGGCGTTGTCCCACGCGCCGCCGCCGGTGGTCATCGAAATGGCCACGAACAGACCGGTGACGATGGTGCCGATCAGCACGCCGCCCAGCGCCTGCGCGCCGGCCGCGGAGTTGCCCGCGAGCCACTTGAAGCCGAACGCCACCACCACCGGCACCAGCACCGGCAGCAGCGAGGGCACGATCATTTCCTTGATCGCCGCGCGGGTCAGCATGTCCACGGCCTTGTCGTACTGCGGCTTGCCGGTGCCTTCCATGATCCCGGCGATGGTCTTGAACTGGCGACGCACTTCCACCACCACCGAACCGGCCGCGCGGCCGACCGCTTCCATCGCCATCGCGCCGAACAGGTACGGGATCAGGCCGCCGATCAGCAGGCCGATGATCACGTAGTGGTTGGACAGGTCGAACGCGGTGTCGGTGCCGAAGTGGGCCTTGAGGTTGTGGGTGTAGTCGGCGAACAGCACCAGTGCGGCCAGGGCGGCCGAACCGATCGCGTAGCCCTTGGTGACGGCCTTGGTGGTGTTGCCGACCGCGTCCAGCGGGTCGGTGACGTTGCGCACGTCCGGCGGCAGCTCCGACATTTCGGCGATGCCGCCGGCGTTGTCGGTGATCGGGCCGTAGGCGTCGAGCGCGACGATCATGCCGGCCATCGACAGCATGGCGGTGGCGGCGATGGCGATGCCGTACAGGCCGCCGAGCGCGTAGGCGCCCCAGATCGCGGCGCAGATCACGATGACCGGCAGCGCGGTGGACTTCATCGAGATGCCCAGACCGGCGATGATGTTGGTGCCGTGGCCGGTGGTGGAGGCCTGCGCGATGTGCTTGACCGGGCTGTACTGGGTGCCGGTGTAGAACTCGGTGATCCACACGATCAGGCCGGTCAGCACCAGACCGATCGCCGAGCATTCGAACAGCGCCAACTTCGAGATGACCAGCCCGTCGCCGGTGGTCAGGCCCTGCGGCAGCAGGTCGCCGGTGACCCACCAGAACGCGGCGGCGGACAGCACCGCCGAGACGATCACGCCCTTGTACAGCGCGCCCATGATCGAGCCGCCTTGCTTCACCTTGACGAAGAAGGTGGCGATGATCGAGGCGACGATCGACACCGCGCCGAGCACCAGCGGGTAGAGCACCGCGTTCGGGCTGTTGGCGAAGCTCAGGCCGGCGAGCAGCATGGTGGCGATGATGGTGACCGCGTAGGTCTCGAACAGGTCGGCGGCCATGCCGGCGCAGTCGCCGACGTTGTCGCCCACGTTGTCGGCGATCACCGCCGGGTTGCGCGGATCGTCTTCCGGGATGCCGGCTTCGACCTTGCCCACCAGATCCGCGCCGACGTCGGCGCCCTTGGTGAAGATGCCGCCGCCCAGACGCGCGAAGATCGAAATCAGCGACGAACCGAACGCCAGGCCGACCAGCGGATGCAGCGCATCCTCGTCGGTCACGCCCATCTTCTGCAGCGCGAGGTAGTAGCCGGCCACGCCGACCAGGCCCAGGCCGACCACCAGCATGCCGGTGATCGCGCCGCCGCGGAAGGCCACATCCATCGCCGGGCCCATGCCGCGGCGTGCGGCCTCGGCGGTGCGCACGTTGGCGCGTACCGAGACGTTCATGCCGATGTAGCCGGCCGCGCCGGAGAGGATCGCGCCGATCGCGAAGCCGATCGCGGTGTAGGCGTGCAGGGTCGCGAAGATCACCCCGAACAGCACCACGCCGGCGATGCCGATGGTCAGGTACTGGCGGTTCAGGTAGGCCTGCGCGCCTTCCTGGATCGCCGCGGCGATCTGCTGCATGCGCTCGTTGCCGGCGGGCTGCGCGGTGATCCACTTCGCCGACACCAGACCGTAGACGATCGCCAACGCCGCGCATCCCAGCGCCAGCATCAATCCGTATTGCTCAAGCATGAACGTGCTCCCCCGACTGGACGCCGGTCACTGTGAATCTGCGGAATGGATTTTTCGGATGGATTGCAGCCCGGCCGCATGTCCCCTTGCCGGGCGTCACGACCGCATCGGCAGGCCCTGTGCGGGCCGCCGAACCGGCGAAGTATGCCAAATCCCGCGCCGCTGCGCCAAGTCCGGGGTTTGCGGCGGCATTCGATGCGCGCTCGACGAAAAACCCGCGACGAGCGCGGGTTTTCGTCCGTTGCAAGGGGCTAGCCGCAAGGGCCGGCCGCAATGGCCGCCGGAACCGGCCCTCGGCGTGCGGTTTACTTCTTCGGTTCGAGCTTGTCGTTCAACACCCATCCGGTGTTGCCGTTCTCGTCCTCGACTTCCCACCACATGTCCTGCTTGCCGCCGGTCGGATAGACCATCATGCCCGGGTCGAGGCGGCGCACGATGCTCGAGGAAACCGAGGGCGCGCTGTGCATTTCCGCGCGCATGCGGGCGACGAAGGACTGGCGCGGCGCGGAGGCGACCTCGTTGGCATTGATGCCGCCCATCTGCGTGACCAGTTGCCGGTAGGCGTCGAGGAAGGCCAGGCCGACCACCTTGCCCACGTCGGTGTTCTCGTAGGCGCCGCCGCCGACGCCGCCCCAGCCGAGGAAGCCGCCGCCGCCGAAGCCGATGTCGGTCTTCTTGGCGAAGCCCTCGATGTTGTATTCCTCCTCCGAGGTGCGCGTGTTGACCAGCGACAGCACCGTCTGCGCCTCGACCTTGCTGGTGCGGATGCCTGCGGCCAGCGCGCCCACGCGCCCGCCGACCAGGCCGCCGACCAGCCCGCCGACCGCGCTGCCGCCGGAGTTCTGGTTCTGCCCGGCGACGTCGGCCACCAGCAGCCAGTCGGCGGTCTTGATCTGTCCGCCGCCCTCGTTGGAGCCGCGCTGCAACTGTCCCTGGCCGGACAACTCCTTCTCGCGCTGGATCGCGGCCATGCCGGCGCCGCGATTGACCAGCTTGAAGCAGCCGGAGCGGTTGATGAAGGTCTTGAGCAGGGTGGAGGGCGCGGCCAGGCCATAGGCGGCCCAGCCGTGGCCATCGCCGTCCACCAGCGCGATGGTGCCCAGCACATGGCCGCATTGCGGGATTTCGGCGCTCTTGGTCGAGCCCTTCTGGTTTTCCACGCCGCCGCCGGCAAAGGCCGGTGCGGACAAGGTCAGGGCGAGGGCCGTGGCGAGGATGGCGAGCTTGTGCTGGGACATGGGTTTTTACCGTCGTGGGGCACCGTACTGGTGCGTATGGATAAGGTTATCATCACAATTTAACGGTTGTGGCAGTCCGCTTCAACATCCGCTGCCTGCACGAAGCGACCGGCGCAATCGGTGCACGATCCTGCAACGTGCCAACGGCATGGATTTAGGCGCTGGATAATTCCATCCTGGAATGATCAGCGCACGCTTCAGCCCGGTACATGCCCGGACTGCAGCTCACACGAATCAACCACTTGCGTGATTGGTTCGTGGTCGGCCATCCATGGCCGGCTGGCAACGCTGAATCAATCAGCGTTGTCCTGGCCACGATTCAGCGCGACTGTGGCAGTCTGTCCATTCCCAGTTGGAGGAAGGAACGCAAACATGGCCCGCTTCCGGTCAATCGCGCTGGGCTTGACGCTGCCGCTTGCGATGTTCCTCGCCGCATCCGCGCCAGCGGCTGCCCCGCCCGCGCCCGAGATCACGCGCCCGCCCGACAGCAGCACGCCGCAGCCCATCGGTGCCTTGCACACCGTGCGCAACATCCCCGAGGCCTGCGTGCGGCTGGAGGGCCTGTTCACGGGCGATCCCAAGGAGCCGTACCGGATCGAGGTGCTGCCGCGCGACCCCTGCGTGCAGCGCGCGTCCTATGTCGATGCGAGCCAGGTGAAACCGGCTCCGTCGGTCGCCGATCACTGGATCTTGAACGACCGCATCGTCATCGCCCGTGCGGATGCGCCGGCCTGCCAGGCCACCATTGAAGTCTGGCGACACCCCGGAAACAACAAGCCGCCGGCGCTGGATGCGCAAGGCCGGGCCCGCATCTACCTCGACAAGCCGCAGGCTCCGGTGACGGTGCCGGAGTTCAGCGCCAGCGTGCAGACGTCCAAGGGTTGCTGACGCACGCAGGTTGCGACGGCGGATCGGCAGCGCGTCGATCCTTGCCGGTCAGGGGTTCCAGTCCGGCAATGTCTTGACGATCGCGTGGTTCCGCAGCGCGATGTAGCGCGGAATGCCGTCCTTCCCGTACGGCAGCGGCGCCTGCCCGCGCAGCAGGGGCGCGAAATAGTGGCGCGCGGCGGACGTGATGCCGTAGCCGTCCTCGCGGACGAATTCAGGCGGCAGTTTTTTCTCGCGGTTGGCCAGATCCTCCAGCGGCGCGGCGGCGATCTTCCAGCGATAGGGGGCGTCCGAGTTGCGCGCGATCACCGGCATCACCGCGTTGCGGCCGGCGAGTGCGTACTTCACCGCCGCCCGACCCACGGCGATGGCGTGCTTGAGGTCGGTCGCCGAGGCCAGGTGCCGGGCCGAGCGTTGCAGGTAGTCGGGCACCGTCCAGTGCACCTTGCAGCCGAGCTTTTCCTTGACGACCTGCGCCAGGTGCGGGGCCACCCCGCCGAGTTGCGCATGGCCGAAGGCATCCACGGTGCCGGCCTCGGCGAGGAACCGTCCGTCCGGCCCGCGCACGCCCTCGGATGCGACGACCATGCACCAGCCCACCCGCGCCACCGTCGCCTTCACCCGGGCGAGGAAGTCGGCCTCGTCGAACGCGCGCTCGGGGAACAGGATCAGGTGCGGCGCATCGTCGGCCTTGTGCCCGGCCATGCCCGCCGCGGCCGCCAGCCAGCCGGCGTGGCGGCCCATCGCTTCGTAGACGAACACCTTGGTCGAGGTGTCGGCCATCGCCGCCACGTCCAGCGCGGCCTCGCGCACCGACACCGCGGTGTACTTGGCGGCCGAGGCGAAGCCCGGGCAGCAGTCGGTGACGACGAGGTCGTTGTCCACCGTCTTGGGCACGCCCACGCAGGTCAGCGGGTAGCCGAACTCGGCGGCGATCTTCGACAGCTTGAGCGCGGTGTCGGCCGAGTCGTTGCCGCCGTTGTAGAGGAAGCCGTGGATGTCGTGGGCGCGGAACACCGCGATCAGGCGCTCGTAGGGCGCGCGATCGACCTCCGGTGCCTTGAGCTTGTAGCGGCACGAGCCGAACGCGCCGCCGGGCGTGTGCGCCAGCGCGCGGATGGCGGCGGCGGTTTCCTTCGAGGTGTCGATCAGATCCTCGCGCAGCGCGCCGAGGATGCCATTGCGCGCGGCCAGCACCTTGACGTGGTGCTCGCGCGCGGCGTGGATCACCGCCGAGGCGGTGGCATTGATGGCCGCGGTGACGCCGCCGGATTGCGCATACAGCAGGTTGCCCTTGGCCATGGCCCGCACCCCCGGGTTTGATTTGACTTGCCCGGCCGCCAGCGGTTAGCGTGAACCGTCCGCATCGCGGCATGGTTTTGACGCGCATCGAGTGTAGCAACCCGCTCGCCCGATCCGGCCATCCGGCGGTGCTTTTTTCAGGAAATTGACGATGCGACTGGTACTTCTGGGCGCGCCGGGATCCGGCAAGGGCACGCAGGCAGCGCGCCTGCGCGACCACTACGGCGTGCCGCACATCTCCACCGGCGAACTGCTGCGCGCGGCGGTCAAGGCGGGCACCGCGCTGGGTCTGCAAGCCAAGGCGGTGATGGACGCGGGCGGGCTGGTGTCCGACGCCATCGTGCTGGCCATCCTCGAAGAGCGCCTGTCGCAGGGCGATACCGGCCCCGGCTACATCCTCGACGGTTACCCGCGCAACGTGGCCCAGGCCAACGCGCTCGATGCCCTGCTGGGCAAGCTCGGCCAGCCGGTCGAGCGCGCGATCCAACTGGATGTGGATACCGAATTGCTGGTCGCCCGCCTCGCCGGGCGCGCACTGGCCGAACACCGCGCCGACGACAACCCCGAATCGGTGCGCAAACGTTTGCAGGTCTATGACGAGCAGACCGCCCCGGTGATCGAGTTTTACCGCCATCAGGAAAAGCTCACCGCGGTGGATGGCGTGGGCGCGATGGAAGAGGTGTTCGCGCGCATCGTGGAGGCGTTGGACAGCCGGTACGCTTGAGGGGGGGGTGGGGACGGGGGATAGGGGAAAAGGGAAGAGATGGCAGTAGTCAGCAGGTTGGCTCGCTGACGAAAAGGGCCGTGGCTTTTCCTTCCCCCACAGGGGAAAAACCCCCCAGCCCCATTCCCAAGCCCCATTCCCCGCATCTCCCGCAACCCGCATAATTCCTGCGGCTCCAGATACCGCAGGACATCCGCTTGAAACTCCACATCCTCGGCATCGCCGGCACCTTCATGGGCGGCGTGGCCGCACTCGCGCGCGAACTCGGCCACGCGGTCGCCGGCAGCGATGCCAACATCTACCCGCCGATGAGCACCCAGCTCGAAGCCCTCGGCATCGCGCTGGCGCAGGGCTATGCGCCAGAACACATCGACGCCGATACCGACGTGGTGGTGGTCGGCAATGCGCTCTCGCGCGGCAACCCGGCGGTGGAACACGTCCTGGATGCCGGCATGGCCTACACCTCCGGCGCGCAGTGGCTGTCCGAGCAGGTATTGCCCGGGCGCTGCACGCTGGCGGTCGCCGGTACCCACGGCAAGACCACCACAACCTCGATGCTGGCGTGGATCCTCGAAGCCGCCGGCCGCGAACCGGGCTTCCTCGTCGGCGGCGTGCCGGAGAACTTCGGGGTGTCGGCGCGGCTGGGGAGGCTGACCGCCGGTCGCTCACCAGATTTTCCTCCCTCATCCGGCGCTACGCGCCACCTCGCTTCGCGCCCCGGCCTCCGTGCAAGCACGGAGGCATTCGATGTTGCGCGAACCGGTGGTTCGCAAGCGCAACATCTCATCCCAGAGGGAGAAGGAAACAAAGTGCAGCCTTCGGCTGCGCCGTTCGTGGTAGAAGCGGACGAATACGACACCGCCTTCTTCGACAAGCGCAGCAAGTTCGTCCACTACCGGCCGCGGGTGGCGATCCTCAACAACCTCGAATACGACCATGCCGACATCTTCCCCGACGTGGCCGCGATCCAGCGCCAGTTCCATCACCTCGTGCGCACCGTGCCGCGCAACGGGCGTTTGATCGTCAACGGTGAGGATGAACGCCTGCGCGAAGTGCTGGCGATGGGTTGCTGGACGCCGGTCGAGCGTTTCGCGATGGCCGGCGATGCGCAGTGGACGCAGCGTGCCATCAGCGCCGACGGCTCGCGCTTCGCGGTGCTCCATTGCGGCGTCGAGGTCGGCACCGTGCACTGGGATCTGCTCGGCGCGCACAACATGATGAACGCGCTGGCCGCGATCGCCGCCGCGCATGCGGTCGGGGTCGAACCGGCGGTGGCCATCGCCGCGCTGGCCTCGTTCCGCAGCGTCAAGCGCCGGCTGGAAGTGCTCGGCGCGGCGCAGGGCATCACCGTGTATGACGACTTCGCCCACCATCCGACCGCGATCCGCACCACCCTCGCCGGCCTGCGCGCGCGGGTGGGCGCTGCGCGCATCGTGGTGGCGATGGAGCCGCGCAGCAATTCGATGCGGCTGGGCGCGCATGCGCACGAGATCGCGCCCGCGCTCGCGGATGCCGATGCGGTGGTGTTCCTGCGCCGCGCCGAACTGCCCTGGGATGCCGGCAAGGTGATCGCGGACTTGCGTGGCGAAGGCGTCGCCGCACCGACCGTGGATGCGCTGCTCGACGAACTGCGCTCGCGTGTGCGTGACGGCGACCACGTCGTGTTCATGTCCAACGGCGGCTTCGAGGGCGCGCCGCGCCGGTTCCTCTGCGCATTGCGAGGCTGAGTCATGTCCACCCTGCAAGGAAAAACCCTGTTCATCACCGGCGCCTCGCGCGGCATTGGCCTGGCCATCGGCCTGCGTGCGGCGCGCGAGGGCGCCAACGTCGTCATCGCTGCGAAATCGAGCGTGCCCAATCCCAGGCTGCCCGGCACCATCCACACCGCCGCGACAGCCATCGAGGAAGCCGGCGGTCACGCGCTGGCGATCCAGTGCGACATCCGCGAGGAGGATCAGGTGCACGCTGCCGTGGCGCAGACCGTCGCGCGCTTCGGCGGCATCGACATCCTCGTCAACAACGCCAGCGCGATCTGGCTGCGCGGCACGCTCGACACGCCGATCAAGCGCTTCGACCTGATGCAGCAGGTCAACGCGCGCGGCAGCTTCCTGTGCGCGCAAGTCTGCCTGCCGCACCTGCTGCAAGCGGCCAATCCGCACATCCTCACCCTCGCGCCGCCGCCCTCGCTCGATCCCAAATGGTGGGGTGCGCACACCGGCTACACGCTGGCGAAGATGGGCATGAGTTTCGTCACCCTCGGCCTAGCCGCCGAGTTTGGCCCGCGCGGGGTGGCGGTGAACGCGCTGTGGCCGCGCACGCTGATCGCCACCGATGCGTTGAACATGATCCCCGGCGTGAGCGGGGCCAATGGTCGCAAACCCGAGATCATGGCCGATGCCGCGCATGCCATCCTGACCACACCTGCACGCGAGCTGTGCGGCCGCTTCGTGATCGACGAAGCCATCCTGCGCGAGCGCGGAGTGTCGGATTTTTCCGTCTACGCGGTGGATGCCACGCAGCCGCTGCTGACTGACCTGTTCCTCGACTGAATCGTCTCGGCGGGTGCCGCAAGGTTCTGCTAGGCTCACTTCAAACAGTTATGTGATGACCTTTACACATATTCGCATTGAATATAGGTGAAATAGCCTTATCTTGAGGTGGTCGCCGTTGCGCGATATCCCATCCCCAAGGAGCTTCCACCATGAACACCAAGACCTTCCTGCGTGCCCTCGTCGTGGGCGTGGCGATGGCCACTGCCGCCCCCGTGTTGCTGGCGCAAGACGCCCACCACGCCGCGCATGCGACCTCTGCCGCCGCCACTGCACCGCAACTGCACGCCGCCCTGCGCGGGCTCTGGCACGGTCATCTCGTGGCCACCCATGATTACGCGCTGGCCGTGCACGCCGGCAACAAGGCTGCGCAGGCCAAGGCCGCCGATGCGGTGGTCGCCAATGCCAAGCAGATCGCCGACGCGGTGGCTGGCTTCTACGGCAAACCCGCGGGTGACGGCCTGCTCAAGCTGCTGGCCGGCCACTGGCAGGGCGTGAAGGATCTCACCGACGCCGGCCGGGCCGGCGACAAGGCGGGCGAGAACAAGGCCATGCAGGCTCTGGCGAGCAATGCCGGCGAAATCGCCAAGTTCCTCGCCGGGGCCAATCCGAACTGGACGCAGGCCAGCCTGAATGGCGCGCTGGTGATGCACGGTGCCGACCATCAGACGCAGATCGACCTGATGATGGCGAACGCACCCAAGGCGCAGCAGGACGAGGCTTGGACGAAGATGCAGGAACACATGAACATGATCGCCGACGTGCTGGCCGACGGCATCGCCAAGCAGTTCCCGGACAAGGCCAAGTGAGCCGAGAACAGGTGAGTCGTTGAACAACGCCAGCGCCCTGCAACAACTCGGCGACACCCAGCGCAAATTGCTGCGCACCCTGCTGTCGCGGCCGCAGGGTGCCACCATCGAAGACTTGTGCGGGGCGCTTCGCATCAGCCACAACGCGGTCAGGCAGCACCTGACCGCGTTGCGGGCGCGCGGATTCATCGAGCAGGGCGAGGCGATCGCCAGCGGTGGACGGCCCCGCGCCATGTACGTGCTGCAGCCCGCAGGCCACGACCTGTTCCCGCGCAACTACGCGCTGCTGGCGCAAGGCATGGTCGAGTACCTGTACGCGCACGGCGGCGTGAGCGCCGTGCAGACCATGCTGTCGGAACTGGGTGCGCGGCTGGGTTTGCAGGCGGCCAGCCGCCTCGCTGCCGCGCGTGACGCGGCGCAGGCCACACGCCTGCTGGCCGAGCAACTCGATGCGCTCGGCTACGAGGCCGAAGTGTCGCAGTCTGATGGGCACGCCGAAGTGCAGGCGTGGAATTGCGTTTTTCATGCGCTGGCGCGCGCCCATCCGGACGTGTGCCGCTTCGATCTGGCCTTCATGGCGCAGGCGACCGGCCGCAGCGTGCAGCGCACGGCGTGCATGCTGCACGGGCAGCCGGCGTGCCGGTTTCGGCTGGGTGAGATGGATTCCGGCAAGCAGCGGTAGAATGACGGCTTCCGGCGCGCGCCTTGTCGCCCGTCGCTCTCGTCCGAACGCCATGACCGAAACCACCGACCAGCCCCGCGTCGCGCCGGGCAGCAAGTTCACCAGCCCGCAGGGCACCCGCGCGGTCAAGGACGGCATCCGCCCGAGCGCGTTGAGCGCAGTGCCGGATGCGCAGCGCAAGCCGCCGTGGCTGCGGGTGAAATTGCCGGCGGGCGGCAAGTTCGAAGCCGTGCGCGACATCGTGCGCACGCATCAACTCTCCACGGTGTGCGCCGAATCCAAATGCCCGAACCTCGCCGAGTGCTGGGGTCGCGGCACCGCCACCCTGATGCTGATGGGTTCGGTATGCACGCGCGCGTGCAAGTTCTGTTCGGTGGACACCGGCAACCCGCAGGGCTGGCTGGATCCGCAGGAACCGGCGCATGTCGCCGATGCGGTGGCCTTGATGGGGCTGAAATACGTGGTGCTGACGTCGGTGGATCGCGACGACCTGCCCGATGGCGGCGCCGGTCATTACGCCGCCTGCATCCGCGCCATCCACGCGCGCATGCCGCAGACCGCGGTGGAAGCGCTCACGCCGGATTTCGCCGGCCGCCATGAATGCGTGGCCAAGGTGCTCGATGCCGGGCTTGCGACCTTCGCGCAGAACATCGAGACGGTCGAGCGCCTCACCCACCCGGTGCGCGATCCGCGCGCGGGTTACCGGCAGACGCTGGATGTGCTCAAGTTCGCCAAGTCCCACGCGCCAGCCACCATCACCAAGACCAGCATGATGCTGGGGCTGGGCGAGACCGACGACGAGATCGAGCGCACGCTGGCCGATATCCGCGCCGCGAACGTGGACGTGGTCACGCTGGGCCAGTACATGCGCCCGACGAAAAATCACCTGCCGGTCGCGCGCTTCGTGACGCCCGAACTATTCCAGCACTTCCGCGACGTGGCGCTGGGGATGGGCTTCATGGAAGCCGTGTCCGGCCCGCTGGTGCGCTCGAGCTACCGCGCCGAGCGCGTGCTTGAACACAACAACGTCGGCCTTGGTGCGCCTTCGGTCGATGCAGCTACCGTTGATCAGGCGATCTTAGACGGTATCCGCGAGTCGGCGTCGTTGCGCTGCTGATGCGTCGCGACGGTTCTCTCCCCGGTGAGAGAGCTGTCTGTCAGCCGCTGGCGGACTGCTTTTTGCCAAGAAACTTCTCGTAGCAAGCGGTATGGATTCCCTCCCCCGCAAGCGGGGGAGCAACTGTGTTCAAGGTCAAGCAGTTTTTGCATGTCGCGAAGGATCCCAATGAGTGTTATCGCGCAGCATGGCGTTGAGCATCGTCAGCAGCTGGCGCATGGCAGCGACGATGGCGACCTTGGGCTGCTTCCCGCGCTCGCGCAGGCGGGTGTAGAAGGTCTTCAGCACCGCGTTGTGACGGATCGCCGAGAGCGTGGCCATGTACAGCACCTGGCGC
>JAFEBW010000008.1 GCA_018242445.1 Pseudomonadota bacterium | reverse complement strand
GCAGCGACGATGGCGACCTTGGGCTGCTTCCCGCGCTCGCGCAGGCGGGTGTAGAAGGTCTTCAGCACCGCGTTGTGACGGATCGCCGAGAGCGTGGCCATGTACAGCACCTGGCGCACGCTGGAAAGACTCCGCACCGACCCTGGCTCCCCCACGATCTCGTAATCTCAGGGATATCGGTCTGGGGCGGAGGCGGAAACAACTTACAAGGGGTTTCTATTTCGGCTTTCCGGACGGACGGTTCCTGAGTAAGGTGATGCGAGGCGTTGGAGGGCATCTACGGACATGCAACCTCCTCCCAATCTTCCGGCTCTGCCGGGCGTTCTTCGGCGCACGAACTGCCATCGACAGTTCGCAATCACGCCTCATCACCCCCTGCTGCGCAAGGGGAGGGGAAGTGGCGCATCGCTGCGATGCAAAGGGAGGGGAAGTGGCGCATCGCCATGCTCCCGTTCCTGCGTCAGCAATCAGCCGCGCACGATCTCCGCGAACGCGCCGCGTGCGGCTTCCAGCGTCGCGGCGATGTCGGCCTCGCTGTGCGCCGACGACATGAAGCCGGCCTCGAAGGCCGACGGCGCGAGGTACACGCCGCGTTCGCGCATCGCGTGGAAGAAGCGGCGGAAACCCGCCACGTCGCAGGCGGTGGCCTGCGCGTAGGTTTCCACCTGCGCATCGGTGAAAAACAGCCCGAACATGCCACATACGCGATTGGTATTGAACGGCACGCCCGCATCGATCGCCATCGCGCGCAGGCCGTCGGTGAGCAGGCGCGTCTTGCGGTGGAGTTCATCGTGGAAGCCCGGCTGCTGGATCAGTTCCAGCGTCGCCAAACCTGCGGCCATCGCCACCGGATTGCCCGACAGCGTGCCGGCCTGATAGATCGGCCCGGCGGGGGCGATCTGCTGCATGAGATCGCGACGCCCGCCGTAGGCGCCCACCGGCATGCCGCCGCCGATGATCTTGCCGAAGGTGGTCAGGTCGGGCGTCACGCCGTACAGCGCCTGTGCGCCGCCCAGCGCCACCCGGAAGCCGGTCATCACTTCGTCGAAGATCAGCAACGCGCCATGCTGCGTGCACAGTGCACGCAGGTGTCGCAGGAAACCGTCCTTCGGCGGAATGCAGTTGGCATTGCCGACGACCGGCTCGATGATCAGCGCGGCGATGGTTTCGCCGTGTGCCTCGAACAGTGACGTTGCGGCATCGAAATCGTTGTAGGGCAAGGTGAGGGTGAGATCGGCCAGCGCCTTGGGCACGCCCGGCGAATCGGGCACGCCCAGCGTCAGGGCTCCGGAGCCGGCTTTGACGAGAAACGAATCGCCGTGGCCGTGGTAGCAGCCTTCGAACTTGACGATGCGGCTGCGTCCGGTCGCGCCGCGGGCGAGGCGGATCGCCGAGAGCGTGGCCTCGGTGCCGGAGTTGACCATGCGCACCATGTCCACCGACGGCACGAGGCGCGTGATGGTCTGCGCCATCGTCACTTCCAGCGCATTGGGCACGCCGAACGACAGGCCATCGCGCATCACGCGCGCCACCGCATCGAGCACCTGCGGGTGCGCGTGGCCGGCGATCATCGGCCCCCACGAGCCCACGTAGTCGATGTAGCGTCGCCCATCCACATCCCACAGGTACGCGCCCTGCGCGCGTTGCGCGAAGAACGGCTCGCCGCCGACGGAACGGAAGGCGCGCACCGGCGAGTTCACGCCGCCGGGAATGATCTGTTGTGCGATCTGGAAAAGGTCGTGGCTGGAGGTCATGCAGGGCTCAGGCGTGGTGCGTGAAGGCATCGATGTAGGCGCAGGCGGCGGCGCCGGGATCGGGCGCGTCCCACAGCCCGGACACGACCGCGATCAGGTCGGCGCCGGCGTCGCGCAGGATCGGCACATGCGCCGGCGTGATGCCGCCGATGGCCGCCAGCGGCAGGCCGAGCGCCTTGGCCTCGCGCAGGATGGATGGTTTGGCGGCGCTGGCATCGGGCTTGGTGCGGCTGGCGTGGAACGCGCCGAAAGCGAGGTAGTTCGCGCCTTGCGCCCTGGCCTGCTGCGCGCGTTCGATGTCGGCGTGGCAGCTGACGCCGATCAGGGCGTGCTCGCCCAGTTCCTCGCGCGCGGTCGCCACGTCGCCATCACCTGCGCCCAGATGCACGCCGTCGGCCTGGATCTCGCGGGCGAGGGCGAGGTCGTCGTTGACGATCAAGGGCACGTCGTAGGGCAGGCAGATCAATTTCAGTCCCAGCGCCTGTTCCAGCCGCAGTGCCTTGTCGCCGCCCTTGTTGCGGTACTGGAGCAAGGCGATGCCTTGTTCGAGCACCTTGCCGACACGCTGGAGCAGCCGCCGCGTGTCGGGTTCTTCGGGTGTGATCGCGTACAAACCGCGCATGGAGCCGTGGTTGCGCATGCCAAGCTTCCCCCCGATGGCGCGAAGTGCGAAAATTGCGGCGTCTAGTGTCGCACGCGAAGCCCTTGCCATGAGCGTTTCCTCGCCCGCCCCCGCCCCTGCCGCCGCAGCCTTTCGCACGTGGATGTGCGTGGTGTGCGGCTTCATCTACGACGAGGCGCAAGGATTGCCGGAGGAAGGCATCGCGCCGGGCACGCGCTGGGAAGACGTGCCGGACACCTGGTGCTGCCCGGATTGCGGCGTGACCAAGGACGACTTCGAGATGATGCCGGTCGGTTGAAGCCCGCCGCGGCAACCGGTGTGGCGAGCCGTCTCAATTCAGGCGGCGCTGTTGCCCGGTCGCATCGATCAGCAGGGCGTGGATCGCATCGGCATCGGGTGCTTCCGGCTGCACGTGCAGGTAGCGCGTGAGATCCTCGCGCGCGCCGGCGATGTGGCCCAGCTTGAGGTAGGCCAATCCGCGATCGCGCACTTCCTCGCCCAGGCCGGGTTGCAGCTTGAGCAGGCGATCGGACGAGCGCGCCACGCGCTCCCAGTCGCGGCGTTCGGCATACAGCGCCTTGAGGTTGCGCAGCATGCGCAACAGGATCGCGCGATGGGTGGCCGGGGCGAGGATGTGCAGGAGTTCGCTGTCGTCCGGCGTCTGCCCATCGCAGTGCACGCGCACGCGATCGCGCAGTTCGTCGGCGCTGAGCGAGCGGCCTTTGTTGAACGGATCCATCACGAGGATGCCGTCGTCCACCGGCAGGCGCACGAGAAAATGGCCGGGGAAGGAGATGCCGTCCAGCGGCACGTCGAGGCGGCGCGCGATCTCCATCTGCACCAGCGCCAGCGACAGCGGGATGCCGAGCTTGCGGTCGAACACGTCGTTCAAATAGCTGTTGCGCGGGTCGTCGTAGGACTCGGTGTCGCCGCCGAAGCCGACCTCGTCGAACAGGTAGCGATTGATCACCGCCATGCGCGCGGGCACGGAATCCTGCGCTCGCACCGGCTCGCGCAAGGCCTCCACGTAGCCGTTGATGATCGCATCGTAGGGCTCGGGCCGCAGTTGCGGGTACTCGTCGCGCGCGATCAGCAACGCGGTGCCCAGCAACGGCAGGGCATCGTCGTCCATCCGCGCCAGCGCATCCCAGCAGGGCAGGTCGGTCGTCGCCGTTTCGCGTCGCGGGTTCATGCCGTCCATGATGGGTCCGTTGGCGGTGGGATCAAGGTGGGGCGGGGGCTGGCGCGGGTTCGGATGCGGGTGGCGGCGCCGGGGGGATGCCGGGGCCGAAGGTCAAGGTGTCGCCCTTGCGGGTGTGCAGCTTGTCGGCGACCCCGGCGTTGAGTTCGAGCACGTACATCGCCGGCCCTTCGCTGCGGTACGGCGGGCAGGCATCGCCCAAGTCGCAGGGCGGCGTGTTCTTCGACACGGACACGAGCTTGCGCTGCGCATCGAAGTAGAAAATGTCCAGCCCGATGCGGGTGTTCTTCATCCAGTACGCCAGCGGCCCCTGGCCTTCGTGGATGAACAGCATGCCGTGGCCGGCAGCGAGGTGGTCGCGGAACATCAGTCCGCGCGCGCGCTGCGCATTCGTCTGCGCGACCTCGACGTTGAAGCGGTGGCCATGCAGCCGCACCCACGAGGACGTCATCGGCGTGATCGGATAGGCATCTTGCCCGTCCTGCGCCAGCGCTTGCCCGAGCGGCAGCGTGGCCGCCAGCAGGGCTGTCGTCAGCAGGGTTCTGAACAATCGGCGCGGCGAACGGGGCATGCGGGTACTCGTGGAGGGGATGGGGTGACGTTCGGGCAGCAGGCGGCATCTGTCAAGACCGCAGGGGACGCGCATCGGCCAAAATTTTTGGGCATCCGGAATCCACTGTGGGTTTGGCCGATTGCCCCCGCAGTAGCTAACAATCCAAATTCTGGATTCTGCTGTGGGGTCTGGGTTGTCTGTGTTAGAGTGAAAGCCGGATTTCACTGTGGGGTGCGACGTGACCGACTTCCTTCAGCTCCGTGGACTGAAGCCGATCTCGGTCAAAGTAGAGGACGACATTTACGTCGTGGAAGCCGCAGGTGGTTGGGTTCCTACGGCATGCCCGGAATGCAAGGTAGGCCGCCTCTACGGGCATGGCACACAGTTGCAGACCTTCCGCGATACGCCCTCGCACGGCAAAACCGTTCGGATCAACGTGCAACGGCGGCGCTATCAGTGCCAGGCATGCCGCAAGACCCTGTTCGATCCGATCCCTGATCTGGACAGCAAGCGACTGGCAACCCGCCGGCTCATTCAGCACATCCGAAAATACTGCTTGCGGGAGACGTTCGCTTCAGTCGCACGACAAGTCGACATGGACGAGAAAACCATCCGACATGTGTTCGACGACTATGTAGCCGAGCTAGCAAGCACGTCGCGTTTCCAGACACCTCGGTATCTGGGTATCGACGAACTCAAGATCATCGGCGCTTATCGCGCCATGATCACGAACGTCGAGCGAAACACGATCTTCGACCTACGCGAAAGCCGCAGCAAAGCCGATCTGCTGGCGTACTTCCAAGTGCTTCCTGACAAGGACAAGGTCGAGTGGGTGGCGATGGACATGTACCACGTTTATAGGCAGGTGGTGAGGCAGGCACTGCCTCACGCGCGAATCGTGGTCGATCGGTTTCACATCGAGCGCATGGCGAACAATGTGCTGGAGAAGATGCGCAAACGGTTCCGCAAGACGCTGCCTGAAAGGCAACGGCTCCGGCTAAAGGATGAGCGGCGCCTGTTGCTCAAGCGGCAGCAAGACCTCACTCCCGAAGGCATGGCGAAGATGTTGGCATGGTTCCGGCAATTTCCCCTGCTGGGTGAAGCCCATGCGATCAAGGAGGGCTTCATGGCGATCTGGGATCTTCGTGATCGTTGTTCGGCGGAAGTGGCGTTGGATACTTGGCACGGAAATATCGGATCTGAGCTGCAAGCCGACTTCAAGGACATCCTGACGGCCACGACGAACTGGCGCGAGGAAATCCTCGCCTATTTCGAGAACCCGATCACCAACGGCTATACGGAATCCCTCAATGGCATCACCAAGGGGATGAACCGCATGGGCCGAGGCTACAGCTTCGAGGTCATCCGCGCGCGCATGCTGTATGAGGGCAAGGCGCTCAAGGATGCGATCATGGTCGTCGAGGAACCCGTCAAGGACGATCATTCGATTGGATTTTTCAGACGTGCGACCGAATCCCTCCCGAGGCAGCGCACGGTTCGTCGTGCTGTGCTGTACGGACCGAGCATGGCGACGTTGGCCAAGCTGCTGGAAGAGGGCCATTTCGAGTAGGGCTATCAGCCTCCGGGCTGGATCGGGTCGCACGCAGTTGCGTAGAAAACGTAGCGCCCCTTGAAGGCGCTATCCGGCAAATGGATCCAGCAGGCCCACGTTTGCACGCCGAACGCTTGTGGGAAGCCCGAGCTGTCGAGACGGAAAGGGAAGTGACCCGATGGTGGCGCGAAAGGTGAAAACGGTTGGACGGCGGCCATGACCTGCGCCGCGCCAAGAGTTGGATCGGGGTTCACTACGGCATCGCTTGATGGTGAATCGTTCGATGCTTGTTGTGTTTGAACTGCTTGCTGTTGCGTTTGATATTGCCGCTCGGCTTCGGCGCGCAGGCGGCGCATGACCGCGTAGGGATCATCGGCACCGCTCGTGGCATCGGTGGACGGGTGTACGTCTATTGGAGGCGATTCTGCCACCAAAGGTTCGCTCGCCGCAGACGTCGTAACTACCTCCAGCTTTGACTGGAGGTGGGACAACTCGACAGGAGGATGTTGCACTGTTGCCGCCGGCTGAAAATTGACCCACTTTTGAAAGTTGGGCCGATCCAAAATTGACCCGGGTGCCCACACCACCGCCTTTGCCATTGGTCGTGCGAGTACGGCTGCTGGTATGTCGAGACGGACAATATGCGACGGGGCAACAGACGAACCCGCCAGGGTTACTTCGATTAGACCAACTGGCGCTTTCTCGGTGTTCGCCTTATCAGCCACCTCCCGCACCCATGAGTGAAACAGCGCAAACAGCAGCAGTCCGTGGCCGGTGAGGGAAAGCAGGAAGGCGCGAGATTGGGTTGCTGCGATCATCTATGGGGGAGCATGGCCGACGGTGCGTGAGCTGGTGGTGGTGAGCCGGATGATGTTGCCCAGCACGTCCTCCTGATAGCCATAATTCAGGCCATCCGCTCCGACATCGCTGACGGTAGCACTCTCGTGGTCGGCGGCGCAGTCAGAAATGAAGCGCCACGGGCAGCTCTTTTCAATTGTGGATGTCCCTGATTCTGTGTTGTTTGAGTTCGGATGAAGCGGACGGCTGAGGAACGTCGCTACCTGATTAGCGACTTTCCTCAGGATGGCGCTGTTCGGTTCACACCATCCGACCATGATCGACAGCCCTCTACCCACGGTGGATTCCGGATGCCCAAATGAACCTGAAACCAAAAAAGTTTAAACGCGCGTTTCAAACGGTAATTTACTCTGCCCCCATTTTTCCGGCAGCCAGCGCTGGAGTGCTATCAATGGGTAACCTTGCCGAATCGGAAATCGCGGGCTGATCCAAAATGGAAGATTTCGCCGCTGATAGCGAATTCACGATCACGTGGCTAACAGGCGGGTCATTGCGTAGTGGTGAAGGTGGAGCATTCACCCATGTGGCATTGATCCAGTCGATGGGCAAACCATCGATATTCGGCCCATTCGTGGGCTTGTAAGAAAAGTGGAACAGCAAGAACAACAACATGCCATGCCCGCCGATGGCATACAGCACCGCTCGCGACTTGCGGATGCGCTGTTCATTCATGGCAATTGACACGTCTATACGTAGCCAGAAAGTACGGCTCCGATGTGTCTACAAAAGCCGGGGCGATTCAAGTCTATTACAGGCAATCGCCATATTTGCAAGCTACGACGAAGTGTATACATGTTAATGCCATTGTCATCGCCGCGAGATAAGCAGCACACATTGTCATTTTATAGGCCTTGCTACGTCGCGGCACCGCTGCGATACATGCAATTCCTAAAGCCAAAGTTAGCAGAAACCCTATCCACCATCTAATTTCACGCGGGCCTAGAAATGGTAAAACACCGTCACTTATAGATTGCGAGTATGAGGTGCCTACGAAAATCGCAAAGAATATCGGCAAGAGTATCCACGCAATCAGATACAATGTAATAGTTTTTTTCATAAATCGTCGAAACATTGTTCATTTTATTCGAGACTAGTAATTTATATATCTATTTATCGCGTCGGAAGCGGAATGGGATTCTGAAGCCCGGGTGTCTGGAATGAGCCATCTGAATTGATGACAGTTTGGCCCGCACCTGCTGCCTTTAGCACTCCTGACACGTATGAATTGCTATTATATGTTCCCGCATTCATCCACCCGTCTGGTACTCCAGGTAAATAGGAAGCGTTTTGCGGGAAGCTATATGGCAATCCATTATCATAGCCCGCGGCTGCATGCAAAATTTTCTTAATAAACTCGCAATCTGTCATTCCAGATGGAGTTGGTACGAGTTGATAGTATTGGCCATTTTCAAGCGCATCGCCTGGATAGTTGACGCGAGTTACTAGTTTGCCGTCTTGAGGTTGACCTCCCACGGTAATCGGCCAGTTTTCTCCTTTACAACATTTTCTGTTGTCTGGATCCATGTAAATCCCGCAATGATATGAATTCGGATTTGTGAGACGACCTAGAGGTGCCGCAGCTAAATGACAAGTCAGGAGTACGATTAGCCCACTCGGATCAACAGTACTAAGCGGTCTGCTTAGTGCAAATTGGTATGTATTGATCCCACCATTTAGTCCAATTGGATCACTTTGTAGATATCTTCCTGTGCTTGAGTCATAGTCCCTGAAGTAGTTGTAGCTCATCCCCGACTCGGCATCGAAGGTCTGCCCCGGGAAGCGCAGATCCAGCATCAGGCTTCCGGTCGGCTGGGCTTCGCCAAACGGGTTGTTGAGCAGCGGCCAGCTCCAGATGGCGGCGTGGTTGGCCGCGCTGATCGCCGCTCGCGGCGTGCCCAGGTGGTCGGGTTCCAGGTAGGCCAGCGTCGGCGTCGCCCCGGTCAGCACGCCCACCGGCAGGTCGTCGATCCAGAGGATCTCGCGCTGGATCGCCTGCGTGCCACCGTCGTATTCGCCCAGCACGTGGCCGGAGGCGTCGAAGGCGGTGGCGGTCTTGCTGCTGCCGGCGCTCTTGTACACCCGCTGGCCGCGACCGTCGTACTGGTAGCTCCCTACCTGCGCGGTGTTCAGTTTGGAACTGGTCATCCGGTTGCGGTCGTCGAAGCCGAACCCGTAGGTCGTCGCTGCCGCCGATTGCAGGCTGGTGGTGTTGCCGATGGCGTCGTAGGCGCGCGGGAAGCCGGCCACGGCGACCAGGTGATGGCTGGTCGTGGGGTAGGTATAGGCCTGACTGAGCGTCGGCGAGGCCTTGCTCAGGCGGTTGCCGGTGGCGTCGTAGGTGTACTTGACGATCAGGTTCGCCGGGGTGGCCAGGTCATCGACTTCCTTCAGCCGGTTCAGGCCATCGTACTGGAAGGCGTTGCCGACGGTGCCCGTGCTGGTGGTGGTGAGCCGGGTGATGTTGCCCAGCACGTCCTCCAGATAGCCGTAGCTCAGGCCATCGGCGGTGGTGGCCTCCTTGATGCCCTGCACCCAGTAGTTCTGGTCGTAGCTGCGGTTGAGCGTGCGGCCGTTGCCGTAGGCGATCGAGGACACCGGGCCGAACGGCAGGTAGGCCATCGCGCTCACCACGGGGGTAGCCGTGGTCTGCCCGGAAAGCTTGTAGGCGGCGCTGGCGATGCGCAGGTCGGCATCGCGGGTGTAGGTGACCGTGGTGTTCTTCGGCGTGATGGTCTGGGTCAGGTGATCGCCCAGATCGTAGGTGTACTGCGTGGTGTAGCTCAGGGCGTTGATGGTCTGGATCTGCGTCACCCTCCGCCCGAATCGGTCGTAGCAGTAGATCGTGCTGCCGGAGGCGTCGGTGATGCGGGTGAGGTGGCCCTTGGCGAAGTTGTTGTTGGCTGCCGAGCAGCCGGTCTCCAGGGTGTCGTAACGGTAGCCGATGGCAAGGCTGGGGGTCGGATAGGTGGTGCCGGTCAGCCGGTCGAGTGCGTCGTAGGTGTAGCTGGTGGTCAGCGGCCGCGCGTCGGTCTGGCCGAGGCGGTTGCCCGCCGCATCGTAGGTGTAGGTGGTGATGCCCGTGTCGGGGCTGGTGAGCTTGGTCTGGTTGCCGAGCCCGTCGAACTGGTAACTGGTGTGCAATCCCTGCGGATCCTGCACGTCGATCAGCCGGTCGATGACGTCGTAGGTGTAGTTGATGATCGCGTTGACCCCGGCGGCGTCCTGCTGGTCGGTGGTCAGGCGGTTCAGACCGTCGTAGCTGTCGTTGGTTATCCGCCCCAGACCGTCGGTGGTCGTCTTGCGGTTGCCGTTGCCGTCGTACAGGAAGCTCAACCGCGTGGCGGTATTGGCGTTCTGCAGCTTCATCAGACGCCCGAGCGTGCTGTACTGACGCAGCACCTTGCGGGTGACGGTGCCGGTCGCGCTGGTCTTGCTGTCCTCCTCGATCCGGTTGCCCATCGGATCGAGCACGTAGTGCAGCACATTGCCCACGTTGTCCGTGGTGTCGGTCAGGCGGTGCGCGAGGTCGTAGCCGAATTTGAAGTAGTCGCCCGCCGGCTGGGTGACCTGGGTGACTTGACCCACACCGTCGTAGGCATAGCTGGTGACCGCGTTGCTGGTGCCGAGCACGGCGCGCTGGGTGATCCAGCCGCGCGGGTGATACGTCAGGTTGGTGACCACGCCATTGGCGTCGGTGCTCTGGGTCGGCCGGCCGTCGCCGTCGTAGCGGGTGAAGGTGGTGACCTGTCCCAGTGCGTTGGTGACCGTCTGCAGGTCGCCCTTGTAGTAGCAGGCGCCCGTACCCGTGCACCCGGTCAGGTTCGTCGTCGGGTAATAGGCGTAGGTGGTCGTCGCGTTCACGTCGGTGCGCGGCGAGCGCAGGGTCAGCCGCAGGCCGACCAGCGGGCAGGTGCCGGCGGTCACGCCGGCCTGTTCGCAATAGGTATACGCCCATTGCCGCACGCCGGTCGGGGCGTTCGCATTCGATCCGCATACATAGCTGCTGGCGCCGCTGACCGTCGGATCGACATCGCAGCGGAACAGTGGCTGGCCGCGGGTGTTGTAGACCCAGTTGGTCAGCGCCATCGTCGCGCCGGCCTTGTTCAGCACAGTGCGCTGGGTGGGCACATGGAACACCGGAGCCCACATGGTGTTGGTGGTGCGCTGTTCGTTCTTGCCCACCGCCTCGATGAGCTGCGACTGAAGCCCACGCGGGCCGGCCGAGTCGGTCGGCGCGTAGGCATAACTGCCCTGGACGCTGTTGAAGTCCGTGCTGGTAGCGGAGTAGCCGTTGGTGTTGTATGTGCGTGCCTGATCGTGCGCGCTGCACATATCGCAGGGAGTGTTCAGGCTGGCCGGGCGGGCGACCGTCCAGCTCACCGCAAAGCCGTAGGTACGGCTCTGGCCGAGCGGATCGATGAAGCTCGTCGTGCCGTCGCTGTTGAAGGTCAGCTGATACTTGTCGATGGTGCCGGTGGCGTAAGCACCGTGGACGCTCGACACCGCCCGACCCATCGCGTCGTAGCCCCAACTGGCGAAGCGGCTGTTGTTCTCGTCGATGATGCCGGTCAGCGCATTGGGCCACGATGCGCCGCTGACCTGCCCGGCCTCGTTGTAGGTGTAGGTGCGCGTTTTCGTGGCGGTGCCGAGGTCGGGATACACGACCGTGGACAGGTTGCCGTTGCCATCGTAGGTGTAGCGGACGACCGCGCCATTGCCATCCGTGAGGCTGGCGAGCTGGCCACTGGTGTTGTAGCCGAAGGTGAGGGTGTGGCCCTGCGGATCGATCACCTGCTGCACGTCGTTCTGGCTGGTCGTCGTGCCACCGGGCGCGGTGGTGTAGATCACCGTCTGGGTCAGGCCATCGCGATTGGTGAGACTGATCAGGCGGCCCTGGCTGTCGTAGGACTCGACCGTGTCGTCGGCCGTCGTGACAGTGGCGGTAGCCGTGCCACTGGAATCGATCGCCACGCTCAGGCGCAACGGGATGTCAGCATCGGGCGTCCAGACCGTGCCCACCAGGTAGAACCGCAGGATGCTGCCATCGCCGCGATGCAGGATTGCCTCGGTGATCGTGCTCGACCCCGGCGCTGGCATCAGCGCCACCGACGACAGGTAGTTGTGCGTCCAGCCGATGCTGACGGGCACCGGGTTGGCCAGCCACGTCCGGCTGCTGTCGTAGCTGCGGCTGAAGACGATGGGGAACGCCCCCGAGCCTTGATAGTCGGTCTCGACCTGATGTTTGTTGCCGGTGCCCGCGTCGATCGGATTGCCCACCACAGGGGAAGGGCCGTCTCCCGCCATGCAGCGCGGGCAAATCGGTGGACCGCATTGCCCGGTGACCGTATCGCTCAAACCCGTCAGCGTGCAATTTTCTGACGTGCCAAACGGGCCGTAGGAATTGGTGGCGACATCCTCGACAGTCACCCAGTTCTGGCCGGGGATGTAGAGCTGCCGCTCGATCACGCCCTGGCAGGCGAACTCGCCGAAACCATCGTCCTGGCCGACGTAAAGGCCACGGTAGCGGTAACGGTATGTCGTGCCCGCCTGATAGGCGCGCACCTTGCGTTCCATGATGCCCACGACGCAGGCTTCTTCGGGGTTCGCGTAGTGCGGCAGACCCGGTTGGTCGCCGTTCGCGCCGCGATCGTCGAGGTAATACTGGGCATTCTGGCCGGCCATGGCCGTACCCGCGAGGAACCCCAGAAACAGCCAGATGAGCAACCCCTTGCCCAGTGCCCGCATGATCGTCTCCCCAGACGATGTGCAGTCGTGCATCCGCAGGACAGCGGATTCCCTGACCACACGATGACGCGAACGCAAACTATGCGCGCCATCATGTGACGAAGGCGTTAAGGCTTCACCGAACGGTGCAACGAACCCGCTCGGACCTTGGCCACGGTCATGGCAACCTACCCGCACGGCACCAGCAACAAGACCCAAGCCAGCCATACTCCAATCCCACATTCACATGCGTCTGAAGCCTGGAACCCGTGGAGCCTCTCCCCACGGTGGATTCCGGATGCCCAAATTTTTTGGGCGCAGGTGTTGACCTTCCTTCCGAGTGCTGTATAGTGTGCGGCTCCCCGGCGCGAAAGGCTCCTGGGTTCCTCCTTCGGGAAGGATGTGTGAGTTCTTTGACAGTGTGCGCAGGAAACTTGTGCGGACGCCTG
>JAFEBW010000007.1 GCA_018242445.1 Pseudomonadota bacterium | reverse complement strand
GGGTTGGGGGGGGGGGGGGTGTGGGGGTGGGGGGGGGTGGGGGGGGTGGGGGGGGGGGAGGGGGCGGGGGGGGGGGGGGGGGGGGGGGGCGGGGGGGAGGGGGCGGGGGGGGGGGGGGGGGGCGGGGGGGGGGGGGGGGGGGGGGGGGGGGGGGGGGGGGGGGTCGGGATGGCGTCAATCGCCGTGCCGGAAATAACGCCGCTCCGCCCAGCCCACCAACCGCTTGAGCAGCAGCGGCAGGACGCCGATCCCGACCAGCGCCGCGATCAATCCCGGCGAGAGGATGTCGCCGGGTTTCTCGACCGAGGCCAGCTGGGTGCCGGTAAACACGTAGACGAATTCGATCGGCAACAGGCCGAGCGTGCTCACCCACCAGAACGTGAACACGCGCATGCCGGTCAGGCCCATCAGCAGGTTGAGCAGCCAGTACGGGAACACCGGCACCATGCGCAGCGCGAACAGGTAGAACGCGCCTTCTTCCTGCAAGCCCTTGTGGATGGGCGCCAGCCGCGCGCCGAAGTGGCGCTCCACCAGGGCATGGAACAGGTAGCGCGAAACCAGCAGGCCGGCCACCGCGCCGGCCGAAGCGGACACCGCAGCCAAACCCAAGCCCCACCACAGGCCGAACAGGGCGCCGGCGACGGCCGTCAGCAAACCGCCGAAGGGCAACGACAGCGCGCCGTTGACGACGTACAGGGCGAAGTACGCCAGCGCCACCCCGTACGGCGCGGCATCGCGCGCCGCGCGGAGCCGGCCCATCGTTTCGCGCAGCAATTCGAACACGGCGCGCTCGCTCCTGTGCACGCCGAACACGATCAGGGCGACGAGGATCAGCACCAGCAGCGCCAGCAGCCAGCGCTGGCGCTTCATCGCGCAACCCCGGCGGGGAGGGCGGGCTCAGATTCCATCACGACACCAGTTGCCGCGCCTTGAGGCGCTGGATTTCGTCGCGCAGGCGTGCGGCGTCCTCGAACTCCAGATCCTGCGCATGCCGGTACATCCTGCGTTCGAGATCGCGCAGCAGCGTTGCGAGCTGCCGCGGATCGAGGGTGGCGTAGTCCGCGGCCGTCTCGGCGACCTTGCGGACTTTCCCGCGCGCCGGCTTGACGTCCCCGGGTTCGGCGCGTGCGCCTTCCATGATATCCGCGATCGGCTTGCTCACGCTGCGCGGCACGATGCCGTGCTCGGCGTTGAAGGCGACCTGCTTGTCGCGGCGGCGGTCGGTCTCGTCGATCGCCGCCTGCATCGAGCGGGTGATCCGGTCGGCGTACAGGATGGCCTTGCCGCGCAGGTTGCGGGCGGCGCGGCCGATGGTCTGGATCAGCGAACCGGTGGAGCGCAGGAAACCTTCCTTGTCGGCATCGAGGATCGCCACCAGCGACACCTCGGGCATGTCCAGCCCTTCGCGCAGCAAATTGATGCCGACCAGCACGTCGAACACGCCGCGGCGCAGGTCGCGCAGGATCTCCACGCGCTCCACCGTCTCCACGTCCGAGTGCAGGTAGCGCACGCGCACGCCGTGCTCGCCGAGGTATTCGGTGAGGTTCTCGGCCATGCGCTTGGTCAGGGTGGTGACCAGCACGCGGTCACCGAGCGCCGTGCGCTCGCGGATTTCGCCGAGCAGATCGTCCACCTGGGTCGCCACCGGGCGCACTTCCACCTGCGGATCGACCAGGCCGGTCGGCCGCACCAGCAACTCGACCACCTGGCCTTCGGACTTGTCGCGTTCCCACGGCCCCGGCGTCGCCGACACGAACACCGAACGCGGCGCGCGGCGTTCCCATTCGTCGAACTTCAGCGGCCGGTTGTCCAGCGCCGACGGCAAGCGGAAGCCGAACTCCACCAACGTCTCCTTGCGCGAACGATCGCCCTTGTACATCGCACCGATCTGCGGCACCGACACGTGCGATTCGTCCACCACCAGCAGCGCGTCGGCCGGCAGGTAGTCATACAGACACGGCGGCGGTTCGCCGGGCATGCGCCCGGTGAGGTGCCGCGAGTAGTTCTCGATGCCGTTGCAGTAGCCGACCTCGGCCATCATTTCCAGGTCGAAGGTGGTGCGCTGCTGCAGGCGCTGCGCCTCGACCAGCTTGTTGGCCGCGTACAGCGTTTCCAGCCGCTCGCGCAGTTCGGCCTTGATCGTCTCGATCGCATCCAGCACGGTGCGCCGGGTGGTGACGTAATGCGACTTGGGGTAGATCGTGTAGCGCGGGATCTGCCGCAGCGCTTCGCCGGTCAGCGGATCGAACAGCGCGAGTTTCTCGATCTCGCCGTCGAACAGTTCGATCCGCAGCGCTTCCATTTCCGATTCTGCCGGATGCACGTCGATGGTCTCGCCGCGCACGCGGTAGGTGGCGCGGCGCAGTTCGACATCGTTGCGCGTGTACTGCATCTCGGTGAGGCGGCGGATCAGCTCGCGCTGGTCGATGCGCTCGCCGCGCACCATGTGCAGCACCATGTTGAAGTATTCGTTGGGATCGCCCAGGCCGTAGATCGCCGATACCGTGGCGACGATGATCGCGTCGCGCCGCTCCAGCAAGGCCTTGGTCGCCGACAGGCGCATCTGCTCGATGTGCTCGTTGATCGAGCTGTCCTTGTCGATGAAGGTGTCGGTCGAGGGGATGTAGGCCTCGGGCTGGTAGTAGTCGTAATAGCTGACGAAATACTCCACCGCGTTGTGCGGGAAGAAGGCCTTGAACTCGCCGTACAACTGCGCGGCCAGCGTCTTGTTCGGCGCCATCACGAGGGCGGGCTTGTGCACCGCCTCGATCAGGTTGGCGATGGTGTAGGTCTTGCCCGAACCGGTGACGCCCAGCAACACCTGCCGCGCCAATCCCGACTCGAAACCGTCGATCAGCCGCGCGATCGCCTGCGGCTGGTCGCCGGCGGGCTGGTAGGGAGCGACGAGCTGGAAGCGATCGGACACGGGCTCACTTGGCAAGGCGACGCAATCGGCCAGTATAGGCTGCCGCCTCGTGCGGATCGTGACGCGGTGCGCCGCGGAGTTCCGGTTTCAGGTTGCCGCGACATCCAGCCGGACGCGCGCGAAATTGCGCTTGCCGACCTGCACCACGCCCGTGAAGCCCGGCGCGAACATGCGCTGCGCATCCTCGAACACCTCGCCGTCGATGCGCACCGCGCGCTCGCGCAGCTTGCGGATGGCCTCGCCATTGCTCGTGGCCAGACCCGCCGCGACCAGCAGGGGCGCGATGCGCAGGCCTTCACCCGGCGTGGCGATTTCATGCAAGGGCAGCAGCGATGTATCGCCTTCGCCGCGCACCACCGCGTGCCAGCCGGCGATGGCCTGCTCGGCGGCTGCCGCATCGTGGAAGCGCGTCGCCAGCTCGCGCGCGAGGCGCAATTTGGCGTCGCGTGGATTGAGCTGTCCCGAAGCGATGTCCTCGCGCATGCGCGCCAGTTCCGCCAGCGACACGTCGAAACTGAGCAGCTCGAACCAGCGCCACATCAGCTCGTCGCCGATCTTCATCGTCTTGGTGACGATGTCGATCGCCGGTTCGTCGATGCCGATGTAGTTGCCCAGCGACTTGCTCATCTTGTGCACGCCGTCGATGCCTTCCAGCAGCGGCATCGTCAGCACGATCTGTGGCGGCTTGCCGGCCTGCTCCTGCAAGGCGCGGCCCATCAGCAGGTTGAAGCGCTGGTCGGTGCCGCCGAGTTCGACATCGGCCTCGAGCGCAACCGAGTCGTAACCTTGCACCAAGGGGTACAGGAATTCGTGGATCGCGATGGGTTGCTGGGCGGCGTAGCGCCTGGAGAAATCGTCGCGCTCGAGCATGCGCGCCACCGTGTGCGAGGCGGCGAGACGGATCATGTCCGCCGCCCTCATCGCATCGAACCATTCGGAGTTGAAGCGCAGTTCGGTCTTGTCGCGATCGAGCACCTTGAACACCTGCGCGGCGTAGGTGCACGCGTTGGCTTCCACGTCGGCGCGGGTGAGCGGCTTGCGGGTGACGTTCTTGCCGGTCGGGTCACCGATCATCCCGGTGAAATCGCCGATCAAAAAAATCACCGTGTGGCCCAGGTCCTGAAACTGCCGCATCTTGTTGAGCAGCACGGTATGGCCGATGTGCAGGTCCGGCGCGGTCGGATCGAATCCGGCCTTCACCCGCAGCGGGCGACCGAGTTTCAATCGTGCTTCCAGTTCCTCGCGCTTGAGGATGTCGGACGCGCCGCGCGCGATCAGGTCGAGGCTGTCGGAAAGCTCGCTCATCATCATGTCGCTCATGGATGCAAAGCAGGTCGCGACGCCCGATTGGCGTGGCGAGAGTTCATGTTACGTTAAAGTGACGTTAATTGTTGCATGGCAAAAAATCTAACTGCGTCAATGACTTGACGCAACTATCTCAAGCAATATATGGTGCGCGCGTCAGAAAATTCACGGGAACTTTCGCATGGAACATCCAACCGCTTCGACCCAGGGCAAGCCGCGGCACGACAACCTTTCCACGGTGCGTTCCGCAAAATCCTGGTTCAAGCGCCTGGATGCGGCCGGCAGCGAAGATTTCCGCGGCCGCTGGTCGCGCGAGCACTGGATGCTCGCCAGCCTGTTCGCGACCATGGGCGCGCTGGTGGTGGCGATCGTGCCGGGTTTCAACAACGCGGCGCATGAACACAAGGCGGCGCGGGCCTCGTTCATCCTCACCTTGCCGCACGCCCCCGCCGTCGAGGCGCCCGCACCCGCCGAGAACTGGCAGATCGTGCGCGTGGCCAAGGGGCAGAATTTCGACGCCTTGCTCGCGCAATTCAATCTGCCGGCTTCCGCCAGGGCGCTGGCGATGTCGCAGAAGGGTGCGAAGGCCGTGCTGACGCATCTGCACGATGGCGCCGAGCTCGCCTTCGACATCCCCGCGCCGGGCGTGTTGCGCGGCCTGCGCTACGACAAGGACGACTCCACCCGCATCCAGCTCCAGTTCAACGGCGACAAGGTCGCCAGCACGACCATCCACCGCCCGCTCGAGCGCCGGCTGGAATCCACCAGCGGCGTGATCGCAGGCTCCTTGTTCAGCGCCGGCGACAAGGCCGGCCTGAGCGATGGCATGGTGATCGAGATGGCGAAGATCTTCTCCTACGACATCGACATGGCGCAGGATCTGCAACCCGGCGACAGTTTCCAGGTGGTGTACGAGGATTACTGGCGCGACGGCCAGCGCGTGCGCACCGGCAACATCCTCGCTGCCAGCTTCGACAACAACGGCAAGCGCTATTTCGCCTACCGCTACACCCATCCCAACGGCAAGACCGAATACGTCGACCAGAACGGCACGCCGCTGAAGAAGAGCTTCATGCGCACGCCGGTGGAGTTCACCCGCATCTCCTCGGGCTTCACCCTGGCCGGGCGCATGCACCCGATCCTGGGCTACATGCGCAAGCACACCGGCGTGGATTACGCCGCGCCGACCGGCACGCCGATCGTCGCCGCCGGCGATGCCAAGGTCATTTTCGAAGGCTGGAAGGGCGGTTACGGCAACTGCATCATCCTCGACCACGGTCGCGGCTACACCACGCTGTACGGGCACATGTCGCGCTTCGGCCGCTACCACGTCGGCCAGCACGTCGAGCAAGGCACCACGATCGGCTACGTCGGCATGACCGGCATGGCCACCGGCCCGCACCTGCACTACGAGTTCCGCATCAACGGCCAGTACCGCAACCCGCTGTCGGTGACCATGCCCAAGCCGCTGCCACTGGCCGGCGCGGAACTGGCGAGCTTCCACCAGCAGAACGCCGCCGCGCTGGCGCAGCTCAACCGCATGCAGTTGCTCACCCACGAGACGGTCGCGCAGCAGGTCATCAACGCGCCGGCCTCGGTGAAGAAGGCGATGAAGCGGCAGATGGTGGCCTCGGCGCGCAAGCTGCGTCGCTCGCGTGGCTGAGCCGGGGCTTTATCTCGGACTGATCTCGGGAACCAGCGCCGACGGCATCGATGCCGCGGTGTGCGCGTTCGACGCTGTGTCCCGTGCCGATGGCAACGTCCACGCACGGTCTGCGATGCGTGTGCTGGCGGCGAAAACCTTCCCCTACCCGCAAGACGTGCGCGAGGCCATCGTCGATCTTGCGCGCAGCCGCGCCAGCGTCACCCTCGACGACTACGGCCGCCTCGACGTGCGCATCGGCGAGTGCTTCGCCGCAGCCGCGCTGGCGTTGTTGGGTGAGGCCGGGCTGCGGCGCGGCGACATCGCCGCCATCGGCTCGCACGGGCAGACCGTCTGCCATCGCCCGCAGGGCGCGTATCCCTTCACCCTGCAGATCGGTGATGCCAGCGTGATCGCCGAGCGCACCGGCATCCTCACCGTGGCCGATTTCCGCCGTGGCGACGTCGCCGCCGGCGGGCAGGGCGCGCCGCTGCTGCCGGCGCTGCACGCCGCCGTGCTGTCCGATCCGGTCATCCCGCGCGCGATCCTCAACCTCGGCGGCATCGGCAACCTCACCCTGCTGGTGCCCGGGCGACCGGTGATCGGCTTCGACACCGGCCCGGCGAACTGCCTGCTGGATGCGTGGGCGGCGAGCCAGCGCGGCGCGGCGCGCGACGAGGGCGGTGCGTGGGCGCGCAGCGGCACGCTCGATCACCACCTGCTGGCGCGCTGTCTCGACGATGCGTATTTCGCCGCGGCGCCGCCCAAGAGCACCGGCCGCGAAGTGTTCAACCTCGACTGGCTGGAAGCGCGCCGGCCCGACGGTATCGCCGCCGCCGACGTGCAGGCGAGCCTGCTCGCGCTGTCGGCGCGCACCATCGCGCAGGCTCTGCGCGCGCACGCACCCACGGTGCGCGAGCTGTACGCCTGCGGTGGCGGCGTGCACAACGCCGCGCTGATGGATGCGCTGCGCGACGAGTTGCCGGGCGTGCGCGTGGACACCACCGCCGCGCTCGGGCTGGATCCGGATTTCGTCGAGGCCGCCGGCTTCGCGTGGCTGGCGCGCGCGCGTCTGCGCGGCGAACCGGGCAACCTGCCCTCGGTCACCGGTTCGCGCGGACCGCGCATGCTCGGTGCGATCTATCGAAGCGCCGAATAATTCCTTCCAGGAATTCTCGGTGCACGCTTCAGTCCGGTACACGCCGGACTGAAGCGCACACGAAGCAATCACTTGCGCAATTGCTTCGTGGCCGGCCATCCATGGCCGACGGGAAACGCCAAATAAAAACGCGTTTCCCTATCCGCCGCCGCGAGCCTGAGGCAGGTACGGCTCGATCTGCGCCTCCACGCGCCGCCACAACAGCAGCCACAGCGCCGCTGCCGGCAGGATCGACAAGGTGGTGATGACGAAGAAACCGCCGTAGCCGGCGGCCATCGCGATTTCGCCGGCGAAGAAGCCGAGGAACTTGCCCGGCAGGTTCACCAGCGAGGACAGCAGCGCGTACTGGGTGGCGGTGTGCTCGCGGCTGACCAGCGCGGACAGGAAGGCCACGGTCGGCGGGCCGAGTACGCCGAGCATGAAGTTCTCCCCGGAGATCACCGCGGTGAGCACCAGCAATTTGCCCGGGTGGATCAACAGCCACAGGTAGAGCAGGTTGCACGCGCCGGTGAGCACCAGCGCCGCGCCCAGCGGCCGCCACGCGCCCCAGCGCGCCACCGCCGCGCCGCCGACGAAGGTGCCGGCGATGCCGATCCACACGCCGTAGATCTTGGTGATCGCGCCGATCTGGGTCTTGCTGAAACCCATGTCGCGGTAGAACGGCCCCATCACCCCGCCGACCGTGGCTTGTTCGGGGATCTTGAACAGCAGGATGAAAGCCAACAGCCCCAGCGCGAGTTGCCAGCGGTAGCGGCGGAAGAAATCCGCGAACGGATCGACCACGGCGGTCTGCATCGCCGCGCGCCAGCCCGGTGCCGCCGTCCTCACCACGTCCGGCTCGCGCGCCAGCAGGTTCGCCGCCAGCGGCAACAGCATCGATGCGGCCATCGCCAGATACACCACCCGCCACGGCGCATGGTCGGCCATGATCAGCGCCACCGCACCGGCCAGGATCAACGCCAGTCGATACCCGAGTGAATACACCGCCACCAGCGCGCCCTGGGCTTCCACCGGCGCGATCTCGATGCGGTAGGCATCCACCGCGATGTCCTGGGTCGCACCGAAGAACGCCACCGCGAGGGTGGCGATGATGAAGGCCTCCAGTCGCATCGGCGTCAGCCACGCCATCGCCAGCAGGCCGACCATCACCCCGAGCTGCGCCAGCAGCAGCCAGCCGCGCCGCCGTCCCAGCCGATGCAGCACCGGCAGTTGCCAGTGATCGAGCAGGGGCGCCCACACGAACTTGAACGCATAGGCCATGCCCGCGCTGGCGATCATGGTGATCTCGCTCAGCACGATGCCGCTTTCCTTGAGCCAGTACGACAAGGTGCCGGCCACCAGCAGGAAGGGCAGTCCCGAGGAGAAGCCAAAGAACAGCATGGTGCCCGCAGCCGGCTGCGCGAAGGCGCGCCAGATCGATGGCTTGCGCGGCTTGGCGTTGGCCTCGGGGCCTGCGCTCACAAGGCGTAATCCACGACGTAGGGCGCGTGATCGGAGAAGCGCGGCTCGCGGTGGATCGTGCAGGCTTCGAGCTTGTCTTTTAATCCCGGGGTGGCGAGCTGGTAGTCGATCCGCCAGCCCACGTCCTTGGCGCGTGCGCCGCCGCGCTGCGACCACCACGTGTATTCCACCGCGTCGGGCTTGAGCGCGCGGAAGGTGTCGATCCAGCCGTGTGTCGGCGCGGGCGTGCCATCGCCGCAGGCATCGGCGATCATCCCGTTGAGCCAGGCGCGCTCTGCGGGCAGGCAGCCGGAATTCTTCTGGTTCGAGGCCCAGTTCCTGATGTCATTCCGGGCCCGGACGATGTTCCAGTCGCCGCACAGCACATAGTCGCGGCCGCTGGCGAGGAGGCCGCCGAGGATGGGCCCCAGCCATTCCATGATGCGCAACTTGAACTGCTGGCGCTCCTCGCCCGACGAACCCGACGGCACATACATCGACACCACGCTGAGATTGCCGAAGCGCGCCTCGAGGTAGCGGCCTTCCTCGTCGAAATCCGCGCGGCCCAGCCCGCTGATGATCGCGTCGGGTTCGCGCTTGGCATAGATCGCCACCCCGCTGTAGCCCTTCTTCGTGCTCGCGTCGCGGAAGTGCGCGTGATAGCCCTTCGGCAGCAGTCCTTCGCCGCGCAGCTGGTGCTCCTGCGCCTTGGTTTCCTGCACGCACAACACGTCGGCGCGCTGCTCGGCGAACCAGTCGAAGAAACCCTTGCTCGCTGCCGAGCGCAGTCCGTTGGCGTTGAAGCTGATGATGCGCATGGGCGGGGAACGGGGAACGGGGAACGGGGTGCGGGGAGCGGGGAGCGGGGATGGGTGGGCGAGGCAAGGGAAGGTTTTACCCCTTCCCCCGCTTGCGGGGGAAGGCTGGGATGGGGGCGGACTATCGTGGCGATGTCCCCGCCCACGCTTGTGGGAGGTGTGCGGCCGTATCGGGAGTCCATGGAATGGAACGAGTCGCCGCATCATACGGTGTGGCGCGGAGGGAGATGCGGTGGGTGTTGATCGGACACATGGAAAGTGTGTCGCGAGTGCCGACGGTGTTCCCTCATCCGCCCTGCGGGCACCTTCTCCCAAAGGGAGAAGGAAAGTATCTCCCCCACCGGGGACAGCATGTGCCGGATGGGTATGCGAAAAGCGAAGCCGATCCGAAGGGCGAACGCAAAAGACAGCGTGTGCCAAGGTGGCGCGCAACGCCGGGTGAAGGGAACGTCGTCGGCACTCGTCTCGCAATACCACCTTCATCACAACCCAAACCGCCCGACTCGTGGTAGTTTCCGCGCCAGCCATCCAAGGCACAGGAGACCCGAATGCCCAGCAGGATTCCCGAAGGCGGCCAGCGCGGCTGGATCGTTCCCATCGGCGGCGCCGAGGACAAGCAGAGCCGGCGCAGGATCCTCAGGCGATTCGTCGAGTTGTGCGGCGGCGAGGATGCCGACATCGTGGTGATCCCCACCGCCAGCCGCCTGCCCGACACCGGCAGCAAATACGAGGATCTGTTCGACCGCCTCGATGTCCACAAGGTCACCGCCTTGCAGATCGACAAACGCGAGGACGGCGCGCGCGAGGACGTGCTGCGGCGGCTGGAGAAAGCCAACGGCGTGTTCTTCACCGGCGGCAACCAATTGCGCATTTCCACCATCCTCGGCGGCACGCCGGCGGCGAAGCTGATCCGCGAGCGCAACGCGCATGGCGTGCACGTGGCCGGCACCAGTGCCGGCGCCAGCATCCTGTCCGAGCACATGATCGCCTTCGGCAAGGAAGGCTCCTCGCCGCGCGCCGGCAGCGTGCGCCTCGCCCCGGGCCTGGGCCTGACCAACCGCTTCATCATCGACCAGCACTTCCGCCAGCGCGACCGTCTCGGCCGCCTCGTCGCTGCGCTGGCCTACAACCCCTTCGCCATCGGGATTGGCCTCGACGAGGACACCGCCGCCTTCATCAACCCCGACAACGTGATCGAAGTCGAGGGTAGCGGAGCGGTGACGATCGTGGATGCAGCCGAACTGTCGTTCTCCTCGATGGCCACGGTCAGCCAGAGCCAGCCAGTGTGCCTGCTGGGCCTGAAGGTGCACATCCTCGTCGAGGGCGCGACCTTCAACCTGCACACGCGCGAGGCGTCGGCGGGGGCGCTGGGGAGCGCGCGGTAGGCTGCGCGGTCAGGCGACGGATTGCATCTTGCGCATTTCCCCCGGTCGGAGTAAGCGTTACAACCTTGGCCTGCTGGTTCAGGGGACAGACTGGTTGTCGTCACTTTTTTCCGGGGAGATTCCATGCGCATACTCGACCGCTCCGTCTATCAGGGCCCTTCGCTCTACGCCCACTTCCCGGTCATCCGGCTGGAGCTGGATCTGGGCGAACTGGAGCACTGGCCGACCGCCAGGCTCGGCCCGGTCTTCATCGACGGCCTGCTGGCGGCGTTGCCGGGACTGAAAGAGCACGGTTGTTCCTACCGCGAACCCGGCGGCTTCGAGCGGCGCATGCGCGAGGGCGAGGGCACCTGGCTGGGGCACGTGCTCGAACACGTCGCCATCGAGTTGCAGAACGTGGCCGGCGAGAACGTCACCTTCGGCAAGACCCGCTCGGTCGATGACCACCGCCCCGGCGTGTATACCGTGGTGTACGAGTACAACGAGCGCGAGGAAGGCGTGGCCGCCGGCGAGCTGGCGATCAAGCTGCTGTGCTCGCTGCTGCCCGAGGCGATCCGGCCGGCCGACAGCGTGCCGGCGGACTGGGATTGGGAACGCGCCCGCGATGGCTTCATCCGCTTTGCGCAGCGGCGCGCGCTGGGGCCGTCCACCGCCTCGCTGGTGAAGGCCGCCGAGCAGCGCGGCATCCCGTGGCTGCGCATGAACGATCAATCGCTGGTGCAGCTCGGCCACGGCAAGTTCCAGCAGCGCATCCAGGCGACCGTTACCGGAAAAACGCCGCACATCGCGGTGGAGCTGGCGAGCGACAAGGAGGAGACCAACAAGATTCTCGGCGCGCTCGGCCTGCCGGTGCCGCGGCAGGAGCTGGTGCAGTCGGAAGAAGGCGCGGTGCGGGCTGCCCGGCGGCTGGGTGGACTGGTGGTCACCAAGCCCTACAACGGCAACCACGGCCGCGGCATCAGCATCGGCATCTCCGGCGACGACGCGGTGCGCGCGGGCTTCCGCGAGGCCAACCAGCATTCGCGTTCGGTGATCGTGGAAACCTACATGGCCGGCGACGACCATCGCCTGCTGGTGGTCAACGGCGAGCTCGTCGCCGCCACCCGGCGCACGCCCGGCCACGTGGTCGGCGACGGCGTCAAGACCATCGCGCAACTGGTGGACATCGTGAATCAGGATCCGCGCCGCGGCGTCGGCCACGAGAAGGTGCTCACCCGCCTCGTGCTCGATGCGCAGGCGCAGATGATGATGGAGCGCGTGGGCTACACCGCCGACTCGGTGCCCAAATCCGACGAGATCGTGTACCTGCGCTCGACCGCCAATCTGTCCACCGGCGGCACCGCGACCGACGTCACCGACATCATCCACCCCGACAACCGCGACATGGCGGTGCGCGCGATCAAGGCGATCGGCCTCGATGTCGGCGGCGTGGATTTCCTGTCCACCAACATCGCCGAGAGCTACAAGTCCATCGGCGGCGGCATCTGCGAGGTCAATGCCGCGCCGGGCTTCCGCATGCACGTCGCGCCCAGCGAAGGCACCCCGCGCGATGCCGCCGGCCCCGTCATCGACATGCTGTTCCCGCCGGGCACGCCCTTCCGCGTGCCGATCGCCGCGATCACCGGCACCAACGGCAAGACCACCACCGCGCGCATGCTCGCGCACATCGCCAAGATGGCCGGCTACACGCCGGGCCTGACCACCACCGACGGCGTGTACATCGACGGACAACGTACCGTGGAAGGCGACATGACCGGGCCGGTGTCGGCGCGCATGGTGCTGGCCGATCCGCAGATCGACATCGCGGTGCTGGAAACCGCGCGCGGCGGCCTGCTGCGCGCGGGCATGGCGGTGCGCCACGTCGATGTCGGCGCGGTGCTCAACGTGCAGTCCGATCATCTGGGCATGAAGGGCATCGACACCCTGGAACAGCTCGCCGAGGTCAAGCGCATCGTGGTCGAGGTCGCCACCGAATGCGCGGTGCTCAACGCCGACGACCCGAATGTTTTGAAGATGTCCGGCTACACCGATGCCAAGACGATCTGCTACGTCACCATGAACCCGGCGCACGCGCTGGTGCGCGAGCACATCCGCGCCGGCGGCCGCGCCTGCGCGCTGGAGGCCGGCGTCAACGGGCAGATGATCACTTTCTACGACAAGGGCAGCCACATCCCCCTGCTGTGGACGCATCTCATACCCGCGACGCTGGAAGGCCGCGCCCGCCACAACGTGCACAACGCGATGGTCGCCGCCTCCGTGGCGTTTTCGCTGGGCATCAAGCTCGACGCCATCCGCCAGGGCCTGCGCACCTTCGACACCACCTTCTTCCAGGCACCGGGCCGGATGAACGTGTTCAACGAACATCCGTTCAAGGTGCTGTTCGACTACGGCCACAACGCGCACGCGGTGGGCGTGATGGCCGACCTCGCGCAACGGCTGGACGTGAGCGGCCGGCGCATCGTGGTCGTCGCCGGTCCGGGCGATCGCCGCGACGAGGATCTGCGCGAGATCGCGCGCGCGGTGGCCGGCCGCTTCGACCATTACGTCGTGCGCCGCGACGACAGCTTGCGCGGGCGCGAACCCGGCGACGTGGTGAAGATCATTGCCGCCGAACTGCTCGCACATGGCGTGCGCGAGGAGCAGATCAGCCGCATCCAGGACGAGCAGGAGGCGATCGACGCGGCGCTGCGCATGGGCCGCCCCGGCGACCTGCTGCTGGTGTTCGCCGACGCCCTGATCCGCTCGTGGAAGCAGATCATCAAGTTCCGCCCCGAAGGCGCGCCCGAACTGCCGCCCGCGCGCGCGGCCGTGCCCGAGCCGCAGGTGACCGAGCCGGCCGCCGAGGAAGCCATCCACGCGGCGATGGAGGGCATGGTGCGCGACGAACGCGGCATCAGCATCGCGCGCGAGGGGGATGACTAGTTTGTTGGGCCATTGATTGGACTTCCAGTCCAACCATGGCTCGCCAAGTCCGGCACCTGTCCGGACTTGGCTCCGCGGCGACGGCGTTGCCGCTGCCGCGTTCGGCCCATCCTTGGGCCGAATTCCTTGATCCCACCTGACGAGCACGTCGAATCGATCGATGCAGCAGGCTGAAGAACGACCCGCGCCCTTCACCGACTCCCGCCGCCTGCTCGGCGCGAACCCGTATTTCGCGCAGGTGGGCGCGGCGCTGGAAGCGAATGCGGCAACGATGCCGCTGGATGTCTCCGGCGATCCACTGGCCGCCGCGAACGCTTCCATCCTCTCGGCCTTGCTGGATGGCTGGCGCGAGCGCGTGGCGCGTGCGCGCACTGTGCTGGGTTGGGACGCCTCCGCGCCACTGCATGCACGCGCCCATCACGGCGGCGCGACGCTGGCGCTGGCCGCCCCGCTGGATGGCTTGTTCACCGCCACCGAGATCAACGAATGGGCGTGGGAAGCGACGCTCTTGTCCTTGCCCCAGATGGCACCTTCATTGCCGCTACCCCACGCGCCCGGCCATCCGGCGGTGTGGGATGAAGACGAAGCGATGCACACGCTGCGCGCACTGGCCCGCAGCGAAGCCAATCCAACCTTGCTGGCACTGGCGCAAGCCGCGCGCGAGCACCGCGTCGCGTTGCTGAGCGACGACGAGGACATCGTCCTCGGCGAGGGCCACGGCGCGCGTGTGTTCCCGCTCGATCCGCTGCCCGATCCCGCGCGCATCCGCTGGGCCGCGCTGCACGACGTGCCGGTCGCGCTGGTCACCGGCACCAACGGCAAGACCACCACGGTGCGCCTGTTGGCGGCGATGGCGCGCGCGCACGGCTGGAGCACCGGGCATTCGTGCACCGATGGCTTGTTCGTGGATGGCCGCCAGCTCGCCTCGGGCGACTACTCCGGCCCGGCCGGCGCGCGCCAGGTGTTGCGCCAGCCCGACGTGCAGTGCGCGATCCTCGAAACCGCGCGCGGCGGCATCCTGCGCCGCGGGTTGGCGATGCAGCGCGCGCAGGCGGCGGTGGTCACCAACCTCAGCGCCGACCACTACGGCAGCTACGGCATCTACGGTCTCGACGACCTCGCGCGCGTCAAGCTCACGGTGGCGCGCGTGCTCGATCGCGGCGGCCTGCTGGCGCTCAACGCCGACGATCCGACCTTGCGCGCGCATGCGGCCGAGGCCGATGCCGCGCTCGGCTGGTTCGCGCTCGACGACGGGCATCCGGTGTTGGTGGCCCATCGCGCCTTCGGCGGCGCCACCTGCGGCGTGCGCGATGGCCGCGTCGTGCTGAGCGTGGGCGGCGTTGCGCAGGATCTCGGTACCGTCGCCGACATGCCGCTCACGGTCGGTGGCGCGGCGCGCTACAACATCGCCAACATCCTCGGCGCAAGCCTGGCCGCGACCGCGCTGGGCGTGCCGGCGACGACCATCGCCGAGGTGCTCGCGCGGTTTGGTTCGACCCACGCCGACAACCCAGGCCGCCTGCAGCACTGGTCGCTGGCCGGCGTCGATGTGTGGCTGGACTACGCGCACAACCCCGACGGCCTGCGCGGCTTGCTGGACGTGGTCGGCGTGGCGCGCCGCCCGGGCCGCTTCGGCCTGCTGCTGGGTCAGGCCGGCGACCGCAGCGACGAGGACATCCGCGAACTCGCGCACGTGGCCGCGCACTTTCATCCTGATCGCGTGGTGCTCAAGGATATGCCCGCGTTCATGCGCGGTCGCGCGCCGGGCGAGGTGGCTGCGATCTTGCGCGACGCACTGCAAAGCGCGGGTATCGCCACCGATGCCACCGAGTATGCCGACGGCGAAGAAGCCGGCGTGCGCGCGCTGCTGGATTGGGCACGGCCCGGCGACATCCTCGTGCTGCCGGTGCACGCCAAGGCCGCCCGCGCGCAGGTGTCGGGCCTGCTGGATCGGATGGCGGCGATGCGCTGGGTTCCGGGACAGACGGCTGTTTAGCAGGGCTGGGGGCAAGGGATTTGGGACAGGGGACAGGGGGCAGGGGACGGAAAGGTTTTCAGGCGTCAAAAGGCACCGCAAACAAATTCTCGTCAGGGCGACTACCATCCGCTCACCGCTCACCGCTCACCGCTCACCAACCCCCAGCCTCCAACCCCCAGTCCCCTGTCCCCTAGTCCCCAACCCCAGTCCCCATTCCCGTGCTCCTCCACCAACGCCACTTCCTCGAAACCGCCCTCGCCCGCGACGCCCTGCGCTTCGGGCAGTTCACCCTCAAGTCCGGGCGCATCAGCCCGTACTTCTTCAACGCCGGGCGCTTCGACAGCGGCGGCGCGATGGCGGCTCTCGGGCAGGCCTACGCGCGCACGTTGCTGGATGCGCAACTGGATTGCGACGTGCTGTTCGGCCCGGCCTACAAGGGCATCCCGCTGGCGACCGCGGTCGCGGTCGCACTCGCAGGCCTGGGTCGCGACGTGCCACTGGCGTTCAACCGCAAGGAAACCAAGGACCACGGCGAGGGCGGCAGCCTGATCGGCGCGCCGCTGCAGGGCCGGCGCGTGCTGATCGTCGATGACGTGATCACCGCCGGCACCGCGATCCGCGAATCCATCGACCTCATCCGCGCTGCCGGCGGCACGCCCTGCGGGGTGCTGATCGCGCTCGACCGCCAGGAGCGCGCCGGCGACGGTGCGCTGTCGGCCACGGATGCGGTGCGCAGCGAGTTCGGCATCCCGGTGCTGGCGATCGCCGGGCTCGCCGAGCTGCTGCAACTGGCCGACGGGCGCGAGGATCTGGCCACGCACCGCGATGCGCTTTTGGCGTATCGTCGGCACTACGGAACCGCGGCCTGAGGCTGCGGATCTTCGGGAGCGCTCCATGAACCGCAAGCATCCTGTCCTGCAAGCCGCGGTGGTCGCCCTGGCCACGCTGCCTGCATTGGCTCTTTCATCGCTGGCGCAGGATCAAGCCACCAGCGGCCCGAAGCTCTACCGCTGGGTCGGCCCGGACGGCAAGGTGCATTACGGCGACGACATCCCGCAGGACGCCCTCAACTCGGCGCGCGACGAACTCAGCCGCAACTCCGGCATGGCGATCAAGCACGTCGATCGCGCGCTCACCCCGGAGGAACGGGCAGCGGCCGATGCCAAGGCGGCAGCGGACGCCAAGGCGGCCGAGGTGCTCGCGCAATCGCACCAGAACGACCAGATGCTGCTGGCGTCGTATCCCACCGAGGGCGATCTGCAGCGCGCTTACAACGACCGCATGAATTCGCAGTTGAACAACATCAAGACCACCAACATGGGGCTGAACGAACAGGAGCGCAGCCTGTCGTCGTTCCTGTACACGGCCTCCGCACTGGAACTGTCCGACAAACCGGTGGGTGCCGATCTGGTCGCCACGATCCGGAAATTGCGCGATCAGGTGGTAGCCCTGCAGCAGTCGCAAGTCGCATCCCAGGCCCAATTGGCCAGCATCAAGGCCGAAGCGGCCACCACCCTGGCCCACTACCGCGACCTGCGTTCGCAGGCGGCCAATGGTCGCCTGCCCGATGCGCCACCACCGCCAGCCCCTTCGCCCGCATCGCCGCCGTGAGGTGAGCGGCGGCGAGTGGCACGTCGAACATGCGACGTCGGATGGTGGGCAACGGGTCGATCGCAGCGCCGATCAGAACGGCAGTTTCAGGCCGGGCTTGCAGGCGAGCAATTGCTCGCGGAAGACGGCCTTGATGCGCTCCAGCGCTTCGGCCGTATCGGCATCGAAGCGCAGCACCAGCACCGGGGTGGTGTTGGAGGCGCGCACCAGGCCCCAGCCGTCCGGCCAGTCGGCGCGCACGCCGTCGATGGTCACCACGCGCGCATCCCCGAAGATGGCTTTTTCGCGGAAGCCATCGACGAAGGCGTGCGGCGTGCCGTCCTCGACCGGAATCTTGATCTCGGGCGTCGCATAACCCTTGGGCAACTCGGCGAACACCTCGTCGGCGGTTTCCGGGCGGGCGGCGAGGATTTCCAGCAGGCGCGCGGCGGCGTAGATGCCGTCGTCGAAACCGTACCAGCGATCCTTGAAGAAAAAGTGCCCGCTCATCTCGCCGGCCAGTTCCGCGCCGGTTTCCTTCATCTTCGCCTTGATCAGCGAATGCCCGGTCTTCCACATCAGCGGGCTGCCGCCGTGGGCGAGGATGTTGCCGGCCAGATGCCCGGTGCACTTGACGTCGTAGACGATGCACGCGCCCGGGTTGCGGCTGAGCACGTCCTGCGCGAACAGCATCAACAGGCGATCCGGGAAGATGATCTCGCCGGCGCGGGTGACCACGCCGAGGCGATCGCCGTCGCCGTCGAAGGCCAGCCCGATGTCCGCCTCCAGCCGTTGCACCATCTGGATGGCGTCGGCGAGGTTCTTCGGTTCGCTGGGGTCGGGGTGGTGGTTGGGGAAACTGCCATCGACCTCGCAGAAGATCGGCAACACCTCGGCGCCGATGGCCTGCAACACCTCCGGAGCGATCAGGCCGGCCACGCCGTTGCCGGCGTCCACCACCACCTTGAGCTTGCGTTCGAGTTGGATGTCGTCGGCGATGCGCTGGGTGTAATCGGCCGCGATGGCGCGCTGCTGGATGCCGCCCTGCGCATTGGCCTTGTACAGGCGGTTCTCGGCGATGCGCGCGTACAGATCCTGGATGGCATCGTCGGCGAGGGTCTCGCCGCCGACCACGATCTTGAAGCCGTTGTAATCGGGCGGGTTGTGGCTGCCGGTGACGGCCACGCAGGAGCCGGTGCGCAGGTGGAAGGCCCCGAAATAACACAGCGGCGTGGCGGCCTGGCCGATGTCGATGACGTCGCGCCCAGCCAGGCGCAGCCCGTCGATCAGGGCGTTGGCCAGTTCCGGGCCGGAGGTGCGGCCGTCGCGCCCGATCACGATCTCGCGCAAGCCTTGTTCCTGCATCACGCTGCCGATGGCCTGGCCTAGCAGGCGGGCGACACCGGCATCCAGATCCTTGCCGACCTGCCCGCGGATGTCGTAGGCGCGGAAAATCTCGCGGGAGATCGCCACCGCCGCCGGCTTGGGCGCTTCCTTGACCACGGGTTTGGGCTGGGCCGCCGGTGCGGGCGCATCGGCCGCCATCGCTTCGGCCAGGGACGGCTCCATCGTCGCGGCCGGTTGCGCGGCGGAATCAGCCCAGGCCTTGCCGTACAACGACAGCGCCACGCCTGCGATCAACAACAAGATGGCCAGGCCGTAGCCTGTGCCACTGGAAACGCCGAACATGCTGTCCACGGCCTGCGGGCTGCCGGTGCGGATGAAAAATCCATTGTCGAGCAGTTGCAGATCCTGGCTCTTGCCCAGCGTCGCCACGCTCGGGTCGCCGCGATGGATGACCTCGTAGCCGTGGAACATCAGCGCCAGATAACCGCCGCCGGCGTTGGCGTCCTTCAGCGGTGCGGTCATCGTGTCCAGCGGCAGGTCGACCAGCGCCAGCGCCTTGACTTCGCCGCCCTGCTTGATCGGGCCGGCGACCACCAGCCGCGACTGCCCGTCCACCTTGGCCACGCCCACCCGCGTCACCCCGTCGCGCAGGGTCGCCACCAGCACGGCGACGCGGCCGAAGCCGAACTTGGCCGGGTCGGCGAAGGCGTCCTTCAGATCGGGCGGGACGAAGACCACCGACTTGCCGTCCGCCCAGCGCGTGCGGAACACGTCGGCGGCGCGCGCCAGGTTGGAGTCGGCCAGTGCCGCAGCCACTTCGGGCGCGGTGCTGGCGTGCTCGAAGTGCTGGGTCAGGTCGTTGAGGGTGTTGCGGCCGGTGGCTTGCAGGCGCGAGCCTTCGGCGGCCACGGTGGCCTCGGCGCGTGCGGATGCGCCCTGATGCCAGGCGTCCCAGCCCAGCGCCAGCGCCAGCAGGCACAGCACGGCGGCGATCGGCAAGCGCAGTTGCCCGATCGCCACCTTGATCGCGTCGCTGGCTTTGGGCTTGTCGCCGGCTTCCTCACCCATCCTCATCCCCCCGGTTGCAGATGGCCTCTCGGTCAGCGCACGCCAGTATGGCCGAAACCACCCTCGCCGCGCACGCTGCCGGCAAATTCGTCCACCACCTGCAAGGCGACCCGCGCCACCGGCAGGAACACCAATTGGGCGATGCGATCGCCGGGGGCGATGGTAAAGGGCGAACGCCCGCGGTTCCAGCCGCTGACCATCAGCGGGCCTTGGTAATCGGCATCGATCAGGCCGACGAGGTTGCCGAGCACGAAGCCGTGCTTGTGGCCCAGCCCCGAGCGCGGCAGGATCACCGCGCACAGGCCCGGGTCGCCGATGTGGATGGCGATGCCGGTGGGGATCAGCGCGGTATCGTCCGGTGCCAGCGTCAGCGGTACGTCGAGCATCGCCCGCAGATCCATGCCGGCCGACGCCGCCGTGGCGTAATCGGGCAAGGGGAAGTCGCGCCCGAGGCGCGGGTCGAGCACGCGCATGGGCACGCCATGCACCATCGGCACGCTCATGGCGTGTCCTGCGTGGGCGCGGCCGGCACGCGATCGAGCAGCAATTGCAGCAGTTCGCGCGCCAGCACGGCCTTCGACGTCGGCCCGAGCGCGGCCATCGTCTCGCTGCCGTCGGTCTGCCGCCAGTACACGTCCAGTGCGTTGTCGTCGGCATCGAAACCGCTGCCGGTCACGCCGACGCGGTTGGCGGCGATCGCATCCACCCGCTTGCGGCGCAGCTTGTCGCGCGCCGAGTCGGCCAGGGCGGCGGTCTCGGCGGCGAAACCCACCACCCGAAGCGGGCGCTGCGGATGGGCTGCGACTTCGGCGAGGATGTCGGGGGTGCGTACCAGTTCGACCGTCAACCCGCTGTCGGACGATACCGTCGGTTTCTTGATCTTGTGCTCGGCTACCCGTGCGGGCATGAAATCGGCCACCGCGGCTGCGCCGATGTAGATGTCCTGCGGCAGCGCGCCCAGCACCGCGGCGTGCATCTGCCGCGCGCTGCGCACGTCGATGCGATGCACGCCGGCGGGCGTGGGCAGGTGCACCGGGCCGGCAACGAGGGTTACCTGCGCGCCGAGTTCGGCGGCGGCGGCAGCGATGGCGAAACCCATCTTCCCCGAGCTGCGGTTGCCGAGGTAGCGCACCGGGTCGAGGTCTTCGTACGTCGGGCCGGCGCTGACCAGCACCCGTTGCCCGGCCAGCGGGTCGCCACCGGCCACGGCATGCGCAGCCACCAGCGCGGCGACGATGGCGTCGGGCTCGCACATCCGCCCGGGGCCGAACTCTCCGCAGGCCTGCGCGCCTACGTCGGGGCCGATCGCCAGCGCGCCGCGCGATTTCAGCGTCGCCACGTTCGCCTGCGTGGCCGGATGCAGCCACATGCGGTGGTTCATCGCCGGGACGATGGCCAGCGGCGCGGTGGCGACCAGGCACAAGGTGGCCAGCAGGTCGTCGGCGTGGCCGTGGGCGATACGGGCGATGGCATCGGCGCTGGCTGGTGCGACCACCACCCGGGTGGCCCAGCGCGCCAGCTCGATGTGGCCCATCGCCGCCTCGGCGTTGGCATCCCACAGGCTATCGCGCACCGGCCGGCCGGACAGCGCCTGAAACGTGGCCGCGCCGACGAAATGCCCGGCCGCGGCGGTCATCACCACCTGCACCTGCGCCCCGGCCTCGCGCAGCCGGCGCACCAGCTCGGCCGCCTTGTAGGCAGCGATGCCGCCGCACACGCCCAGCAGGATGCGTTCGCCTTGCAGAGGCTGGCTCACGTGGGAAATGCCCTACGGGAAAAGAGGGCTTAGCTTACCCGGGATTCAGAGGACAGAGGACAGAAGACGGAGGACAGAAAGCACAAGCTGATGACGCTGCGGGGGTGGGGCTTTCCCTTCCCCCACTGGGGGGATGGTGCCCGCAGGGCGGATGAGGGAAAGATCTGTCAGTTCGCTGCAACAGATGCCTCGTTGACTGCAAGAGTGCTCCCTCATCCGGCGCTTCGCGCCACCTCCCCCGGAGGGGGAAGGAAAAACTGGTTTCCCCATTCCCCATTCCCCATTCCCCATTCCCCAATCCCCAATCCCCATTCCCCAATCCCCATTCCCCATTCCCCATTCCCCAGCCCCCAGCCCCATGAAAATCAGCGACTGGCCAACCGACGAACGCCCGCGCGAGCGCCTGCTCGCCAGCGGGCCGCAGATCCTTTCCGATGCCGAGCTGCTGGCGATCTTCCTCGGCTCGGGCCTGCGCGGTACCGATGCCGTGGAGTCGGCGCGGCAGTTGCTGGCGCGCTTCGGCAACCTGCGCTGCTTGCTGGAAAAACCCGTCGCGAAGCTGCTCGCCGAACCGGGGCTGGGCCCGGCGCGGGTGTGCGCGCTCAAGGCCGCGCTGGAACTGGGCAGCCGGCATCTTGCCGCCGGATTGGCGCGCGGCGAGGCGCTGGCCGATCCGGCGCGTGCCGGCGAATACTTCGCGCGACGCTTGCGCGATTTGCCGCACGAGGTGTTCGCCGGATTGTTCCTCGACAACCGGCACCGCGCGATCGCCTTCGAGGAGATGTTTCGCGGCACCCTGGATGGCGCCGAGGTGTATCCACGCGAGGTGCTCAAGCGCTGCCTCGCCCACAACGCCGCGGCCCTGATCGTCGGCCACAACCATCCTTCCGGCAGCAGCGAACCCTCCGCCGCCGACCGCGCGGTGACCTTGCGCCTGCGCGATGCGCTGGCGCTGGTGGAGATCCGCCTGCTGGATCATTTCGTGATCGGGGATGGCGCACCCTGCTCGCTGGCCGCGCGCGGCTGGGTGTGACCGGGCGCGCCATGCCTTGCCGAAGCCGGCGGCTGCGCGCATATACTGCGACCGCGGCACCGCGCCGCCAGCCGGGAAAGCCGCCGCGTCCGCCGTGATCTTCGGGTACTCCAGCCTGTATCCACCGGACGATGTCGAGCGCACGTTGCCCGATGCCGCCGCCGCGCGCGCGCTGCTGGCCGAGCGGCGCCCGGACATCCTCGCCTTCGTGCAGCGCCGGCGCTCCCGTCTGCTCGCGCACTTCGGCGCCGAACAGGCGGAGCTGCTCGATCGCACGGCGGATGCCTTCGTGCTGGGCACCGCGCGGCTGGGCCTGCGCCACGGCCGCTTCGGCAACGACCAGCACGCCTACCACAACGAAGAGCACGTGCTGGAGTTGGCCCAGCGCCGCTTCAACGCCTACGAAAGCCAGCTCGGACTGGCCGCGCTGCCGCTGGCGGACTGGGTGGTGCTGGCGCTGTTCGCGGCCTGCCACGACCTGCGTCAGCGCGAGCCGCTGGACGTGCCCGGGCCGGTGGACGGCAACGAGGCGGCGAGCATGGCCGAGGCATTGCGCATCCTCGATGTCTGCGGTTTCGACCGTGAACGCGACCGCCCGCTGTATGTCGCGCTGGAACTGGCCATCGCCGGCAGCACCTTCGGCCTGAATGCACGGCCGCTGGAGAACTCGGCCGAAGCGGCGATCGGCGGTGGCGCACTGGCGCGCTACCTGCCCGGGTTGCTCGACCAGACCGTGCCCGACTGGCGTGGCGATGCGGTGATCGAACATGCGCTGATCCTGGCCCGGATCGCCGCCGACCTGGACACCGCCAACGCCGGCGAGAGCTTCGCCGAACTGGCCGACAGCGCGATCCGCCTCTGCCGCGAGCGCGAGATGCGCGAGCGCCGCGCGCTGGACTCGCACGAGTCGGCGCAACCCTGCCTCGACTTCCTGACCCGCGGGCAGGAGAAGTTTTTCTTCGAGTTGCACCATTTCTGCTCGCGCGAAGGCGAGCGCGTGTTCGGCCCCGGCAAGGCGGCCAACGCCCCGCATGTGCGAGCGGTCAGCGCGGCCTTGCGCGAGCATTTCGCCGCCACCCCGCCGGTCAGCGGCGCGGCGGTGATCGAGGCCTACCGGGTGCTGGCGGGCTGCTGAAGCCCATCGCATCGATCCACTCCGTTTTCGGCCGCGCATATAACGATCATGGTGTGTGACTGGCGCCACCCCTGAGGATGAAAGAGACTTCGCCAGCACTCCCCGCTTGCGGGGAGGGGGCAATAAGCAGGCGAGCCAAAAATCTGATGCAAGGGACAACGACTCTTTCACGCTAAACTATCCGCCGGATACACCCGTCGGATCCCTTCGTGAAACTGTCCCTACGCGTGCTGCTTTCGACCGCGGTCGAATCCCTGCGCACGGCTGGCACGCTGCCTGCCGAACTGGCTCTGCCCGCCATCGCGGTGGAGCGCACCAAGACCCGCGAGCACGGCGACTTCGCCTGCAACGTCGCGATGGCGCTGGCCAAGGCCGCCAAATGCAATCCGCGTGCGCTGGCGCAGCAGATCGTCAATGCACTGCCGCCCAGCGCGGACGTGGCCAAAGTCGAGATCGCCGGCCCCGGTTTCATCAACCTGTTCCTCACCGATGCCGCGTGGCAGCGCGAGATCGCCGGCGTGCTGGCGCAGGGCCATGCCTACGGTCGCAGCGATGCCGGTCACGGCGTGCGCGCCGGCGTGGAATACGTCTCGGCCAATCCCACCGGCCCGCTGCACGTCGGCCACGGGCGCGCGGCGGCGATCGGCGACACCCTTGCGCGCCTGCTCGATGCCACCGGCTGGCAGGTGGTGCGCGAGTTCTACTACAACGACGCCGGCGCGCAGATCGACAACCTCGCCCGCTCGGTGCAGGCGCGCTGCAAGGGCGTGTTCCCCGGCGATGCCGGCTGGCCCGAAGACGGCTACCGCGGCGACTACATCCTCGACATTGCGCGCAACTACCTGCTCGGCAAGCCCGCCGCGGAAGGCTCGGACGTGGTTTCCGACAGCCGCGACCCGATCAATCTCGAGGCCATCCGCCGCTACGCCGTGGCCGCATTGCGCGCCGAGCAGAATGCCGACCTGGCCGTGTTCGGCGTGGGCTTCGACGTGTTCTTCCTCGAGTCCTCGCTGTACGCCGACGGCAAGGTCGAGGATACCGTCGCCGCGTTGCAGGCCGGCGGCCACACCTACGAGCAGGACGGCGCGCTGTGGCTGCGCAGCACCGATTTCGGCGACGACAAGGACCGCGTGATGCGCAAGTCCGACGGGTCGTACACCTACTTCGTGCCCGACGTGGCCTACCACTACAGCAAGTGGCAGCGCGGCTACGTGCGTGCGATCACCGAGCTGGGCGCCGACCACCACGGCACCCTGGCACGGGTGAAGGCCGGGCTGCAGGCGCTGGACAAGGGCATTCCGAAGGACTGGCCGCAGTACGTGCTGCACCAGATGGTGACGGTGCTGCGCGGCGGCGAGGAAGTGAAGATCTCCAAGCGCGCCGGCAGCTACCTCACCTTGCGCGACCTGATCGAACAGGCCGGGCGCGACGCGACGCGCTGGTTCCTCGTGGCGCGCAAGCCCGATTCGCAACTGGTGTTCGACATCGACCTCGCGCGTTCGCAGAGCAACGACAACCCGGTCTATTACGTGCAGTACGCGCATGCCCGCGTGTGCAGCCTGCTGCGCCAGGCCGGCGAGAAAGGCTTCGCATACGACCAGGGCCATGGCATCGCGCATCTTGCACGCCTGACCGATGCGCACGAGCTGGCGCTGATGATCGAGATCTCGCGCTACCCGGAGGTGGTCGAGGCCGCCGCCGCGCAACTGGAACCGCAGACGCTGGCGCAATACCTGCGCGAGCTGGCCACCGCCTTCCACACCTTCTACCACGCACAACCCATCGTGGTGGCCGACGATGCCGCCCTGCGCGATGCGCGGCTGGCATTGGCGGTGGCCGCGCGGCAGGTGCTCGCGAACGGGCTGGATCTGATGGGCGTGGGCGCGCCCGAGGCGATGTGAGATGGCCGTGAAACGTGGCAAGAAACAGGCAAGGCGCAAGGACGAACCGATGGTGCCCGGTTACGTGTGGCTGCTGGCCGGGCTGCTGATCGGCGGCGCGGTGGCGGTGGCGCTGTGGCTGCGCAATCCGCACGCGGTGGACGGCCTGCTGCCGCATCCCAACCCGACCGCCAAGGCGAAGGCGTCCGCGAGTGGATCGTCCGACGTGCCCGAAGGCAATCCACCTTCGGCGTCGGCTTCGTCGGCTGCATCCCCTGCTGCATCCGCTGCCGCTGCCAGCCCGGCGGCACCGAAGAAACCCAAGTACGATTTCTACACCCTGTTGCCCGAGCGCGAAGTCGTCATTCCGGACGATGAACTGAACGCGCAGGTGAAGGCGGAAACCGCTGCCGCCAACCTCGCCGCGAAACAACAGGCGGCGCTGGCGGCGGGCGTGGCGTCCACGGCCAGCCCTGCGACGGCGACGGCCGTTGCCGCCAATCCTGCGTCATCCAATCCTGCCGCATCCAATGGCGCATCCGCCAAGCCGGCGGCGGCTGGCACGGCGACGACGGCGAACCCTGCGATTGCCGACACCGCCGCCACGAAACCGGCCAGCAGCCAGATCGCCTCCAGCGCGCATCCGGCGACGACGACGACGGCTGCAACCGCGACGATCCCGGTGCCCGCCTCGCAGCTCAAGAGTGGTCAGTACCTGCTGCAGGCCGGCGCGTTCAAGAACACCCAGCAAGCCGACGACCTGAAGGCGCGCATCGCCATGCTCGGTCTGGTCGGCCGCGTGGAGACGGTGGAGACGCCGGCGGGAACGATGCACCGCGTGCGCCTCGGTCCTTACGCTACTGCCAGCGAACTGGAAGCCGCCAAGCAAAAGCTCAGCGGCGGCGGCCTGCCGGCGGTGGCCATCCGGGTGAAGTAGGGGCAAGACAATGCACAAGACCGCATGGATCACCGGCGCGACCTCGGGTTTCGGCCGCGCGGCCGCGCAACGTTTCGTCGCAGGCGGCTGGAAGCTCATCGCCAGCGGCCGTCGCAGCGAGCGCCTCGACGCGCTGCGCGCCGAACTGGGCGCAGCGCACGTGCACACCTGCGCCTTCGACATCCGCGACGAGGCCGCGATGCACGCCGCGATCGCCGCGCTGCCGGAAGGATTCCGTGGCATCGACCTGCTGGTGAACAACGCCGGCCTCGCGCAAGGCACCGCGCCCGCGCAATCGTCGGATCTGGACGACTGGAAGCGGATGATCGACACCAACGTCACCGCGCTGGTCACGCTCACCCGCGCCCTGCTGCCCACGCTCATCGAACGCCGCGGCGCGATCGTCAACGTCAGCTCCACCGCCGCGCGCTATCCCTACCTCGGCGGCAACGTGTACGCCGGCACCAAGGCCTTCGTCAGCCAGTTCTCGCTCAACCTGCGCGCCGACCTGCACGGCAGCGGCGTGCGCGTGACCACGCTGGAGCCGGGCATGGCGCAGACCGAGTTCACCCTCGTGCGCACGCACGGCGATGCCGCCGCATCCGACAAGCTGTATGCGGGCATGCAGCCGATCACCGGCGAGGACATCGCGGACACGCTCTGGTGGATCGCCAACCTGCCGCCGCACCTGAACGTGAATCGGCTGGAGATGATGCCGACCAGCCAGTCGTTCGCGGGGTTCCAGATTCATCGCTCTTGATGTCCCCTCTCCCATCGGGAGAGGGTGCCCGAAGGGCGGGTGAGGGAGGAACTTCGGGAACGCAATTCGTCACAGAGAACGTAGGTATCCATCCAGCGCCATCAATACGCAGGCGGTTGGAGGATCTGCCCTCATCCGCCCTTCGGGCACCTTCCCCCGGAGGGGGGAAAGCAGCAGCTACGCCAGCACCGTCGCGTCGAGATAGGTGTAGCCCGTCAACCCCTTCTCCAGCGAAGCCGCCAGTTCGGCTGCCATCGCCGCGGGCAGTTGCGCCGCCGTGATCCGCGTCGCATACGCAGCGCGCAATTCGGCGAGATCGTAGCCGACGTAGTCGAGCATCACGTCGGCGGTGTCGCCGCGGCGGCTGCGTTCGATGATGTAGCCGTCGGCGGTCAGGCGCACGTTCACCGCGTCGGTGTCGCCGAACAGGTTGTGGATGTCGCCCAGCGTGTCCTGATACGCGCCGACGAGGAAGAAGCCGATGCGGTAGCTCTCGTTCGGGCGCAGGGCGTGCAGGGGCATCGAGGTATCCAGCGCGCCATCATCGACGTACTGGTCGATGCGCCCGTCGGAATCGCAGGTCAGGTCGGCGATCACGCCGCGGCGCCCGGGCTGCTCGTGCAGGCGGGCGATCGGTGCGATCGGGAACACCTGGTCGATCGCCCACACGTCGGGCACCGATTCGAACACGCTGAAGTTGACGAAGTACTTGTCCACCAGGCGCTCGTCGAGTTCGTCGAGCACCGCGCGATGGCTGCGCTCGCCGTAGCTCAGGCGCGCACGCACGGCATGCGCGATGGCGTAGAACAGGTCGTCGCAGCGCGCACGTTCGGCCAGATCGATCCGGCCGAGCGCATACAGCGTGGTGGCCTCGGCGTGGTGGTGCTGGGCTTCGTGGAAGGCTTCCAGCGCCGAGCGCTCCGGCAGTTCGGCGTGCAGTTCGCGCAGGTGGCGGATCACGCTCGACTCGTCCGCCGCTTGCGCGGGCACGCTGCCTTCCGGCGCGGTTTCGACCTCGGAGACATTGGCCACCAGCACCGCGTGGTGCGCGGTGAGCGCGCGCCCGGATTCGGTGAACACCATCGGCGGCTTGAGGCCGTGCTCGGCGCAGGCCTCGGCCAGCGGCTGCACGATGTGGGCCGCGTACTGGTCGAGCCCGTAGTTGATCGAGCAGAAACTGCGCGAGCGCGTGCCCTCGTAATCCACGCCCAAGCCGCCGCCGACATCCATGCCGCGGATCGGGCAGCCCAGCTTGCTCACCTCGACGAAATAGCGCGTGGCCTCGCGCATGCCGCTGGCGATGTCGCGCACGTTGGAGATCTGCGAGCCCATGTGGAAGTGCAGCAGTTGCAGGCTTTGCATCAGGTTCGCGGCGCGCAGTTGTTCGATCAGGTCGATGAGCTGGCGCGGCGAGAGCCCGAACTTGGCCTTGTCGCCGCCGGAGTTCTGCCATTTGCCCGCGCCCAGCGAGGCCAGGCGCATGCGCACGCCGATCACCGGTTCGACATCCAGCGCCTTCGACTCGGCGATGACGTGCGCCAGTTCCGATGGTTTCTCGATCACGATGAAGGTCTGCAAGCCGAGCTTGCGGCCGATCAGGGCCAGGCGAATGTATTCGCGATCCTTGTAGCCGTTGCACACCACCACGGAGCCGGGCTTGGCCAGCGCCAGCACCGCCATCAGCTCGGGCTTCGAGCCGGCTTCGAGGCCGAAGCCCTGGTTGCCCTGCCGCACCAGCTCGCCGGCGACGCCGTGGTGCTGGTTGACCTTGATCGGGTAGATCGCGGTGTAGCCGCCGGTGTAGTCGAAATCCGCCATTGCCCGCGCGAACGCGCCCTGCAGCCGGCGCAGGCGGTCGCCGAGGATGTCGGCGAAGCGCAGCAGCAGCGGCAGCTTGAGGCCACCGGCGAGCGCGCGATCGACTGCTTCTGGCAACGGGATGGCCGCGCCGTCGGCGCGTTGCGGCTGCACCACAATGCGGCCATCGCCGTCGATGTCGAAATAACCCTCGCCCCAGTGCGCGATGGAGTAGGTGCGGCGGGCGCGGTCGATGATCCACTCGCTCATCGCGACGGCTCCTCGGGGCAATCGATGCGGACGCGCATTGTAGCGCCCGCGGCCAGCGCGCGAGATTCGTCTGCGCAATTCAGGAATCGCGTGGCGCCCGATCGTCTTTCCCGCATGCGCTGGCACGTCCGCACCGCCGGTTGTTCGGCTACCATCGTCGGGCAACCGCGAACAGGGGGCTCGGGTGCGCTGGTCAGGCTTGGCAGGGCTGATGGTCTTGGGATGGCTCGCCGCGTCGATGGCGCTGGCGGTCGAGCCGTTGGTCGTGCGCCTCACCCCGGACGTGCGCGCGTATCCGCAGTTCTTCAGCGTCGCCCAGGATGGGCGGCGGCAGATTTACGTCGGCGGCACGGACGGCATCGTGCGCAACGATGGCGGGCGCTGGATCTGGGAACCCAGCCCGAAGCCCGGTCCGGTTCGCGTGCTGTACGCCGACGCGCATGGCCGGGTGTGGTACGGCGGCATGGACAGCTTCGGCTATCTGGAGAACCTGCCGACCGGGGAACAGCGTTTCGTCGATCTGGCCCCGCAATTCGCCCACGACCTGCACGGCGCGGCGTTCGCCGACATCTGGCAGGTCACCCCATCGCATGGCTTGCTGTGGTTCCGTGGCCTGCACGACCTGTTCGCGGTGGATGCCGACGGCCGCCGCGCAGGTTACTGGCATCGGCAAGATCGCCTTGGCTACATCGGCGAGGTGCATGGCGAGTTATGGCTGCAATGGCGCGGCGAGGGCATGCGGCGCTGGGATGGCCACGCCTTCGTCCCCTTGCCCGGCGGGCAGGCTTGGAGCGGCGCGCTGGTGTACGACGTGTTCCCCTTGCCGGGCGGCGCGGCACTGGTGCACGACTTCGGCCAGGGTTTGTCGCTGTGGCAGAACGGCGTGGCGACCGCGCTCGACGATGCCGCACTGCATGGCGACATCCCTCATCTGGAACACGGCGTGGCGCTGGACGGCAGCCGCTTCGCGTTTGCCGGCGACGATGGGCGACTGCGCATCCTCGACTTGCCCGCGCGCCGCATCGACGCCTTCCGCATCGGCACCAGCTTCATCAGCGACGTGGTGCGCGATCGCGACGGCGCGCTGCTGGCGGTGGACAACCAGGGCGTAGTGCGCCTGCCCTGGCCGCCGCGCTGGTTCCGGTATGCGGCCGCCGATGGCGTGGCCGGCGACGTGCACGACCTGTGGGAGCAGGCCGGCCGACTCTTCGTGTGCGGCAGCGCAGGCGTGGCGCAGGCGCGGATGCTCGCGGGCGAACCGCTGCCGCCCTTGCAGCCCGAGGCGTGGACATCCGGCGAATGCTGGCAGACACGGCCCGTCGGCCATGACGTGCTGATCGCCGACTCGTTGTCGCTGCTGCGCGTCGTCGGCGACGGCGTGCAACGGGTTTCGCGCGACGACCTGTACCCGCGCGCGATGCTGGTCGACCCGCAGGATGCCTCCCTGCTGTGGGTGGGCACGGAGCAAGGCGCGGCCCTGTTTCGCGTCGCTGCCGAGGGTCTGCACGAGGTCGGGCGGATCGGCGCGCCCGACTGGCGCATCACCACGCTGGCACCCGCCCCGCACGGGGTGTGGATGGGCAGCGACAATCACGGATTGATGCAGGCGCGCGTCGACCCGAAGGCCGCGCAAGGGTTCGCGCTGGAGCCCTGGGATGCCGCCCGCGGCGTGCTGACGGGTGCCGATGGCGAGGCGCAGGTGTCGGCGTGGCCGGAAGGCACCGTGGTGAGCACTTCGCGCGGGTTGTTCCGCGAAACGGATGGCCGCTTCGTGAGCGATCCCGTCGACGGCCTCGCGGCACTGCTCGCCGAAGGGGAAGTCGTGCGCCTGCTGGTCGCGCCGGGCGGCGATCGCTGGGCTTTCAGCTATCACGGCCTGTATCACCAACCACGCGGCGGCCACTGGCAGACCGAGATGGTCGGCGGCCCGGCCCTGGGCGCGTTCGAGACCTTGCTGGCCGTTCCCGGAGGCAAGGTGCTGGTCGGCGCGTCGGGCACCTTGTTGCGCTTCGATGGCGCGACGGCCACGCCGGCGCCGGCCAGCCATCCCGACCTGCGGGTGACCGCGATGAGCCTGCTGCGCGACGGCCAGGCGCCGGTCTTGTTGCCGCTCGATCGCGTCCAGCGCGTGCCCTCGCGCGGCGGCGGGCTGGCCTTCGATTTCGGCTACACCGATTTCGGCAGCGGCGACGACAAGCAATATCAGGTGCGGCTGGAAGGGCTGACCGACGACTGGTCGGCGTGGAGCAGCCAGCCGAGCTACCGGGTGGCAGCGTTGTCGCCGGGACGTTATGTCCTGCACGTGCGCGCGCGCAGCGGAACGGACGCCCCGGTGGACGCCGCGCCGCTGCGTTTCGAGATCGTGCCGCGCTGGTACGAGCGGGCGTGGGTGATCCCGGTGCTGGTGATGCTCGGCTGCGGCGCGATCGCCGCCGCCCTGATCCAGCGCCAGCGCCGGCGCGTACGCCACCTGCGCGAGCACAACGTCGAGCTCGACCGCATGGTGCGGGCGCGCACCAACGATCTGGAGAAGGTCAACCTGCGCCTGCGGGATCTGGCCGATCGCGACGGCCTGACCGGCATCGCCAATCGCCGCCGCTTCGACGGTTTCCTCGACGAGTGCCTGCAGCGCGCGCCCGATCGCGGGCGGCCGGTGGGCCTGGCGATGATCGACGTGGATCACTTCAAGGCCTACAACGACAGCCACGGCCACCTCGCCGGCGACAAGCGGCTGTGCCAGGTCGCGCGCATGCTCGCCGACGGCGTGCGCGGCGATACGCTTGCGGCGCGCTACGGCGGCGAGGAATTCGCGGTGGTGGCGCCCGATTGCGACTTGCCGACGATGCGCGAGGTGGCCGAGCGCCTGCGCGCGCAGATCGAGGCCGCGGACATCGGCGTCACCGTCAGCATCGGCATCTGCGCTTTCGACCCGGCCATGCCCGAACGCGCGGACGTGCTGCTCGCGCGGGCCGATGCGGCGCTGTACCGGGCCAAGGAAAGCGGCCGCAACAAGGTGGTCTGAACGGCTGGATTCACGGCAACGCCGTCACGGCGTTGTTGCGTTGCCGACCAAACAACCGATCCGTCGTCAGCCGCTTCGGTTCGATGCCTTGCGCTGCCGCTTCCAGCCGTGGTGGCGGATGTCCAGGTACAGGCTGTAGCTGGCGGTGAAGGCCGGGAACAGGTTCTGCAGCACGCCCACCGAATCGCTCTTGGGCGAAAAGATGAAATAGCTCAGGGTGGTGATGCTGCCGACGATGCTCATGTACCAGAACGCCCGCGGCACCTCGGGCTTGCCGGCCTTGCGCGAGGCGTGCATCTGCACGAACCAGCGCGCCGAGAACATCAGCGCGCCGGTGTAGCCGATCAGCTTCCACAAGGTGACGTGGATGCCGGTCCAGGACAGCCACAGCAGTTCGTCGTTCATCGGTGTCTCCGGTGTATTCATCTCCTTGCGCCGGGAGGAAAGTCTCCGCCTTGCACAGGGAGAAAAGTCTCCTCCCCGTGCGCGCAGCGCAGGGGGAGGCTGGGAGGGGGTTGCCTGTGGTGTGCCCATGCAACCACCAGCCAAGAGTACCCCGCCCCAACCTTCCAGCCCTGCCGGGCGTTCTTCGGCTCGTGGATGGCCACTGGCCATTCGCAAGCGTGCTTTATCACCGCCTGCGCTACGCGCAAGGGAGGGGGTTTTCAATCGTTCGCGTGCAGCTCGGCCACCTGCGCGCGCTTGCTGCGCAGGATCAGCCAGGCCACCCCGCGCAGGTCGCGGATGCCCACCAGCGCGCGGTTGAGGTTGTTGTACTTGGACACGCCGGCGGTGCGGTGGCGATGGTTGACCGGCACGCTGAGCGTCTTCCAGCCGGCGCGCTGCATCAGCGCGGGCAGGAAGCGGTGCATGTGGTCGAAGTAGGGCAGGTCGAGGAAGGCTTCGCGCTCGAACAGCTTGATGCCGCAGCCGGTGTCCGGTGTGGCGTCTTGCAGCATGCGCGAACGGATGCGGTTGGCCCAGCGGCTGGCCCAGCGCTTGGATCCAGAATCCTGCCGGTTCACCCGCCAGCCGGCGAACAGCTTGATGTCGGCGGCAGCCTTGCCGCGCTCGGCCAGCAGCTTGGGGATGTCGGTCGGGTCGTTCTGGCCGTCGCCGTCGAGGGTGGCGATCCATGCCCCGCGCGCGGCCTTCACCCCGTTGCGGATGGCGGTGCTCTGCCCTGCCTGCTGGAGATGGCGCAGCACGCGCAGTTCGGGCGTGTCGCGCTGCAGCTGCTGCAGCACCGCCACGCTGCCGTCGCGGCTGAGGTCATCGACATAGACGATCTCGAAGGCGACACGGCCGCGCAGCGCGGCGAGGATCTCGCCGATGAGCGGGGCGATGTTGGCCTCCTCGTTGTGCACCGGCACGACGACCGATAATTCGGGGGCGGTCATCGGGACACCGGAATGCGGCAGGAGGTAATCCGTGGGCTGCTGGCCCGGAAGGTCGGAATCATCCGCGCATTATCGCGGTTGCCGGAGTTGCTTTCACCTGAATCGAACAAAGGGCGGGAGGCATCCATTCGCAGGTCGCCGAGACCACTCCTCCCCTTGCGCGCAGCGCAGGGGGGAGGCTGGGAGGGGGTTGTCTGGAGCGCTTCTTGTCGCCATGAGCCAAAGCACCCCTCCCCAACCCTCCCCTGCGCTACGCGCAAGGGAGGGGGTCGAACCTTCACGTTGCTGGCGCGGTGCAGTCCCGTCACGGTGTCGAATCCTGCGCTACGCGCAAGGGAGGGGGTCGAACCCTCACGTTGCTGGCGCGGTGCAGTCCCGTCACGGTGTCGAACCCTGCGCTACGCGCAAGGGAGGGGCAAAACCTTTACTACAACCTTTCATTCAACGCTGGCGCAGCCGCTCCAGCACGCCTTCCAGCGCATCCAGCCCGTGGTAGTGGATGACCAGCTTGCCGCGGCCGCCGCGGCCGTGCTGCACGGCCACGCGCGAGCCCAGCGTCTCGGACAGTTCGCGTTCGAGCGCGGCCACGTTGGGGTCGGCCTTGGCGATGGGCTTGTGTGTCGAGGTTGCGGGTTTGCCGGCCTGCGCCAGTTGCGCGCGGCGCTCGGTTTCGCGCACCGACCAGCCCTGCGCCGCGGCTTCCGTCGCCAGCGCCAGCGCGTGCTGCGCGGGCAGGGTCAGCAGGGCGCGGGCATGACCCATTTCCAATTTGTGTGTGGCAAGCAACTCGCGGATGGCCTCGGGCAGTTCCAGCAGGCGCAGCAGGTTGGACACTGCCGCGCGCGAGCGGCCGACGGCCTCGGCGGCCTGCTGGTGGGTCAGGCCGAACTCGTCGATCAGCCGGCTCAGCGCCTGCGCTTCCTCCAGCGGGTTCAGATCCTCGCGCTGGATGTTCTCGATCAGCGCCATCGCCACCGCGGCGCGGTCGTCGGCCTGCCGCAACACCACCGGCACCTCGGTCAAGCCCGCCAGTTGCGCGGCGCGCCAGCGGCGTTCGCCGGCGATGATCTCGTGGCTGGCCTTCGAGCCCTTCACCGCCGCGACCGCGCGCACCACGATCGGCTGGATCAAACCCTGCGCGCGGATCGAGTCGGCCAGTTCCTGCAAGCGCTCGGCATCCATGCCGGTGCGCGGCTGGTAACGGCCCGGGCGCAGCGCGGCGACCGGCAGGACGTGCAGGCCGGCACTTTCGCTCGCCGTTTCGACTTCCGCCGCTCCGGTTTTTCCGGACGGCCCCAGCAAGGTGTCGATGCCGCGCCCCAGGCCTCGTTTCTTCGCCGCCATCAGCCCTTCTCCGTGGTCTTGCGTTCGCGCCGCTGGCGCAGGATTTCGCCGGCCAGCCCGAGGTAGGCGATGCCGCCGCGCGAAGCGCGATCGTACGCGATGATGCTCTGCCCGTGGCTGGGCGCCTCGGCCAGGCGCACGTTGCGCGGGATGATGGTGCGCAGCACGCGCTCGCCGAAGTGCGCGGCCAGATCGGCCGACACGGCGTTGTCGAGGTTGTTGCGCAAATCGTACATGGTGCGCAGGATGCCCTCGATCTGCAGCGCCGGGTTCAGTCGCTTCATCAGCGTCTGAATGGTGCCCAGCATCGCGGTCAGGCCTTCGAGGGCGAGGAACTCGCACTGGGTCGGCACCAGCACGCCATCGGCCGCCGCCAGTGCGTTCAAGGTCAGCAAGGACAGCGAGGGCGGGCAGTCGATGAGGATGAAATCGTACTTGCCGCGCTGCGGTTCGAGGGCTTCCTTCAGGCGCTGGTCGCGCCCGCTCGCGTCCATCAGATGGATTTCGGCGGCGGTGAGGTCGCCATTGCCGGGCAGGATGTCGTAATCCTCCGGGCTGCGTTGGCGCACGGCGTCGAAGTCCGCCTCGCGCAGCAGCAGCTCGCAGGTGGTGGCGTCGAGTTCCCGCTTGTCGATGCCCGCCCCGGTGGTGGCGTTGCCCTGCGGATCCAGATCGACCAGCAGCACTTTCGCGCCGGAGCTGGCCAAAGCTGCGGAGAGATTGACCGAGGTGGTGGTCTTGCCCACCCCGCCCTTCTGGTTGGCGATGGCGATGATGCGCGCCTTGCTCATGCTGTCTCGTCCCCTTGCGTTGTATCGCCGTCGCGTTCGATCACCAGCAGATGCCGTCGCGCGTCCAGCCCCGGCACGTCCAGCGCATGCATGGCCGTGACCTGCCAGCCCGCGGGCAGCGCGGCGACCTCGGCAGCCGGATCGGCGCCCTTCATCGCCAGCAACTGCCCGCCCGGCGCCAGCAGGTGGCCGCCGACGCGCACGAACTGGGCAAGACTACCGAAGGCCCGCGACACAAGACAGTCGAAGCGTCGTTCCGGTGCGAATGCTTCGGCGCGCGCCGCGACGACAGTGAAGTTGTCCAGCCCCAGTTCGCGCTGCGCCTGCCGCTGGAAACGCGCCTTCTTGCCGGCCGATTCGATGGAGGTCACCTGCAACCCCGGCACGGCCAGCGCCAGCGGAATGCCCGGCAGGCCCGCGCCGGAGCCGATGTCGGCCAGCGCTCCGCCCACGAAGGGCACGATCGACAACGAATCGAGCAGATGCAGCCTCACCATCTGCGCCGGTTCGCGGATCGCGGTGAGGTTGTAGGCGGCGTTCCAGCGCAACAGCAGATCGAGGTAGGCGAGCAGGCGCGCGGCCAGCGGCTCGCCGGGCAGGCGCAGTGCCGCCAGCCCGGCGGCGAGCGCCGGGCGCAGGTGGTCGAGGGATGGAGCGGTGGATGTCATGCGCGATGCCGCGGAAGCAGGGTGCCATTGTCCCGCATCTGTACCGCCCGAGGAGGATTGGGGCGACGCTTCGGATCCGGGTGCTGCCGCGAGCCTTGGACGCTTTGCCACGCGGCGGGGCTCGGTGAGAGACTTCAGGGCATGCGCGAACCGGCGAACGACGACCTGTTGCACGGCTTCGATGCGCCCGCGCGGAAGCTGATCACCGAGCAGGCGAAGGTCTGTTGCATGAACGTGGATCGCACGCTTGCAACGTGGACGCGGACCAGCCTCTCGTTGCTGATGCTGGGCGTGGTGCTGGATCGCTACGGCGTGCTGCTGGGGCCGCGCTTGCATCCGGGCACGCCGCTCGCGCCGGATCCGCTGTTCGGTGTGGTCGGCATCGCCCTCTTGGTATTGGGCACGCTGATGGCGCTGGCCTGCAGCATCCGCCATCAGGCGTATCGCCGTCGCTGGGCGCGCGAGTTTGCCGAATCCGGCGCTTTCGGGCCGTGGCTGGCCTTCGCCTTCGCATCCGCCACGGTGGTCGCCGGCAGCGTGTTGACGATCAGCCTGCTGCTGTTCCGCCTGTAGCGCCGCCTTGGGGAGAACGACGTGACCGATCCCATACCCGATCAGCAGTTGGCTGCCATGCAGGTGCTCACCGAATTGTCGATGCAGCGCTCGTACATGAATACCGAACGCACCCTGGCCGTGTGGACGCGCACGGCATTGGGGCTGATGATCTTCGGCATCGCGGTGGATCGCTTCGGCGAACTGATGCGGCATCCGCCGTGGCGGGTCTCCGATCAGGCAGCGCTGTGGCCGCATCTGCTGAGCCTTGCCGCCGGCGTGACCCTGGTCGGATTGGGAATCCTGATCCTGCTGGCGGCCGGCATCCGCTTCCTGCTGTACGGCCTGCGTTGGCAGCGCGAAATCCGCCGTCATGTCTGGTACCACACGCCGTGGCTGGCCTTTGGCTTCGCGATGGCGATGGCTGCCGTGGGTGCGGCGCTGCTCGTGGCGATGTGCGTTTACCCGCAGTGACGGGCGGGCAGCAGCAGCGGGTACGATTGACCGCCTGCAGTGGACATTGCCCCCAGCCTCTTTCGCTGTTCAGGCCTCCGCCACCAGTTCGCAGCGAACCACGCGCAGGCCCTTGCTGCCGAGGCGGCGGTTGAGTTCGTCCTTGATCGCGTCGGCCAGTTCCGGGTCGGCATGGCTCGCCTGCGGCCGCACGTCGCAGGTCATGCTCGACAGGGCGTCGTCGGCGTGATCGCGCACCCATTCGTCCACGCGGTCGAGGCGCTCGCCGGTTTGCAGGGGGTCGAGGATCTGGAAATACAGGTCGGCACCGCCCGCGTCGCGACCCAGTGCCCGCGCGGGCAGTTCGACGTGGTGCCCGGTCAGCGGCACATGGCGGCCGATCCGGTCGAGCAAGGGCCACACCGCGTGGCGGCCGGGCTGCAGGGTGCGCACGTAGCGGCCGAAGCGGCGCACCGTCCATGCCTCACCCTCGGGCACGCGCCGGAAACTCGTTGCGTACAGCGCCAGGGTGAGTAAAGCGGCGAGGGCGAGGAGAAGGTTCGTCACGTCTGCACCTTCAAGGGCTTGCGATGAATCGTTGTGAGACCTCTGTAGCAAAATAACGAAATGTTTGCAAGAGTCTAACGAAAACTTTCCGATCGGCGTTCATCTGCGCATGCAATTGCCGGCCCGGCTCGACCCGTCGCAACGTGGCGTCGGGGATACATCGGGCGCCTGGATGGCGCGAATGCTCAGACTGCCGCGCGAACGGCCAGCAGTTCGCGGGTGTAGGCATGCGCCGGCGCGCGCAGCACCTGGGCGGCCGGCCCGGTCTCGACGATGCGGCCGGCTTGCATCACCGCGATGCGGTCGGCCAGCGTGCGCGCGGCGTCCATGTCGTGGGTGATGAACACGATGGCGAGCTGGCGTTGCAGCTTCAAGTCGGCGAGCAGACGCAGGATTGCCGCGCGGCTGCGTGCGTCGAGCGCGGAAACCGCCTCGTCGCAGACCAACAAGTCCGGATCGGTCGCCAGCGCGCGGGCGATGGCGATCCGCTGGCATTGGCCGCCGGAGAATTGATGCGGATACCGATCCAGCGCGTCGGCGGGCAGGCCGACCACACGCAGCAGTTCGGCGGCGCGGGCGCGCTGCGTGGGTGGATCGCCGATGCCGTGGATGCGCAGCGGCTCGGCCACGATCTGCGCCGCGCGCATGCGCGGATCGAGCGAGGCGAACGGATCCTGGAACACGACCCCGATGCGTCGGCGCAAAGGGCGCAGCGCGCGCGGTCGCAGCGCGGACAGGTCGATGCCGTCGAGCACGATGCGCCCGCGCACCGCCGCACGCAGCAGGCGCAGCGTGGCGCGCGCCAGCGTGGACTTGCCCGAGCCCGATTCGCCGACCAGCGCGAGGCATTCGCCGCGATGCAGTGCCAGCGAGGTCGCTTGCAGGGCATCCTGCGCCGCGCGCGGATAACGCACCGCGAGGCCATCGGCTTGCAGCAGCAGCGTGCCGGCTTGTGCTGGCGGCGCAGCGGGCAGCTCGGCGGCGGCCAGCAGGGCGCGCGTGTAGGCAGCCTGCGGGGTAGCGAACACCGCAGCGGTCGCGCCGGTTTCCACGCACTGGCCGCGATGCAGCACCAGCACGCGCTGCGCCAGCGTGGCGACCAGCGGCAGGTCGTGGCTGACCAGCAGCACGGCCAGCCCGAGCTCGCGGCGCAGGGTGTCGAGCAGGTCGAGGATGCCGCGACCGATGCGCGGGTCGAGCGCCGAGGTCGGCTCGTCGGCGAGCAGGATGCGCGGACGGCCGGCCAGCGCCAGCGCGATGCACACGCGCTGACGTTGCCCTCCGGAAATCTCGTGCGGGTAGCGGTCGAGCAGTTCCCGTGCCGTGGGCATGCCGACCCGCGCGAGCAGTTCCAGCGCGCGGCCGCGACGATTGCCGCGTTCGCCGCAGGCACGCAGCATTTCGTCCACCTGCGCGCCGATCCGGCGCAGCGGATGCAGGGCCGCCAGCGCATCCTGCGGCACCCACGCCAGCGTGCGCCCGCGCAAGGCGGCATGCGCGCGCGAGCCGAGTTCAATGGCGCGGCCATCAGCCTGCAGCGCACCGCTGGATCGCAGCGCGGGCGGCAGCAGGCCGAGCAGGGCGAGCGTGGCCAGGCTCTTGCCGGCGCCGGACTCGCCGACGATGCCCAGGCACTGGCCGGCGTGGATTTCCAGGTCCAGCGGGCCGAGCAAGGGCTGCGGGCGGTCGGCCAGAGCCACCGACAGCCCGTGCACGGACAGGGCGGGCGCGGTGGTCATGCGTCGGTTGCCGGCAGCGGTGCAGTGGTAGCGGATGGAACAGCATCGAACGAACCGGCATCCGACGGGTCGCCGTCGAATGGATCGCCATCGGCCGGGTTCGCCACCACGCCCGGCGCATCCGTCGCAGCATCGGCCGACGCGGCATTGCGCACATCCAGCGCATCGCGCAGGCCATCGCCGAGTTGCTGGAAGCACGCCAGCGTGGCGACCAGCAGCAGCGCCGGCACCAGCAGCGTCCACGGCGCGCTGGCGAGTTCCTGCGCGCCTTCTTCCAGCAAGGTGCCAAGGCCGGCGGATGGCTGGTCGATCGACAAGCCGAGGAAGCCGAGAAAACTCTCCACGAGGATGGCCTGCGCGGCCATCAGGCTGGCATACACCAGCGCGATGCCGAGCAGGTTGGGCACGATGTGCCAGCGCAGGATTTGCCACGTGCTCGCGCCCGCGGCGCGCGCGGCCAGCACGAACGGCAGCTCGCGCAGGCGCGCAGCCTCGGCGCGCACCACCCGCGCCAGGTCGATCCACACGTAACCGCCGATCGCCGCCAGCAGCAGCGGCAGCGAGCGATCGAACAAGGTCAGCAGCAGGATGACGATCAACAGGAATGGCAGGGCCGAGACCACATCCAGCCCGCGCATCATCAGCCGTTCGCTGCGCCCGCCGACGTAGCCAGCGGTGGCGCCATAAGTGATGCCGATGGCGAGTGCGATCAGGGTCGCGCCGACCCCGAGCAACAACGACAGGCGCAGCCCGTAACAGGCACGCACGAACGTATCGCGACCGATCGCATCGGTGCCCAACCAGTGCCCGCGCGCCAGCGACGGTGCGGCCGACAGCGCATTCCAGTCCGGATGCTCGGGCGCATACGCCGACAGCCACGGCCCGATCAAGGCCAGCAGCGCGAGCACGGCGAGCACGCCGAGGCTGAGCGAGATGGAGCGCGGCCAGCGGTGCGGGGAGTGCGGCATGCGGACATCATCGCCGACAAGCGGGGAACGGGGAACGGGAAGCGGGGAGCGGGAAGCGGGGAGCGGGAAGCGGGAAGCGGGAAGCGGGAAACGGGGAACGGGAAGCGGGGAACGGGAAGCGGGAAGCGGGGAGCGGGAAGAGGGAAGCGGGAAGCGGGGAGCGGGAAGCGGGAAGCGGGAAGCGGGAAGCGGTAAGCGGGGAACGTGCTTCACTGCCAGTACCGAGGATCGCCGTACACCCAAGCCCCTCTCCCCTTGCGGGAGAGGGGTTGGGGAGAGGGGTCGGCATCGCGGGTAAAATGAGCTTCCTGCCCCCACGCAGCACCGCCATGCCCCATCTCCTGATCCGCCCGCGCCGCATGCGTGCCGACGACTTCTCGCGCCGGCTGATGCGCGAAACCGTGCTGACCGCGAACGACCTGATCCTGCCGGTGTTCGTGCACGAATTGCCCGGCCGAGCGCCGGTGGCTTCGATGCCCGGCGTGGAGCGCCTGTCGATCGACGAACTGCTGCGCGTGGCCGAGCGCGCCGTCGCGCTGCGCATCCCGGCCATCGCCTTGTTCCCGGTCACGCCAGAGGGCGTGAAATCGCTCGACGCCCGCGAAGCCTGGAACCCCGACGGCCTCGCCCAGCGCGCCGTGCGCGCCTTGAAGTCGCGCTTCCCGGAATTGGGCGTGATCACCGACGTGGCCCTGGATCCCTTCACCACGCACGGTCAGGATGGCCTGATCGACGAGCGCGGCTACGTCGTCAACGACGAAACCGTCGATGCCTTGGTGAAGCAAGCGGTCTCGCACGCACAGGCCGGCGCCGACATCGTCGCGCCCTCGGACATGATGGACGGCCGCATCGGCGCGATCCGCGCGGCACTGGAGGCCGATGGCCACGTCAACACGCGCATCCTCGCCTACGCGGCCAAGTACGCATCGGCCTTCTACGGCCCGTTCCGCGATGCGGTCGGCAGCGCCGGCAACTTGGGCGGCGGCAACAAGTACACCTACCAGATGGATCCGGCCAACTCCGACGAGGCCCTGCGCGAGGTCGCGCTGGACATCGAGCAGGGCGCGGACATGGTGATGGTGAAACCGGCCCTGCCGTATCTGGACATCGTGCGGCGGGTGAAGCGGCGCTTCGGCGTGCCCACCTTCGCCTATCAGGTCAGCGGCGAATACGCGATGCTCAAGGCGGCGTCCATCAACGGCTGGCTGGACGAGCGCGCCTGCGTGCTGGAAGCGCTGACCGGCATCCGCCGCGCCGGTGCCGATGCGATCCTCACCTATTTCGCGCTGGATGCGGCAAGCTGGCTCAAAAGCTGACGACCATGATGACTGGCACCACCCCGAAGATGAATGAGACTTTCGTACAACTCCCCCCGCAAACGGGGGCAATGGCGGAATGTGCTGGCAGGATGAAGGTCAATCCTTCTTTCGCGTCAACGCAGTGAACTCGCGCTACACCCTGTTCGGCCACCCCGTCGCGCATTCGCTGTCCCCGCGCATCCACGCCGCCTTCGCGCAGCAAGCCGGGGTGACGATGGAGTACGCGCTGATCGATGCATTGCCGGAGGATTTCGCTGCGGCGCTGGCGCGATTCGCCCGCAACGGTGGTGCGGGCGGCAACGTCACCTTGCCGCACAAGGCCGCCGCGCTCGCCCTGTGCGCCGACGCCAGCCCGCGCGCGCGCCGCTGCGGCGCGGTCAATACCCTCGTCCGCCGTGGCGATGGCTGGTTCGGCGACAACACCGACGGCATCGGCCTCGTGCGTGACCTCACAATGCGCCATCAGCACGACCTGCGCGGCCGCCGCAGCCTGCTGCTCGGTGCCGGAGGGGCGGCGGCGGGTGTTGCGCCGGCCTTGCTGGATGCCGGCATCGGCGAGTTGGTCATCGTCAACCGCTCGCCCGGACGCGCCGAGGCGATGGCCGCCGCGCTGGGCCAACTTGGCCGTGTGCACCCGCGCGCATGGAATGATCTGGAATCGCTCGGTTCATTCGATCTGATCATCAACGCCACCGCGGCCGCGCGCGCCGATGCACGCCTGCAACTGCCGCCATCACTGGTCAGCCGAAGTACATTGGCGGTCGACTTGGGCTATGGCGATGCAGCGAACGACTTTATCGATTGGGCGCACAGCGCGGGCTGCCATGACGCCGTCGATGGCCTCGGCATGCTCGTCGAACAGGCCGCCGAGGCGTTCGCGCTGTGGCATGGCGTGCGCCCGCAGACCGAACCGGTGTACGAACTGCTGCGCCGGGAAAGGCCGGGCCGGGGATGAACTGAGCGAATCGGCGGGCACTCGTTGCGACAAGGTGGGGCGGAGTGCGTCAGCCGAGTGCCCCAAACGGGCGGTTCGTCGCTGACGGACAGGACGAGGCCGAGCCTCCGTGCCCTTGCGGAACAGGTCGAATGGGTCTGCGATCGTCCCTGCGTATTTTCGATCGTTGCCGGAAGAGAATCCTAACGCCTCCCATGTAGGCTGCCGACCCTCGCGCGGAAGGGGGCTCGTCCGCCGCACGTTGGCGCTGTACGCACCACTTTGGGGCCTCCGTGCAGAAAAGTGGGTGTCCTTGTTTCACCCCTTTTTCCCGGTGGTGGTCACGCCTTCGGGCGTCCCCGAATCGCCAAAATCTAAACGCTCGTTTCAAACGATAATTTACTCTGGCCCCTTTTTCCCCCTGCCCCTTTTTTCCCCTTTTTTCCGACCCTCAGCTTGGGATCGCCGAAGACGCCCTTGACGATCGCTTCGGGACGGAAGCCGGGGAAGGCGTAAGCGTCGAGCAGACGCCGCTTGCGAGGAAGTGATCTGGCCATCGCCCAAGCGTGCCAGAATCCGAGCCGCCGTCGACAGGCCTCAGCGCCATGGCTGGCGCGGCCTACAGCCGAATCACAGAGCCTGAATCACCCACACGTTTCCACGAAGAGCCTTTTTTCCTTTTTTGCGGGCGTTTTTGCAGCAAAAAGAACGACTTGTGAGCGCAATTTTAGCATGCGCGCTGGCGCGAAATAACCCCCTCGTCAGCCGCCAGAGGAGTGGATCTCGGCAAGGGCGAAATCCGATGGCGTCCCCCATTCGCTCGGACTGCTTCGCGATCTCCGAAAGGAAATTTTCACCATCTCTCGGATATTGTGACGCGCCTCACGGGCTGTGGCGCTGGGTGTTCGGGGTTCGTTGTGTCTCAGTCGTGAAGGTTCTGATCCTTCCGGGGAATCCATAGGCCGTGTCGCTTTGCCAGCACGAGGCATGTGCTGGCGATGCAGTGGTCTGTCTTTCCGACTGCAGCTGCGTGAGCTGGTGTTGCAGTCCAGACGTGTTTGCCATCCGCCCGCCGCTGCGGTTGGCTTTGTGCTGTAACCCGTTCAGCGGTCTCCCCGCTCTGGACATCGCCTGAGTCTCCGTCACCGAAAACTCATAGACAAATTGCAGCACAATTAGTTCAAATTACTTGTGAGACACCACAGTAGCTTGAACCTCTCACCTTGCTGTTCCAACCTTTCGGATCTCCACATGGCTTTCTCGAACACGCTCTCGAAACTCCTGATGTCCCTCGCGTTGGCTGTGGGCGCTGTCGCCTGTGTCGCGCCGGCGGCCGCCGACACTGGCAGCACCGGCTACAACCTCGGTCAGGTGGACTGGGGTCTGGATGCCAGTGCGCTGCGCCAGGGTTCCGGGCCGATCGTGTATGCCACCGGCAATCTGGTCTTCCCGCAGACCGATGTCAGCGGCAAGGGCGAGATGGCGCTGTTTTTGACGCGCACATTCAATAACTACTGGGGCGGCGTCGGCATCTTCGGCGCAAAGTGGCAGAGCAATTTCGATTACAAGCTCTCGTTCAACAGCAGTTTTGGCAGTGCGTGCTACCCGTATCCGGGCGGAGTCTGCACAACGCCTCCGACGGGAACGACCAATCTGGTTCTGTGGGCGCACCTGCCCGACGGCCGCCGCATCAAGTACGTCTACAACGCCGCGCAGGCCCGGTGGCTGGAAACCAAGCCCTCGCCCATCGCCTACATCGTGCGCAATGCCGACGGCAGCTATACGCTGCATAACGACCATCAGGGCGTCGAGCGCTACAGCGCCACCGGCTACGTGATGTCCATCGTCGACGCGCAGAACGTCGGCTGGACGTTCGCCTACAACGCGAGCAACTACCTGCAATCAGTCACGCACACCAACGGCCGCAAGATCGTCCTCACCTGGAGCGGCAACCAGTTGGTGACGGTGACCGGTCCGGACGGCAACACCCATGAGTACACCTACGCAGCCAATGCCCTCGGTTCCGGGTTGAACCTGTTGCAGCATGCGGAAAGCGTCTCGCCAGCCGGTGTCACGTCGTTCACCTATTACGGCTATGGCGACAGCCGATATCCCGGCGGCCTGACCAACGTCACTATCGACGACGAAAGCTTCGCGAACTTCGCCTACGACGGCAACGGCTACGCGACCACGAGAAGCCTCGGCGTGAACAGCAACAACGTCGTTTACAATTTCGCGTACACCCCTGGCACGAACAACACGCTCTCGGTTCTCGAGACCAGCCCGCTGGGGCGGCAGACGACCTACAGCTTCGTCAACGGGCTGATTGCCGGCACCAGCGGCACCGGTGGCGCCAACACCCCGAACACGAGCAAGTCGCACACCTACGACGCCAACGGCTACGACAAGCAGGTCACCGACTTCAACGGCAACACGACGGTGTACACGTATGCCGCCAACGGCCAGTTGCAGCAGAAGGTCGAGGCATCCGGCCAGCCCGAAGCGCGCACCACGCAGTACACATGGGATGCCACGCCGGGCACCAACAGGCTGCTGAAGGTCGTGGTTCCCGGATACAGCGAGACCGACTACACCTACGACCCCACCACCCAGCGCGTGGCCTCGGTCAGCCAGATCAACCTGACGGTGCATGGCGTTGCCAATCAGGCGCACACGACCACCTACGCCTACACCAACAACACGACCAACGGCATGTTGCAGACGATGGTCGTGGACGGGCCGGTGCCCGGCCCCAGCGACAAGGTCACGACCACGTATTCCACTGCCGGCGATCTGGCATCGGTTACGAACAACCTCGGGCAGGCCACGACCTACAGCGGCTACAATGCGCTGGGAGAGCCCGGTCAGGTGGTCGGCCCGAACGGCGACACGACGGCCTACACCTACAACACCTGGGGCCTGGTCGCCAACGTGCAGACCTCACCGAATGGTGTGGCCGCCAACACGACCTACACCTACACGTCGGAAGGGCAACTCGCCAGCGTGACCACGCCCGATGGCGTGACGGAGAACTACGTCTACAACGACAGCCGTCAACTTATTGCCAAATATAAAAATGCGTTTGGCACGGTCGCAGGTGGCGCGGGGCTGGAAGAGGAGGATTACCTCTACGACGTGGGCGGCGATGTCGTGGAAGTCGACGAAACCGCGCGCAACGGCAGTTGGCGGGAATACTGCACGAAGCCGATCAAGGGCATGGCAGGCGAGCCACCCGATTGCGCCGCCTGGGGCTACGGCTTCAGAGGCACCTCCACCATCGTCAGCAAGGCCTTCCGCAGCTACGACGGCCTCGGGCGTCCGTGGGTCGTGACCGGCAACAACGGCCAGAAGTTCACGAACGCCTATGACAACAACGGCAATCTCACCTCCGCGACCGACTCGCTCGGCCACACCACGCTGTATTCGTACGACCACCTGAACCGCAAGATCGGCACGATCGATGCCAACAACGGCACTACCCTCATCGGCTACGACGCGGGCGATCACGTCGCCTCGGTGGTCGATCCGCGTTATCTGGTCACGACCTACGTGTACGACGGCTTCGGCCAGTTGTGGGCGCGATCGAGCCCCGACACCGGCACGGTGAGCTTCGCCTACGACGCCGGCGGCCGCAGGACGGGCTACACCCGCGCCGACGGCACCGTCACCACGTACACGTTCGACGGGCTCAACCGGGTGCAGACGGCCACCGCCGGTGGGCAGGTGCAAACTTTCTCCTATGACGCCTGCACCCACGGCGCGGGCCGCCTGTGCGGCGTGTCCGACGCCTTCAACGGCACCACCGACAACCTGGCCACCGCCTATACGCCGGAAGGCTGGGTCGCCAGCCAGAGCAGCGTGGTGGCCGGCAACACCTACAACACCGCCTACGCCCACGACAACATGGGCCGTGTGACCGGGCTGACCTACCCGAACGGCGTGGTCGCCAACTACGCCTACACCGGCGGCAAGCTGTCCTCCGCCACGGTGACGATCAACGGCACCACCAGCAACGTCGCCACCGGCCTGACCTACCAGCCCTATGCGGGCGTGGCCGGGTGGATCTACGGCAACAACCTGGTGCGCACTAACGATTACGACCTGGACGGCCGCCTGACCGGCATCAGCACGACGGTGCCGTCGAGCACGGTGCTGCAGAGCCTGACCTTCGGTTACGACGCCAACAATTCCATCACCGCGATCACCAACGGTGTCAACGCCAGCCTGACCCAGAGTTTCAGCTACGACCCGCTGATCCGCCTCACCGGGGCAAGCTCGGGTATCGCCAACTCCACCACCTGGACCTACGACGCCGACAGCAACCGCAGCAGCCAGACGGCATTTCTCAGCAGCACCTACAACCTGTCTTCCTCCAGCAACGAGCTGACCTCCGTCAGCGGCGCCGCCACCGGCACCGGCGCGGCGCGCACCTTCGGCTACGACCTCAACGGCAACCGCACCAGCGACAGCGGTACCAGCGGCGCGATCGCCTACCACTACGATCCGTTCAACCGCATGGATCGCGCCACCAAAGGCGGCGCGATCACGACCTACCACGTCGATCCGCAGGGCCGGCGCGTGTATAAATCGACCGGCAGCGCGTGGACGCGCTTCGTGTACGCCATCGACGGCGCACTGGCGAGCGAAAGCTCGAACGCCGGCACGACCGATTACCTGTGGATGGGCGGCGCGCTGGTCGGCATGGTGCGCAACAACACGCTGTACATGGTGCACACCGACCAACTCGGCCGGCCGGAGATCGTCACCAACGCCGCGCAGGCGGTGGTGTGGCGCGCCAGCAACTTCGCCTTCGACCGCACGGTGACCCTGGACACGATCGGCGGGCTGAACATCGGCTTCCCGGGGCAGTACTACGACGCCGAGACCGGATTGTGGAACAACGGCTTCCGGGACTACGATGCGAGCCTGGGCCGGTATGTGGAGAGCGATCCGCTGGGGCTGGATGCGGGGATCAATACGTTTGGGTATGTGGGGGGGAATCCAATTTTCAATTCGGATTCGTCTGGTTTGATTGTCGATGGTCAGCAAATGCCGCAGTGGCAAATCGCCGAATGGAACGATTTATCAAATCAGACTTGGAATGAATTATCTAATGCTCGTATGCCAGATTATTATGCTTTTAATTTTACATTCGACAATATAAATATCAGCATTGACGCTACGAGGTACTATGATGTATTTTTAGGGGTGGGTCGGCCGACAGGTGATGGGTTTTCGATTTCCGTTAATTGGATGTCTGGCGGGAAGCCTAACCAAAACCGTCTAAATTCGTATCTAAGCGATTACTCCTTTACTGTCGCTGGTTATTATTACCTTGGCGGAAGTTTTTCTTGGAACAACTCTGGATCTGCGTTTGGTTTTGGAGCGGGTATGGGAGGCTGGGGTGGGTCGGGAGATTGGAATACACTTCTAGGCAATTGGGATACGGGAGAATTTTATTTCAATCCTTGGGCAAACCCATGGTCACTCTTTGGTTCTGGGAATTCGAATAGTTCAAATCAAAGTGGTGGAGGATCCGGAAGTGGTGGTGGGGCAGATGGTGGTGTTGACAGTGGCGACCCCTTCGGCCCGGGGCCAGGAAATGTTGATGGAAGCCCAGGACAAACGGGCTCCCACATTCCTGCACGTGATGATGGGAAGTAACCCAATGAAAACCCAAATTTGTGCTTAAAATGGTTAATTATGAAATTTGGCCAATATAAATCATTAAATATAGTAATATACATAACGGTTGCAATATCAATAATCTATGCGATGTCGGTGTGGAAGGAGCAATTGCGGCGGTCTGATCCGATAATTGCATTATTAAATGGGTTGCCGTTACCGCTTGGTACTACACGATTCGGTGTATGTGGCTACGGAGTCAAAAGTATTTCGAGACGGATTTATGTTTGTTATTATAGAACCGCGTTGGATTTTTATCGTATTAATGATTTTTATAATGCGCTGGCTCATACAAAAAAATGGCGGTTTGTAGGAAATACTAAAATCGGTGGTGGCGACCGCGTGATTCAATTCGCCAATGGCGAATATATTATTTCAGTACAATATGCTGGTGAACAATCGTTAAAAACATGGCAATATTCGGTAGATATACGGACAAAATAGCAAAAACAGGGTCTGTAAATCTAACTGTGTAACTGCGGTTTCTCAGCCATGGATCGGGACGCGCTCCTCGCCGAGCAGGATCTGGAAAACCTGCAGTGCCGGCTTCCAGTGATGGATGCCGCGCCATCGCTTGCTCGTTTCGCGGATCGCCAGAAACAGCGATTTCAGCGCCGACTCGTCGTTCGGAAAGATACGCCGGTTTCGCGTGTACTTGCGCATCGTCGCGTTCAACGACTCGATCGCGTTGGTCGTGTAGGTGATCTTGCGGATCTCCGGCGGGAACTGGAACATCGGCAAAAAGGGGCCAGAGTAAATTACCGTTTGAAACGAACGTTTAGATTTCGCGGCGTTCGGCAAGCAGGGTCGGCGGTCGACCGCGTGGCCTGACCGTTGCCGGACGGTTCAGCGTCTTTTCGACCATCGACTGGAATCGCAACGAACCCAAGGCGCGCTCCTGCTGCATGTGGGTGCGAATCGCCATGAGGTCGCCCTCGCTGATGCCCTCCTGCAGCCATTGCCGATGGGACAGGGCACGCAGGTCGGGGTCCGATATCGCCCCGAGATACGCCGGGTGCGACGTGACGAGCGGGTCCTCGCATGCGCGGTGAAAAAAGGGGTCAGAGTAAATTACCGTTTGAAACGAACGTTTAGATTTCGCGGCGTTCGGCAAGCGGCGGCCGTCCTCGTGGCCTGACGGTTGCCGGACGGTTCAGGGTCTTTTCGACCATCGACTGGAATCGCAACGAACCCAACGCGCGCTCCTGCTGCATGTGCGCGCGAATGGCCGCGAGGTCGTCCTCGCTGATGCCCTCCTGCAGCCATTGCCGATGGGACAGGGCGCGCAGGTCGGGATCCGATATCGCCCCGAGATATGCCGGGTGCGGCGTGACGAGTGGATCCTTGCATGCGCCGAGGTTGGCATGGACACTCGACCAGCGATAGCGTTCGGGGGCATCGACCATGGCCGCCCGGACGGGGTTGAGTTCGATATAGCGGTGAACGCGCGCCAGATAGCCGGATGTGTCGACGAGGCAGGACTTGAATCGCCCTTCCCACAGCGTACCGGTGCGGCGATGCTGGTGATTGAACCAGGGCACATAGCGCTGGCCCAGCCGGCTCATCGCGCGCGACAGGCAGCCCGGTGCCGGCGGCGTGAGCAGGAAGTGGACGTGATTGGTCATGAGCACATAGGCGTGCAGGGCGATGCCTGCATCGCCGAAGGCGATGTGCAGCAGTTGTCGGTAGCGCGCGAAATCGTCGTCGTCGATGAAGGTGGCGCCGCGGTTCACGCCTCGGTGGGTGATGTGGAGCGCGCTGCCGGGCAGTTCGAGACGCGGTCGCCGTGGCATGGCATGTTCCGATGCGAAGTCGGCGGCGATCCTGGCGCAGCCAGCCACGCATGCGAATCGGCAGGCGTCGTGATCGTCGGTAGGAAATCGCCTACACGTCCCTGTTTCAAACGATATTCACTCTGGCCCTTTTCGCTTTTCGCTCGCCAGATACCGATCCTTGAGTTTCACGTAATGCGCGGCCGAGTAATACAACTGCTCGATCTGCCCGGCATCGAGCTTGCGCACGCAGCGCGCGGGGTTGCCCATCCACAGCTCGCCTTCGCCGACGATCTTGCCCGGCGCGATCACTGCGCCGGCGGCGACGAAACCGTGTTTGCGCACCACAGCACCGTCGAGCACGGTGGCGTGCATGCCGATCAGGCAGGCGTCCTCGATGGTGCAGGCGTGGATCACCGCGGCGTGGCCGATGGTGACGTCGTCGCCTATAAGGCAGGGGAAGCCCGCGCCGGTGTACGGGCCGGCGTGGGTGACGTGCAGGATCGCGCCGTCTTGAACATTCGTGCGTGCGCCGATGCGGATGTGGTGGACATCGCCGCGCACGACGGCTGCCGGCCAGATCGAGGCGTCGTCGCCGATGACGACGTCGCCGATCACGGTGGCGGCCGGATCGACGTAGACACGCGCGCCGAGCTTCGGATAGGTGTCGAGGTAGGGGCGCATGGAAGCTCTCGGTCGGATTGGAGTGATTGTACGACCGCGCGGCACTACACTCGGGCGCATGGATACCATCGCCGCCACGCCCGTCGCCGACTTGCTGCCGACCTTGCAGAAACTGCGCGCCGCGCAGGCCGCGCGGGTGCCCGACTACGCGCAGCGCCGCGACGACCTCGACCGCTTGCGCCACGCCTTCCAGAAGCGCGTCGAGGAGATGGCGAAGGTGGTCAGCGCCGACTTCGGCAACCGCTCGCGCCACGAGAGCCTGGTCGCCGACGGCATGACCGTGCTGGGCGAGATCGATCAATTGCGCCGCCACCTGAAATCGTGGATGCGCCCGCAGGGCCGGCGGGTGAACTGGATCTTCCTGCCCGCGCGCGCGCAGGTGCGCATGCAGCCGCTGGGCGTGGTCGGGGTGATCTCGCCGTGGAATTACCCGGTGAGCCTGGCGCTCAACCCGCTGGCGAGCGCGATCGCTGCCGGCAACCACGTGATGGTGAAACCCTCCGAGCACACCCCGCGCACCAGCGCCTTCCTGCGCGACCTGCTGGCCGAGGTGTTCCCGGCCGAGCGCGTGGCGGTGGCGCTGGGCGGGCCGGAAGTGGCCACCGCGTTCGCCGCATTGCCGTTCGACCATCTGTTCTTCACCGGCTCGACCGGCGTCGGTCGCAAGGTGATGGCGGCAGCCGCGCAGAACCTCGTGCCGGTGACGCTTGAGCTGGGCGGCAAGTCGCCGTGCGTGATCGCGCCGGACTTTCAGCTGCCGCTCGCTGCGCAACGCATCGCCGCCGGCAAGTGGCTCAACGCCGGCCAGACCTGCATCGCGCCCGACTACATCCTCGTGCCGCAAGCCGCGCGCGATCTGTTCGTGGATGCGCTGGGCGCAGCGGTGCGCGCGCGCTACCCGTCCATCGCCGGCAATCCCGATTACACCAGCATCGTCAACGAGGGCCAGTACCGGCGCCTACGCGGCTACCTCGACGAGGCGGCCGCACGCCATGTGCCGACCATCGAGATGGTCGCCTGCGAGCGCACGACTGCCGATGCGCAACGCCTGATCCCGCCGACGCTGGTGCTCGATCCGCCCGACGACCTGGCCCTGATGCGCGAGGAAATCTTCGGCCCGATCCTGCCGGTGAAGAGCTACGGCACGCTGGACGAAGCCATCGCCTACATCGATTCGCATCCACGTCCGCTGGCGCTGTACCACTTCGACAACGACGGCAAGCGGGTGCAGCAGATGCTCGACCGCACCGTCGCCGGCGGGGTGTCGATCAACGACACGGTGATGCACTACGCGCAGGAACGCCTGCCGTTCGGCGGCGTCGGTCCCTCGGGCATGGGCCGCTATCACGGCTACGACGGCTTCGCGACCTTCAGCCATCCCAAGGCGGTGTTGTACCAGTCGCGGTTGTCGTCGATGGCCTTGTTCAAGCCGCCGTATCGCGGATTGGCGGATCGGCTGGTGAAATTCCTGACGCGATAAGCTCGATGTGCTTCCCGCACAAGTGCCCGCACATCCCTGTGCGGACTTTTCAAGGAGGCAAGCTTCGCGCTGTACAGGCGACAATGGCGGCATGAGACAAGGCCGTCTGCTGCCGCTGATCGTGTCCTGCGCGCTGTTCATCGAGAGCATGGATTCGACCGCGATCGCGACCTCGCTGCCGATGATGGCGCGCGATCTGGGCACCGATCCGATCGCGCTCAAGCTGGCGTTGACGGCCTACCTGCTGGCGCTGTCGGTATTCATCCCGGTCAGCGGCTGGATCGCCGACCGCTTCGGCGCGCGCACCACCTTCATGTCGGCGATCGGCGTGTTCCTGCTCGGATCGCTGGCTTGCGCGGCCTGCCACTCGCTGGAGACATTGGTCGCCGCACGTTTCGTGCAGGGCATGGGCGGCGCGCTGATGGTGCCGGTCGGGCGGCTGGTGCTGCTGCGCGCGATCCCCAAGAGCGAACTGGTCGATGCGCTGAGCTGGCTGACCATTCCCGCGCTGATGGCGCCGATGTTCGGCCCGCCGCTGGGCGGCTTCATCACCACGTATTTCCATTGGCGCTGGATCTTCGGCATCAACCTGCCGATGGGCCTGCTCGGCATCGTGCTGGCATGGCGCTACATCCCGGATCTGCGCGAGGACGTGCAGCCGCTGGACTGGCGCGGTTTCGCGCTCTCGGGTTTCGGCCTGGCGGCGGCGATGTTCGGCTTCTCCACGCTGGGCCGGCACATGGTGTCCACGCCGGTTGCCGCCGTCTGTCTCGTCGCCGGCCTGCTGGCGCTGGCCGGCTACGGCGTGCATGCGCGATCCCACCCGCATCCGCTGCTCGACCTGCGCCTGTTCCACCGCGAGACTTTTCGCGCCGGCGTGCTCGGCGGCGGCGTGTTCCGGGTCGGCATCGGCGCGATTCCCTTTCTGTTGCCGATGATGCTGCAACTGGGTTTCGGCCTCGACCCACTGCATTCGGGCTTGCTCACCTTCGCCTCGGCGATCGGGGCGATTTTCATGAAGACGATTGCTTCGCGCGTGCTGCGACGTTTCGGCTTTCGCGACGTGCTGTGGATCAATGCGCTGGTCTGTGCGGCGATGCTTGCAGGCTACGGGCTGTTCCGCGCCAGCACGCCGCATGCGCTGATCATCGGCGTGCTGATCGTCGCCGGCTGCTTCCGCTCGCTGCAGTTCACCGCGATCAACGCGCTCAGCTACGCGCAGGTCGAGCAGGCGGCGATGAGCCAGGCGGCGAGCCTGGCCGGGATGATGCAGCAGTTCTCGCTGGCGCTGGGCGTGGCGGTGGCCGGCTACGCCTTGCAGATCGTCGGCGCGATCGCGCAGCGGCCGGCGACCGCGGCCGCCAACTTCGGCCCGGCCTTCGCCATCGTCGGCGCGATCAGCGCGTTGTCGGTGTGGATGATGTTCCGCCTGCCAGCCGATGCCGGCGCGGAGATGGCCGGGCGCGCGCAGGCGGGCAAGGAAATCGCCGAACCCAAAGCGCAACAGCGACCGGCGACGTGAGGGCGTTCAGGGCGCGAACGACTGCAGCGCGGCGAGCGTGCGCTCGATGGCCGCATCGTCGAGATCCAGATGGGTGACCATGCGGATGTTCGGCAGGTAGCCGATCGACAGCCTGACGCCGGCGGCTTCCATGTGCGCGCGGAAGGCTTGCAGGTGCGCCGGGGCGAGGTCGATGAACACCATGTTGGTGTGCTGGCCGGCGAAGCGGATCGCGGTCAGGTCGCGCACGCCGGCGGCCAGTCGCGCTGCGCGGGCGTGATCCTCGGCGAGGCGCTCGATGTGGTGGTCGAGTGCGTGCAGGCAGGCCGCAGCGAGCATGCCGGCCTGCCGCCAGCCGCCGCCGCAGACCTTGCGCCAGCGCCGCGCCTCGTCGATCAGCGCGCGGGAGCCGCACAGCACCGAGCCGACCGGCGCGCCCAATCCCTTGGAGAAACACACCGACACGCTGTCGAAGAACTGCGCGATGTCGCGCGCAGGAAGTTGCAATGCGACGGCGGCATTGAACAATCGCGCGCCGTCCAGATGCAGGCGCAGGCCGCGACGCTCGCACAGCGCACGCGCGTCGCGCAGGTAGTCCAGCGGCAGCGCGCGGCCATGCCAGGTGTTTTCCAGGCACAGCAGGCGGGTGCGCGCGAAATGCGGATCCAGCGGCTTGATCGCGCGCTCGATGGCCTCCAGCGGCAGGCTGCCATCGCTGGCGTGCGCGATGGGTTGCGGCTGGATCGAGCCGAGCACCGCCGCGCCGCCGCCTTCGAACTTGTAGGTGTGCGCGTCCATGCCGACGAGGTATTCATCGCCGCGCTGGCAGTGCGCCATCAACGCGACCAGGTTGGCCTGGGTGCCGGAGGGCACGAACAGCGCATCCTCGAAACCCAGTTTGATCGCCAGCCGCTGTTGCAGGGCGTTGACGGTCGGGTCTTCGCCGTACACGTCGTCGCCGACCGGTGCGCGCGCCATCGCCTCGCGCATCGCCGGCGTCGGCTGGGTGACGGTGTCGCTGCGCAGATCGATCCAGTCCACGGCCATTCCTTCCCGACAGGCTTGCATCCAGTGTAGCCGCAAGCCGCGCGCGTTGGGACTTTGCGATACTGCCCGCATGAAGATCGCCTCGTGGAACGTCAATTCCCTCAATGTGCGCCTGCCGCACCTGCTGCAGTGGCTGGAGCGTGCGCAACCGGACGTGGTGGCGTTGCAGGAAACCAAGCTGGAGGATGGCAAGTTCCCGGATACCACGCTGGCGCAGGCGGGCTATCGCAGCGTGTGCTCGGGGCAGAAGACCTACAACGGCGTGGCCATCCTCGCCCGCGGGCAGGCGCTCGAAGACGTGCAGGCGGGCATCCCCGGGTTTGCCGACGAACAGAAGCGCGTGCTTGCCGCGACCGTCGGCGGCGTGCGCATCGTCGATCTGTACGTGGTCAACGGGCAGGCGGTGGGCAGCGAGAAGTACGACTACAAGCTGCGCTGGCTGGCGGCGCTGCGCGACTGGCTGGCCACGGAGATCGTGCGCCACCCGAAGCTGATCGTATTGGGGGATTTCAACATCGCCCCGGACGATCGCGACGTGCACGATCCGGCACTGTGGAACGACGCGTCCATCCTCACCTCGACCGCCGAACGCGCCGCGCTGCGCCGTCTGCTCGACCTCGGCCTGCACGACAGCTACCGCCTGTTCCACGAGGAAGGCGGGCAGTTCAGTTGGTGGGATTACCGGCAGGCGGCGTTCCGCCGCGATCTCGGCCTGCGCATCGACCTCGTGCTGGTCGGCGAGGCGCTGCGCGCTGCCTGCAAGGCCGTCGCGATCGACCGCGAGCCGCGCACCTGGGAACGCGCTTCGGATCACACGCCGGTGTGGGTGGAACTCGCACCTACGGCTAGCGCCGCGCTTCCTGCTCGGGAATGAACCGTTCGCGCACCGCCCTGGCCAGCAGATCCGGCGGCAGCAGGCCCTGGTCGATCAGGAAGTTGTTGAAGGCGAAACGGTCGAACTTCGGCCCGAGGGCGATCTCGGTTTCCGCGCGCAGTTGCATGAGCTGGCTGTAGCCGTAGAAGTAGCTGCCCGCCTGCCCCGGCATGCGGAACATGTAGCGATCCACTTCCTGTTGCGCGTAGGGTTTGGACAATCCCACGTCGTGGGTGAGCACGCGAAAGGCGGTGTCGCGGTCGATCATGCCCAGGTTGAGCATGGGGTCGAGCATCGCCCGCGCCGCACGCATCAGGCGCTGGTCCAGCGCGATCAACTGCCCGTCGTGCGGCTCGTACGGAACCATCTCGGCCTCGGCGTACAGCGCCCAGCCCTCCACGTTCACCGAATTGAAGGCGAACAGGCTGCGCGCCAGCGACACGCCGCGCTCGACCATCGCCGAGAACTGCAATTCATGGCCGGGGCGGCCCTCGTGCGCGGTCAGCGTCCAGGCTGCGGCCTTGTAGTTGAAATCGTCGAACGCCTCGGCCTTGCCCGACGCATCCGGGTTGCTGCCGGTGAGCACGAACTGGCCGCGTTCCCCGTAGTTGCCGATCAGCGGCGGCGGCAGCATGTGGGGCGCGGGCTGCGCGGCGGTCTCGGCGGCCGAGGCAAGGCGCATGATCATCGGCCGGTTCGGCAGGCTGACGACGCGGTTCGCGGCGATCGCCTTCTCCAGCGCGGGGATCACGATGCCGCGGTAGTACGGCTCGACCGCGTCGGGCGCGAACTGCTCCCGCTTGAGCGCGTGGATCACGTCGCGGTAGTCGGTCAGATCCCAGCCGTGCTCCTTCGCGACGATCGGCGCGAGCGTCTGCATCGCCGCGCGGGTCTCCATGTATTCCAGGCGCGCGCGTTCGATCAGCGTCTGCGGGGGGATCTCGATGCCGCGAACCTTTAGCCTGAATGCGTACAGCTCCGGCGGTTCATGGAAGTCGGTGCGCGCCTTCGGCATGACGTTCGCGCGCTCCCAGGCGACGTAATCGGCGACCTGCCGGTCGAGCTCGGCCAACGCCGCATCCGCATGGGCGATCTTCGCGCCGGCGAACAGCTTGCGGATGCCGGCGGCATAGGTCGCCGCGTTGTTCAGCGCGAGATCGAGTTCGCCCCTGTAGGGCCCGATCCGTTTCGGGTCGCCCGCGCTGTCGTCGAAGCGCGCCTTGGCCTGCGCGAAGATCGAGCTGCTGCCGGGCAGCATCCCGAGGTAACGCTGCAGGCGCATCAGCGCCGCGGCATGCTGCTGCGGCGAGGTCTGGCTTTGCAGCAGGACCTGCATGCCGCCGAACACCAACGCGGGCGCATCGATCCAGTCCAGGGTGAGGCGTTGCTCGAGATCGCCGCCTTCGATCGCGCGGTTCGCCGCGTCGATCATGATCTGCAGATCCTCGCGCACGTCCGGATCGGTTTCCTTCGCGAGATCGGCCTGCAGCCGTTCGCGCGCCTGCACGTAGGCGGCGCGCGCGCGTTCGTGCACCTGCGGGCCGAGGTCGGCGACCTGCTCGTCGTAGCCGCGCAGGCCGATGGCCGAAGCGCGTTCGGGGTTGAACTGCGCCTGCACGCGCAGCAGCACCTGCGCGTCCTGGTTGCTGCGCGCAACCCACGCCGGCGGCGCGGGCGCCTGCGCGATGGCCAGGGCCGGCACCAGCAGGGCAAGCAGCAGCGGGAACTGGCGCATGGGTCGCCTCCGGCGGGTGCGGGAAGCGGCGACGATAGCGCGCGCCATCGGGGCCGGCAATGCGCAGCGCGTCAGCCGGCGCACGAACGAAAACGCCGCCGGGCGAGCCGGCGGCGTCGGGTCGCAAGGCTGTCAGGCGCGGCTCAGTTCGTATCCACCGACTCGTGCAGTTCGATGCCCTGATCGGTCAGTTCGACGGTCATGTCCACGCGCTTGAACCAGCCCGCGTACATGTCCATCATCCCCGCCTGCCGCTGCATCGCTTCCTTGGCCTTGGGGTCGGTCAGCGCGTCCGCGCCCTTGCGCATGTAGGTTGCGAGCACGTGGTAGAGGTCGCCGCGCGCGCCGCCGGCCAGCAGCGGCTGCTGCGCCGGATCGAGCTTCATCGCATCGGCGATGCGCGCGTCTTCGCCTGCGCCCAGCGAGAGCGCCAGCACCTTGTCGGTCATCGCCGCGAACATCGGCGCGTTGATCGGCAGGTTGGGCATCGGCGGCAGCGCCTTGGGCGTGCCGTCGGGTTTCAGACCGAGGCTGGCGATGCCGGGCACCATGTTGCCGGCCATCGACAGCAGCGAGGCCGGGTTGTCCGAGCCGATCACCGCCACGAGGGACAGGTCGGGAATCGGCTGGTCGGGCTTGACGTCGATCTTGTCGGCGATCAGGTTCAGGCCGTGGAACATGCCGGTGTAGCCGGCCACGCCCGGATTGGTGAGCGAGTCCTTGGCCTTGGCGGTGGAGTCGTTCAGGCCGGCCAGCGCCGGGCACTTCCACGGCGCGTTGGCGGTGGCGTTGGCGTACTTGGTCGCCAGCTCCGGCAGCTTGGCGAGGTTCATGCTGAAGCCGAAGTTCGCCAGCGAGGTCTTGGCCGCACCCATGCCCGGCATCGGCGCGCGCAGGGTCATCAGATCCTTGGCGATGTCCGGGCGGGTCTCCAGCACCGCGCGCACGGCCACGTGCTGCGGGGTGATGTCGGTGTAGCCGAAGCTGGCGCGCGGCCATGCGGCGGCGAGTTGCCCGTATTCGGTGGCGCAGACCGGGTCGATCTGCGGCTTCTTCACGCCCAGCACGTTGAGGAAGGACGTCTCCAGCGCGCTCGGCGGGGCCTTGAGTTCGGCCAGCAGCTTGGCCGAATCGAAGTAGCCGCTCATGAACGAGCTGTAGCCCATCTTCTTGTTCAGCGCGGCCAGATCGCCGCTGTCGGCCAGCGACTTGCCCGGCTTGGTGATGCCCAGCAGGGTCTTGAGGTCGGCATCGGAAGCCTTCACCGGCGCGAGGGTGGCCACGAACTGCTTGCCGGTGATGGCGAACACGCCCTCGACCTTGGCGGACGGGTCGCTGACCTGCCAGTAATCCACGCTGCCGACCTTGCCGGTGTCGAGCTTGGTGCCGGACTTGGACTCGATGCGGCCGATGGCGGCGCGCAGGTTGTCGGGCTTGGCCAGTTCGATGCGCAGCACCGGCACCAGGCCGATGCCGTAGAAGGCCATGTGCGCCTGCGGCGAGAGGCCGAAATTGTCCAGCAGGGTCTTCACGTCCTTGCCGGCCACCTCGTCCTTGACCGCACCGAGCAGCTTGGTCGCCTTCTCGCGGCGCGCGACGGCTTCGGCCGAGCACTTGTCCTCGGCGGGCGTTGCAGCGTCTTCGGCGCTCGCCACGTCGTTCATCGCGCTGGCCATGGCCGAGGCGGTGTCGGTGGCTGCGGGCGATGCCGCATCGCCGTTGTCGGCGGCCGGGCTGTCGGGCGAGGCGATCGCGGGTGCATCCTGCATCGCGCCGCCGCCACCGCCACCGGAAACCGGCGCGGCCGGAGGCGCGGGCTCTGCCGTTACCGGAGCCGCCGGCGCGGCGGCGGCGCAGTTCGCGCCCTCGTCGGCCAGCGCCTTGATGCCGTCGTCGATCGACTGCGCATAGATGTCGCCGAGCTTGCCGCTCTTGTCCATCAGGCCGATCCAGTGGTCGGACACGGCGGCCGGCTGCGGATCGATGTTGGCGACCACGTAAGCCGTGTCGGCGGGCACGTAGGTGAGCGGATCGTCGGCAGCGACGACGCCGGCGCCAGTCGAGCCCGGCCCACCCAGACCAAGCTTGCCGCAGCCAGACAGCGTGACGATGCCCGCAGCGATCAGGCATGGCAGGACTTTGCGCTTGAACATGATGGATTCCCCGGGAAGATGGTGGCGCCGCGAGTGTGACGCGGTTGGCGATCATAGCAAACGCAAGAGTGGGCGGGCGCAGGCCATGGTTGGCTGATGCCCGACTCCGACAGCCGCCGTTGGCAGGGGCAACGACGGTTCGTTTCCATGCAATGATGGGCGATGGCGCAGGCAGGGGCGGATGCAGGGTTGCAAAGACGAGCGCCGGGGCAGCATGAAGCGTCGCCCGGCTCGCCAACCCCCTCCCGGCGATCGCATCCGCAATCGCAGCAGCGTCCGTCTGACCGCATGAAACGTCGCCCCGTTCGCCAACCCCCTCCCGGCCTCCCCCTGCCCGCTGCGCGTGCAAGGGGAGGGGTGAAAGCAGGCATCCCTCTCCCTCCACTGCATCCGGGGATGCAACGCGCCGCTTGTCTCCCCCACTGCTGATGCGGGGTGATAGCCGAGTGACCCGCTTGCCTGCCTCCCTTTCGCGTCAGCGAAGGGGGTGATGAGCCGAGTGACCCGCTTGCCTGCCTCCCTTTCGCGTCAGCGAAGGGGGTGATGAGGCGCGCTTACGAACTGCCAGTGGCAGTTCGTGTGCCGAAGACTGCATGTGCAGGATTGCACATGCGAACAGCAACGCTGGCCCGCAGGGCGAGCGCCATGGAAGGCGCGAGTCAGGCCCGGCAGGGCTGGACGGGTTGGGGTGGGGTTCGCGGCTCTACTTCGCGGAAGTTTTCTTCGCGGCGATCTTCTTCGATGCAGTCTTCTTCGCTGCCGCCTTGCCAGCCGAAACCGTGGCCTTCTTCACGCCCCTGGCCGCCGTCGTTTTCTTCGCGGCCGACTTCGCTGGCACTTTTTTCGTGGCGGACTTCGACGCCGGAGCGGCTTTCTTCGCAGCAGCTTTCGCCGCCGCCTTGCGCGCGAAGCGGCCGCGCGCGGGGCGCGCCGGGGCGTCGGCGAGGATCGCCTCGCATTCGGACAGGCTCAACGAGGCCGGTTCGCGATCCTTGGGGATCTTGCCGTTCTTCTCGCCGTCGGTGATGTAGGGGCCGAAGCGGCCGTTGAGGATCTCGATCGGGCTGCCGTCGAATTTGCGGATGAGGCGGTTGGCGAGGAAGGTTTCCCGATCGCGGACGAGTTGCAGGGCGCGCTCGAAACCGATGGTGTACGGATCGTCGTCCTTGCCCAGCGAAGCGTAGGTCGCGCCGCGCTTGGCGAACGGACCGAAGCGGCCGACCGCCACCGTCACCGGCTCGCCCTGATCCTCGCCCAGGGTGCGCGGCAGCAGGAACAGATCGAGCGCTTCCTGCAGGCCGATCCGGTGCAGGCTCTGGCCGGGGCGCAGGCTGGCGAAGCGCGGCTTCTCCTCGTCGTCCTTGCTGCCGATCTGCGCGAAGGCGCCGAAGCGCCCCAGGCGCACGCTGACCGGCTTGCCCGTCTTCGGGTCGGTGCCCAGCTCGCGCGCGCCGGTGGCATCGCCGCGATCCACGGTTTCGGTCTTGTCGTCCACCAGCGCCTTGAACGGCTCCCAGAAGCGCCGCATCAGCGGCACCCATTCCTCCTCGCCGCGCGAGACGGCATCGAGCTCGTCTTCCAACTTCGCGGTGAAGTCGTAGTCCACGTACTGCGCGAAATGGCTGGACAGGAAATTGCTGACCGCGCGGCCGACGTCGGTCGGGCGGAAGCGGCGGTTGTCCAGTTCGACGTACTTGCGGAACACGAGGGTCTGGATGATCGCCGCATACGTCGAGGGCCGGCCGATGCCGTATTCCTCCAGCGCCTTCACCAGCGAGGCTTCGGAGTACCGCGGCGGCGGTTCGGTGAAGTGCTGGTCGGTGCGGATGCCGGCCAGCTTCAGGCGGTCGCCGGGTTTCATCGCCGGCAATTTGCGGCCCTCGTCGTTGTCCTCGGCGGCCGGCGCGGTATCGCGGCCTTCCTCGTACACCGCCAGAAAACCCGGATCCACCACCGTCGTGCCGGAGGCGCGGAAGGCGTGCGCTTGTCCGCAGGCCAGTTCGACGGCGACGGTGTTGAGCGTGGCCGGCACCATCTGGCAGGCGATGGCGCGCTTCCAGATCAATTCGTACAGGCGGCGCTCGTCGTCGGCGAGGAAACGCGCAACGGAAGCCGGCGTGCGCAGCGCCGAGGTCGGGCGCACCGCCTCGTGGGCTTCCTGCGCGTTCTTGGATTTGGTCTTGTACAGGTTGGGCTTGTCCGGCAGTGCGCCGGTGCCGTAATCGCGGGCGATGACGTCGCGCAACTCGCCCAGCGCCTCGTCGGACAGGTGCGTGGAGTCGGTGCGCATGTAGCTGATCAGGCCGACCGTGCCCTCCTCGCCCAGGGCGATGCCTTCATACAATTTCTGCGCGACCTGCATGGTCTTGCGGGTGGTGAAACCGAGCTTGCGCGCGGCCTCCTGCTGCAAGGTGGAGGTGATGAACGGCGGCGCCGGGCGGCGCTTGCGCTCCTTGCTGGTCACGTCGGTGACGTGCAGGCGGCCATCGGCGGCGGCCAGCAATCGCTCGCGCGCGGCGTGCGCATCGGCCGCGTTGGTGAGGGTGAACTGCTCGGCCTTGTGGCCGTCGAGCTTGACCAGGCGGGCGACGAAGCCCTGCGCCGGATGCGCGACGTCGGCTTCCATCGACCAGTATTCGCGCGCGACGAAGGCCTCGATGGCCTCCTCGCGCTCGACGATCATGCGCAGCGCCGGGGATTGCACGCGCCCGGCCGACAAGCCGGACTGCACCTTGCGCCACAGCACCGGCGAGAGGTTGAAGCCGACCAGATAATCCAGCGCGCGCCGCGCCTGCTGGGCGTTGACCAGGTCGGACGCGATCTGGCGCGGGTGCGCCACCGCCTCGCGGATCGCGCGCGGGGTGATCTCGGTGAACTCCACCCGATGCAGCGTGCGGCCTTTCAGCAGCCCGCGTTCGCGCAGGATCTCGGCGACGTGCCAGCTGATCGCCTCGCCTTCGCGATCCGGATCGGTGGCCAGATACAGGCCTTCGGCAGCCTTGGCGGCCTTGGCGATCGCCTCGACGTGCTTTTCGTTCTTGTCGATGGTTTCGTAACGCATCGCGAAATCGCGCGCCGGATCGACCGCGCCTTCCTTCGGCACGAGGTCGCGTACATGGCCATAGCTGGCCAGGACGGTGAAGTCCTTGCCGAGGTATTTGTTGATCGTCTTGGCCTTGGCGGGCGATTCGACGATGAGCAGGTTTTTGGCCATGCAGAGGACTGAAGACAGAAGACAGAAGACAGAAGACAGAAAAGCAACGCATGGGAAGGCAGGCGAACGCCAAGTCCGCGCGTGGGCGCGGGCTCTCCCCCTTTTTCATTAAGGCATCAGGAATGCCGCGACTGTCAAGCGGGCGGCGGGTGAATGCCGGTGTCGGTCAGTGCAAGGGCTCGGGCTCGTCGGCGAACATCTGGCCTTCCATCCACGCAAAGGCGGCCTCGGCGCCGGGCTGGTTGAACAGCACCATCAACACCACCCATTTGAGGTCGTCCAGATCAAGTTCGTCCTGGTCGAGCGCCATCACGCGGTCGATCACCAGCTCGCGCTGCGCCGCGTCGAGGATGCCCTGCTGTTCGAGAAACATCAGGAAGCCCAGGGTCTCCGTGTCGAATTTGGCCAGCTCCGGTGCGACGTACAGCCGCACCGGGCCCACCGTGCCGCGTGGCGGCGACGCCAGCGGGCGCTGTTGCGCCAGCTCGTCGAGCCAGTCGAAGGCCTTGTGGATTTCGGCGGGGGAGAAGCCGGCCTGGAGCAGGCCGTTCTGCAGGGAGTCGCGATCCGTGACCGCGTCGGGGTCTTCGTAGAAATAGTGTTCGAACAGGTAGAGCAGCACGTCCAGTATGGATTCTTCTTTCATTCCTCGTTCCGCCTGCGCGCGCGGCGCGGTGGGTGGGGCTGCGGGATTACCTCCGGGCGTACCGGCCGTGATCGGCGGCCGCCTGACCTTGCAACTCCAGCAGCAGCAGGATGGAGGACAATGCCGCGACCGTCAATCCCGTGCGCTGCACCAGCACGTCGATGCCGACCGGGTCGTGGCCGAGCGCGGCCAGCACGCGGGCATGATCGGGGTCGGTCGCCGCGGTCGTGGGCGTGGTCGTGCCGCGACCTGCGGGCGCGGGCGATTCGGCCGCGGCGTGCAGGCGCGCGCGCAGGGCGTCGGCCAGGCCGGCGGCGACCGGTGCCAGCGACTCGATCACCTCGCGGGCATCCTCCACCAGCGCCGCGCCCTGCCGGATCAGGCGGTGGCAGCCGCGCGCGAGCGGGTTGTGGATCGAGCCGGGCACCGCGAACACCTCCCGCCCGGCCTCGCTGGCCATGCGCGCGGTGATCAGCGCGCCGCTGCGGTCGGCGGCCTCGACCACCAGCGTGCCCAGCGCCAAACCGGCGATGATGCGGTTGCGGCGCGGGAAGTGCTCGCGTGCCGGCGGGGTGCCGGGCAGGAATTCGCTGACGATCGCGCCGTGCTCGCGGATGCGCGCCGCCAGCCGCGCATGGCCGCGCGGGTAGGCGATGTCGGTGCCGGTACCGACCACGGCGATCGTCGGCGCGTCGGCATCGAGGGCCGCCATGTGCGCCGCCGCATCCACCCCTTCGGCCAGCCCGCTGGTGACCAGCAGGCCTGCTTGCGCGAAGGCGCGGGCAAAGTCGCGGGCATTGTCCATCCCTCCGGCGGTGGCGTGGCGGCTGCCGACGATGGCGATCTGCGGATGCCAGAGCAGGTCGGGGTCGCCTTCGACGAACAGGGCCGCGGGCGGGCCGGGCGCGCGCCGCAGCAGGGCCGGGTAGTCCGGATCGTCCCAACCGATCAGATGGTGGGCGTCGTGCTCCAGCCAGGCCAGGTCGGCGACCGGAACCGGTTCTCCGGCGCGCAGCCGTCGCAGCGCGTCGCCCTTCTCGCCAGCCTGTCGCCACCGCGCTTCGGGCAGGTCGAGGGTGGCGCTGGCGCTGCCGGCTTCGTTCACCAGCGAGCGCAGCGCAGAAACGGCAACGCCCGCGCGGATCAGGGCAATCCAGGCGCGAGCGTTGTCGATGGAGCCTTGCGTGACCATGCCGGGCGGCACATCCGGCGCCGCCGATCAAGGCATCAGCGGGTCGCGTCCGGGTGCTTGAGCACGTCGCCGACGTGGAGATCCTTGGTGGCGTCCATCACCAGGCCGTAGCTCATCTTGTCGAAGGTACGGAAGATCATGACGTGGCCCTCGTACTCATCGGCCAGCTTCACCCGATCCATGTCCGCCGCCAGGGCGTTGTGGTGGGCGACGTTGTCGGCGGCATTGCTGCCGATGCGCCACACCGAGAACACCGTGCCGTTGTCCACGCCGTCCTGCTTGCCGGCCGAGAGCGCGATGACCTCGTGCGGGCCCGCGGCGCCGATGTTGTCGGGGATGCCGATCACCCGGTAACGCGTGTAGTCGGCGGTGGTGAATTGCAGCTTGGGCGGATGCGGGAAGAACTGCAGGTCGTAGGGCTGCGCCTCGACCGGCACCAGGCGGTCGCCCTCGCGCACCTCGCCACCACCACCGATCAGCAACAAGGTGGCCGTCTCGATGCCGTGACCCTGCGGACGGGTCACCTGCGCCAGCGACATCTGCTTCAGCTCGGTACCCAGATAATCCGGTTGGCCCTTGCGGCCGAAGGACACGTCCTGCCAGTAGTTGTTCCAGTTGGTGCCGTTGAGCTTGTTGCCGCGGAAGTCGAGGTCGTCGCTGCGCAACTGGTATTCGCCCGAGCCGCGGTGGTTGCGGCCGAAGGATACCGTCGGGCGGACGATGGCGAACATGTCGCCGGCCTTCGCGTCGGGGATGCCGCGCGCATAGGCGAGCTGGCCGTTGGTGACGCGGATGCCGTCTTCCTCCAGCCCGACGATGTAGGGCAGGGGCTTGGGGTCATCGACCACGCGCAGCAGCTTGAGGAAGTCCTCGACCTCCGACAGCGGGATCGTGTTGATCGCCGGGCCGTTGTCCATGCTGCGGTGCAGTTCGACCTGCGGCTGGCCGTTGAGGTACTTCAGGCTCAACACGTCGCCCGGGTAGATCAGGTGCGGATTCTTGATCTGCGGGTTGGCCTGCCAGATCTCCGGCCACAGCCACGGCTTGTTGAGGAAGCGGGCCGAGATATCCCACAGCGTGTCGCCCTTCTTGACGACGTAGGTATCCGGATGGTCGGCGCGCAGATCCGCCGCGACGGCATAGGTGGCGACGGTCAGCAAGGACGCGCCCACGAGCGCAAGCATTCGATTCCACATGGTTTGTCTACCTGAGTTCCCCGGACAGGTTGCCGGGCATATTGACCATTTTCCACCGGCAATTGCAAGCGCTCGCGTTACAATGCGCCCGGCAGCCTTGCATGCGCCTCCCGCTGTCCCCACTTTCACGCCATGGCCAAGCTTTCCATCCTCGAGTTCCCCGACCCGCGCCTGCGCACGGTCGCCAAGCCGGTCGCGCAGGTGGACGACGCCTTGCGCGCGCTGATCGACGACATGCTCGCAACCATGTACGCCGCGCCGGGCATCGGTCTGGCCGCGACCCAGGTGGACGTGCACCAGCGCCTGCTGGTGCTGGACGTGTCCGAGCAGGGCAATGCGCCGATGGCCTTCATCAACCCGGAGATCCTGGAGAAGGACGGCGAGCAGGTCTATCAGGAAGGCTGCCTGTCGGTGCCGGGCATCTACGCCGATGTGCACCGCGCCAACCGGGTGAAAGTGCGCGCCCTCGACCGCGACGGCCAGCGCTTCGAGCTGGAAGCCGAGGGCGTGCTGGCGGTGTGCCTCCAGCACGAGATGGATCATCTGGCCGGCAAGCTGTTCGTGGATTACCTCTCCCCGCTCAAGCGCGACATGGTGCGCAAGAAGCTCGCCAAGGCGCGCAAGGAAGCCGCCGCCAAGGCCGCCGAACTAGGTGCCGAAAAATTGCCGGCGAGCGTGCGCAGCGCATGAGCGACACGCTGCGGATCGTCTTCGCCGGCACCCCCGAGTTCGCCCTGCCCAGCCTGCGCGCGGCGGCGCGGCTGGGGCAGATCGTGGCCGTCTACACCCAGCCCGATCGACCGGCCGGGCGCGGGCGCCAGCTCACCGCCTCGCCGGTGAAGCAGATGGCGATGAATCACGGCTGGGAGGTGCGCCAGCCGACCAGCCTGCGCACGCTCGAAGCGCGCCGCGAACTGGCCGCGCTCAAGCCCGACCTGATGGTCGTGGTCGCCTACGGCCTGCTGCTGCCGCCGAAGATCCTCGCCATCCCGCGCGAAGGCTGCTGGAACGTGCACGCATCCCTGCTGCCGCGCTGGCGCGGCGCCGCACCGATCCAGCGCGCGATCGAGGCCGGCGATGCGCAGACCGGGGTGTGCCTGATGCGCATGGAGGCAGGGCTCGACACCGGCCCGGTGCTGCTTTCGCTCACCACCCCGATCGATGCCGACGACACCGGCGGCAGCCTGCACAACCGGCTGGCCGAATTGGGCGCGGAAGTGCTCGCCGATGCGCTGACCTTGCTGCGTGCGGGCATGCGCCCGGCGGCGCAGGCGCAGGCGAGCAGCGGCGTGACCTATGCGCACAAGCTCGACAAGGCGCAGGCGCGGCTGGACTGGAATGAACCGGCCGCGGTGCTCGCGCGCAAGGTGCGCGCCTTCAATCCCTGGCCGGTGGCCGAGGGCATGGTTGCCGGCGAGCGCATGCGCATCCACGAGGCGCGGGCGCTGGAGCAGGCGCACACGGCCACGCCCGGCAGCGTGCTCGCCGCCTCGCGCGACGGGCTGGACATCGCCTGCGGGCAGGGCGTGTTGCGTTTGACCGTGGTGCAGCGCGATGGTGGGCGCGCGATGTCCATCGCCGAGCATCTCAACGCGCGCGCCTCGCAGCATTCGTGACCACCACCGACGGCAGCGGCGCTGCGACCCGCGTCGCCGCCGCGCGCGCCATCGACGCGGTGCTGCACGGCGGACGCTCGCTCAAAGCGGTGCTCGCAGAGACTTTACCGACCCTTTCCGATCCGCGCGATCGCGCCCTCGTCGAGGCGATTTGCTTCCAGTCGTTGCGGCATGCGCGGCGCTACCGCTACGCGCTGAAACAGTGGATGGAGCGCCCGCTGCCGGCCCGCGAGCACCTGCTGGAAGCCTTGCTGCTGGCTGGTTTGGCGCAACTGGATGCACTCGCCCTGCCCGCGCACGCGGCGGTGGCGGCGACCGCGCAAGCCGCGCGCGGGCTGCGCAAGCCCGCCTTCGTCGGACTCGTCAACGCCCTTTTGCGCCGCGCCACGCGCGATGCCTTGCCGGCCAGCGAGGATCCAGCCATCGCGCATTCGTATCCCGACTGGCTGCTCGCCCGCCTGCGCGCGGATTGGCCGGAGTGCTGGCGCGACGTGCTCGTCGCCGGCAACGCGATCGCGCCGACGTGGCTGCGCGTGAACGCCGGCGCGATTTCCCGCGATGCGTATGCGCAGCGCCTGCGCGAGGCGGGTTTCGCGGTTCGCGTGCCCGCGTGGCCGCCGCAGGCGCTGCGGCTGGATGCAGGCGTGGTGCCGGAGCGCCTGCCGGGATGGTCAGAAGGGCAGGTGTCGGTGCAGGACGCCTCCGCGCAGGCGGCCGTCGCCGCGCTGGCGCCGCGCGCTGGCGAGCGCGTGCTGGACATGTGCTGCGCGCCGGGCGGCAAGACCGCGGCGCTGCTGGAAACCGCCGCCATCGAACTGCTCGCCCTCGACGCCGATGCGCGACGCATGCGCCGCGTGGAAGCCGCGCTGGATCGCCTGCGCCTGCGCCGCCGCCTGCGTTTGCGCGTGGCCGATGCGAGCGCCGTGGAGACGTGGTGGGATGGGCAGCCCTTCGACGCGGTGCTGCTGGACGCGCCGTGCTCGGCCACCGGCATCATCCGCCGCCAGCCCGACATCAAATGGCACCGCCGCGAATCCGACCTCGCCGCGCTGGCCGCCACGCAGGATCGCCTGCTGGATGCGGCCTGGCGCGTGCTGCGCCCCGGCGGCCGCCTGCTCTACACGACCTGCTCGATCCTGCGCGAGGAAAACGCCGCGCGCATCGCCGCTTTCCTCACGCGCACGAACGACGCCAGCGAGCAACTTCTGGACGATCGCTACGGCGAGCCGGCGAACCCCGGCCGCCAGCGCCTGCCCGGCGCGCAGGGCATGGATGGTTTCCACTATGCGCTGCTGGGCAAGCGCGGCAGCGACTGAATCGGTAGCGATCGCCTCGCGACAGATCGCGACAACGCGCCACATCCGCGATGCATCTCGAACGACTTCGGGTAGCCAAGCGCTGCCGTCTCACGGCATGAGAACACCGCGGCGCATGCTGGCGCCGGTCCACATCGGGTGGATGCAAAGCGCTGGAGGCTGCACATGCGTACGTCACATGATCCATTCGACGTTGCAGGAGGGGACGTTCCGACTCCGCAAGGTTCGCAGCCATGATCACCGTCCACTACTGCGCGGCGATGGTGGCCGATGCGCAATCGTTTTCGCCCAGCGCCGGCAAGCCGCGCGCGGTGGTGGCCTCGTGGCGCGAGCGCTTTCCGATGCTCGGCTATCGCGAGCCTGCGCCGGCCACGTTCGCGCAACTGGCGCTGGCGCACGACCCGGCTTACGTGCGCGACGTGCTGGCCGGAGACCGCCCCAACGGCTTCGGCAACTGCCTGCCCGAGGTCGCCGCGGCGCTGCCATACACCAGCGGGGCGATGCTCGCCGCGGCCCGCGACGCGCTCGCCAACGGCCAGGTGGCGGTGGCCCCGGTGTCGGGCTTCCACCACGCCTGCTACGCATCCGGCGGCGGTTTCTGCACGTTCAACGGCCTGGCCGTCGCCGCGCTGGTATTGCGCGCGGAGCATCCCGCGCTGCGCGTGGGCATCCTGGATTGCGACGAGCATTATGGCAACGGCACCGACGACATCATCCGGCGCTTGCGTCTGGGCTGGATCGAGCATTACACGGCCGCATCGGAGTGGCGCAGGCCGCAGCAAGCGAAGGACTTCCTGGCGCAGTTGCCAGCGCTCACGCAGCGCTTCGCCGGTTGCGATGTGCTGCTGTATCAGGCCGGTGCCGACCCGCACATCGACGACCCGCTCGGCGGCTGGCTTTCGACCGCGCAGTTGCACGAGCGCGACCGCATCGTGTTCGCCCAATGCAGGGCCATGCGCTTGCCGGTGGCGTGGAACCTCGCCGGCGGTTACCAGAGCCCGCTGCGCAAGGTGCTGGACATCCACGACCACACGATGCAGGTGTGCGTGGCGACGTATTCCTGATTCCCGCGGCACGACGCGGGGTCGGTCATGGCGCATCGTCCGCCCGGTTTTCGCGGGCGAAGTGCCGTACTTGATGAAAAATCCACCACCCGGTGCAGCACGGTTTTCGCCCATGCCGGGATGAAATCCAGCCGTGGCGCGGGCTTGCCCGCCACCCTGAAAATTTGCTGCGATCGCACGTTGACAGGCGGCCCGGACGTGGTACGTTGAACACCCGTTGCGACCCAAGATGTTGGGGTGTCGGCGGAAGGGTAGCCCTAGCTGTGGTGTTGATCCACGAGGGCTGAAGCGGACAGGGTCGCGTCATCGGGAGCTGCCATGAGGGTGATGGCAAACATCCGCAGTACAGCCGTCCTTCGGCATTTCGTCGCGCGTCCGCAATGCGCAATTCCGTGCGCGCGGGCGTGGCGTCGTTAGCCTTGAAACCCACGGCAATACCCGCCCCATTCACGAGCACGACAACACTTTCCGAGGAATCGCCCCGCATGAGCACGGTACGTCTGGAGATCGTCAAACCCGAAGCCTCGCAGGAGATCGCGATGCAGCCCGCTTCGTGGGACATCTGGGACAAGAAGTACCGCCTGAAGACCAAGCGCGGCGAGGCGGTCGATGCCGACATCGACGGCACCTGGCAGCGCGTGGCGCGCGCGCTCGCCGATGCGGAAACCACGCCAGAGAAAAAATCCTATTGGTGCGAGCGCTTCGTGTGGGCGCTGCGGCGCGGCGCGATCCCGGCCGGGCGCATCACCTCCAACGCCGGCGCGCTCGCGCACAAGCCGGCCACATCGACGATCAACTGCACCGTGTCCGGCACCATCGAGGATTCGATGGACGGCATTCTCGACAAGGTTCACGAGGCCGGCCTCACCCTCAAGGCCGGCTGCGGCATCGGCTACGAGTTTTCCACGCTGCGCCCGCGCGGGGCCTACGTTTCCGGTGCCGGTGCGTACACCTCCGGGCCGCTGAGCTTCATGGATATCTACGACAAGATGTGCTTCACGGTGTCCTCCGCCGGTGGCCGCCGCGGCGCGCAGATGGGCACCTTCGACGTGTGCCATCCGGACGTGCGCGAGTTCATCCGCGTGAAACGCGAGGACGGCCGGCTGCGCCAGTTCAACCTCTCGCTGCTGGTCACCGACGGCTTCATGCAGGCCGTGCAGGACGATGCCGACTGGCCGTTGCTGTTCCCGATCAACCTCAAGGAAAAAGACGAGATCGACCTGGCCGACGCCGCGCGCGTGGTCTGGCGCGAATGGCCGACGGCCAAGAACTACGTCACCCGCGACGATGGCCTGGTCGCCTGCAAGATCTACGGCCACGTCAAGGCCCGGCACCTGTGGGACATGATCATGGTGTCCACCTACGATTTCGCCGAGCCGGGCTTCATCCTGATCGACCGCGTCAACGAGATGAACAACAACTGGTGGTGCGAGAACATCCGCGCGACCAACCCCTGCGGCGAGCAGCCATTGCCGCCCTACGGCGCCTGCCTGCTCGGTTCGGTGAACCTGACGATGTTCGTGCGCGACGCCTTCAGCGAGCGCGCGCGCTTCGACTGGGACGAGTACAAGGAAGTGGTGCGCGTGTTCACCCGCATGCTCGACAACGTGGTCGAGGTCAACGGCCTGCCCTTGCAGCAGCAGCGCGACGAGATCATGCGCAAGCGCCGCCACGGCATGGGCTTCCTCGGCCTGGGCTCGGCGATGACGATGCTGCGCATGTCCTACGGCACGCCCGATGCGGTGGCCTTCACCGAAGGCGTGTCGCGCGAGATGGCGCTGGCCGGCTGGGAGATGGGCCTGGCGCTGGCGCAGGAAAAAGGCCCGGCGCCGATCATGGACGAGGAGTTCACGGTCACCGCGCAGATGCTGCGGCAGCGCCCGGAGATGAAGAAGGACGGCTGGAAGCTCGGCAAGAAGATCCCCGGGCGCGTGCTGCACGCCAGGTATTCGCGCTACATGCAGCGCGTGGCCGAAGTCGCCCCTGACTTGGTGAAGGCGCTGGAGGAAACCGGCAGCCGCTTCACCCACCATTCCTCGATCGCGCCCACCGGCACCATCTCGCTGTCGCTGGCCAACAACGCCAGCAACGGCATCGAGCCGAGCTTCGCCCACCACTACTCGCGCAACGTCATCCGCGAGGGCAAGAAGACCAAGGAGAAAGTCGAGGTCTACAGCTACGAACTGCTCGCCTACCGCACCCTGGTCAACCCGAAGGCGATGCCGTTCGCCGACGATCCGTCCGCGAAATTGCCCGACTACTTCCGCTCCGCCGACGACATCAGCCCGACCGAGCACGTGGACATCCAGGCCGCCGCGCAGAAGTGGGTGGATTCGTCCATCTCCAAGACCGCCAACGTGCCGACCGACTACCCCTACGCCGACTTCAAGGACATCTACACCTATGCCTGGAAGCAGGGCCTGAAGGGTTGCACCACCTTCCGCTTCAACCCCGCCGCCTTCCAGGGCGTGCTGGTGAAGGAGACCGACCTGGCCAACACCACCTACCGCTTCGAGCTGGAGGACGGCAGCGTGGTCGAGGCACGCGGCAACGAGGAGATCGAATACGATGGCGAGACGCACACCGCCGCCAACTTGTTCGATGCGTTGAAGGAAGGGTATTACGGCAAGTTCTGAGGCTTGCCCGCGGGCAGGCGGCGCGACACGTTGCGGATGATGCGCATGCGGCCGGGCGACCGGCGATCACAGGCAGACCGACGAGGAGCAGACATCATGGCGACAACCGAAGAGGTGAAGGCGACGGTGATGAACGCGGTGGGGACGGCGGGCGAAAAAGCGCAGGCCGTGATCGCCGAAGTCAAGCAGGCGGCCGGCGTGGCCGCGGAGAAGGTGAAGGCCAGGGCCGCCGACGTGGGCGAGAAAGTCCGCGCCCGCGCCAAGGCCGTGCGCAAGGCGGTCGGCGACAAGGTCGAACAGGCGCGCCAGCGCGTGGCTGCGGCGAAGAAAGCCGCTGCGAAAAAACCGGCCGCGAAGAAGGCTGCCGGCAAGAAGGTCGCGAAGAAGGCCGCGGCGAAACCAGCCGCGAAGAAGGCCGTGAAAAAAGTGGCGAAGAAGGCAGTGAAAGCCGCCGTCAAAAAGAGGTAAGCAACATGTTTGGCGCTCGCTCGTCGTCCCCGCGCAGGCGGGGATCCAGCGATGTCCTGTCGCCAGACAAAGACCCTGGATGACCAGCCTTCGGCTGTTGTGAAGCGCTTCCCGCCTTCGCGGGAATGACGAGCAACAGCGACAAGCAAGAAACCAGGCAAGCAGACAACCCCGGCGGGTGCACCACGCCCGCCCTCCATCCCCCATCGCATCGCCGCAAGCGTTTCAGGAGCAGCACCTCGATGAGCATCAAGATCGGCAAGAAAATCAGCGGCTACAGCGTCGTCAAGCCGGACGACAAGCCAGCCCCGGCGCCGGCGGCCACCGAGCCGGCGGTGGACGCTGCCACCATCGGCCTGACCATGGGCGAGGTGGTGCAGCTGCACGAGCGCGTCGAGCGCCCCGAGGTGCTGGTCGGCTCCACCTACAAGATCAAGTCGCCGCTGGTCGAGCACGCGATGTACGTCACCATCAACGACATCGTCCTCAACTACGGCACCGAGCACGAGCTGCGCCGCCCGTTCGAGGTGTTCATCAACTCCAAGTCGATGGACCACTTCCAGTGGATCGTCGCCCTCACCCGCATCATGTCCGCGGTGTTCCGCAAGGGCGGCGACGTCACCTTCCTCGTCGAGGAGATGAAGGCCGTGTTCGACCCCCGCGGCGGCTACTTCAAGGCCGGCGGCGTGTACATGCCATCGATCATCGCCGAGATCGGCGCGGTGGTGGAGGAGCACCTGAAGTCGATCGGCATGATCGTCAGCGAGGAACTATCCGATGCGCAGCGGCGGCTGATCGCCGAAAAGCGCGCCGCCTTCGAGGCCCGCGCAAAAAAAAACTCTGAAAATCGCGCCGTAGGCGAGCCCCAAAGCGGCATCGCCGCCGCCGGCGAAATGGGTGGCGCGATGGTGGACGCCGCCCGGCTGACCGAGCCTGCAGAAGCCGTCATGGTCACCGGTGAGGGCGCGAGTTTTCCGCCCAGCGCCGCGATGTGCCACAAGTGCAGCACCAAGGCGGTGGTGATCCTCGATGGCTGCGCGACCTGCCTGAACTGCGGCTACAGCAAGTGCGGATGAGGCGTCCCGCACGGAGCCGCCCACGCGCCGCTCAATCTGCCTCGCGGCGACCCTCGTCGCGTTCCGCGCGCATGGCCCGCTCGGTCCATCCGGGCCACAGCCGGCGTGCCGTGTCGAGCGGCAACCGGCCATCGCCGAACATCGAGCTCGCGATGCCGCGATGGCTTGGCAGCAGCCCGCTGCCGGCCACGGCATGGATGGCGAGCAGGGCCAACACGCCCCATGCCGCGATCACGTGCGCCCGGATCGCGATCAGGAAGACCCACAACGGTGCCGGCGGCAGCAGGTACAAATAGACCCCGCTCACGGCGGCGACGGTCGCGGCCAGCAACAGCAGCGACAGCACGAGGCGCTCCAGCGGATCGAAGTGGCCGGCATGGAACGGCACCGGCCGGCGTGCAGGCGCGAACGCATGCCGCAGGTAGGCCGCAGGCCAGCTCCATTCGCCGGATCGCCAGCGCGTCAACTCGCGCGCAAGCCACCACGCCGACCGCCACCACCACGCGCACGCCATCGCGGCCATGCCGGCAAAGGCCAAACCGAGCCCCCGGTGCACGCGGTCGATGGCGTCATGGCCGCCCACCCCATTCACCAGCGGCGATGGCAATGCATCGGCCAAGGCCAAGCCGCTGAACAGCAAGACCAGCATGACCAGCGCATTCAACCCATGCAGCAAGCGCGCACGCAGGCTGTGCCGATGAACGCGCGCGGCCATCGCGTGCGCCTCACTTCTTCACGGTGAAAGTCACGCTCTGGGCCGGCAACAGGGGTTGATGGGTGGGGCCGGCGAGTTCGACGTGCAGCGTGTGCTTGCCGGGGGGCAGGGTGAACCGCACCGGGCCTTCCTTGTAAACCGGCTTGGTCGGGCCGCCATCCACGGAAAGATGCAGATGACTCAGGCCGTCCGTGGATTTGCCGAGCTTCACGCCGGCGACGGTCACCACCACCGAGACCGGGCTGGTCACCGTTGCCCCGGCCTTGGGTGAGGCGATCGCAAACGCAGGCGCTTGCGCCAACGCCCCGCCGGCAGCAGCCATCATGGCAGCGGCGAGCCCGCACCAGCACGCCCGCACGCTTGAAATGGGATGATGCATCGTTTGTTCCTCAGCGAACGTTTCGAAGCGAACCGAGCCCGGCGCGGGGGCGATGACCCTGCGCGCCTGGGCCATCAACCCGACAGCAGCCCCCAGCCGAACAGGCCGCCGCCGGCCAGACCCAGCAGCAACGAACCGAGCCACACGGGGCGGGACTTGGTCAGCGCGGCGACCGCGCCCAGCGCGATGCCGACTTGCAGCAAGGCGACCGCACGGGCGAAGCCGTGGTGGCGATGCACCAGATGGTCGGCTTCGACGGATTTTTCGTCGCGCTGCTTTTCCAGCTCATGCGCCTTGGCGGCGATGTCCTGCTGCTCTTTCAGGTAGCGCGCTTCCTTGCCGGGCAGGTCGGCGGGCGGTGCCTGCTTGAGCGCCAGCCACGGGCCTTGCGCATCGTGGGCGATGGCCGCCTTCACACCCTTGGCCTGATAGTAGGCCCACTGGTCGGACGCCTGCGCCTGCAGGCGCGTGGACTCGGTCTTGAGCACCAGCGCTTCATTGACGGTGCTGCCGGCTTCCAGCGAAGCCACCGCGGCGAGCGCAGCGAACACCGCCGTGCTCAGGGCGATGGCGCGCAGCAGCTTGCCGCCTTCGCGCTCGATCTCCTTGTCGATCGCCTCGCGCAGGTTGTCGGTATCGACCTCGGGACCTTCGGGCATCAGCGTTTGGCCTTGGTCAGCAACTGATCGAGCAGCTTCAGGCCGAGGTCGATTTCCTCGGTGCTGATGTGCAGCGACGGGGCGAGGGTGATGACGTTCTTGTAGTAGCCGCCGACATCCAGCACCAGGCCGATCTTCCTGCCCGCGTGATCGAGCTCGCCGGCCAGGCCGATGTCCACCATGCGGTCGAGCAGCTTCTTGTTCGGGGTGAACCCGTCGGCTTCGCAGATCTCCGCGCGCAGGGCCAGGCCGAGGCCATCCACGTCGCCGATTTCCTGGTGGCGTTTCTGCAAGTCGCGCAGGCCTTCGAGGAAGTGCGCGCCCTTGGCCATCACCATGGCCTCGTAGTCGGTCTCGGCGAGCATCTTCATCGTCTCCAGGCCCACCGCGGTGCCCAGCGGGTTGGAGGCGAAGGTCGAGTGCGTCGAGCCGGGCGGGAACACGGTCGGGTTGATCAGCTCCTCGCGCGCCCAGATGCCGGCCAGCGGGTTCAGGCCGTTGGTCAGCGCCTTGCCGAACACCAGCACGTCGGGCTGCACGCCGAAGTGCTCGATGCTCCACAGCTTGCCGGTGCGGAAGAAACCCATCTGGATTTCATCGACCACCAGCAAGATGCCGTGCTGATCGAGCACGCGCTTGATGCCCTTGAAGAAGTTCGGCGGCGGGATGACGTAGCCGCCGGTGCCCTGGATGGGCTCGACGTAGAACGCCGCGTACTCGCACTGCCCGGCCTTGGGGTCCCACACGCCGTTGTATTCGGTCTCGAACAAGCGTTCGAACTTGGCCACGCAATGCTCGCCGTATTCCTCCTTCGTCATGCCCTTGGGGCCGCGGAAGTGGTAGGGGAATTCGATGAACTGGGCGCGATCGAAATGGCCGTAGCGGCGGCGATAGCGGTAGCTCGACGTGATCGCCGAAGCACCCAGCGTGCGGCCGTGGTAGCCGCCCTCGAAGGCGAACATCAGGCTCTTGCCGCCCTTGGCGTTGCGCACCAGCTTCATCGAGTCTTCCACCGACTGCGAGCCGCCGACGTTGAAATGCACGCGCCCGTCGAGGCCCCATTTCTTCTTCGCATCCACCGCGACGGCTTTCGCCAGCTCGATCTTGGTCGGGTGCAGGTACTGGCTGGCCACCTGCGGCAGGGTGTCGATCTGGTGCTTCAGCGCGTCGTTGAGACGCGCATTGGAATAGCCGAAGTTGACCGCCGAGTACCACATCTGCAGGTCGAGGAAGGGCGTGCCGGCGCCGTCGAACAGATAGCTGCCCTCGCCGCGGGCGAAGATCTTCGGCGGCTCGGAATAGTGCACGGTGTCGCCGAAGGAGCAGTAACGGGCCTCGTCGGCCAGCAGGGCGGCGTCGCGTTCGGCAGGGGTCGATTGGGTCACGGCGGTATCAGGCATGGGAATGGGAGGCGGGAGTATGGACGCTAAGATGCGCCGGCGGAACCGGTTCGAGGCTGCCTTCCAGCAGCGCCGGCAGCAGGGCGATGGCATCGGTGAAGCCGGTGATCGGCACGTAGGGCAGGCCCTGCGAGCGGCAGTGCTCGATCAGGCGGTGCTTGGCGAACACCAGGTCCACCCTGCTCGCAGCGCAGAAATCCGAGGCGCCGTCGCCGATCAGCAGCACCTTCGGCCGTTGCTTGCGGGCCTGCGTCACTTGCGCGCACTTGCACAGGCCGCTGGCAACCTTGCAGTCGGCGCGCGCGTGCGGAAACTCCAGCCGCCAGCGGCGCGGGCCGTCGGGGGCGATGTGGTTGGCCGCGATCGGCAGGTGCTCGATCTGGTGGCGGGCGAGGATGGTCTCGATGGCCTTGTCCAGGCCGTCGCTGACGATCCGCACCGGGATGCGCGCCGACAACGCCGCCTCGACGAAGGCCGGGAAGGCGCGGTCGATGCGCATGGTGGCGTACAGGGCTTCGAGCTGGCGCGGGTCGGCATCCAGCAGGTCGATCTGATCCTGCAGGCACTGCCGCGAACCGATCGCGCCGGCCTTCCACTGGCGCTCGATCAGCGTCCAGTCCGGGTGGGCATGGCGCTCGAGCAGGGAGTCGGTGACATCCTCGACGCTGATGGTGCCGTCGAAATCGCACAGGATGATCCAGTCGGACATGCGGCCTCCTTGGCTTCCAGGGGCGACATGGTACCGTCCGGCCCATTAACTTTCCCTGCCACGGCGTATGGTGGGGCTCCGAGTCCGCCCGCGCGTGCGGGCGCCGGCCGCCCCGGCCTGCATGGCCGGCGGGGTACGCTGCGCGTCCGGCTGTCGTTATACTTGCCCACCGCGCCTCGCCGAACCCCACACAGGTATTGCCGTGCAGAGCCAACAAGACATCGTTTTCCTGAAGCACTTCTCGATGATCATCGGCACCCTCGTGCTGGTGGCGCTGTGCCTCATCGGCTTCGCCACCTACCTGTACAGCCTGCAACCGCCGGATGCCAACCCGCTCAAGACCGCCAAGGTCGATGCGCGCATCGCGCCGGTGGGCGCGGTGTATGCCGGTTCCACCGGGCAGGCGGCGATGGCCGCCGCCGCCGAAGCGGCGAAGAAGGCCGCCGAAGGCCAGGTCGCCTACGGCGGCACGCTGGATGGCTCGCAAATCTTCGGCCAGTTGTGCACCGGCTGCCACACCAGCGGGGCCAACGGCGCACCGAAGCTGGAGAAGGCGGCCTGGGCCGCGCGTCTTGCGCAGGGCGAGGCCACCCTCGTCCAGCACGCGATCAACGGCTACACCGGCCCGGACGGCAACCACATGCCGGCCAAGGGCGGCAACCCCTCCCTCACCGATGCGCAGGTCGAGGCGACGGTGAAGTGGATGATGGGCCAGATCAAATAAGCATCGGCACCCCTCGCGGCCGCAGAGCGGCGCAGCCATCGCCATGACCCAGCCCGCGACGCCGTTCCCCGCTTCCACCGGCAGCCTGATGCTGGAAGGGCCGGCGGGCGCGCTGGAAACCTGCGTGGATCACCCCGACCCGGCCGACGCGCGCGCCGGCGTGGCGGTGTTCTGCCATCCGCACCCGCTGGAAGGCGGGACGATGCACAACAAGGTCGTCACCATGGCCTGCCGCGCCCTGCGCGAACTGGGCTTGGTCACCGTGCGCTTCAATTTCCGCGGCGTGGGGCTGTCGCAGGGCAGTTACGACAACGGCCGCGGCGAGGCGCTGGATCTGCTCGCCGTGGCGCAATGGGCGCAGGCCGCGCATCCGAACGGCAAGCTCTGGCTGGGCGGGTTCTCCTTCGGCGCATGGATCAGCCTGCTCGGCGCGCGCAACCTCGGCCCCGCCCAATTGATTTCCATCGCGCCGCCCGCCGGGCGCTGGGACTTCTCCGCCGTGCTCGCGCCCACCTGCCCGTGGCTGGTGGTGCAGGGCGAGGCCGACGAGATCGTCGCGCCCAAGGCGGTGTACGACTGGCTGGGCAAGCTCGACCGCCAACCCACGCTGGTGAAGATGCCCGACACCGGGCACTTCTTCCATCAACGCCTGATGGACTTGCGCGGGGCGATCAAGAACGGCGTGCGCCACAACCTGCCGCCGCCGCTGCATGGATGAGTCGTTCGCCGCGACCCGGCCCTCGGCCTGGTACGCGCGCGGGGTGGCCGCTGGGCAATGGCAGGCCGACCCGGCGCAGCAGCCGGCGCTGGCCGAACTCGACCGCATCCACGACGGCCTGCTCGCCGCCGCGCACGCGCGCTCGGGCATGCTGGGACATCTGCTCGCGCGGCTGCGCCGGCCTGCGCCGGTGCGCGGCCTGTACCTGTGGGGCAGCGTCGGCCGCGGCAAGACCTTCCTGACCGAATTGCTGTGCGAGCACCTGCCGCTGGCATCGCGCCGGCGTTTGCATTTCCATCGCTTCATGGCCGAAGTGACCGCGCGCCTGCGCAGCCTGCAAGGCACCCGCGACCCGCTGCAGACCATCGCCGCCGACATCGCCAGCCACACGCGCCTGCTGGTGCTCGACGAGTGCATCGTCGCCGACATCGGCGATGCCATGCTGCTCGGCCATCTGCTCGAAGGCCTGTTCGCGCACGGCGTCACCCTCGTCGCCACCTCCAACATCGCCCCGTCCGATCTGTACAAGGACGGCTTGCAACGCGACCAGTTCCTGCCGGCGATCGCGGCGATCGAGCGCCATTGCGCCATCGTCCGCCTCGACGGCGCGCACGACTATCGCTTGCATCATCTGCGCCAAGCCGCGACGTGGCTGGTGCCCGCCGATGACGACGCCGAGCGCAGCCTGCAGGCGCATTTCGAGCGGCTGGCCGCGGGCCTGACGCGCCTGCCGGAGACGCTGGAGGTCAACGACCGCCCGATCGTCGCGCGCGCGCACGCCAACGGCATCGTCTGGTTCGATTTCGCCGCGCTGTGCCAGGGCCCGCGCGCGGTGGCCGACTACATCGAGATCGCCAAGGCCTTCCACACCGTGCTGGTGTCGGGCGTGCCGCGTTTCGCGCGCGAGGACGAGGACGCCGCCAAGCGCTTCATCCTGCTGATCGACGAGATCTACGACCGCCACGTCAACCTGCTCGCCTCCGCGGCCGCCCTGCCCACCGACCTGTACCACGGCCACCGTCACGCCGCGGAATTCGCGCGCACCGAAAGTCGCTTGATCGAGATGCAATCGGCCGATTACCTTGCCTTGGAACATCGACCATGAAGCCGATGCAGGCCCTGTGCCGCGACATGATGCGTCGGCAACATGGCTTTACTGCGTGCACCTTGCGCCGCACCCGAGGTGTGCCGTGGAAATACCTCTCCCTCCGGGAGAGGTCACCGTGCCGCAGGCACGGTGGGTGAGGGAAGGATGGAACACGACGCACCAGCCAGCGAACAGACCATGAGCCGCATCGAAGATTCCCCGCTCGGCAAACCCAGCGCCTGGCCGGATCGTCACGATCCGGCGCTGCTGTTCCCGATCGCCCGCGCGCAGGCACGCGAGGAACTCGGTCTGAATTGTGCTGCATTGCCCTTCATCGGCCACGACGACTGGACGGCTTGCGAGCTGTCGTGGCTGGATGCGCGCGGCAAGCCGCACGCGGCCATCGCGCAACTGCGCGTACCCGCCGATTCGCCGAACCTGGTCGAATCCAAATCGCTCAAGCTGTATCTGAACGCATTCGCGCATGCGCGGCTGGATGCGCCGGCGCTGCTGCGCTCGACGATCGCGCGCGATGTTGCCGCGGCCGTGGGCGCAGGAATCGGGGTGGAGCTGTTGCCCATCACCGGCGCACTGCCGGTGCGCGAGCCTGTAGGCGATTGCATCGACGCGGCCGACATCGCCATCGACGACTACGGCCCGCCGAACCCCGGCCACCTGCACACGCGTGCGCAAGCCGTCGAGGAAACCCTGGTCTCGCACCTGTTCCGTTCCAACTGCCCGGTCACCGGCCAGCCCGACTGGGCCTGCGTGCAGGTGCGTTACCGCGGCTCGCGCATCGACCGCGAAGGCTTGCTGCGCTACCTCGTGTCCTTCCGCAACCACGCCGGCTTCCACGAGCAATGCGTGGAGCGCATCTTCGTGGACGTGCTGGCGCGTTGCCGTCCCGCAGCGCTGGCGGTGCTCGCGCGTTTCACCCGCCGCGGCGGCATCGACATCAACCCGTGGCGCGCCACGCCCGGCATGCCTCTGCCGCCACCGATGCGCTGCGCGCGGCAGTAGCGCGGTTTGCTCGCAACCCGCGAATCGTTCACCGCGTCGCGTTCGCGCGCGACAGCGCAGCCCGCGCCGCCGGCAGCGCAAGGTCCACCCAGCGCGCATACATCACGGCGGACGGATGCAGCCCGTCGTGCGCGCTCAGCGCCGGATCGAGTGCGGCCTGGCGGCTGACCGGCGTGATGTTGATCCACGCCGCGCCACGCGCCTGCACGCGCGCATGCGCGGCGGTATTGAAGGCGTCGATCTGCGCCGATACGTTCGCCAGATCGCGGCCGCTGGCGCGGCCGAACGGCGTCGCGCCCCAGTCGGGTATCGACAATGCGATCACTCGCTTCGGATCGTCGCCAGCCAGATGGATCGCGTGCACGAGCAGGGCGTCGAATTGCTGCGTGTATGCATGCACATCACGTCCGCGATATTGGTTGTTGACGCCGATCAGCAGGCTGACGAGGGCGTAGGGCGGTGCGAAGCTCGTGCGATCCATCGCCGCGGCCAGCTCGTCGGTGGTCCAGCCGGTGGTGGCGACGATCTGCGGGTCGTCGATGGCGATGCCGGCGGCACGCAGGCGCGCGGCCAGTTGCGCCGGCCAGCGCGCGCGCGCATCCACCGCTTCGCCGATGGTGTACGAATCGCCCAGTGCGAGAAACCCGTGCATGCCGTGAGCTTCCTTCGTGATCGTTGCCGTTGGCGTCGCGGGTGTGGCGCCGCAGGCGGCGATGAGCGCGCTGCCGGCGAGCGCGACCCATGCCGCTGCGCGCCTACCCCGCATGCCGCGCCAGCGCGCGCTCGATGCGCGCGAACACCTCGCGCATGGTGCCGGCCTCGGGCAGCAGGGTGATGCGGAAGTGGTTGCGCTGGCGGGTGTTGAAGCTCGAGCCGGGCACGATCAGCACGTGTTCGTTTTCCAGCAGCTCCAGCGCGAAGCGATGGTCGTCCAGGTGCGGCAGCAGCTCGCGGCGGAACGCGGGGAAGGCGTACAGCGCGGCCTGCGGCGCGACGAGGTCGAGGTAGGGGCTGGCCTCGCAGCTTTCCAGCACCGCGCGGCGGGTTTCGTACAGCCGCCCGCCGGGCGAACACAGCGGGCGGATCGTCGCCGGGCCGTCGAGCGCGGCGGGGATCGCCCACTGCCCCGGCACGTTCGCGCACAGGCGCAGCGCGCTGAGCAGGTCGAGCGAATGCAGGTAATCGCCCAGCCGCCACAGGTCGCCGCCGAGCACGCCCCAGCCGACCCGCCAGCCGCAGGCGCGGTGCAGTTTGGACAGGCCGCCGAAGCTCAGGCAGGGCACGTCGCCGGCCAGCGAGCCCAGCGGCGTGAACGTCGCGCCGTCGTAGACGATGCCCTCGTAGATCTCGTCGGCCAGCAGCAGCAACTGGTGTTTGGCGGCGATCATCACCAGCCGCTCCAGCAGCTCGCGCGGATAGCTCGCGCCGGTCGGGTTGTTCGGGTTGATGACCACCAGCGCGCGCGTGCGCGGGGTGATGAGTGCTTCGATCTGCTCCGTGTCGGGCAGGTAGCCGCTCTCGGCGCGGCAGTCGTAGTACACCGGGCGGCCATCGTTGAGGATGGTCGCCGCGCTCCACAACGGGTAATCCGGGCTGGGCAACAACACCTCGTCGCCGGGGTTGAGCAGGGCGCGCAGGGCGATGTCGATCAACTCGCTCACGCCGTTGCCGATGAACACCTGCTCGGGCAGGATCGCCTCGCCGTCGCGCCGCGAGTAATGTGCGGCCAGCGCCTCGCGCGCCGCCGGCAGGCCCTGCTGCTGGGTGTAGGCGTCGCTTTGCGGCAAGTGCGCGGCGATCGCCTGCTGCATGTGCTCGGGCGCGCGGAAACCGAACGCGCCGGGGTTGCCGATGTTGAGCTTGATGAGCTGGTGGCCGCGCGCTTCCAGCTCGCGCGCGCGGCGCGCCAGCTCGCCGCGGATTTCGTAACGCACCTCGCGCAGGCGTTCGCGGGTGGCAAGGGGCGTGGCGGTCATGCGCGTTTTCGTGTGTCAGAAGAACCGTAAGCGTAGCCGAATCGATGCGGCGCAGGGCATGCTTTCAACGACAAAGGTTTCTGCGGCTTTTGCGCGCGCAGGATCGGCTCATCATGCAGTGCGCGATGGTTTCCTTTCGCAACCGAACCCTGCGCCAGCCGTTGGAAGCCGCTACGACACCGCGCCCTTGTTCCCGAGCGCCCGCGGCACACGCATGGCGATGCGGGTGCCTTCGCCGACCGCGCTTGCCGCGTGGATCGTGCCGCCGAGCACGCTCGTCACCTGATTGAAAACGATGTGCGCGCCCAAACCCGTGCCGCCGCAGCCGCGCTTGGTGGTGAAAAACGGGTCGAAAAACCGCTTCAGCACGGCTGCATCCATGCCGATGCCGTCGTCGGCGACTTCCAGCAGCGCCTGCTCGCCATCCTGCGAACCGACGATGCGCACGACGCCTTTTTCGCGGCCCTCGAAGGCGTGCATCACCGCATTGACCACCAGATTGGTGATGACCTGCGAGAGCGCGCCGGGAATGGTGTTCATCGCGATGCCGTGCGCGCACTCCACCCGCACCGAACAAGGCGCATGCTTGAACTTGGGCTTGAGCGACAGCACGATTTCTTCCAGGTACTCGGCCAGATCGAACTCGCGGCGCTGGCCCGAGGATTGGTCCACCGCGATCTGCTTGAACGAACGCACCAGCTCCGCGCCGCGGCGGGCGTTGGAATCGAGCACGTGCATGGCCAAGTCGAGTTCGTCGAGCATGCCTTCCACCCCACGGGCATCCATGCGCCCCGCGGCCAGATCGGCGCGCCAGTGCCGCAATTCGGTGCTCACATGCGAGGCGGCGGTGACGCAGATGCCGAGCGGCGTGTTGATCTCGTGGGCGATGCCGGCGACGAGGCCGCCGAGCGAGGCCATCTTTTCCTGGCGCACCAGCTCCGCCTGCGCGGTTCGCAACTGATCGAGGGTGCGGCTCAGCTCGCTTGTGCGGTCGGTCACCCGCCGTTCGAGTTGCGCATTGGCCAGACGCAGCGATTCGGCGGCGCGGCGCCGGCGCAGGCTGTTGCCGACCTGGGTGGCGACGAAGCGCAGCAAGTCCTCGTCCGCCTGCGAGAAGGCGATGGCCTGATCGTAGCTTTGCACCACGATCGCGCCGATCGCCTGTTCGCCGTCCAGCAAGGGCACGCCCAGCCAATATGCCGCGGGCGACCCGATGACGTGGGCCTCGACCTCGCCGCTGGCGATGAGCGTGCCGATTTCCTGCTTCGTCCCGCGGAACGGGCGCCGCCGCCCGATCACGTACTCGCTCAGGCCGTGCCCGAACGGACGCGAGGGGTGCTCGATCAGCCGGTCCTCGAAGTAATACGGAAAGTCCAGCCGCGTGCCATCGTCGGAACTCAGCGCGATGAAAAAATTGTGCGCGTCGATCAAGGCGCCGACTTCCGCGTGCACGCGCCGATAGAACTCGTCCTGGCTGATGTCGGCGGTGGCCAGTTGCGCGATCTGGAACAACGCGCGCTGCAAGCGCTCGCCGCGCTGGCGTTCGACGATCTCCTGCTGCAATTCGGCAGTGCGCAGGCGCACCCGTTCTTCCAGCTCGTCCTTGCCCTGCTTGCGCTCGAGCGCGGTGAGGATGTGCTCGGCGACGAACTCCAGCAAGGCGCGATCCTCGGCGGAGTAGCCGATGCCTTCGATGTAGCTCTGCACCACGATCGCGCCGTGCACGCGGCCCTCGCGCTTCATCGGCACGCCCAGCCAGTCGCAACTGTCGGGCCCGAGCATCACCAGCGGGCCGGACACCTGCGCCTGCAACTGCTCGGTGGTTCCCATCAGCGAACGGCCGTCGTGCAGCACGTACCAGGTCAGCGAGCCGACCCTGGAGGCCATCGGGATTTCATGGTTCGGGTCGCGCGGGCCGGTGTCGTCCTTGGTATCGACGTAATACAGGAAGCGCATGCTGTCGCGCGTCGCGCTGTAATCGACGATGAACAGGTTCTCCGCGTACATCAAGGTGCCGACGATGGCCTGGATGCCGCGCAGCAGGTCGGCCATCTCGCGTTCGGAACCGGCGAGGTCGGAGATCGCGTACAGCGCGTGCTGCAGGCGTTCGGCACGGCCCATGCGGCGCAGCGAGGCGCGCAATTCCGCGATTTCCAGCGCGCGCGCGAGATGGCGTCCGGAGTCGTCCAGCCACGCGCCGGCGTCCTCGATGAACCGCTGACGCGCGCCATCGCCTTCGACGTCGGCCAGCAGCACCGCCGGCGGGGAGTCGGCCAGGCGGAACGCGACGCGCGATCCCTCGACGCGGAACACCGGGCCGGACGCTCCGGCGACCGCACGCGCCAGCGTCACGTCCGCCGTCGGCGGCGTGGCCGGCTCGCATTCGGGAACGTGGTCGCCATCGAAGCCCCACAGCACCGCCGCCGACCGGCAGGCGGGATCGTCCGCGGCGATGCGCACGATCTCGGCGGCGATCGCACGCGGCGCATCGGCTTGCGCCAATCGGCGCAGCCGTTGGAGTTGGCGCGAGACGGCCTCGGCGGCCGTCGCGGCATCGCGGGTTTGCATCGCCGGTGTCGCCCTCCGCGACCTGGTCCGTACGGCTTCCATCATACCGCCGTTGCGGATCGCGCCTGCGCCCGGATCGCGCCGTGCGAGGCGCGAAGCCGCAGGCGCTCGCGTACCATGCGCGGATGGATGTCTCGCATTTGCTCGATGGCCTTAACCCGGCGCAGCGGCAGGCCGTCAGCGCCCCGCCCGGCCACCATTTGATCCTCGCCGGCGCCGGCTCGGGCAAGACGCGCGTGCTGATCCACCGCATCGCCTGGCTGCACGAGGTGTTCGGCGTGCCGGCGCACGGCATCCTCGCGGTGACCTTCACCAACAAGGCCGCCGGCGAGATGCGCGCGCGTGCCGGTGCATTCATGTCTGCGGGCACGCGCGGCATGTGGATCGGCACCTTCCACGGCCTCGCCCACCGCCTGCTGCGCCTGCATTGGCAGGAAGCGAAGCTGCCGGAGGCCTTCCAGGTGCTCGATGCCGACGACCAGTTGCGCATGGTCAAGCGCATCGCCGGCGAACTCGAGATCGACGACACCCACTTCACCCCGCGGCAGATCGCGTGGTGGATCAACGCGCAGAAGGACGAAGGCCGGCGCGCGCAGCACATCCAGCCGGCCGGCGGCGATTTCCACGCGCAAACCCTCCTGCGCGTGTACGAGGCGTACCAGAACCGCTGCGATCTCGCCGGGCTGGTGGACTTCGCCGAGATCCTGCTGCGCGCGCACGAACTGTGGCTGCACCATCCGGCCCTGCTCGCCCACTATCGCCAGCGTTTCGGCCACCTGCTGGTGGACGAGTTCCAGGACACCAACGCCATCCAGTACGCCTTCGTGCGCCTGCTCGCCGGCGACGGCGGGCAGGTGTTCGCGGTCGGCGACGACGACCAGTCGATCTACGGCTGGCGCGGCGCCAAGGTCGAGAACATGCAGCGCTTTCTGCGCGACTTTCCCGGTGCAGCCACGATCCGCCTCGAACAAAACTACCGCTCCACGGCGACCATCCTGGGCGCGGCCAATGCGGTGATCGGCCACAACGAAGACCGCCTCGGCAAACGCCTGTGGACCGACAGCGGCGATGGCGACCCGGTGGATCTGTACGCGGCGTGGAACGAGATCGACGAGGCGCGTTTCGTGGTCGAGCGCATCCGCCGCTGGGAGCGCGAGGGCGGGCGCTGGGCGGACGTGGCGATCCTGTACCGCAGCAACGCGCAATCGCGCGTGTTCGAGGAACAACTCGCGCTCGATGGCATCGCCTACCGCGTGTACGGCGGCGTGCGCTTTTTCGAGCGCGCCGAGATCAAGGACACCCTGGCCTATCTGCGGCTGGTCGCCAACCGCGCTGACGATGCCGCCTTCGAACGCGCGGTCAACACGCCTGCCCGCGGCATCGGCGGGCGCACGCTCGACGAACTGCGCACGCTCGCGCGCGCGCGCAACGTGGCGCTGTGGGAAGCGGCGAAACTGGCGAGCGCGGCGACCGCGCTGGCCGCGCGTTCGCGCAACGCGTTGCGCGGCTTCATCGACATGCTCGACGCGCTGGCCCTGGATTTGCGCGATCGGCCGCTGCACGAGCAGGTGGATGCAGTGCTGGCGCGCACCGGCCTGCGCCAGCACCACGCCAGCCAGTCGCATGGCGCGATCGACTCGCGGGTGGAGAACCTCGACGAACTGGTCTCGGTCGCCTCGCGTTTCGTGGCGCATGAGGACGGCGGCGACCCCGACGCGCCGATGTCCGAGCTGGTCGCCTTCCTCGCCTACGCGTCGCTGGAAGCCGGCGAAGGCCAGGCGCAGGCCGGCGAGGACGCGGTGCAGATGATGACCCTGCACAGCGCCAAGGGGCTGGAGTTTCCGCTGGTGTTTCTCGTCGGCATGGAGGAAGGCCTGTTCCCCTCGGCGCGCTCGCTGGAAGACCCCGCGCGTCTGGCCGAAGAGCGGCGCCTGGCCTACGTCGGCATCACCCGCGCGCAGCGCAAGCTGATTGCCAGCTATGCCGAAGTGCGCCGGATGCACGGGCAGGACCACTACGGGCAGCCATCGCGATTCCTGCGCGAGATGCCGCCCGCGCTGCTGCGCGAGGTGCGCCCGAAAATCCAGGTCAGCCGCCCCGTTCATGGCAGCGCACGCACGCCGGTCGCGCCGGAGCCGACCGCCCCGGGCATCCGCCTCGGTCAGCGCGTGCGCCATCCCAGCTTCGGGCTGGGCGTGGTCATGGACACCGAAGGCGCGGGCGCGCACGCGCGCGTGCAGGTCAACTTCGAGGAGGCCGGCAGCAAGTGGCTGGTGGCGGCGTACGCGAATTTGCAGGTGGCGTGAGGGCGCAGCCCGGATGCGAACCGCAAGACGCAACCCGGGATCGACATGCATGTTGACCCCGGATCGCGCTTCGCTGCATCCGGGCTACGTGCTGCGCGTCTCAGGCCGCCGCCACCGGCGCCGCCCCGAGGAAGCGCTCGGCGAAAACCTCGGCCGGCACCGGCTTGCTGTACAGGAAACCCTGCATCTGCTCGCAGCGCAGCAAGCGCAGCAGGCGTGCCTGCTCCTCGGTCTCCACGCCCTCGGCCACCACGCTCAGCCGCAGCGAATGGCCGAGGTTGATGATGGTCGAGACCAGCGCCATGCCGTCCGGCCCGGTGATCATGTCGTTGATGAAGGCGCGATCGATCTTGAGCGTGTCCACCGGCAGCCTCGCCAAATAGCTCAACGAGGAAAACCCGGTGCCGAAATCGTCGATCGCCACCGGCGTGCCCAGCGCGCGGATCGTGTGCAGGCGCTGCACGTTCTGCTTCACGTCGCCCATGATCACGCTCTCGGTGATCTCCAGTTCGATCGCTTCGGGCGCGCGCGCATCGATGGAGAGGGCCGCCGCGACTTCCTCTGCGAAGCCGTCCGTGCGCAGTTGCAAGGGCGAGACGTTGACCGCGATGCGCACCGCCGGCAGGCCGGCGTCGCGCCAGGCCAGATATTGCTCGATGGCCTTGCGCATCGCCCAGCGTCCGACTTCGTGGATCAAGCCGGTTTCCTCCAGGATCGGAATGAACAGGCCCGGCGGCACCAGCCCGCTGTTCGGGTCGTTCCAGCGGATCAGCGCCTCGCTGCCCAGCAGGCGATAGCCATCGAGGCTGACCTTGGGCTGGTAGTGCAGGACGAATTCCTCCTGCTCGATGGCCTGCCGCAAGCGCCCTTCCATCGCCAGCCGCTTGCTGGCCTGCGCGGCCATCGCCGGAGTGAAGAACGCATAACGGTGGCCGCCGAGCTTGGCGGCCTTGAGCGCGGCCTCGGCATTGCGCAGCAAGGCCTCCGCGTCGGTGCCGTCGTCGGGGTGCATGGCGATGCCCGCCTTGGCGGCCACGCGCACGTCGGTGCCGTCGATCCGGAAGGGCTCGTGGAAGGTCTCGCCGAGGCGCTGGCTGAGGTAGTGCACCACCTGCGCCGGCGGGCCCATGTTCATGGCGAAGATCGCGAACTGGTCGGCGCCTATGCGGGCAAAGCGCCCCGTCTCGGGAAGATCGTAAGGGCGCAGGCGCTGGGCAATCTGGCGCAGCAACTCGTCCCCTCCTTCCCGCCCCAGCGCTTGATTGACGGCACGGAAGTTTTCGATATTCAAGGCGAATACCGCCACTCTCAGCGGCTCGTCGGCAGGCAACACCGACAGCCGCGCCTGCAGGCGCTCACTCCACAGCCGCTGGCTGGCCAGCCCGGTCACCGGGTCGAAACGCGACAAGTAGTCCAGCCGTTCGGCCTTGTCGATGACCTCGATCGCATGCCCGAGATCGTTGGCCAGGCCACCGAGCAGGCGTTGTTCCTCCTCATCGAAATGCTCGGGTTCTCCCGCATACAAGGCCAACAGGAGGCTGGTCTCGCCCGCGACGCGCAAGGGCAGTACCGCCTTGGCCATCAGTCCTCGATCAAGGCAATCCTGCGCATCGTATACATCGGGAGCAAGGCGCAGATCGTTGGCAACCTGCACCGTGCCCAAGCGTACCGCCCGCGCAGCCATGGTCTCGGCGCGACCTGCAGGCGCTTGCAGCGGATAGGCGTACTGGATCGCTTCGATGAACGCCTCTTCCGCACCCGCGCTGGCCATCGGTTCGATGCGATTGCTCCTGGCATCCACCCTGCCGATCCAGGCCATCCGATAGTGGCCGACATCCAGCAGGATATTGCAGGCCTGCTGGAACAATTCCTCGCGCCCGGGGGTGCGCACGATCAATCCATTCACCGCGCTGAGCACCGCATACAGCTTGTTGAGCCGCTCGATCCTCTGGCGTGCGCGCAGGCGCTCGGTGATGTCGCGCAAGATGGCCGTGCAACGGGTATTCCCGGAGGATTCGTTGCGCGAGATCGACGCTTCCAGGGGGAATTCCTTGCCATCCCGGCGCTGGCCGTACACGACCGACATGTGCCCCATGTACCGATGGGTGGCGCCGGTATGGCTGAAATCGGCGACCTGCCGCCCATGCGCGATGCGAAAGCGCGAAGGGATCAAGTCGCCCAGGGAGAGTCCGAGCAATTCGCCTTCACCGTAACCGAACATCTTTTCGGCGGCCGGGTTGGCCAGCACGATGCGCTGGTCGGCATCCACCGAGAGGATCGCATCCATCGCCGAGACGATGACGCTGTCGAGCAACTGGCGTTGCTCGTCGTTCACGGCTGTCGCGGTCTTGCAGGCGGTGACGTCCTCGCCGACCCCGAGGATCGCGAACGCGCGCCCATCTGGCCCACGCAACGCAAGGTTGTGCCAATGGATCCAGCGGATGCCGGATCGCGGGTGCCGGATGCGGAATTGCAGCGCTGCACCGACACCCTCTTGCGCACGGTGCAGGTAGGCGCGCACCGTTTCCCGCTCCTCGTCGAGGATCGCGGCCAGCCAGTCGTCCGGATCGGCCTGCAAGGCCTCGCCCGTTCGCCCGAAGATTTTTTCGTAGGCAGGATTGGAATAAAGCACGCTGCGCCAATCGCAATCGCCTACCAGGAATGCGACGTCGAGGGCTTGCGCGCTCAGCCTGAGGCTCTCCACGCTGCGTTGCAATGGAGTTTCGTCTTGATTTTCGTCCATGCGTACCCCTCCATGGCGATTGCGGGCGGCATGGTTTTCGCCGCCACGGCCGACAATCTAGCTTTCGCATCATGCGCGCTGCATGCGTCAATCCACACTTCCGTATTCCGCGAACCGAAGGTTGCAGCCCTTGGGATGCGGCAGTCCAACATGGACGGCAAAGCATGTCATGAATGCATGATGAACGAGGTGTCGCGCATGCTCCAGGTGCAGATTCAGCGATCCGGGCTGGATGCGGCCGGGCGGAACGCCTGCAACCACAGCACTTCCAGCCCTTCCTCGCGCAGCGCCGGATGCGCGGGGATGGCGGTGGGCGCGTGCCGTGGCGGACACGGCAGCGCCTGCGCATCCACCGCACTGATGGCGCGCGCGACCACCGCCTGACCGCCATCGGTGCCGCGCATCGTCACGAACACCCGATCGCCCGCGCGGAACGTCCCCGATCCGTTCAGCACGTCGCCGCATGCCGGCAGCGTGCCGTGCATGCGCAGGGCCTTGCCGGCGGTTCCGCTCAGGGCGATCCAGCCGCGCACGCGCGCATCCTTGCGGTCATCGCGCATGTGGCGTACCTCCCGCCTGCGCGGCGTACGCCGCCGCACCTTCGAGCACCAGGTCGGGTGCCCGCTGCGCGCGCACGCGCCAGCCTTCCAGCAAGGGATCGGCGCCGCCGCCTGCGACCAGCAGCGTCGGCGCGGCCCCGAGCGTGCGTCGCGCTGCACGGATGCTGCGCTCGATGAGCGCGCGCGCCGACAAGATGGCGCCGCTGGCCAGCGCATCGTCGGTGTCGGCGGCGAAATCGAGCACGCGCCCGCCCTCGCGCGGCAGGTGCGGGGCGCGTTGCGCGAGCGCCTGCCGCATCAAGGTCGGCGAGGGCGCGATCAAGCCACCAAGATGGCTGCCATCGGCAGCGAGCAGGTCGATGGTCAATGCGGTGCCGACACCGACGATCAACCACGCCTGCCTTGCCCTTGCATATGCGCCCAGCAGGGCGAGGAAGCGATCCACGCCCAGATGCGCTGGATCGGCATAGGCGATGCGCACGCCGGCCAGTTCGGCTCGTGTCGCCACGCGCTCGACCTTGGCGCCGATGCGCGACAACGCCGCTTCGACGCTGGCAGTTGCTGCCGACCCGGCGACCGAGGCGATCCAGACGCGATCGCCTGCGACGAGCGACGCGAACATCGGCGCGAACACCGCGGCCAGTGCATCTGCGCCGAGGCGTTGTTCGTGCGCAAATGCCTGCACACCCTCGTGCGCGAGGCGATCGGCGCGCGCCCACTTCAACCGCGTGTTGCCGAGGTCGATCAGCCAGTCGGTGGGTGTCGTGCGCGGCATGGTCATCGCAGGCGCAGGCTGATTTCGGCGCTGTGGTAGGCGCGTTCGCCATCGGCATGGCGCACCCGCAGCGCGCCACGCGCATCGATCCCCAGCGCCACGCCTTGTTTCCGCTGGTTGCCGGCGAGCACGTCCACGCCTCGGCCGACGCAGGCATCCACGGCCTGCCAGCGCGGCAGGAAGGGCGCCAGCCCGGCGGCCGCGAAGTCGCGCAGGGCACGCATTTGCGCCGCGAGCAGCGCGCTGGCGAGACGGTTGCGCGCAGGCGGCGTCGGCGCGAGCGCGGCCAGGTCGATCCACGGTTGGTCTATGCTCGCGCCGATGGTGGTCGGCATGCGCACATTGATGCCGATGCCGATCGCCGCGCGCACGATGCCGGCGTCCTCGCCACCGAATTCGATGAGCATGCCGCCGAGCTTGCGATCGCCCGCGATCAGATCGTTCGGCCACTTCAGCCCGACCTGCGGATAACCCAGTTCGCGCAGCGTCTCCGCTGCCGCCACCCCGACCGCGATGGACAATCCGGCGAGCGCGGCCACGCCGCCGTCGAAACAGCGCTGCATCGACAGGTACAGGTGCGCTGCCAGCGGCGAGGCCCAGTGCCGCCCGCGGCGGCCACGCCCGGCGCTTTGCGCTTCGGCGAACAACGCCTGCACCCCGGCGCTTGCCGGGCGGCGCAGCAATTCGGCCTGGGTCGAGTCGATGTCCCATGCCACCTCGCAGGCGTCCAGCCCGGCGCGCGCATCCTCCGGCAGCCCGGCAGCGATGGCATGCGCGTCCAGCAAATCCAATGGCGCGACCAGCCCGTAGCCGCGACCGGGCTCGGCGGCGATCGCCACGCCGCGTTCTCGCAGGCCTTCGATTTTCTTCCAGATCGCCGCGCGGGTCAGGCCGGACTCGCGCGCGAGCGCGCTGCCGCTGCACGGTGCGCGCGCGAGGCGCAGCAGCAGGTCGCGGTCGTTCATGGCCGGTGGCGGCAGGGCGCAGGCATGCCGGGGAGAGTAGCAGGAGCCTGCGCGGCGGCGGGTGCTGGCTGCCGGCCCGAATCCGCCGCCCGCCCATCGATGCGGCGTCGCGACAGGGCGCGCGTGCGGCGGCAGGCGATCTTCGATACAATGAACGGCCGAGCCTCATCGCGCGGACACCGCAGCCAGCCCTTGCGGATCGGCAACGACCGTTGGTAGGGCGTTGCGGCCACCACCCGGCAGGAGATCACGATGCGCAACACGATCGTGCTGTTCGTTCTGATCGCGCCCTCGCTGGCGTTCGGTGGCGTGGCGCAAGCCGCAACGCGCGGCGACGTCGGCAAACCGGTGTGCAACCGCTACGAAGAAGCCGCGCCCAAGGCCGCCGCCCATGCAGCACCCACGTCATCCACGGCATCCACGGTCGGCGCGGGCACCGCCGCGAACACGTCGTCGGGCACCGCCACGTCGGGGATGATCGGCTCGGGCGGCGGTTCGTCGGATCTGCGCCCGCACGACGGCCCGCGCTGGCAGGCCTTCCTGCCCGGGATGTTCCGCTAGCCGCACGCTTGTTTTGCCGGCATGCCCGGTGCAGCGCGTTCGCTCACAGCCCCGGCGGAATCCGCACGCAAAAACGCGCGCCGCCGAGTTCGGGCGAGGCATCCACCTGCAGTTCCCCGTGGTACGCGCGGACGATGTCCTGCACGATCGACAGGCCGATGCCGTGGCCCTGCACGCGCTCGTCGCCGCGCACGCCGCGTTGCAGCAGGTGCTCGACGTGTTCCGGCGGGATGCCCGGGCCGTCGTCGTCCACCACCAGCATCAGGCCCGGGCGGCGGTGCGGCCCGCCCGGCTCGTTGCGGGTGGTCAGCAGCACGCGCGAACGCGCCCACTTGAAGGCGTTCTCCAGCAGGTTGCCGAGCAGTTCCATCAAGTCGCCGTCGTCGCCGTGGAACAGCGCCTTGTCGTCGAGATCGAATTCGCACAGCACGCCCTTGGCGGCGTACACCTTCTCCAGGCTGGTGACGATGCCCTCGGCGCGCTCGCGGACATCCAGCGGCGCGGCGAACAACCGATGCCCGGTGCTCGCCCCGCGCGAGAGCTGGTAGGACACGATCTCGTTCATGCGCTGCACCTGCGTGCGCACGTCCTCGCGCAGCGAGCGCGCGCCGCGATCCTCGTCGAGGCTGGCGCGCAGCACCGCCAGCGGCGTCTTCAGGCTGTGCGCCAGGTCGGAGAACGTGTTGCGGTTGCGGTCCAGGTGCTCGCGTTCGCTGACGATGAAGGCGTTGATGCTGTCGGCCAGCGGCGCCAGTTCGCGCGGATGCGCGCCCGACAGGCGGTCGGCATGGCCGCGCTGCACGCGCTGCAGGTCGCGTTGCAGGCGTCGCAGCGGCAGCAGGCTCCAGCGCACCGCGACCACCTGCACGATCAGCAGCAGCAGCCCGGCGGCGCCGAGGTAACGCCACAGCGCGCGCCGGAAAATCCCGATCTGCTGGTCGAAGGTGGAGGTGTTCTCGAACACGTTGAACACGAACGGGATGTCGCGCCGGTTCTTGCCGTGGCCGTCTTCCCAGATCACCCCCATCGCGAAGCGGTACACGTTCTCCGGCGGGCCGCCGGCGCGGTCGATGATCTGCATCGGGCCGTCCAGGCGCATCCTCCCGGCCGCCAAATCCGTCTGCAAGGGCAGGTCGCGATCCAGCGTGGACGCGGAAATCCAGTGCACCTTCGGGCCGATGGCCGCGGCGTACAGGCCGCTGCCGGGCTGGCTGAAGCGCGGGTCGGGCGGCATGTACGGCGGCTGGAACTCCAGTTTGCGGCTGATCTCGCCGCCGGCGTAGTAGGCGCTGGCATAGCCTTGCATGCGCTCGCGCAGGCTGTTGGTGGCGGTTTTCGCGAAGGCCTGGTCGAGCGCGTAGCCGGTCAGGCCGAGGAAGGCGATCAGGCCCAGACTGGCCGCGAGCAGCTGGCGGATTTCCAGCGAGGGCGCGCGCGCGGTCATGGACGACGCCCGAACCTGCGCGCAACCGGACGCGGGCCGGATCCGGAGGGTATGGCGGCGGCGATGGCGTCCACGGGCATCGGCTGCGGCTTCGCGCTGCGCGTTCGGGCGATCGTCGCCACCATCGCACGGGCGAGGTGGCCGCGGCAATCAGGCCGGCAGGGTCGCCATCGACGGCATCACTCGTTGCGCGCGATCGCGAACCGGTAGCCGCGGCCGCGCACGGTCTCGATCGGCTTGAGCGCGCCGTCGGGGTCGAGCTTCTTGCGCAGGCGGCCGATGAACACTTCCAGCACGTTGGAGTCGCGGTCGAAGTCCTGCTGGTAGATGTGCTCGGTCAGGTCGGCCTTGGAGACCAGCTCGCCGGCATGCAGCATCAGGTATTCGAGCACCTTGTACTCGTAGCTGGTCAGGTCCACCGGCGCGCCGCCCACGACCACCGTCTGTGCGGTGAGGTCGAGCACGATCGGGCCGCATTCCAGGGTCGGCTTGCTCCAGCCGGCGGCGCGGCGCATCAGCGCGTTGATGCGCGCCAGCAGTTCCTCGACGTGGAAGGGCTTGACCAGATAATCGTCGGCGCCGGCCTTCAGGCCTTCGACCTTGTCCTGCCAGCTCGAGCGCGCGGTGAGGATCAGGATCGGGAACTTCTTCTGCTGCACGCGCAGGTCGCGCACCAGATCCATGCCCGACAGCTTGGGCAGTCCGAGGTCGATGATGGCCATGTCGAAGGGCACCTCGCGCCCCATGTACTGGCCTTCCTCGCCATCGCTGGCCGCATCCACCGCATAGCCTTCGCGCTTGAGCCGCGCGGACAACGTCTCGCGCAGCGGGGCCTCATCCTCGACCAACAAAATGCGCATCGCCTCTCCCTGGGTGGTTCATCCGATGTGTGCTTGCGAAAACCGCGTCACCATGACCCGCGATGCGACGGTGGCCGGCCGGGCGGCGGCAACGGTTGCGACGGCAGCGGCGGCGGGCCATTGCGGCCGCCCGCGCTGGGGTCTTCCTCGTACACGCGGATGCGCCCCTGCGGGGTGAGCACCTTGACCCGGTACACCTCGCGCCCGTCGCGCTCGTAGGGCTGCGCGCGCAGCACCTGGCCGCCGGTTTCGCGCTGGATGCGGTTGACCGAGGCCGGCAGGCCGTCGTCGCGCGGCGGGCCGCCATAGGCGGGCCCGGCAGAGGGCTCGGGGCGCTGCGCTGGCGGTGGTTGCCGATAGGTCTGCTGGTAGGAGGGCTGCGGATGCGGTTGCGGCGGCTGCTGGTAGGCGGGTTGCTCCCGCGGCGGCTGCGGCGGTTGCCGGTCGCCGCCGTGCGCCCACGCAGCCCCGCACAGCATCGCGCAGGCGGCGATGGCGAGGGTGCGGGTGGAGCGGGCGTGACGCATGGCCATGGGGATAGTAGGCACTGCGGGCGATGATCCGAGGATGAATGCCGGCCCGATGCTGCCGGGATCGTCGGGCCGGTTCATGCGCCCGTCATGATCGGCTGCCGGTGGTGAATCCGTCCTTAACTTGATTCTAACAAATGCCGACGGCATCACACTTCCATCGCGGGGCTCCCATGTGCCCGTCACGGGCAAGGCTGATTCATTCAGCGTTGCCAGCCGGCCATGGATGGTCTCAATAGATTTCGCCCACGCAGCAGCGCAGGCTGCCGCCGGCCTTCTCGATCTCGTCCAGCGGCACGCTGCGCACGGCGAAACCGGCGCGCTCGAAACCGGCGCGGCGGGCCGGCCGCAGGGTGTCGGCGGCGGTCTGGCTCATCCACACCGCATCCGCGGTCGGGGCGATGCAGTTGCCGGCGAACGCCGCGCGCTCGGCCGCATCGAGGAAGATCGCATGCGGGTACAGCGCGCCGATCGCCGCCGGCACGCCCGGGTCGGCGAAGCCGTCGGCGCAGATCGACACCGCGCGGCCGGCGAGCACGCTGAGCACGACGTTGGCGTGGTACTCGCCCGGCGCAAGGTCGAACAGCAAGGTCGCGCGCAGGTCGAAAGCGGCATGCATGGCCGCCGCGCCGGCCTCGTCGCAGCGTTCGGACAGGCCGCAGAAACCGATCCGGCGCGCGCGGTCGATCACCATCGAGCCGGTCAGCTCGCCCACGCCCGGGCGCTCGCGCAGATCATGCAAGGCATAGCCGAGGGTGCCGGTGAAAAAGCCGCGGATGTCCTCGCGCTGCGCCTCGCGCTGGCGCACCGGGTGGCGCATGCGCGCGATCAGCACGCGCCCTGGCGCGCTGGCGAAGACGTTGTTGGGGAACACCGCGTCGGGCGTGGCCGGATCGCCGGCGAAGCAGATCGCCGGCAGGCTCGCGGCCAGCGCGCGGTGCAAGCCGCGATGCTGGGCCAATGCGCGCGGCGCATCCACCACGCGCTGCAAATCCATGTAGCGGTTGTCGCTGGCCGACTCGCAGGCCAGCGCGAAGCCTTCCGGGGCGACCAGGAACACCGCTTTCGGGCAGGCCGGCGCATCGGCGGGAACGGTCTGGGCGAAGCGCGCGAAGGCGTCGGGGTCGCGGGTGATCATGCGTGCGTGTCGCCGGGTCGAAGGCCGGCCATCCTGCCCGATCCCTCGGTGGCCGCCAAGGCGCGTTCCACCAGCGACCAGTCGGCCGCGGGCCGGTGCGCGCCTTCGCTGAGGATCTGCCGGAACGCGCGCCCGCCGGGCTGGCCGTGGAACAAGCCGAGCACGTGGCGGACGATGTGCTTGAGCGCCACGCCGTGCGCCAACTGGCGCTCGACATGCGCGCGCAGGCGACGCAGCAGGCCGGTGCGCGGCAGGTCGTCCGCACCGGTCAGCGCGTTGTCGAGCCGGTGCAGGACATACGGGTCGTGGTAAGCCACGCGACCGAGCATCACCCCATCGACGTGTTGCAGATGTTCCAGCGCATCATCGACGCCGGCGATGCCGCCGTTGATGAGCACGGTCAGATCGGGCCGTTCGCGCTTGAGCCGGTACACCCAGTCGTAGCGCAGCGGCGGGATCTCGCGGTTCTCCTTCGGGCTCAAGCCCTGCAGCCACGCCTTGCGCGCATGCACCGCGAACACGTTGCAGCCGGTCGCGGCGATGGCGTCGATGAACTGGCGAAAGCTCGGGTAGTCCTCCACCTCGTCCACGCCGAGCCGGCACTTCACCGTCACCTGCGCGGGCGTATCCGCGACCGCCGCGCGCATCGCCGCCACGCACGCGGCCACCAGCATCGGCTCGCGCATCAGGCAGGCGCCGAAACGCCCGGCCTGCACGCGATCGGAGGGACAGCCCACGTTGAGGTTGACCTCGTCGTAGCCCAACTCTGCCGCGATCCGCGTCGCCTGCGCGAGCGCGCCCGGCTCGCTGCCGCCCAGTTGCAGCGCGAGCGGTTTTTCTTCCGGATCGAAGCCCAGCAACTTCGCGCGATCGCCGTGCAGCACCGCCTGCGCGTGCACCATCTCGGTGTAGAGGAAAGCGTGCGGGGCGAGGATGCGATGGAAAAAACGGCAGTGACGATCCGTCCAGTCCATCATCGGGGCGACGGAGAGGCGGCGGGAAATGGCGGGCGCGAACGACATGCGCGCGCATTCTACGCGGCCATGCAGGCCGCGCCGCCGGATTCGGCGCATGCTCGTCGAAACCGGGGCTCGCGCTTGGGACAGCCTGTCGCCGCTGGCGGCGCCGTTTACGTTTTGCGCGGTCGATCCGAGCGTGCGACCGACCCGCGCAGCATCAATCCTCGGTGTACGTGTACGTACTGATCTCGCACACGTTCACGCCGCGGCGCACCAGCGAATCGCCGTCGCTGAACACGGCCTTGAAATCGAAGATGCATGCGCCGCTGCCGTCGTCGATGTTGATCCGCGCCGATTGGCCGGGTTTGAGGACGTTGTCGCCGAGGATGTCCTCCTCCCACGATTCGCTGTCGGCACTGGACGCGAAGAAACGCACGATGGTGTAGTGGGTGCCGTTGACGACCTTGACGTGGCGGTCGGCGGCGTGGGCAGGGCTGCTGGAAACGACGCCGCAAACCAGGGCCAGCAAGGCGGCGGCGAACATGGACCGGATGGCGGTCATGAGGTGCTCCAAAGGGATGGGAAACCTGATTTCAGCCGGCCGTCCGGGCGGCCGGCGATGTCAGAACTCGTCTTTCTTGCCGGAAAATTCCTGTTCCAGATCGTCGGCCGTGGAGGCTGCGGCGCGGATGGCGTCGCCCAATTCTTCGGCGCTGGCGTCGGTGGACACCTTGATCACGAACATGCCGACCTTGCCCTGTTTCACCCAGCCGCCGAGCTTGACCTCGTTGCTGTTGTCCAGCATGCGATTGGCCACCCGTTCGGGGATGGCATCGGTGGCCGAACGGTAGCCGGGCGACCAGATTTCGCGGATCTGGTTGGAGCGGTAGGTGTAGGTCTTGGAACGTACCCACACGAGCTGGGTGCGGCCGTTGCCGAGGTCGTAGACGAGCTTGTAGTCGCCGTCCTTGTCGACCTGATACTTGAGCTTGAGCGAATCCAGTTGCCTCTCGACCACCGGGTCGGAGGTGGCAGCCAAGGCCGGCAGGCCGGCCAAGGCAAGCAGCAACGCGGCGAGCAGCGTCTTGCGCATGGTTCGATTGTCCCCTGATGATCACGCAGCGGATGCGGCGTGCGGGATTTTTCTAGCAAATCCGGCCAACCCCGTCCAGCTCCGCAGTCAAGCCGAAGATGTTGTCGAGCCAAAATCCGCCCAGCGCGATGATTTGGCCGACGAGCGGTGCTGCAAGGCGTCCATCCGGGTCGATTCTGGCGGTAACCCTCTCTTTCTCCCATCCCGCGTTCAAGCCCACGCATCCACACGAACTGGCGGCGGATCATGATACGCAACAACATCCCGCCACACCGCGACAGCCCGCGCCCGGGGCCCATCCGGGTCGCGGCGATCTGCGCTTCCATCCTCGCAATGTGCCCCACCACCATCCAACCACACTTGCAACGGTTGGCCACGAGCTTGTGCGAAGGCGTGTTTTCGCCGGCTGGGTAATCCTCGAATTTGCCGTCGTTCTTCCGCGACGCGCCAGGCTTTCACGGGCGCATGCCGATTGATGGCATCGATCGCAGGGCTTCAAACCATCAATTTCCAATCGTCCGATCGAGGCAGTACCCTGACCGCGAACTCGGTGAGCGGGCATCGTTCGATGGCACCATCGAAACCGCCCCTCGGCCAGTCGCCGAGCCCCGTGTTGCCGCCGTCTTTGCATGCGCAGACGGCACCCATCCCCTCAGGAGGAAGACCATGAGCCGCTCCCATCCCAAGATCGACATCGGTATCGGCGACAAGGACCGCAAGGCCATCGTCGAGGGGCTGTCGGTGTTCCTCGCCGACAGTTACGTCGTCTACATGATGACCCACAACTTCCACTGGAACGTCACCGGCCCGCACTTCAACAGCCTGCACCAGATGTTCATGGCGCAGTACGCCGAGCAGTGGACGGCGCTGGACGAGATCGCCGAGCGCATCCGTGCGCTGGGGTATCCGGCGCCGGGCACTTACGGGGCGTTCGCGATGCTGGCGACGATCGAGGAGGTCGATGGCGTGCCGGCGGCGATGGACATGGTGCGCCATCTCGTCGCCGCGCAGGAAGCCGCCGCGCGCACCGCGCGCAAACTGTTCCCGCTGGTCGAGGCCGCACGCGATCAACCCACCACCGACCTGCTCACCCGCCGCCTGGAAATCCACGAAAAGACGGCGTGGATGCTGCGCAGCCTGCTGGAGGGCTGAGCCGCTGCCTCGCGTGGCGATTCATGCCGCCGCGCTCGCGCCGTGGCGGCGGTCGAGTTGCCGATAGCCGATGGCCTCGCCGAGGTGAGCGGTGACGATGGCCTCGCTGCCGGCGAGGTCGGCGATGGTGCGCGCCATGCGCAGGATGCGATGGGTGGCGCGCGCGGACAGTTGCAGGGCGTCGATGGCGCGTTCGAGCAGGGCCTGATCGGAGGTCGCGAGGCGGCAGACGCGTTCGGTTTCGCGTTGCCCCAGCAGTGCGTTGGGTTTGCCGGAGCGGCGCAGCTGCACGGCTCGCGCCCGCATGACGCGCGCGCGCACGGTCGATGAATCCTCGCCCGGCGCGGCGTCCGGGCGCAGGTCGGCGTGCGCCAGGCGCGGCACCGCCACGTGCAGGTCGATGCGATCCAGCAACGGCCCCGACACGCGCGCTCGGTAACGCGCGGTCTGCTCGGCGGTGCAGCGGCAGCGCGAGGACGCATCGCCGGCCCAGCCGCAGGGGCACGGGTTCATCGCCGCGACCAACTGGAAGCGCGCCGGGAACTCCGCCTGCCGCGCCGCCCGCGAGATCAGCACGCGCCCGGATTCCAGCGGCTCGCGCAACACGTCCAGCGTGTAGCGATCCCATTCGGCCAGTTCGTCGAGAAACAGCACGCCGTGGTGGGCGAGCGAGATTTCGCCCGGGCGCGGATCGGCACCGCCGCCGACCAGCGCGACCGCGCTGGCGGTATGGTGCGGCGCGCGCCAGGGCCGCTGCTGCCAGTGCGCGAGGTCGAGGCCGCGCCCGCTGACCGACGCGATCGCCGCGGTCTGCAGCGCTTCGGCTTCCGACATGGGCGGCAGGATGCCGGGCAGGCGCGAGGCGAGCAGGGTCTTGCCGCAACCGGGCGGGCCGATGAACAGCAGGTTGTGCGATCCGGCGGCGGCGATTTCCAGCGCGCGCCGCGCCTGCGCCTGCCCGCGCACGTCGGCCAGATCGGGGCCATCGTCGATTGCCACGACCGGCGCGGCCACGGCTTCCGGGAGGATCTTGCGGCCGTGCAAGTGCGCACAGATCTCCAGCAAGGTGCGCGCGATGCGCACGTCGGCAGCGGCGACCAGCGCGGCTTCGGCGCCATTGGATTGCGGCACGAACAGGGTGCGGCCCGCCGCTTTCGCCGCGATCGCCGTCGGCAACACGCCATCCACCGCGCGCAGCTCGCCGGTCAGCGCCAGTTCGCCGAGAAACTCGCACGTCGCCAACGCTTCACCCGGAATCTGCCCGGTGGCCGCGAGGATGCCCAGCGCGATCGGCAGGTCGAAGCGCGCGCCATCCTTGGGCAGGTCGGCGGGCGCGAGGTTGATGGTGATGCGCCGTGCCGGATACTCGAATTGCGCGTTCTGGATGGCCGCATGCACGCGATCCTTGCTCTCGCGCACCGCCGCCTCGGGCAGGCCGACGATGGCGGTGTGCGGCAAGCCGCCGGACAGGTGCACTTCGACCCGCACCGCGGGTGCCTGCACGCCTTCGCGGGCGCGGCTGTGGACGAGCGCAAGGGACATGCTGATCGCTCCGGATTGCAAGGCGCGGCAACGCGAGCCCGATGCCTCGGGCTGGTACGCGAGGAGGCGGTGAAGGCCGCGAGCCGCCGTTTGCCGGACGCCCGCCTCGCCGATTCAAACGGGCCGCCCCGCCGTTGACGTCGGTGCGGCGCGGCGACGACGAGCTGCGTGGGCGTCAGTGGCTGGGGCCGTGGCGCGCGTCGATCCGCGCTTCCAGCAACTCGACCATGCGCTCGAGCAATTCGAGTTTCTCGCGGGTGCGCAGCAGCACCGCGCGCTGCACGTCGAACTCCTCGCGGGTGACCAGATCGAGCTTGCCCAGCCCGGCCTGCAAGCTGGCGCGGATGTGCTGGCGCACGTCGCCGCCGGCCTCGCGCAAGCCCGGCGGGATCGCCTCGTGCACGCGGCGGGCGAGTTCGTCGATGGCGCGGATGTCGAGCATGGCGTTCTCCGTCGGGGTGTCTGGCGGCCAGTATCGCCGCGCGTCCGCGGCAACGCCGTCGGCGAATGCCGCGACGGCGTGTGGGAATTGTCCTACACGGCGACGCGCAAAGCATGCGGTTGGAACGAGCGCACCTGTCGGCACGGGCGTTTCGTTGCCGTGCGCAACCGCTACACTGGACGGCGGATCGGCACTCCCGGAGCAAACCGATGAAAATGATCATGGCCATCATCAAGCCCTTCAAGCTCGACGACGTGCGCGAGGCGTTGTCGGAGGCGGGCGTGAACGGCATCACCGCCACCGAGGTGAAGGGCTTCGGGCGCCAGAAAGGCCACACCGAGCTGTACCGCGGCGCCGAGTACGTGGTGGATTTCCTGCCCAAGATCAAGCTCGAGGTCGCCGTCGCCGAGGATCAGGTCGACCGCGTGGTGGAGGCGATCATGCATGCCGCCGGCACCGGCAAGATCGGCGACGGCAAGATTTTCGTTTACGACCTCGACCGCGTGGTGCGCATCCGCACCGGCGAGCTGGATGCCGACGCGTTGTAGGGCGCAGCGCAACCGATTGCCTTCAACGCGCACGCGCCCGGCCCACGTCGCAGGCACCTGCGGCGTGGCGGCTCAACAAGGCATCCAGCGATGCGCGCCCGCCGCCGAAGCAGAAGATCGTGGCGATGCCGATCGCCCAGTACTTGTGGTCGTTGATCGCCGCCGGGCAGTCGAGGGTGAACAGGACCGGATAGGAGAGCACCGCCATCGCGTTCACCGCGAACAGGCCCAGCGCCGCCGCGCGCGTGCCGATGCCGACGAACAGCAGCGCCGGAAACGCCAGCTCGCCGAACGCGCCGGCATACGCGGCCAGCGTCGGCGGCAGCAGGGGCACGTGGTATTCCTGATGGAACAGCGCCAGCGTGGCGCTCCAGTCGTGCAGTTTTTCCAGCCCCGACGCGAAAAACTGCCAGCCCACGTACACGCGCAGGAACAGCAGCAGGGCGGAGCCGACCCAGTCGGTCGCGACGTGATCGCATGGCGCGAGCGTGGTCCAGCGATGCAAGGTGCGGAATGCGCACATGGGATGCCTCGGAAGGGTGGCGTGGAGTCGCGTGATGCCTTGCGAACGCGCGCATGCGCCGCGCAGGGCGTGAAACTTCGGCGCATGGCCGCGTGCGGCGATTCAGCCCGGAGGCGCGTGCTGCATGCGCGTCAACAGGTTCAAGTCGAGCCAGCGCACCCACGCCGCGGCGGGGTCGAAATCGGCGTCGATCGCCATCCCGGCCATGAATGCATCCTGCACGGTGCGGCCTTCGCGCAAGGCGGCCAACGCGGCGACATCGGCGCAGCGGGCGGCAACGACCGTCGCCCGCCAGCGCGGCCGCGCCACCAGCGCGATCTCGCCGGCGATGGGCTGTCCTGGCAGATCGACATGCGCATCGGGCTGGTGCGCGCGCCAGATCGTCGCCAGCGGAAAGCGCGAATCGATCCAGCCGCAGGCCGGATGCAGGTCGAAGCAGGCATCCAGCAGCGCGGCCGGCGTCAGCGCCGCGATCGCGCTGCGGGTGACGGGAACGGCATCGGCAGCGTAATGCGCGCGGTGCGCCAGCCATTCCAGCGCCGCCATGTCGGGCAGATAAGGCAACGACTGCGCGGGCGCGAAGTCGGCGAGGAATGCGGACAGGTGTTCGCCGAAGCGGTTGAGGTCGCCGCTCGTGCTCGGGTGAGCCTGGCCGTAGACCTGCGCGAGCGCCTCGAAGTACTCCTCGCCGACGATGGCGCGCAGCACCGGGTAGGCGTTCGCGAGCGTTTTGCGCCACGCCGCGACGAGGTTGCCGCGGTACAGCGCCACGCGCTCGGCGGCGCGGCCATCGGGGTCGCGCAATGCCGGCAACAAGGCCGCCGTCCGGGCGCGATCGCGCAAGGCGTCCGCGACGTCGTTTTGCACCGTCTCAAGCGACATGGGCCGTCTCCCGCAGGATCGCGTTGCGGCAGGCATCGGCGAGCGCGGCTTCATCCAGCAGCGCATCGAGCGCGGGCACGTCGGTGTCCCATTCGACCAGGGTCGGCGCATCGCCGCAGCGCCGCAGCGCGCGCCGGTAAAGGTTCCACACGTCCGCGCAGACGCGATCGCCGTGGTGATCGATCACCGCCAGTTCGGTGACGAGGTGGCCGGCGAGATGGATTTCGCCGACATGGCGCGGGTCGATGGCGTCGATGACCGCCGCCGCATCCTCGCCGTGATTGCGCTGGTTGACGTACAGGTTGTTGACGTCGAGCAGGATGCCGCAGCCGCTGCGGCGCGCCAGCGCGTTGAGGAAATCGGCTTCCGACAGCGGCGAGTCCGCATAGTGCAGGCAGGTGGAGATGTTCTCGATCAGGATGGGCCTGCGCAGCGTGTCCTGCATCCGTTGCACGCGCGAGCACACCAGCGCGAGGGCGGCTTCGGTGAAGGGCAAGGGCAACAGGTCGTTGAACGTGCGATCGGCGGTGGCGTTCCAGCACAGGTGCTCGGAGACGAGCAACGGATCGATCCGATCAACCAAACCCGCGATGCGCGCGAGATGTTCGCCATCGAAGCCGTGCACCGAACCCAATCCCAGGCCGACGCCGTGCAGGGCGATCGGGTAGCGTTCGCGCAAGCTCGTCAACACATGCAGGTCGTAGCCGCCGTCGCCCAGAAAGTTTTCGCTGTGCGCTTCCAGCCAGCCCACGCAGGCCGGACGTTCCAGCAGGTCGCGGTAATGCGGCGCGCGCAAGCCGATGCCGGCAGGCAGACGTGGCGGGTGCTGGCGTGCGGGGAGGTTCATGGCAGGCAGGGAGCGGGCGTCGCCATTCCGGTTGCAACGCCCGCCGCCGGCTTACTTCTTCGGCGCGGCCAGCATGCCGCCCATGGCCTTGCAGGTGCCCTTGGCGACGAACTTGAAATCGCCCGGGTCGTTGTCCTTCTTCGACTGGCCGGCGCAGGCGTGGCTGCCGGACTTGGAAGCGCAGTCGTTCTGGCCGGCCTTGGCCACGCCGAAGCATTTCTCCTGATCGGCGTGATCCTTGTCGGCGGCCAGCGTGGCGGTGGACATGGCGAACAGACTGGCGGCGGCGGCAAGCAACAGGGCGTTGCGGGTATTCATGGCGTTCTCCAACGAGTGATGGCGGGATGGTGATGGGCGCGCCGGCTGCGTTTCGTCGTCGAAACGCTTTCCGGCGCGCATGCATCGGACGGGTGGGTGGACATTTCCTTACAAGCCCCTGCGGCGGCACGTCCATGCAGCAGGATTGGCTATCATCGCCCATGCGATGGGTCGGCGGTTGCCGGCCCGCGCAACGCACGGAACCCCCATGCCCAAGGCCACCATGAGCGCGCCACCCGACTTCCAGCAGCTCGCCGGGCAGCGCGCCTACCTGCTGAAGATCGCGCGGATGCAGTTGCGCGACGAGCACCTCGCCGAGGACATGGTGTCCGACACCATCACCCAGGCTTACGAGCGCCGCGCCTCCTTTCGCGGCGACAGCGCGCTGCGCACGTGGCTGACCACGATCCTGAAGAACCGCATCGTCGATCACCTGCGCCGGCAGTGGCGCGAGCAGCCGCTGGAAACGACGGACGACGACGCGGAGGATTTCGCTCCGCTGTTCGATCGCGGCGGCCACTGGATGCAGGCGCCATCGCAGACGCCCGACCCCGAGCAGTTGTGCGCGCAGGATGCCTTCCTCGCCGCGGTGCGCGCCTGCGTGGACAAGCTGCCGCGGAAGATCGGCCAGGTGTTCGTGCTGCGCGAGGTGCTCGGCGCCGACACCGCCGAGCTGTGCAAGGATCTGGGCCTGACGTCGTCCAACGTGTGGGTGCAACTCTACCGGGCGCGGGTCATGCTGAGAGTCTGTCTGGAAAAAGGCGGCTTCGCGCCCGCGGGAGCGGGCGCATGAGCGCGCCCGCGAAGGAGCCCGGCGACGGCGTGGCGATGATCGACTGCCGGCATGCGTCGAAGCTGTTGTCGCGCCGCGAGGATGCGCCGCTCGGCCGTGCCGATGCCGTGAAACTGCGCCTGCATCTGGCGCTGTGCCGGCATTGCCGCAACGTCGCAAGGCAGTTCGCCGCGATCCGCCTGGCGTTGAGGCGGCTGCGCGAGGGCGACTGACGCGATCCGTGCCTCAGCCGGCCAGCGCCTCCGCCACGAACGGCGGCGTCGCCAACGCACCCTCGTGGATGCCGGCGGTTAATATCTCAGCAGATATCGTGGACTGCTGCGGCCCAGTCGATTGATGATTGTTGTGGTTGTTATTCTTGATCTCAGTGGCCAGGTTGCGATGGCAAGTAGATGGATCTTGATTTCGGATCGGTGGAGAAAATGAAACGATGTTCAATGACGCCGTCGCCGTCATCTACCTCGTAGTCGGAGTAGCTGAAATTGGGTGTACTCTTATTACTTCCGAACGCGTTGACCCACTTGTCGTAGGCTGCCTGATCGCTGGATATGACATTACCCATGCAAAGCGTTAGGCCACAAGCAAAGTCCTGTAGTTTCAACTGATTTTCCGATGCGTTGAATTGGCCTTTCATGGCCGTCGAATATGTGTTTGCCAGATCACTGGCAAGCGGATCGCCTGACATCTCTTTCTGGAATGCGCGCATGAAACTATCGAAACGTTTCGATTGGAGGTAGTTCCGCGCTGATGCGGCGTCCATGCTTTGACCATGCATGAGGCCTCGTTCAATTGGGAGATATTTGGTATTTGTCCTTGCGCTGTTGTATGAGCTGACATTACCACCGTCTGTCAACGTGGTGATTGCTGTGCGCGACGAAGAATCTGAATGTGCCGAACTGATAGGAGGTTTCTCGTTGGTTCGCGTGATGGCGCCGTCGGCGGCCGCGCGCAAGCCTTCTTCGTCGCTCGAAGACGCTACTGCAAATTTGGAATGAATATCCGGATTTTCGATGTGTCGTGCCAGAAAAAAAGCGCATGACGCAAAGATGAACAATGCGCCGAAACTGAACCAAATGGTTTTTTTGTTCATATGAAAAATGAGTTGGGTTGCTTGGCAATTATGGCGAAATGCAATCCCAACCTTGGGATAAATATCGATCGAATCATGGCCTTTCGCGCAGTTTGTTAAAATTTCGTCAGACTAGGTACTATTGCAGTTTTGCGATTGAGGTCGAGAATCGATCCGAAAGCTATTGTCAAGTCGTCGACGCCCGCATAGCACATCCGAGCGTCGACGACTTACTTCAACACACTACTTCTGCACACCTTTGGGTGGCGGAAAATGCATGATGATTTGCGCGCCGCCGGAATCGCTGATGCTGATGCCGCCATTCCCGTCAGAAGTAATGACACAGCTATTCGGGCAGGTGACAGTAACGCCGCCCGGCAAGATCACGGTGCTCGTTGCGCTGCTTGCAGCCGATACGCACATACCAACCGCAAATACGACAGCGGCAGTTGCCCCAGTAATTTTCATGTATGTCTCCCCAAGTTGAACGTTGACTAGGCACCTTGCGGTATTGCTGGCAAGGGCGGCGCATTCTAGCCCCCCCCCCCCCCCCCGT
>JAFEBW010000006.1 GCA_018242445.1 Pseudomonadota bacterium | reverse complement strand
TGCCATGCGCAAGCTGCTGACGATGCTCAACGCCATGCTGCGCGATAACACTCATTGGGATCCTTCGCGACATGCAAAAACTGCTTGACCTTGAACACAGTTGCTCCCCCGCAAGCGGGGGAGGGCTGGCTGCGCAACGTGCCCCAAAACGTGTGTTGGCATGGGCGCGAGGCCGGTGGTAAAGGGTGCAAGGCGACACCGCCGCGCCGGGATGGGACAATAAGAGTTCCCTTCTCCCCTTGGGAGAAGGTGCCCGCAGGGCGGATGAGGGCAGACACTCATGCTCCCCGTGCGATCAGCATCCTCATCACCCTACTCCCGACCGGAGAGGGACTTCACAGCAGCCAATACCAACGCCATGACCCAGCCCAGCCGCCGCGACCTCGCCAACGCCATCCGCTTCCTCGCCGCCGACGCGGTGCAGCAGGCCAACTCCGGCCATCCGGGCATGCCGATGGGCATGGCCGACATCGCCGAGGTGCTGTGGAACGACTTCCTCAAGCACGCCCCGCACAACCCGAAGTGGTTCAACCGCGACCGCTTCATTCTCTCCAACGGGCACGGCTCGATGCTGCAGTACGCCTGCCTGCACCTGTCGGGCTACGACCTGCCGATGCAGCAGCTCAAGCAATTCCGCCAACTGCATTCGATGACGCCAGGGCACCCGGAGTGCAAGGACACCCCCGGGGTGGAAACCACCACCGGCCCGCTGGGGCAGGGCTTCGCCAATGCGGTCGGCTTCGCGCTCGCCGAGAAATTGCTGGCGCGGCAATTCAATCGCCCCGAGTTCGACATCGTCGATCACATGACCTGGGTGTTCATGGGCGATGGCTGCATGATGGAAGGCATCTCGCACGAGGCCGCTTCGCTGGCCGGCACGCTGGGCCTGGGCAAGCTGGTCGCGATCTGGGACAACAACCACATCTCCATCGACGGCCACGTGCAGGGCTGGTTCACCGACGACACCCCGGCGCGCTTCGAGGCCTACGGCTGGCAGGTGATCCGCGATGTCGACGGGCACGACCCGCAGGCGATCCGCGAGGCGATCCTGCACGCGCAGGCCGAATCCGCGAAGCCGACCCTGATCTGCTGCCGCACGATCATCGGCTTCGGCGCGCCGCACAAGCAGGACAGCGAGGCCGCGCACGGTTCGCCGCTGGGCAAGGACGAGCTCGCCGCCGCGCGCGCCAACCTGCACTGGCCGTATGCGCCCTTCGAGATCCCGCAGGAAATCTACGACGGCTGGCGCGCCATCAACACCGGCCACGTGCGCGAGGATGCGTGGAACGCGCTGTTCGATCGCTACGCCCAGCACTATCCGGATCTCGCCGCCGAACTGGTGCGCCGCTCGCACGCCGAGCTGCCACAGGATTTTGCCGCCGCCGCCGATGCCTACATCGCCAAGACGCAGGCCGACGGTCCCGAGGTCGCCACCCGCAAGGCCTCGCAGATGGCGCTGGAGGCCTACGGCCCGCACCTGCCGGAATTGATCGGCGGCTCGGCCGACCTGGCCGAATCCAACCTGACGATCTGGAAAGGCTCGCGCAACGTGCTCGACGAAGTGGCCGCCGGCAACTACGTGCACTACGGCGTGCGCGAGTTCGGCATGACCGCGATCTCCAGCGGGCTGGCCCTGCACGGCGGCTTCCTGCCGTACGACGCCACCTTCCTGGTGTTCTCCGATTACGCCCGCAACGGCGTGCGCATGAGCGCGCTCAACCCGGCGCACGTCGTCCACGTCTATACCCACGATTCCATCGGCCTGGGCGAAGACGGCCCGACCCACCAGCCGGTGGAGCACGTCGCCAGCCTGCGCCACATCCCCAACCTCGACGTGTGGCGGCCCTGCGATGCGGTCGAATCGGCGGTGGCGTGGAAGGCCGCGATCCTCCATCAAGCCGGCCCGAGCGCGCTGATCTTCACCCGCCAGAAGCTCGCCCACCAGCAGCGCAGCGCGCAGCAGGTGGCCGACATCGAGCGCGGCGCCTACGTGCTGAGCGATCCGGCCGAGGCGAAGTTCGATGCGATCCTGATCGCCACCGGCTCGGAGGTCGAACTCGCGCGGCAGGCCGCCGTCGCGCTCGCGCAGCAAGGCGTGAAGGCGCGCGTGGTGTCGATGCCCTGCACCGAAGCCTTCGACCGCCAGCCGCTGGAATGGCGCGAGGGCGTGCTGCCAGGCTGGTGCCGCAAGCGCGTGGCGATCGAGGCGGGCGTGAGCGATTACTGGCGCAAGTACGTGGGCCTGGATGGCGCGGCGATCGGCATCGACACCTTCGGCGCTTCGGCGCCGGCCGAACAACTGTTCCCGTACTTCGGATTCACCGTGGAGAAGATCGTCGCCGCGGTGAAGGATCTGAAGTAATCGCGTGCCGCACGCCATGCGATCGCATCCACTGGAAACATGGCATCGCCTGCTGGCCGCGCGCGATGCCTCCGGCCTGCCCGCATTGATCGCCGAGGATGCGGTGTTCCACTCGCCGATCGTGCACACCCCGCTGCGCGGGCGCGCGCTGGTCGTGGCCTACCTGTCGGCGGCGTTCGCGGTGTTCGGCGATCCGTCGTTCCAGTACGTTCGGCAGATCGTCGGCGAACGCGATGCCGCGCTGGAGTTCGCCGTCGAGCTCGACGGCGTGCAGGTCAACGGCATCGACCTGATCGCGTGGAACGATGACGGACTGATCGTCGATTTCAAGGTGATGATTCGCCCGCTCAAGGCGATCGAACTGATCCACCGCAAGATGGCGGCCATGCTCGCCAGCGCCCATCGCGGCGGTTCGGCCGCATAAGCAGCGCCACGGCTTTCCGATCCGTCTCGGCGTCCGGGCAGTGCCGATCGGGCGATTTTCCGCTGACGCTTGACATTCGCGATTACAGGTGTAATCTGCAATTCGATTACAGGCGTAATCAAATCAAGGGAACTACGCAATCATGCGCATCAGCGATGCCGAATCGGCGGTGATGGAATTGCTCTGGCGGCGCAGCCCGTTGTCGGCCGATGACGTCGTGGCGACGCTCGCCAGGTCGCACGACTGGCAGGAGCCGACCATCAAGACCCTGCTCAACCGCCTGCTGAAGAAAGGCGCGGTGCGGGCGGAGAAGGACGGTCGCCGCTACCTCTACGCACCGGTGCTGGAACGCTCCGACTGGGTGCAGCGCGAGAGCGAGGGTCTGCTCGAACGCCTGTTTGGCGGCCGCGTCGCCCCGCTGGTCGCGCATTTTTCCGAACGCCGCAAGCTGTCGAAGAGGGATATCGCCGAGCTGCGTCGGCTGATCGACCGGATCGACGACCAATGTTGATTTCCCGCGCGCGCCGGTTGCCCTGGCAACATCGCGCAAGCATACGAAAGGGACTGCCATGATCGCCGAACTGCTGGCGTGGCTGATCGACGCGACGCTCGCGACCTCGCTCGCGTGCATCGCCATCGCCGTATTGCGCAAGCCCTTGCGGCGCATGCTGGGCGCGGAAATCGCCTGTCGCATTTGGGTCGCGGTGCCGCTGGCGGCGCTGGGAGCATGCTTCACATTGCCGCAGCGTGTGGTTCTGAACGCGGCGGCGCAGACTCCATCCTTGGTCGGAGGGGCGCCGCTCGCGTGGGCGGTACATATTCGGAGTGCCGTTTCGCGCATCGCCGCCGATCGCTGGCTGCTGGTGGCATGGCTGATGGGCGCAGTGGTTTTCGCGTTCGTGTTCGCATGGCGGCAGCGACGGCATGTCGCCAGTTTGCGCATGCGCCGTGAAGCCGATGGCGTTTGGCGCAGCGCCACGCGTGGCGCTGCGCCGGCGGTGCTCGGCGTATGGCGGCAACGGCTGGTGCTTCCGGCTGGTTTCGAGAGCGATTACTCCGCCGAAGAACGCGAGTTGGTGATCGCGCACGAACGCATGCACCAGCGCCGTGGCGATCCGTTGGCGTTGGCGGTTTGCGCGCTGTTGCGAGTGTTGTTCTGGTTCAACCCCATCGTGCATGCCGCAGGAGCACTGTTCCGTCGCGACGTCGAGCTGGCTTGCGACGCCGCGGTGCTGCGTATCCGACCGCACAGCCGGCGGGTGTATGCGGAGGCCTTGTTCAAGACCGGGTTGGGAGAAGGCACGCCGCCGCTCGGTTGCCCGTGGTATCCCGTGCCGCCCATCAAGGAGCGCATCATGATGCTCAAGCAGAAAAGTCCCGCGCGCGGTGCGCGCATCGTCGGCGCGGTCGTCGTGGCCTTGGCTGCCAGCGGAGCAGTCGGCCTGGCGATGGCCGGTCACGAACCGGCGCGGCAAGCCGCGGGCACATTCGCGGCGCAAGCCGATGGCAGGTCGCCGTTCTACCGGATCGATTTGACCATGTATGAAAACGGTCGCCCCGTGGCGCATCCGGTGGTCATCGCCCGCGCGGGCGATCTGGCGACGGTGAAGATCGGCGAGGGTGTCAACGCGTGGGGCATGCGGTTCAAGGTTTCACCGGCTGCCGGATCGCACGCTGGAGCCACGCAGATCAGCGGTGACGTGCTGGGTGCGGACGCAGATCGCGTCATCGGCCATGTGAATGTCGCCATCACGGCCGGCGCGCCCGCAGCGATCGCGCTCGATGATCGAGCCATGCGGCGTGCCTACCGCGTCGAAGCGCGCGTCAACATCGCGCCGCCGCCGCCACCGCCGCCCGCGCCATCGATGCCGTCGATGGCTGGCATCGCACCGCCACCGCCACCCTCTCCGCCCGCGCCGCCGCCATGGCCTGCTGCGGCACCCGGCAGCCCGCACGTGATGGTCAGCGTGCAGCACGCGGACGGCGGCAGGTGGCCAGCATCGCCTCCGCCACCGCCGATGCAGCCTGCACCACCGCTACCGCCTGCACCGCTGGACGCGTCGATGCCACCCGCAGCTTCCGTGTCTCCGGCACCACCCGTCGGCCAGTAAATGTCGAGATCGACTCCGCGGCGATCCGGCACTCGCGGCGGATAGCGCGGGGTGCCGGCGCGTCGGAGTCGACCCGGCGGAAGCCATCACATCCTGAACACGCCCATCGGTTCGCGCTCGATCGGCGCGTTCATCGCGGCCGACAGCGCCAGGCCGAGCACGCGGCGGGTGTCGGCCGGGTCGATGATGCCGTCGTCCCACAGCCGCGCGCTGGCGTAGTAGGGATGGCCCTGGGATTCGTATTGGGCGCGGATCGGCGTCTTGAAGGCATCTTCATCTTCCGCGCTCCACGCCTTGCCCGCCGCTTCGATGCCGTCGCGTTTGACCGTCGCCAGCACCGATGCCGCCTGCTCGCCGCCCATCACCGAGATGCGCGCGTTCGGCCACATCCACAGGAAGCGCCCGCCGTAGGCGCGCCCGCACATCGCGTAGTTGCCGGCGCCGAAGCTGCCGCCGATCACCACGGTGAACTTGGGCACGCTCGCGCAGGCCACCGCGGTCACCATCTTGGCGCCGTCCTTGGCGATGCCGGCCTGCTCGTACTTCTTGCCGACCATGAAGCCGGTGATGTTCTGCAGGAACACCAGCGGGACGCCGCGCTGGTTGCACAATTCGATGAAATGCGCGCCCTTGAGCGCGGACTCGCCGAACAGGATGCCGTTGTTGGCGACGATGCCGACCGGGTAGCCGTGGATGTGGGCGAAGCCGGTGATGAGGGTCTTGCCGTAGCGCGCCTTGAACTCCTGGAACTCCGAGCCATCGACGATGCGGGCGATGATCTCGCGCACGTCGAAGGGCTTGCGGGTGTCGCGCGGCACGATGCCGTAGATCTCCGCGGCCGGATGCAGCGGCTCGCGCGGCGTCTGCGCGGCCACGGGCAAGCGCTTGCTGCGGTTGAGGTGGGCGAGGATGGAGCGCGCGATCTGCAAGGCGTGCGCATCGTTCTCGGCGAAGTGGTCGGCCACGCCGGAAATGGACGTGTGCACGTCGGCCCCGCCGAGCGATTCGGCATCCACCACCTCACCGGTCGCGGCTTTCACCAGCGGCGGGCCGCCGAGGAAGATCGTGCCTTGCTCCTTGACGATGATGGACTCGTCGCACATCGCCGGCACGTAGGCGCCGCCGGCGGTGCACGAGCCCATCACCACCGCGACCTGCGGGATGTTCTGCGCCGACAGCCGCGCCTGGTTGTAGAAGATGCGCCCGAAGTGTTCGCGGTCGGGGAACACCTCGTCCTGCAAGGGCAGGAACGCGCCGCCGGAATCGACCAGATACACGCATGGCAGGTGGTTTTCGCGGGCGATCTGTTGCGCACGCAGGTGTTTTTTCACGGTGGTCGGAAAATACGTGCCGCCCTTGACGGTGGCATCGTTGGCCACCACCACCACCTCCTGGCCATGCACGCGGCCGATGCCGGTGACGATGCCCGCGCCCGGCGCCTGGCCGTCGTACATGCCGTGCGCGGCGAGCGGCGAGAGTTCGAGGAAGGGCGCGCCGGGGTCGAGCAGGGCGGCGATGCGGTCGCGCGGCAGCAGCTTGTCGCGTTGTAGGTGCTTGGCGCGCGCCTTCTCGCCGCCGCCCAGTGCCGTCGTCGCAAGGGTCGCGTCCAGATCGTCCACGACCGCCTGCATGGCTTGCGCGTTGGCGCGGAAGTCCTCGGAGCGCGGATCGACGCGGGTGGTCAGCACGGGCATGGGGCGTGTCTCGGGCGATGGCTGAAACGCGCATCATCCCATGATCGGCCGCCGCGCAGCGTGCGCGCATCGTCGGCGCCGCTGCGGATGGCTGCATGACGTGCCGATGCGTGCGCGACGCCGAACCGCATCGCGGCGCTGGCTGCGTGGCGAGTTGCAGGGCGCATCACGCACTTGCCGGCGTTGCGGCATGCCGCCGAGTTGCGGTTTTGAGCGAACGCTCGCGCAAAGAAAAAGGGCGTGCAGGAGCACGCCCTTTTCCAATCGTTGCGACAGCTTGCTGCTTGGCGCAGCTTCCAGAAGATTACTTCTTGGAAGAAGCGGCCGAAGCGGCCGGCGAAGCGGCGCTGCTGGCAGCCGAGGCGGCCGGGCTGGCGGCGCCCGAAGCGGCGGCGCTGCTGGCCGGGGAAGCCGACATCGCGTTGGCGGCGTCGCTGGCGGCAGCCGAAGCGGCGGCGTTGGCGTCGGAGGCAGCCGAAGCGGCCATGCCGGCGTCGGAAGCGGCCGGGGAAGCGGCCATGCCGTTGTCGCTGGCGGCCGAAGCGGCCGGCGGCGGGGTCTGGGCGTCGGAAGCGCTGGAAGCGGCGTTGTCGCCGTTGTTGCCGCAAGCGGCCAGAGCCAGGCCGAGGGCGGCGGCGAGCAGGATCTTGTTGATGGACATTGGAATTTCCTCGTCGGAAGTCAGTTGGAAGTTTTGTTTTTTGTACGTCTATTTGTACATCGAAAGCATGGTACGCGCTCAAGGCACGTCCGGCCATCATCGCATATCGCTTGGAAATGTCAAGTTCAAGCCTCTTCCAATGACACATGAACCTGAAGAGGCCGCCGTGATTCCAATGACAGATGCGTCTGCAGTGATGCCCAGAGTGGATCGAGCCCAACGTCACTTGACCTTGGTCGTGGACGAGTCATTCGACGTGCAAATGCCTGCATTGCGCCCTCTATAAGCTATGCCAGTGATGTCCGATGAATCGAGGCTGAGCCGGAGTTGCTGCGCAGTCGGCGGATGCCCCTCGTGCCGCGCTAGGGTAGGAGTGTCACCGAACCCGCCCGGAGCTTCCCATGCGTCCCGCTAGCCCATCGTCGCCTTCCATCCGATCGTTACGCTTGCTGGCGCCGGCACTGCTGGCCTTGGTCGGTGCGGCGTGCGCCAGTTTTCAGGACAAGCCCGCCGACCCGGCGGTCGCGCAGCGGCTGGCAGAGGTGCGGGCGATCGCAGGGCCGCCGGTGAGTTCGTTCCGGTTCATGCGCATGACCACCTTCGAGCCGATCGGCTTGTCCAACGTGATGGTGTTCACCGCGCCACAGGATGCCTGGTTGCTGCAACTGGATGGCAGTTGCCGCGGCCTGGATTTCGGCCCGTTCATGGGCCTGACCACGCACATGCATCGGGTGCTGTCCGGGGTGGACGGCGTGCGCGTGCAGGACAACCCGATTCCCTGCCGCATCGTGGAAATCCGTCGCGTGGATGCCCAGCGTCTGCGCCACATCGACACCGAGAAAGCCGCGCCGACGCAGCCTGATCCGGGTCAGCCCGCGACACCACCGAGCCCGCCTTCCGGTTGATGGCTTGAGTGAATTGACGGCTGGATCGGGCGTGAATGGGCGCTGCGTGGATGGGCGAGTGTGAAACGGCGGTGACCGGGTTTCGTGGCTGTGCTGGTCGTGGTGCGTTCGCAGTCGCTAAAATGATCGCTTGGCTCGAACCAGGCGAGACTCGTGAACAAGACCGACAAGCAGTCCTCCGGCCGCGCGGCGAAACCTGCCGCCTCCTCGAAATCCACGGCGACGAAATCCGGATCCGCCAAGGTGGAAGCACCTGCGGTTGCCGAGCAGGGCGGCGCTTCCACGCCAACTGCCCTGCTCGCGGCCGTCAAGCGCGGGCCGAAGGGCAAGGATGCAGGCTACGTGCGGTTTTGCGAGCGGTTGTTCGATCGCGTCTCCGGCGACGACCTGGCCGCGCGTGCCGCCGCCGACTGGCTGGCGATCGCCGACGGCCTGTTCGAGATGATGCTCACGCGCAAGCCGCGCACACCGCTGGTGCGGGTGTTCAATCCCGACGTGAAGCGCGACGGCTGGACCTGCACGCACACCGTGATCGAGGTCGTCAACGACGACATGCCCTTCCTCGTGGACAGCGTCGGCCTGGCGATGACGCACGCGGGCCTGGCCATGTCGATGCTGATGCATCCGGTGCCGCTGGTCGCGCGCGATGCCAAGGGCAAGTTGGCCGCCGTGGGCGAGGGTCGGCCCGAGTCGATCATCCATCTGGAGATCGAGCGCCTCGCCGATGCCGAGGCGATGAAACGGATGCAGGCCACCGTGCTGACGGTGCTGGCCGAAGTGCGCGCCAGCGTCGAGGACTGGTCGGCGATGCGCAACAAGATGCTGCAGATCGCCGACGAACTGCCCACGCGGCCGATGCCGGTGGACGACCATCGCCGCAGCGAGATCCGCGCCTTCCTGCGCTGGGCCTGCGAGGATCACTTCACCTTCCTCGGCTACCGCGAGTACAAGGTCGTCAAGCAGGGCAAGGCCGAAGTGCTGGTCGCGGTGGATGGCACGGGGCTCGGCATCCTGCGCGGCGAGTTGCGCGAGGCGAAGGCGCGGCCGGCCGGGGCGCTGGCGGCCAACCAGCCCGGCGGCGCGGTGCACCCGCTGATCCTGACCAAGACCAATTCGCGCGCCACCGTGCACCGCGACGGCTACATGGATTACATCAGCGTGCTGGTGTACGACGAGCAGGGCAAGGCGGTCGTCGAACAGCGCTTCATCGGCCTGTACACCTCCAGCGCCTATTCCAGCCGCCCGTGGGACACGCCGATCGTGCGCGACCGCTACGAGCGGGTGATGAACCGCTCGGGTTTCGGCCCGAGCAGCCACAACGGCAAGGCCCTGCGGCACATCCTCGAAACCCTGCCGCGCGACGAGTTGTTCCAGTCCGGCGCCGATCAGTTGCTGGCGACCAGCATGGGCATCCTCGGCCTGCTCGACCGCGGCCGCAGCAAGCTGTTCCTGCGCCGCGACCGCTACGGCCGCTTCTGGTCCGCGCTGGCCTACATCCCCCGCGACCGCTTCAACACGGCGGTGCGCGAGCGCATCGAGGCGATGCTCACCGAGGCGATCGGCAGCGACCGCGTGGACACCAACATCCTCGTCGGCGAATCCTCGCTGGCGCAATTGCACATGATCGTGCGGCCGCGCGCGGGCGAGCAGCGCGAGATCGACGTGGCCGCGCTGGACGCGCAGATGGCGGCGATCGTGCGCGACTGGCGCGACGTGCTGCGCGATCGTCTGGTCGAGGCGCATGGCGAGAGCGAAGGCATGCGCCTGGCCGCGCGCTGGATCCCGTCCTTGCCGGTGGGCTACGTCGAGGAAGTCACGCCGGCCGGCGTGGTGGAGGATCTGCGCCAGATCGAACGCCTGTCGGGGCCGAACGATCTCGAACAGCGCCTGTACCGCGACCCGGCCGATCCGGCCAACCTGCGCTTCAAGCTGATGCGCGCCGGCGAGACCATCCACCTGTCCGATGCGCTGCCGATGATGGAACACATGGGCCTGCGCGTGCTTTCCGAGCACCCGTGGGAGGTCGTGCTGGAAAGCGGCACGGTCGCCGGCGAGACAACCGTGCACATCCAGGATTTCGAGGTGCGCAGCGCGGTCGCGGTGGATGTCGCCGCCGTCGGCCACGCTTTCGAGGAGGCCTTCGAGCACATCTGGAACGGGGCCGCCGAAAGCGACGGCTTCAACCGCCTGCTGCTCACGGCGCGCCTGACCTGGCGGCAGGTGGCGATGTTGCGCGGTTATTGCAAATACCTGCTGCAGACCGGCGTGCCGTTCTCGCAGGCGTACATGGAGGCCACCCTCACGCGTTATCCGCTGATCGCGCGTTTGCTGGTGGAGCTGTTCGAATCGCGCTTCGACCCGGCGCACAGCGCCGGCAAGGGTGGCCGCGGCAGCCATGACGAGTCCGCGCGCGCGGCCTTGCTGGCCGAGTTGCTGGCCATCGCCCCGGCGCAGATCAAGGCTTCGGCGAGCACGTTGATCGAGGAAGTGGCCTACGCCCGCGCGCTCGATCGCGATGCGCAGGTCGATGCCTGCAGCGATGCCCTGACCCTGATGCTGGAGAACGTGGCCAGCCTCGACGAGGACCGCATCGTGCGCGCCTACCTCGGCATGATCAACGCCACCTTGCGCACCAGCTACTACCAGCTCCACGACGGCGCGCCGCGCGAGTACATCAGCTACAAGTTCGATTGCGCCAAGGTGCCCGACCTTCCCAAGCCGCGGCCGTACCGCGAGATCTTCGTGTATGCACCGCGCATCGAGGGCGTGCACCTGCGTTTCGGCCCGGTGGCGCGCGGCGGCTTGCGCTGGTCGGATCGCCGCGAGGACTTCCGCACCGAGGTGCTGGGACTGGTCAAGGCGCAGATGGTGAAGAACACCGTGATCGTGCCGGTCGGCTCCAAGGGCGGTTTCTTCGTCAAGCGCCCGCCGGCCACGCCCGACCGCGATGCGCAACTTGCCGAAGGCATCGCCTGCTACAAGCTGTTCATCAACGGCCTGCTCGACATCACCGACAACATCGTCGATGGCAAGACCGTGCCGCCCAAAGCCGTGATCCGCCACGATGGCGACGACCCCTACCTCGTGGTGGCGGCCGACAAGGGCACCGCCAGTTTTTCGGACATCGCCAACTCGGTCAGCGCCGCACACCATTATTGGTTGGGCGATGCGTTCGCATCGGGCGGGTCGGTCGGTTACGACCACAAGGGCATGGGCATCACCGCGCGCGGCGCGTGGGAGTCGGTCAAGCGGCACTTCCGCGCGCTCGGCCGCGACTGCCAGAGCGAGGACTTCACCTGCGTGGGCATCGGCGACATGTCCGGCGACGTGTTCGGCAACGGCATGCTGCTCTCGCGGCACATCCGATTGCTGGCTGCGTTCGACCATCGCCACATCTTCCTCGACCCGAATCCCGATGCGGAAAAGTCCTTCGTCGAGCGCGAACGCATGTTCAAGCTGCCGCGCTCGTCGTGGGCCGATTACGACGCGGCGCTGATCAGCGAGGGCGGCGGCATCCATTCGCGCAGTTCCAAATCCATCCGCATCACCCCGCAGGTGCGCGCGGCGCTGGACATCGCCGAAGGCGTCGAGCAGCTCACGCCCGCCGAATTGATGTCGGCGATCCTCAAGGCGCCGGTGGACCTGCTGTGGAACGGCGGCATCGGCACCTACGTCAAGGCGTCCTTCGAGACCCACGCCGACGTCGGCGACCGCGCCAACAATGCGCTGCGCGTCAACGGCGGCGAACTGCGCTGCAGGATGGTGGGCGAGGGCGGCAACCTCGGCTGCACCCAGCGCGGGCGCATCGAGGCCGCGCGCAAGGGCGTGCTGCTCAACACCGACTTCATCGACAACTCTGCCGGCGTGGACACATCCGACCACGAGGTGAACATCAAGATCCTGCTCAACGATGCGGTGCATCGCGGCGAGTTGACCGAGCCCAAGCGAAACGCGCTGCTGGCGAAGATGACCGACGAGGTCGGCGAGCTCGTGTTGAAGGACAACCGCCGGCAGAACCAGACGTTGAGCTTGATGGAGCGGATGAGCGTGTCGCGGCTGGGGTCCAAGCAGCACTTCATCCGCACGCTGGAAAAACAGGGCCTGCTCGACCGGCAGATCGAGTACCTGCCCTCGGATGCGGAGATCGGCGAGCGCATGAAGCTCGGGCAGGGCCTGACCCGTCCCGAACTGGCGATCCTGCTGTCCTACGCGAAGATCGTGATCTTCCAGCAGTTGCTCGATTCGGACGTGCCCGAAGACAACTACCTGTCGGCCGAACTGGCGCGCTATTTCCCCGGCCCGCTGCGCGAGAAGTACGCGGCCAACATGCAACGCCACCGCCTGCGCCGCGAGATCATCGCCACCGTCATCACCAACTCGATCGTCAATCGCACCGGCGCGACCTTCATGCTGCGCATGCAGGAGGACAGCGGGCGTTCGCCGGGCGAGGTCGCCAAGGCATTCACCATCACCCGCGAAACGCTGGATGCGCGCGAGCTGTGGGCGCAGGTCGATGCGCTCGACGGCAAGCTGCCCGAGGCGGTGCAGATAGACGCCCTGCTGGTGATCTGGAACCTGCAACGCACCTTCACCCGCTGGCTGCTGGCGCGACCGGGCGCGATCCCCGACATCGCCACCGCGGTGGCGCGCTACCACGACGGTTTCCGCGACATCCGCGCCGGCGCCGGCATCCTGCCCGATTCGCAGCGCCCGGCCTACGTGGCCAGCATCCGCGACTGGAAGGACAAGGGCCTGCCCGACGATCTGGCCGGCCAGCTCGCCGCGCTGCCGTACCTCGGGCCGTGCCCGGACATCATCGAGATCGCCCGCGAGCGCAAGCTCAAGGTGGTGGACGTGGCGCGCGTGTATTTCCACCTCGGCGATGCGCTCAACCTGCCGTGGTTGAGCGCGCAAATCGACGGACTGAAGGTCGATGGTCGCTGGCACGCGGTCGCCCGTGGCGTGCTGCGCGACGAGTTGGCGAACCACCAGCGCACGTTGGTGGAACAGGTGCTGACGATGCCCGGAACCCACGCCGAAGCCAAGGTGAAGGCGTGGATCGAGCGCGACGACGCCTCGTTGCGCTTCACCCTGTCGATGCTGGCCGAGCTGGCCGCGCAGAAGACGCTCGACTACCCGACCGCCTCGGTGGCCGTCCAACGCCTCTCGCAACTCGCATCGAGGGGGTGAGGAGGGATCGCTTGCGAGCCACTGGCTCGCATCCCTCCGAACGCCACGCGCGCTGCGCGTGGCCGGGCACGATCGCGGGATTGTTCGGAGGCTCTTGATCCGCATCCCTCCGAACGCCACGCGCGCTGCGCGTGGCCGGGCACGATCGCGGATTGTTCGGAGGCTCTTGATCCGCGCCGCGACGAACGCCGCGAGCGTCTTGTTTTTCCCTCTCCCCTTGCGGGAGAGGGTGGCCCGCAGGGCCGGGAGAGGGGTGGCGAGAACTGCGGCGATCAAGCGGTGCCGGCATTGCTATGCTGGCGCCCACGCCACGGAGTCGCCGATGCCCACGTCGCCCCGCATCGCCTTTCTCGCCAGCCGCGCGCCGGAAGCGCAGGCCGCGCTGACCGAATTGCAAGCCCTGCACGGCCGCCACGAGCCGGAGCACGCGGACGTGCTGTGCGTGCTCGGCGGCGATGGTTTCATGTTGCGCACCCTGCATCGTTACGGGCCGTGCGGGGTGCCGGTGTATGGCATGAAACTGGGCACGGTCGGTTTTCTGATGAACCATCATCAGCCAACCGGCCTGCTCGAACGCATCGCCGCCGCCCATCCGGCGCACCTGCGTCCGCTGGAAATGAAAGCGGTCAGCGAATCGGGAGCGAGCGTGACCTCGCTGGCCTACAACGAGGTCTCGCTGCTGCGGCAAACCCGGCAAGCCGCGCACCTGCGCATCCACCTCAACGACCGGGTGCGGCTGGATGAACTGGTCTGCGATGGCGTGCTGGTGGCAACGCCCGCCGGCAGCACCGCCTACAATTTTTCCGCGCACGGGCCGATCCTGCCGCTGGGCTCGAACGTCATCGCGCTCACCCCGATCGCCGCCTTTCGCCCGCGCCGCTGGCGTGGCGCCGTGTTGCGCGCGGACACCGTGGTGCGCTTCGAAGTGCTCGATCCCTACAAACGCCCGCTGAGCGCGACCGCCGATTCGCACGAGGTGCGCGATGCGGTCGAGGTGACCGTGCGCGAGTCGCACGAACATTCGGTCACCTTGCTGTTCGATCCCGAGCACAACCTCGAGGAGCGGATCATCGCCGAACAGTTCGTGAGTTGACGGCGTTCGGTCGCGCGGATCGCATCGTCGCCGCTGCGCCGCTGCGCCGCTACGCGGCGGTCGCGTGTTGCGAGCCCGGGGACTGGCTGCGCGGCGGCAGATCGAGCCGGTCCTGCGTCGCCACCGCATCCAAGCGATCGAGCACCGGCGCCAGCGCATCGGCGTAGTTGCGCCAGCGCTCCAGGCTGCGCGCGTGCACGCCTTCGCGCACCTGCATGCGGCTGGCCGTGGCCACATAGCCGGCACGTTCGGCGAAGGCCAGCACGTCGGCATGCCAGGGCATGCTCAGCGCCGCCAGCACGCGGCGGATTTCATCTTCGTGATTCGCCACCAGGTCCTCGTAGCGCACCTCCACGAGGCGTTCGCCGAGCACCGTCCGCCAATGCCGCAACAGGCGCCGGTGGTGTTCGATGCGATGGGCGATGTGCGAAAGATCGTGGATCCACTTCGTGCTGTTGGTGAACTGCGAGAACCAGCACGACACCGCCACGTCGCGCGGGTCGCGCTGGACATGGATGAAGCTGGCGCGCGGGAAGGCCATCGCCAGCCAACCGGCCAGCATGAAGTTGTCGGGCATCTTGTCGATGATGCGCATCGCATCCGCGGCCACGCCCAGATGGGCGGCGCAGTGCAGCAGGCGCTGCAGGTGCCAGCCGGCTGCCTCGGTGACTGCTGCCGGTGAAAGCGTCGCGTAGGAATCGCCGCTTGCGGCCAGTGCGCGTTTCCAGCTTTTTTCGGCGAAGTGCTGTTCGTTCACGCTGCCGATGCGCGGATGCGCCGTCAGCGCGCTCTTGATCAGGGTGGTGCCCGAGCGCGGCAGGCCGATCACGAAGACCGGGCGCGGGTCGTCGTTGCCCGCCCCGCGCAGCCGTTGCAGCAAGGACGGCGTGCAGTGTTCGATCAGCGTGTCGATGCGGCAGGCGTACTGGTGCGCGTCGTAGCGCTTCGCCGGCGGCGTGGTTTCGATCGCCAGCGCATTGCTGCGTCCGGCATGGCGCCATGCGGCCACGAACTCGCCCGCGCGGTCGTGGTGCCGGGCCAGCGTCTCGTGCAGGCGCAACTGGGCGCGGGCTGGGGGCGCCGCGGCCAGCGCGCGCTGCACGGCCGCCAGCAGGCTCGCATCGAGCTTCCAGCCGGCCAGTTCGGCCAGGCCCCAGAGCGCATCGGCGCTGGCGGGATCCATGCGCAATGCCGCGCGGTAGTACGCTTGTGCTTGCTCCGTGGCGCCATGCCCGGCGGCGAGCCCGCCCAATTCGATGTGCACCCAGACGTCGTGCGGGCGCAAGGCCAGGCAGGCTTCCAGCGCCGCTCGCGCCGCTTCGGGACGGTGCGCGGCCTTGAGCCATTGGGCGTGGACGGCGCGCAGGCCGGCATGCTCAGGATGGCGTTGCACCAGCGTCTGGACGACGTCGCAGGCCGTGCCGGCCGCGTCGATTTCCTTGAGGATGTCCTGCATCCAGCCGCCGGGATCGACGCAGCGGGGCTCCACGGCGAACGCGCGATCGAACAGATCCGCTGCTTGTTCGAGTTGACCCATCATCAGCGATATGCGCGCCCACCCGCAGAGCATGCGCAGGTCGGCGGGAATCAGCCGCTGTGCGATGCGATAACGCTCGTTGGCTTCCTCGCCGCGCCCGGCCAGCACCAGCAGGTTGCCGACCGCGTTGAGCAGGGCCACGTCGGCGGGCGCTGCGCGGTTGGCGCGATCCAGATGCGGCAGCGCCTCGGCAAAACGTCCTTCGCGGGCAAGCTGCATGCCCTGTTGGGCATCGGAGTGGGTGGCGGTCATCGGGCGTGGTCATGCGGCCGGCTGTGGAATGGCAGCGGGCGGCCGTCTGGGGAATGGCGCGATTGGAACATCCGCGGCGTTAGGTCTTCCTTTGCCCGCGGGGATGCGTGTCGATGCCCGCGGCGAAGGCGTCTCGCACGGCGAGACCGCATCGTGAATACTGTGCGCATGAACCTTGCAGCCCCCGACCGCCTCACCGTCGCCATCACCTCGCGTGCATTGTTCGATCTGGAGGACAGCCACGGCGTGTTCGAGCGCGACGGCGTGCGTGCCTATGCCGATTTCCAGCGCAGCCGCGAGGACCTGATCCTCAAGCCGGGCATCGCCTTCGGGCTGGTGCGCAAGCTGGCGGCGTTGAACGAAGGCGCGCCAGAGGAAGCGCCGCGCAGCGAGGTGATCCTGCTGTCGCGCAATTCCAGCGACACCGGCCTGCGCATTTTCAATTCCATCGAGCACTACGGCCTGGGCATCGTGCGCGCGGTGTTCACTGCCGGCGAACCCACCGACCCGTACATCGAGCCCTTCGGCGCGCATTTGTTCCTGTCGGCCAACCCCGAATCGGTGCGGCGTGCGCTCGAGCGCGGGATCGCCGCCGCCACCCTGCTGCCCAGCCACGACGGCGATGCGCCCACGCAAGCGCCGCAACACCGGCAATTGCGCATCGCCTTCGACGGCGACGCGGTGATCTTCGGCGACGAGTCGCAGCGCATCGCCACCGAGCAGGGGCTGGATGCGTTCTCGCGCAACGAGGCCGAGCTGGCGCACACGCCGATGTCGGGCGGCCCGTTCAAGGGCTTTCTCGCCGCGCTGCACCGCTTGCAGCAGGCGTTCCCGGCGACCGATTCGCCGATCCGCACCGCGCTGGTCACCGCGCGTTCGGCGCCGGCGCACAAGCGGGTGATCCTGACCTTGCGCGAATGGGGCGTGCGGCTGGACGAGGCGCTGTTCCTCGGCGGCCGCGACAAGGGGCCGTTCGTGCGCGCGTTCGGCGCCGACATCTTCTTCGACGACTCGCGCCAGAACATCGACAACGCGCGCCTGCACGTCGCCGCCGGGCATGTGCCGCACGGGGTGGCTAACGAGTAGGCGTCGTCGTGGATAATTGCGGGATGGCCAGATCGCGCGGCGGATCGCCGGTGGCGCCGCTGCGCAGGTTCGGCGGGATGTGGCCGACGTCGCCGACCGCGATCACCTTGTAGCGCCCGTCCGCCTCGACGCGGATGGTGGTGATGCTGGCGTTGCCCACCGACATCTCCAGCCACGCTTTCGTATCCACACCCAGCGCGCGGGTGACGAGGTAGCGGATCACGTTGCCGTGGCAGACCAGCATCTCGGTTTCCGCATGCCCGCTGGCAGGCACGAAATACCGTGCGAACACGCGATCCAGCCGCGCCGCGCAGGCGGCCATGTCGGCGGGTTTCTCGTGCGCGGTGACCTCCACGCGCCGCGTCGGCGGCGTGCATTCGGCCAGGTCGTCCACCACCGTGAACGTGCGGCCTGGAAAGCTGCGGTCGATCGCCGCCGCGGTGTCGCGCGCGCGCTGCATCGGGCTCACCAGCAGCGCGTCGAAATGCTCGGGCAGCCCGGCCAGTCGCGCGCCGGCCAGATAGGCTTGCGCCACGCCCAGCGGCGACAGGTGCGGGCCGGGCATGTCGGGGATCGCATCGTCATCGACGTAGTTGCCGTGGCGCACCAGCACGATGGTGCGTGCCGCCGGGGCCGTGGTGGATGGATCGGTCGCGTGCACGGTCATGGCCATGACGAGGCCGACGATACCTGCGAAAACGCGCAGCATGGCGATTCCTCTGGGTGGATGCAGATGGGGGGCAGCGTGCAGTGTATGCCGCGAGACTGCGGCAACGCCGTTGCGGCGTCGATGACTCCGTGGGCGATCGGTTGCCCGTGCGCGCGGCTCATGCCGGGTGCGCGATCCCTGCGCCGTTGCGACGAAGGGCATGGATCAGCCACGCCAGCGCGGTCAGCGCCGCGCCGCCGAGGAAGGCCCGGCGCCCGCCGCCGTAGTGCCACAGCACCGCCGCGACTGCCGCGCCGAGCACGCCGCCGAAACCCGAGCTGAAGCCGTACAGCAGGCCTTGCCCGGCCGCGGCGCGCGCGCCGGGGAAATACGCCGACATCATCCGCATCAGGCAGGCCTGGAACACCGCGAAGCCGAAGGCGTGGGTGAGCTGCGCGGCGGCCATCAGCACGAACGAAGCCGGCCACAGCGCGACCGCCGTCCAGCGCAATGCGCCGATGGCAAGGCTCCAGCCGAGCAGCCGTTGCGCGCCGTAGCGCGCAAGCAAGCCCGGCGAGAACCAGAACATCACGATCTCCGCCAGCACGCCCAGCGCCCACAGGATGCCCACGTGCAGGCCATCGTGGCCGTGCGCTTGCATGTGCAGCGTGTAGAACACGTAGAAGGTGCCGAAGCCCGCCTGCGCGAGCATGGCCACGATCAGGAAGCGGCGCACGCCCGGGCGCTGCCACAGGTGTTCGTGCGGGGTGGTGGCTTGCCGCACTGGCGGCGGGTCGTCGCGATGCGGCCAGGCGGCGAGCACGGCGGCGGCGAGCAAAGGCAGGCACAGCCACGGAAACGCCGCGTCACCGAGGCGATCGAGCAACCAGCCATAGCTGCCGGCGACGACCAGAAAACCCAGCGAACCCCACAGGCGGATGCGGCCGTACTCGTGGCTGGCGTGCCCGAGCGCGGTCAGGGTCATCGCCTCGAACTGCGGCAGCAAGGCGTTGTAGAACAGGCCGAACACCGCCATCACCGCGAGCAGGGGCAGGGTGTCGCGGGTGAGCGTGAAGGCGGCGAAGGTGAGTAACCCCAACGCACTGCCATGCACCAGCCACAAGCCGGGGCGCGCACTGCGCGAGGTCGCCTGCGTCCACAGCGGCGGGCCGGCGATGCGCGATGCATACCACAATCCGATCATCGCGCTGGCCATGAAGCCGCCGTGCCCGAGCGACACCACCCAGCGCCCGACATAGGGCGTGTACGCGCCGACCGCGGCGTAGTACCAGAAGTAGTACTGCGCGTAGAGGTAGCGCTGGCGCGGCGTCATGGCGGCATCATGCCAGAGCCGCCGAACGGCCCCTGCGCCTGCACGCTCGTGATGCGCGGTGCGCGCGGGCCAGCGCGTGCGCATCGCTGCGTGCCGATCTCGCGGTTTGTGGAAGCGCGGAAGCGTTCCTCCCGGATGAGATCAGCCTGCGGCCGCCCGTGGCCGGCTGGCAACGCTGATGCAGCAGCGCCGCCTTATTCCGAATACGGTTGCAAGGCGATTGGAATGGCGCCGAGGACGACCTGCGTGTCGGCGGGGAGATGCGCGTCGAAGGGGATGCGCACATGCCCGGCAGGATCGGTGCGCCACGTCGTGGCATGCGTACCGCTGCCGATGGTGACGGTCTGCGGGGTGGCGGGATCGAAGGCGAGCTCGACGCCTTGTGCGGCACGCACCGCCATGTTGCCGATGGGGATGTGTTGCGCGCGGATGCGCGCCAGCACCGGCAGGCTTTCCATGAGTTGCCCGTAAGCGATGCGGGTGGAGGTGGGCGTTCGCATCCGGAAGGTTTCGACCAGTTTCACGGCGTCTTTCGGCTGGTTGATCCACACGGCTGCGGTCGCGGCTTCCGACGTGGCAACGGTCGGCAGGCTGATGCAGCCGTGGGCGTCCAGTGGCAGGTTCGTGGTGGCCGACCCGATGCGCAATTCGATGCGCAGGCTCGCCGGCAAGGCTTGCCCAGCAATGGCCGCCTCGGCGCACAGGGATTGGGTCACGATGCCTGCCGGATCGGCTTGCCGAACCGCCGCCAGCGGCGCATGCAGGCTGGCGTAGGGAATCGAGCGGCCGCTGGAGGATGGCTGGCCGTCGGCTGCGGAAGCGAGCGCAGGCAGCAGCAGGAAGCAGAAGGTGAGGGCGAGCGACAGGCGCATGGGGACGGTTCGATGCCGCGGAAAAAAGACCTGTGGATTGTAACTGCGGGTGTCGGCCTGCTTTTCGTGTTGCCCCGGTTCTCGATGGCGCGCGGGCGCGTCGGGGCGGGCTTGTGATGCGAAAGCGTTTGACCCGAAAGGAATTTTCGGTCACAATCCCGCTTCTGTCCGCGTCGATGCGGGCGGGTGAACCGTAAAATAACTACAAAGGACAATCGGTCATGTACGCAGTATTGGTCACGGGCGGCAAGCAGTACCGTGTGATGCAGGGCGAGACCCTGCGCGTGGAGAAGCTCGACGGCGACGTCGGAGCGGCGGTGCAGTTCGACCAGGTGCTGATGCTCGCCGACGGCGAGCAGGTCAGCGTGGGCGATGCGCTCAAGGGCGCAACGGTCGCCGCGACGATCAAGTCGCACGGCCGCGCCGACAAGATCCGCATCGTCAAGTTCCGCCGGCGCAAGCACCATCGCAAGCAGATGGGCCACCGCCAGCATTACACCGAAATCGAAATCACCGGCATCCATGCCGGCGCCAAGTAAGGAGATCGCGCCATGGCACACAAAAAGGCAGGCGGCAGCACACGCAACGGCCGCGATTCCAACCCCAAGTACCTGGGCGTGAAGTTGTACGGCGGGCAGGCGGTGGAAGCGGGCAACATCATCATCCGCCAGCGCGGCACCGAGTACCATGCCGGCCTCGGCGTGGGCATGGGCCGCGACCACACCTTGTTCGCCCTGCGCGACGGCGTGGTGAATTTCGCGGTCAAGGGCCCCAAGAGCCGCCGCACGGTCAGCGTGGTCGCCGGCGAGTAAGCCTGCGCCTGCCGTTGCTTCCCGAAGCCCCGCGTTCGCGGGGCTTCGTGTTTTGGCGCTTCGCGCGGGGAATGGGGAATGGGGAATCGAAAAAAAAGCCCAACCCATCATCCCGTATCCTGTGCGCGCTTCGTGATGCGATCTTGATCTACCAATTCCCCATTCTCGATTCCCGATTCCCGGCCTTCCCATGAAATTCGTCGACGAAGCCACCATCCACGTGCAGGCCGGCGACGGCGGCAACGGTTGCGTGAGCTTCCGGCGCGAGAAGTTCATCCCGCTCGGCGGCCCGGATGGCGGCGATGGCGGCGATGGCGGCAGCGTGTGGCTGGTGGCCGACGAGAACCTCAACACCCTGGTCGATTTCCGCCACGAGCGGCGCTTCAAGGCGCAGCGCGGCGAGAACGGCAAAGGGCGGCAGATGTTCGGCAAGGCCGGTACCGACGCCGAGATCCGCGTGCCGGTCGGCACCGCGGTCACCAACGTCGCTACCGAGGAATTGATCGGCGATCTGACTGCGCATGGACAGAAGCTGCTGGTCGCGCAGGGTGGACGGGGCGGGCAGGGCAACATCCATTTCAAGAGTTCGGTCACGCGCGCGCCGCGGCGGGCCACGATTGGCAGCGAGGGCGAACAGCGCGAGATCGCACTGGAGTTGCGCGTGCTGGCCGACGTGGGCTTGCTGGGTTTTCCCAATGCCGGCAAGTCCACCTTCATCCGTGCCGTGTCGGCGGCGACTCCGCGCGTGGCCGACTATCCCTTCACCACCTTGCAGCCGCACCTGGGCGTGGTCAGCGTGGAGGCGCACCGCAGCTTCGTGATCGCCGACATCCCCGGCCTGATCGAAGGCGCGGCCGATGGCGCTGGCTTGGGCATCCAGTTCCTGCGCCACGTCCAGCGCACCGGCTTGCTGTTGCATCTGGTGGACATCCTGCCGATCGACGGCTCCGACCCGGTCGCGCAGGTGCATGCGATCGAGCGCGAGCTGCGTCAATACGACCCCGACATGCTCGACAAGCCGCGCTGGCTGGTGCTCAACAAGGCCGACCTGCTGCTGCCGGAGGAGGCCGCCGCGCGCGCGCAGGACATCGTGCGGGCGCTGGACTGGAAGGCGCCGTGGTTCCTCGTTTCCGCGGTGGGCCGCGAGGGCACCCGCGAGGTGTGCCTGAAGATCCAGCAGTTCTTCGACGAGCAGAAATATCTGGCCACGCAGACGCAGGATGGGCGTGCGCCCGTTGCGTCGGGAGTGGCTGCTGCCGGGCTTGATTCGGGGGCAGCTTCGACCGCGGATTCAGGAGTGGACGCCTGATGGCGCGAACAGTACGGCTCCCGTCTCCCTCCCCTGTTTGCAGCGGAGGGTTGGGGTGGGGTCGTCTGCGGGTTTCCGGAAAAGCGAAAGCCGGCGTGCGCCGGCTGCGGGTTTCCGAAAAAGCGAAAGCCGGCATGCGCCGGCTTTCGTCGAATACCTGGTTGCGCTGCGGATCAGGCGGCCTTGAGCGCCTTGATGCGTGCGGTCAGGCGGCTCTTGTGGCGGGCGGCCTTGTTCTTGTGGATCAGGCCGCGCGCGGAGTAGCGATCGAGGATCGGCTGGGCGGTGCTGAAGGCGGTCGTCGCGGCGGCGGCGTCGCCGGCGTGGATGGCCTTGAGCACCTTCTTGACGGCGGTGCGCAGCATGGAACGGGCGCTGGCGTTGCGGGCGCGATGAACCTCGGCCTGCTTGGCGCGCTTTTTGGCGGACTTGATGTTGGCCAAGGGAAAACTCCTGACGATGCGGGTCGCGGTGCGACGGAAATGAAGGGGATGGCGTGAAAAGACTGCATATTATGGTGGTTCGATGGGGATGAGTCAAACACCCCTGCCTGCGGCGCACGGGACGAAGCGCCCCTCGATGCTGCGCTCGGTGCTCTCGTTCAGCAGCATGACCCTGGTCAGCCGCGTGTTCGGCCTGGTGCGCGACATGATCATCAGCCGCGTGTTCGGCGTGAGCGCGGCCACCGACGCCTTCTGGGTGGCATTCCGCATCCCGAACTTCATGCGTCGGCTGTTCGCCGAGGGTTCGTTCACCACCGCCTTCGTGCCGGTGTTCACCGAGATCAAGGAAAAGCGCAGCCACGCCGACCTGAAGGAACTGGTCGCACGCACCGCCGGTTCGTTGGCCGGTGTGCTGGTGCTGATCGTCGGCCTCGGGATGGTGTTCGCCCCGCAGGTGGCCACGGTGTTCTCGCCGGGCGCGTTGGAGAGTCCGGAAAAATTCGATCTCACGGTGCACCTGCTGCGGTTGACCTTCCCCTTCATCCTGTTCGTCTCGCTGACCGCGCTGGCCGGCGGCGCGCTCAACAGCTTCCACCGCTTCGCCATGCCGGCGCTGGTGCCGGTGCTGCTGAACCTGAGCATGATCGCCTGCGCGCTGTGGCTGACGCCGGCGCTCGGTTCGAGGCCGCTGCCGCCGCAGATCGACTGGCGGATCGAATCGCTGGGCTGGGCCATCCTGATCGGCGGCATCATCCAGTTGCTGTGCCTGTTGCCGGACATGGCCAGGCTCGATCTGCTGTCGTTGCCGCGGATGGGCTTTCGCCATCCGGACGTGCGCAAGGTGATGAAGCTGATGGTGCCGACCCTGTTCGGTTCCTCGATCGCGCAGGTCAACTTGCTGCTGGATACGGTGATCGCCTCGCTGCTGTTCGTCGGCTCGCAGAGCTGGCTGTCGCAGGCCGACCGCTTCCTCGAATTGCCGCTGGGCGTGTTCGGCATCGCCCTGGGCACGGTGATCCTGCCCACGCTCGCGCGCCATCACGTCAACACCGACCGCGACGGTTTCTCCAAATCGCTGGACTGGGGCCTGCGCACCACCTTGATGATCGCGGTGCCGGCGATGCTCGGGTTGATGTTCCTGTCGGTGCCATTGGTGGCGACCTTGTTCCAGTACGGCCACTACCAACCCTTCGACTCGCGGATGGCCGCGCTGTCGGTGTTCGGGCTGAGCTTCGGCCTGCCGGCGTTCGCGCTGGTGAAAGTCGTGCTGCCGGCGTTCTACGCGCGCCAGGACACCAAAACGCCGGTCAAGGCAGGCATCGCATCGCTGATCGCCAACATGTTTCTCAACTTCCTGTTTCTCGGCGCGCTGTGGTTCGCCGCCACGCATCGATGGTGGGCACCCGGCGGCGAGCTAGCCACGGACGCCGCCATCGCGGCTTCTCGCTCCGCGTCGCTGGCGACGATGTTCGCCACCATCCCGGGCCTGCACTTCGCCCTGGGCATGGCCAGCGCGGCGGCGAGTTATCTGAATCTGGCGCTGTTGTGGCACTGGTTGCGCAAGACCGGGGTGTACCAGCGCCAGCCCGGCTGGCTGCGTTTCGGTGCGCGCCTGCTGGTGGCCTGCATGGCGATGGTCGCGGTGATCTTGCTGGGCCTGCACTGGGGGCCGGATTTCACCGCGGTGCCGGCATGGCACCGGGTCGTGTGGCTCGGCGGCATCGTGCTCGCGGGCGTAGCGACTTATGCGCTGGCGATGCTGGCGATGGGCTTGCGTCCGCGCGACCTGCGCGAGCACTGACGGCACCAGCGCTGCGGTTATGATGCCCGGTTCATGAATCGTCCCCGCCATCGCCTGTTCCGCGACCCTCGAGGTGCCGACATCGGCGCCCACGGCAGCGTGGCGTGCATCGGTGCCTTCGATGGCCTGCATCTGGGCCACCGTGCGCTGGTCGGTCGCGCGGTGGCGCGCGCGCGCGCGCTGGGTTGCGCATCCGTGGCCTTGAGCTTCGAGCCGTTGCCGCGCGAGTACTTCGCCCGCGGCGAGCCGCCGCCGCGCCTGTCGCCGCCGCGCGACAAGGCCGAAGGACTGTTGGCGCTGGGCGTGGATCGGGTCGGCCTGCTGCGTTTCGATGCGCGGATGGCGGCCTTGTCGGCGCAGGATTTCATCGCCGATGTGCTGATCGCTGGCTTGCGCGTGCGCGAGGTGTGGGTCGGTCCGGAGTTCCGCTTCGGGCACGGGCGCTCCGGCGATCTGGCCCTGCTGCAAGCCGCAGGCGCTGCGCACGGTTTTGGCGCACACGCCATCGAAGCGGCCGTGGTCGCCGGCGCGCGCGTATCGAGTTCGGGCATCCGCGAGTTGCTCGCGGCCGGTGATCTGGATGCCGCCGCGCTGCGCCTCGGCCGGCGCTACGCGCACGCGGGCCGCGTCGTGCGTGGGCGGCAACTGGGCCGCACGCTCGGTTTCCCGACCGCCAACTTGCGCTTTGGTCGCCAGCGACCGGCGCTGGGCGGCATCTTCGCCACCCGCGTGCACGGCGCGGGGCTGGATGCCTGGCCGAGCGTGTCCAGCCTCGGCACGCGGCCGACGGTCGCGGGCGGCGAGCCTTTGCTCGAAGCGCATCTGTTCGACTTCGATGGCGACCTGTACGGCCGCCGCATCGAGGTGGAGTTCGTCGCCAAATTGCGCGATGAACTGCGCTTCGAGGATCTGGATGCGCTCACCGCGCAGATGCACCGCGACGCCGCGCAGGCGCGCGAAATCCTGGCCCGCACGACGGTGGGCCGGTTGCAACCACGAGATGGAGTGATGGCGTGAACGACACGGTGAAAGGCGGCGACGAACACAACCGTTACAAGGGCTCGATCAACCTGCCGCAGACGCCCTTCGCGATGAAGGCCGACCTGCCCAGGCGCGAGCCGGGCATGCTGGCCGACTGGGAAAAGCGCGATCGTTACGCGGCTTTGCAGCAGCACACCGCCGCGCGCGAGCATGCCTTCATCCTGCACGACGGCCCGCCGTACGCGAACGGCGCGATCCATCTCGGGCATGCGGTCAACAAGATCCTCAAGGACATCGTCGTCCGCTCCAAGCTGCTCTCCGGCTTCCGCTCGCCGTATGTGCCGGGCTGGGATTGCCACGGCCTGCCGATCGAGATCGCGGTCGAGAAGAAGCACGGCAAGGTCGGGCAGAAAGTCGATGCGGCGACCTTCCGCAAGCTGTGCCGCGAGTACGCGGCCAAACAGATCGACCTGCAGCGCGCCGACTTCAAGCGCCTGGGCGTGCTCGGCGAATGGAGCAACCCGTACCGGACGATGGACTTCCGCTACGAGGCGGACATGCTGCGCGCGTTGGCGAAAATCCACGCGCGCGGGCATGTGACGCGCGGCTTCAAGCCGGTGTACTGGTGCTTCGACTGCGGTTCGGCGCTGGCCGAGGCGGAGATCGAGTACCAGGACAAGACCTCGCCTGCGGTGGACGTGGCTTACGATGCCATCGACCCGGCGGCGCTCGCCGCGCAGTTCGGCGCGGGCGTGGGCGAGGGCGACATCGTCGCGGTGCCGATCTGGACGACCACGCCGTGGACGTTGCCGGCGAGCTTCGCCGTCACCCTCGGCCCGGAACTCGACTACGTGCTGGCGGAAGGTCCTCGGCGTGGCGATCGTCGCGTGCTGCTGGTCGTCGCCGAAGCGCTGGCCGAGCGCGTGCTGGCGCGCTATGGCGTCGATTCGGTGAAGGTGCTGGGGCGCGCGAAAGGTGCCGATCTCGAGCACCAGTTGTTGCAGCATCCTTTCTACGAAACGCGCCAGATTCCCCTCATCCTCGGCGAACACGTCTCCGCCGAGGACGGCACCGGCGCCGTGCACACCGCGCCGGGCCATGGTGCGGAGGACTTCGCGGTCGGCAAGCTCTACGGCATCGTCGATGCCATCGCGCCCAACGAGCTCAATCCGGTCGGTGGCAACGGCGTGTACCTGCCCGGCACGCCGATCTTCGCCGGCCAGTACATCTGGAAGGCCAACGACGCCATCATCGAGCTGCTGCGCGAGCGCGGCGTGTTGCTCGCGCACGCGAAGATCAACCACAGCTACCCGCATTGCTGGCGGCACAAGACGCCGGTCGCGTTCCGCACCACCCCGCAGTGGTTCATCGGCATGGAGCAGGCGGGCCTGCGCGCGGATTCGCTCAAGGCCATCCACGAGGATGTGCGCTGGTTTCCGGGCTGGGGCGAGGAGCGCATCGCCAAGATGGTCGAGGGCAGGCCCGACTGGTGCATTTCGCGCCAGCGCACCTGGGGCGTGCCGATCGCGCTGTTCGTGGACAAGGCCGATCAGCAGCCGCACCCGCGCAGCGTGGAATTGATGGAGCAAGTGGCGCTGCGCGTGGAACAGGAAGGCGCGGATGCGTGGTACGCGCTGGACGCGCGCGAACTGCTGGGCGACGAGGCGGATCGGTACGAGAAGGTCACCGACATCCTCGACGTGTGGTTCGACTCGGGCGTGACGCATTTCTGCGTGCTCGACCAGCGTGAAAACCTGAGGCGCAAGCCGGGCGACAAGGTCATCTATCTGGAAGGCTCCGACCAGCACCGCGGCTGGTTCCATTCCTCGCTGCTCACGTCGGTGGCGATGCGCGGCCGCGCGCCTTACGACGAAGTGCTCACCCACGGCTTCACCGTGGACGAGCAGGGCCGCAAGATGTCCAAGTCGCTGGGCAACGGCATCGAGCCGCAGGACGTGATGAAGGATTACGGCGCCGACATCCTGCGCCTGTGGATCGCTTCGGCCGATTACCGCAACGAGATGGCGCTCTCGCCGACCATCCTCAAGCGCGTGGCCGACGCCTATCGGCGCATCCGCAACACCGCGCGCTTCCTGCTCGGCAACCTGCACGGTTTCGACCCTGCGCGGCACCTGCTGCCGGCGGGCGATTGCCTGCTGCTCGACCAGTGGGCGGTGCAGCAGGCGTTCGATGCGCAGCAGGCCATCGTCGCCGCGTATGCGCGCTACGACTTCCCGGAGATCGTCCAGCGCGTGCAGAACTTCTGCACCAACGAGATGGGCTCGCTGTATCTGGACATCACCAAGGATCGCCTGTACACGATGCGCGAGGACAGCCGCGGCCGACGCAGCGCGCAGAGCGCGATGTACCGCATCGCCGAGGCGATGGTGCGCTGGCTGGCGCCGATGCTGGCGTTCACCGCCGAGGAAATCTGGCAACTGCTGCCGGGCATGGATGCCCCAATGCCGCGAGCGCAGGACGCGCAGGAGCGGCGGCCGGGCGAGCGCGGCGAATCGGTGTTGTTCCAGACCTGGTACGAGGGGCTGGAAGCGATGCAGGGTTCGGACGAGCAACGCGCGTTCTGGAACGACCTGCTGGCGATCCGCGCGGGCGCGTCGAAGCTGCTGGAAGGCATGCGCAACGCCGGCGCCATCGGCGCGGCGCTGGATGCCGAGGTGACGTTGCACGCCGACGCGGCGCAGCGCGCGCGCTATGCTGCCGTTGCCGATGAACTGCGGTTTTTCTTCATCGCATCCGAAGTGCGGTTCGTCGATGGGGCGCTGGCAGCCGATGCCGAACAAGTGGACGTGCAAGGCAGCAAGGTCGGCATCCATGCCGTCGTGAGCACGCATCGCAAGTGCATCCGCTGCTGGCACCATCGCCCCGACGTGGGCGCGAACGCGCAGCATCCGGATATCTGCGGCCGCTGCGTGGAGAACGTCGATGGCGCCGGCGAAGACCGGCGGTGGTTCTAGATGTCGGCCATCGCGTTGGCGCACGCATGCCAGACCCGTCATTCCCGCGAAGGCGGGAATCCAGGGTCTTCGAAAAACAGGGCGGGATCGCAGTGGCAAAGTTCCCGCTTGACCGGTTTCGTTGTTGAAAGCCGCGGGAATGGCGAGCGAAAAATCCGTACGAGGTTCAAGTGACCGTCAAACCCAATGCCCTGCCATGGTTGCTGCTCTCGGCCGCGATCATCGGCCTCGACCAGTGGACGAAATGGCTGGTCGTGCACACGCTGCCATTGCATCAGCCGGTATCGTTCATCGCCGGTTTCTGGAACTGGGCGCTGTCCTACAACGAAGGCGCGGCCTTCAGCCTGCTCGGCGACGCCTCCGGCTGGCAGCGCTGGCTGTTCGGGGGCCTGGCCGTGGCGGTGAGCGCGGGCATGGGGTACTGGCTGGCGCGCACCCCGCGCGGCGACTGGCGCACCGCGTTGCCGTTCGCGCTGGTGATCGGCGGCGCGCTCGGCAACCTGATCGACCGCATCCGCATCGGCCATGTCGTCGATTTCATCCAGTGGTACTGGCGCGACCACTACTGGCCGACCTTCAACGTCGCCGATTCGGCGATCGTCGCCGGCGCGATCGCGCTGCTGTTGTTCGGCTCGACCGGCAAAGGCAAGGAGCAATCGCGATGAAAGCCATCGAGGCGATGTCCATCGCCGCGCGCAGCACGACGCTGTACCCGGAGCCGTTCCGCTCGCGCGTGCTGCCGCGCGAGAAGCGCGCGCTCGGCGATGCCTTCGGGCTGACCCGCATCGGCGTGAATCTCACCGTGCTGCATCCGGGCGTGGAGTCCTCGATGCGGCATTGGCACGACCGCGAGGACGAGCTGATCTACGTGCTCGAAGGCGAGGTGGTGCTGCGCTGCGATGCCGGCGAACACATCCTCGGCGCGGGCATGGTGGCCGGCTTCCGCGCCGGCGACGCCGATGCGCACCAACTGGTCAATCGCGGCTCGCAGCCAGCGGTATATCTGGAAATCAGCAACCGCGACGCCGCCGATCTGGCCGCGTATCCCGACGTGGACATGGCCTGCGCCAAGGATGCGCAGGGCCGCTATGTGTTCACGCACAAGGACGGCACGCCGTACTGAGGTAAAATACGCGCCGTGGATGTGATACTCGCCAACCCCCGTGGCTTCTGCGCCGGCGTCGACCGCGCGATCGAGATCGTCAAGCGCGCGCTTCAGACGCTGGGCGCGCCGATCTACGTGCGCCATGAAGTGGTGCACAACCGCTTCGTGGTGGACGACCTGAAATCCCGTGGCGCGGTGTTCGTCGAGGAACTCGACGAAGTGCCCGATGGCGCGACCGTGATCTTCTCCGCGCACGGCGTCTCGCAGGCGGTGCGGCTGGAAGCCGCGCGGCGTGGGCTGAAGGTGTTCGACGCGACCTGCCCGCTGGTGACCAAGGTGCACATGGAGGTCGCGCGGCATTGCCGCGCCGGCCGCGACATGGTGCTGATCGGCCACGCCGGCCACCCGGAAGTCGAGGGCACGATGGGGCAGTGGGATCGGGCGCGCGGTGGCGGCGCGATCCATCTCGTCGAGGATCTCGGCGATGTCGCGGGCTTGCAGGTGGCGCAACCGCAACACATCGCCTACACCACCCAGACCACGCTGTCGGTGGACGATACCCGCGCCATCATCGCCGCGTTGCGGGCGAGGTTCCCGGCGATCGAAGGCCCGCGCAACGACGACATCTGCTACGCGACGCAGAACCGGCAGGATGCGGTGCGGCGGCTCGCCGACCGCTGCGACCTCGTGCTCGTGGTCGGCTCGGTGAACAGTTCCAATTCCAACCGCCTGCGCGAGCTGGCGCAAAAGCAGGGCATCGAAGCGCACCTGATCGACGGCGCGCAGGACATCGATCCGGCCTGGGTGCGCGGGAAGCGGTGCGTCGGCGTGACGGCGGGCGCGTCCGCGCCCGAGGTGCTGGTGGAGGGCGTGCAGTCGCGACTGTGCGAATTGGGTGCCGGCAACGTCGCCAGCCTCGATGGCGAACGCGAGGACATGGTGTTCGCCCTGCCGAAGGAATTGCGGGTCACGCTGGTCGATGATTGCAAGAATTGACTGCGGCTGACATAATGCGCGGCCCGGTGCGAGCCGGGTGTTGCATCATGGATCCGCCGCCGACCGTGGGTGTTCTCGCGGAAGGGGCTACAAGCCGGCCAGGCAGGACGGAAAGACCTTCGAGCAGCGGCCACGTTGCGATGGGGCGCCCGGGCCAGTGACATAAAAACCGAAAGGACATCCCATGCCGAAGATCAAGACCAACCGGGCGGCGGCGAAGCGTTTTCGCAAGACCGCGTCGGGCAAGTACAAGTGCGGCCATGCCAACCGCAGCCACATCCTCACCAAGAAGGCGACCAAACGGAAGCGGAACCTGCGCGGCACGATGCACGTGCGCGCCGAGGACGCGGGCCGTCTGGACCGCATGATGCCTTATCTCTGAGGAGGACTTGAACCATGGCACGAGTCAAACGTGGGGTGATGGCGCGCCGCCGTCACAAGAAAATCATCAAGCTCGCCAAGGGCTATTTCCATGCGCGCCGCAAGGTGTTCCGCGTCGCCAAGCAGGCGGTCACCAAGGCCGCGCAGTACGCCTACATCGGCCGCAAGCAGCGCAAGCGCCAGTTCCGCGCGCTGTGGATCGTGCGCATCAACGCCGGTGCGCGCCAGTACGGGCTGAGCTACAGCCGCATGATGAATGGCTTGAAGAAGGCCAACATCACGCTGGATCGCAAGGTGCTGGCGGACATCGCGGTGCATGACATCGCGGCGTTCGGCAAGCTGGCCGAGCAGGCCAAGCAGGCCCTCGCGGCGTAGCCCTTGCGCGGGCCCGTCCGCGCAAGGGGAAAGCCGGTCATGCACGACCGGCTTCCCGAAAGAAAGCGGATTCCCAAGCACTACGACGGGGAAGGGCGAAAGTCCTTCCCCGTTTGCGTTTTGGCTTGAGCTTCCTCCCCCGCTTGCGGGGGAGGACTGAGGAGGGGCGCTCTTCAGTCGGGAACACCCCCATCCCAACCTTCCCCCGCAAGCGGGGAAGGAGCTGTTCCGAGGTACTCCCATCCGAGCCGAAAGTTTCCGGGCCCCATCAATGAGCGACATCGAAGCACTCACGAGCAAGGCGCAGGACGAGATCGGGGCCGCCGATACCATCGACGCGCTCGAAGCACTGCGCGTGCACCTGCTCGGCAAGCAGGGCAGCGTGACGGCGCTGCTGAAATCGCTCGGCGCGATGCCGCCTGAGCAGCGCAAGGCCGCCGGCGAGGCGATCAACCGCGCGAAAGAATCCATCGCCGATGCCATCGCCGCACGCCGCGGGCAACTCGACGAAGCGGCGCTGCAGTCGCGCCTTGCCAGCGAGCGCATCGACGTGACCTTGCCGGGGCGCAACGGCACCCGCGGCAGCCTGCACCCGGTGACGCGCACGCTCGAGCGCATCGTCGCGATCTTCTCGCGGCTGGGCTATGAAGTGGCCGAAGGCCCGGAGATCGAGGACGACTGGCACAACTTCGAGGCGCTCAACTTCCCCGCGCACCATCCGGCGCGGGCGATGCACGATACCTTTTACTTCCCCGATGGTCGCCTGCTGCGCACGCACACCTCGCCGGTGCAGATCCGCGGCAGCGCCGGACGCGCGCCGCCGATCCGCCTGATCGCGCCGGGCAAGGTGTATCGCAGCGATTCCGACCAGACCCATTCGCCGATGTTCCATCAGGTGGAGGGCTTGCTGGTCGATGAAACCTCGAGCTTCGCCGACCTCAAAGGCACGCTCGCGGAATTCGTCAACGCCTTCTTCGAGCGCGAGTTGCCGATGCGCTTCCGCCCGAGCTATTTCCCATTCACCGAGCCGTCGGCAGAAGTGGATATCGGATGGACGCGCGGCGACGGCAGCACGGCATGGCTGGAAGTGCTCGGCTCGGGCATGGTGCATCCGAACGTGCTGCGCAACTGCGGCATCGACCCGGAGCGCTACACCGGCTTCGCCTTCGGCCTGGGCGTGGAACGCTTCGCGATGCTGCGCTACGGCGTGGACGACCTGCGCGCGTTCTTCGACAACGACGTGCGGTTTCTGGCGCAGTTTGCTTGAAAGCCGTGATTCGTGAATCGTGATTGGTGATTCGCAGAAGCGACGTTTTCGTTTCTGCTTTGGCGTTCACCAATCACCAATCACCAATCACCCTTCACGGATCAACCCATGAAATTCTCAGAAAACTGGCTCCGCGACATCGTCGCCATCGACGCCACCCACGAGGCACTGGTCGAGCGCCTGAGCGCGATCGGGCTGGAGGTGGAAAGCGTCGAACCGATCGGCGGGCCGCTGCCCGGCGTGGTGGTGGCACGGATCGTGTCTTGCGCGAAGCATCCCGAGGCCGATCGCCTGCAGGTATGCAGCGTGGATGCCGGTGGTAGCGAACCGTTGCGGATCGTGTGCGGTGCGCCCAATGCGCGGCCCGGATTGCTGGCGCCGCTGGCCACGGTGGGCGCGAGCCTGCCCGGCGGGATGCAGATCAAGGCCGCAAAACTGCGCGGCGTGGAGAGCCAGGGCATGCTGTGCTCGGCGAAGGAGCTGGGCATCGATGCCGACGCCTCGGGCCTGCTCGAACTGCCGGCCGATGCGCCGGTCGGCATGGCGTTGTCCGCGTATCTGGGCCTTCCCGACGCCAGCATCGAGATCAAGCTCACGCCCAATCGCGCCGATTGTTTCGGCGTGCGCGGCATCGCCCACGATGTCGCCGCGGCCCTGCAGGGTGAGGTGAAACCGCTCGCGGCCGATGCCGTCGCCGCGCGCAGCGATGCGGTCATGGCCGTCGAACTCGATGCCGGGGCCGACGCGCCGCGCTTCGCCGGCCGCGTGATCGAAGGCGTGGATGCGCGCGCGGCCACGCCGTCGTGGATGGTCGAACGCCTGCGCCGCAGCGGTGTGCGGCCGATCCGTTTTCTCGTCGATGTCACCCAGTACGTGATGCTCGAACTCGGCCAGCCGATGCACGCCTACGACCTGGATGCCTTGCATGCGCCGGTCGTGGTGCGGCATGGGCGCGCGGACGAAGCAATCAAGCTGCTCGATGGCCGCGATGCACGCATCGACGAGCAGTTCCTCGTCGTCGCCGACAGCCTCGGCGGCCACGGCGCGCGCGCGGTCGCGCTGGGCGGCATCATGGGCGGCCACGACACCCGCGTCGCCGAGGCCACCGTCAACATTTTTCTGGAAGCCGCGCACTTCGCGCCCGCCGCCATCGTCGGGCGCAGCCGCAGGCTCGGCCTGCACACCGATGCCGGCCATCGTTTCGAACGCGGTGTCGATCCGGATCTGCCGCCGACCGCGATCGAATACGCCACCCGCCTGATCCTCGAAGTCGCCGGCGGCACGCCCGGCCCGCTGGTCGATGCGCAACGAGCGCACCGCCTGCCCGCGCCCGCGGCGGTGCGCCTGCGGCGCGCGCGCCTCGCCCGCGTGCTCGGCCTGCAGGTGCCCGACGCGCAGGTCGAACGCATCCTGCGCGCGCTCGACATGACCGTGGAAACCGTTGCCGACGGCTGGAGCGTGACGCCGCCCAGCCGCCGCTTCGACATCGCCATCGAGGAAGACCTGATCGAGGAGATCGCGCGCATCCACGGTTACGACGCGATCCCCGTCGCCATGCCCAGCGGCGAGATCCGCGTGGCCGCGAACAGCGAAGGGTGCGTGGCCGAAGCCGATCTGCGCCGGCAACTGGCGGCGCGCGAGTATCGCGAGGCGATCAATTTCGCCTTCGTCGATGCCGCATTGCTCGCGGCGTGGTCGCAGGATGCCGGCGCGGTGCCCTTGGCCAACCCGCTCAGCGCCGAGCTGGCGGTGATGCGCACCAGCCTGCTGCCCGGACTCGTGCAGGCGCTGGCGCGCAACCGCGCGCGGCAACAGGCGCGGGTGCGCTTGTTCGAGATCGGGCGGGTGTTCGAAGGCGGGGAACGGGGAGCGGGGAACGGGGAACGGGCGCCAGCGCCTCGCGAAACCCAGCGCGTCGCCGCCGTGGCCTGCGGCAGCGCGGCTGCCGAACAATGGGGCGAGCCGGCGCGCGCAGTCGATTTCCACGACATCAAGGGCGATCTGGAAAGCCTGGCCGCGCTGGCAGGTGCCGGTGCAAGCCTGCGCTGCGTCGCCGCCGACGTGCCCTGGCTGCACCCGGGGCGCTCGGCGGAAGTGTGGAAGGGCGAGATCCGGCTGGGCCACGTCGGCCACTTGCATCCGCGGTTGCTCAAGGCGCTCGATCTGGATGGCGAGGTGGTGGTGTTCGAGCTGGATCTGGAGCCGTTGTCGGCACGCGCCATTCCTTCCGCCCAAGCCCTGTCGCGCTTTCCGCTCGTCCGCCGGGATCTCGCGCTCGTCGTCCCGGATGCGGTGGCGTGGGCGGCCCTCGAAACCTGCCTGCGGCAGGCCTTGGGCGAGCTGCTGCAAGAGGTTCGCCTGTTCGACGTGTACCGCGGCAAGGGCCTCGACCCGGGTACGCGGAGTGTGGCTATGGGCTTGATTTTGCAGGACGTTTCGCGCACCCTGACAGACCGCGACGTGGACGGCGCGGTGGCCTTGGCGGTGGCCGCACTGGAGCGGGATTGCAAGGCGGTGCTGCGCGGGTGAGCGGTTCGCCGGCGAGTCGAGAACGTGCAGGAAAGCACGTTCTCGATACTCTGTCAGGTGCCGTGCGCCGGTCGTGGATTGAATGGGCAACGAGTGGTCGAGTCGGGGAGCGACGATGGCATTGACGAAGGCAGAGATGGCCGAGAAGTTGTACGCGGAAGTCGGCCTCAACAAGCGCGAGGCGAAGGAATTCGTCGATGCGTACTTCGACGTGCTGCGCGAATCGCTGGAGAGCGGCGTGCAGGTCAAGCTGTCGGGTTTCGGCAATTTCGAGCTGCGCCAGAAAAACCAGCGCCCCGGCCGCAACCCCAAGACCGGGCAGGAAATCCCGATCACCGCCCGCACCGTGGTCACCTTCCGCCCCGGCCACAAACTCAAGGAACGCGTGGAAGCGCACGCCGCCGCACTCGAGAACAGCCATGCTTGATCCGGGCAGCAACCGCGAGCTTCCTCCGATACCGCCCAAGCGCTACTTCACCATCGGCGAGGTGAGCGAGCTGTGCGACGTCAAGCCGCATGTGCTGCGCTACTGGGAGACGGAATTCACCTCGCTCAAGCCGACCAAGCGCCGCGGCAATCGCCGCTACTACCAGCGCCACGAGGTGCTGATGGTGCGGCAGATCCGCGGCCTGCTGTACGAGAACGGCTACACCATCGGCGGTGCCCGCCAGCGGCTGGAAGGCGAGGTGGCGCGCGAGGAAAACAACCTGTCGTCGCAGATCGTGCGGCAAGTGCGGCAGGAGCTGGAAGACGTGCTGCACCTGTTGCGGCGGCCGTGACGGCTGCTGCGGGCGTGGATCATCGCACCAAGCCGCCGGCAAACCCGTATAATCGGCATCCCGCCAGCACAGGCGGGTAGCGGCATCATCGTCGGGGCGTAGCGCAGTCTGGTAGCGCACCTGCCTGGGGGGCAGGTGGTCGTGGGTTCAAATCCCGCCGTCCCGACCAATCGAAGCCGATGGTGTCCCGGCGGCTGTCGGCAGCCGGAGACATCGGCGCGTCTGCAGGTGGGCTCGGGACTCACTGCGGCGCGGCTTCCTCCAGTTGGTGCAGTCGCTCGGGCACGTCGTGGCGCTGCAACGTGCGCACGAACAGGGTGCCGAAGGCCGCCAGCGCCAGACCGACGACCACGGTCGCAAGAACGTGCTTGAATCGCCAGTCGCGCGGCGCGGGGGCGAAGGCCAGCAATCCCAGCGCCGCGGCGACGACGGTGACGGCATCGAAGCTCGCGCGCTGCCAGTAGTCGCCGCCCAGGTGCAGCCACATGCCGAACTCGTCGAAGGTCAGCGCCAGGCCGATCGCGTACAGCACCGCGCACAGCGAGCGCATGCGCCCGCGCGGCGGGGCGAACAGCAGCCACGCGCCGACCCCGCACAGACCGAAGATGCCGTAGTTGAGGTGGTGGACGTGGGTGCCGCGCATGTGCAGGTACAGATCCGGCATCAGCCGCGCCATGATCAGGAACACCAGCACCCGCGAGACGATGAAGGTCAGCAGGAAGACGAACAGCACCAATCGCGCGAGGTGGCGTGCGCGCGGCTCGGGCGGTGCTGCGGGGGGCGAGGGAAGCGGCTGCATCATGCGGAAGGGTGGGCTGGCTGCACGATCACGCCACGCGGCTGCGGCGTCAAGTCTGCATCTCCGCGATTGGCTACACTGGGCACTTCACCGCCCGGGATCACTCGCATGCGCACGCTCTATCCGGAGCTCGAACCCTTCGATCACGGCATGCTCCGGCTCGACGACCGCCACACGATGTACTACGAGCAGTGCGGCAACCCGATCGGCAAGCCCGTGGTGATGCTGCATGGCGGGCCGGGCGCGGGATGCAGCGCGAAGATGCGGCGGTTCCACGACCCGCAGGCCTACCGCATCATCCTGTTCGACCAGCGCGGCAGCGGGCGCTCGACCCCGCATGCGGATCTGGTCGACAACACGACATGGCATCTGGTGGCCGACATCGAGAAGCTGCGCGCGCACCTGCGCATCGCGCGCTGGCAGGTGTTCGGCGGCAGTTGGGGCTCGACGCTGGCGCTGGCCTACGCGCAGGCGCACCCGGAAGCCGTCGCCGAACTGGTGTTGCGCGGCATCTTCATGCTGCGCCGCTGGGAGCTGGAGTGGTTCTATCAGGAAGGCACCTCGAGGCTGTTCCCCGAGGCGTGGGCGCATTACCTCGCCGCGATACCGACGGTCGAGCGCGGCGACCTGATTTCCGCCTTCCATCGCCGCCTGACCAGCCCCGACGAGGCCACCCGGCTGGCCGCCGCGCGCGCGTGGTCGGTGTGGGAAGGCTCGACGAGCTTCCTGCATCAGGATGCGGACTTCATCGACTCGCACGACGACGCGCGTTTCGCGCTGGCGTTCGCACGCATCGAGTGCCATTACTTCGTCAACGGCGGTTTCTTCGAGGTGGAAGATCAACTGCTGCGCGATGCCCACCGCATCAAGGACATCCCCGGCGCGATCGTGCACGGGCGCTACGACGTGGTCTGCCCGATCCAAAATGCCTGGGATTTGCACAAGGCATGGCCGAAGGCGAGCCTGGTGGTCAGTCCTGCCTCCGGGCATTCAGCGTTCGAGGCGGAGAATGCCGATGCGCTGATACGGGTCACCGACGGGTTTCGCTGACGCTGACTGCGCTTCGTCGCGGGGGGCCTTGAAAACAAGCCGAGTCGATTCTCGTTTGCGGGGTTTGTTTGCATAAGGCAACGCTGATTTATAAGCATTGCCAGTCGGCCATGGATGGCCGATCGCGAATCGATCAAGCAAGGGATTGATTCGTGTAGCGAAAATCCCTTTTGTCGTTTTTCCGACTGCGGGAGTACGATCATGATTCGTTCGTGGGTGTGCATTTTTCTCGTGAATGCTTGTGCGCTCGCAGGATCGTTGCCGACCCCGGCGCTCGCCATGGCGCCACAAGCCGATCGGCAGGTCGCGGTGTTGCCGGATGTTTCGCCGCGCTCGCTGGCCAATCTCGTCGCCAACCTCCGCGCCACATGGCAGAAGGATGCCATTCCGGTGATGGTGTCGGTCAACGATGAAGGAGGCGCGGTCGGATTTCAAGCCACCTACGACATGTATTCGCCATCGACAAGGAGCGGCATGATGGTGGTGGTTGGAGCGAGCGGGCAAACACGGCTGCCTGCGCCGCATCCGAATTGGAGCACCATCCCGCTGCCGCAGAATTTTATCTCGCTCGCGCAGGTAGGTACCGTCGTGCGCGCACAGGCCATCGACCATGCCGTCCTCTTCTGGCAAACGGGCAACGCAGCAGACCCGCATGACTTTTCCTGGGTCGTTGCGCTGAAGACGCCCAACGCCGCCCCTGAAGTCATTCCGGCATTATTGGTATCCAGGGACGAAGTGAGCTGGCTTGAGTCGCAGGCGGGTCATGGCGATGCGAAAGCGCAATATGCTTTGGCGCGGATCGAGGAAGCCGGGCTTGCCGGATCCGTCGATATGGCGAATGCGATGAAATGGCTGAATCAATCCGCTGCGCTTGGCAATGCGCAGGCCCAGAACAAACTTGGGCAACATTATCAATTCGGTATCGGTGTTGCGAAAAATCCAAGCGTCGCCGCCCAGTGGTACAACAAAGCGGCGGGCGCCGGAAATGCCGTCGCCAAATACAATCTGGCACTGTTGTATGAAACGGGATTGGGCGTCCCGCAAAATTGGAACCGGGCGCTGAGCCTTCTATCCGATGCCATCAAGGGTGGGGCGCCGGGGGCACTGCAAGAATACGCCGCCATACGTCCTGCGGCCGATCGTGTGGCACATCAAGCGAGACTGGCTGCGCAGCAAAGGCAAGGAGCGAGCGGCGAGACCAGGGCGTTTCGCAACATCATCGAAATCACCGGCAACCCCGGCCACGAACGTTGATCAGCGGGGATCTCCTTATGCGATTGCCGAAGGCAAGAGATATGGCAGCTTGGCTTGGCATCATGCTGAGCTTTTGCACGATCGCCGGAATTGCGATCAGCACCTATTCAGGGGCCCATCGATCGGATTTGGTTGTCGTGTACGAGCTGGATTTTTTCGTGCTCAATGTCATCGGCCTGGTGCTCGGTTTTCGCCGGAAAGATGAAACCGAAGCCAGCCCAGTCAAAGGTACATTCATGTACGGGGTATGGGTTGGTGCCATCGTCGCGGCTGTAACATGGCTCTATTCGCCGTAACGATGCCAAGCCGCACTGCTGGAAGCGAAATACATGGGGTGGATTTTCGGTAGAAGCGAAGCCTTACCCTGGAACCTTGAGTGGCGACCCATCCAGTTGCCGGTCGAGCAGCCACAGCCCCGCCCACAGTTTCAGATCCAGTTCGCGGCCCTCGGCCAGCTTGCCCACCAGCCAGCGTGGGGCTTCGTCGTGGGGGATGGCATGCACGACGATATTTTCGGTGGCATCGCCGCCGCCGGCGTGGATCTTCGTCAAGCCGCTGGCGCGCACGAAGGCGACGCGCTCGTTGGTCAGCCCCGATGATGTCGGCCCGATCAGCAGCACTTCGCAATGCGCCGGCCGCCAGCCGGTTTCCTCCTCCAGTTCGCGCGCCGCCGACAGCTCCAGCGATTCGCCGGCGTCCAGATCGCCGACCAGCCCTGCGGGAAACTCGATGGTGGTCTTGCCCAGCGGCACGCGGTATTGCTCGACGAACAGGATGCGGCGGTCGGGCGTGTGCGCGAGGATGATCGTCGCCATGCCGCCCGCATGGGTGCGCTCGACGTACTCCCAGCGCCCACGCACGCACATGCGCAGGAACTTGCCTTCGAATGCGATGCGAACGGGTTCGTCGGCGTCTTCGATCATGGCGGGATGCGATGGTGGGGCAGGGTGCAGCATAGCCAGCGGGAGTCACAGGCGAAAAGTATGTGCTGATCTGGCTGATACGGCTTTGACCCCCTCCCCCGCAAGCGGGGGAGGGGCTGATACCGACTCTTTCATCCGGATTTCGGCAGTCCATCGTGATCGTTGGCATTGGCGTGATATTGGAGCTGCACCTTCAGATCGCCACCGCGGCGATCCGCCTGCGCGTCATCGGCCCGACCCGCAGGTGGTCGAGCAGTCGTGTGAGCATCGTTTCGTCCTGCGCACCACGGCGGCCATCATGCAGATCCGCAGGCAATGGCGCATCCAGCGCGATGGTCGCCAGTTGCCGGCACAGCAGGGCCAGATCGCGGTGCTCGCGCAGGCGCTGCGCGTGCATCGCCGCGCCGCGCAGGCGCAGGTAGGGAATCTCGGCATGGCGGGCAAGCAGGGCGTCGAGGCTGCCGAAGTGGCCGAGCAGGGTCGCGGCGGTCTTGGCGCCGATGCCCGGCACGCCGGGGATGTTGTCCACCGCGTCGCCGCACAGGCCGAGGAAATCGGCGATCTGGTGCGCGTGCACGCCGTAGCGCGCCTTCACCCCGGCCGCATTCCAGCGCTGGTCGCGGGCGTAGTCCCATTGTTCGTCGTCGCCCTGCAGCAGTTGCGACAAGTCCTTGTCGGCCGACACGATCACCCCGCGCAGGCCGTGCGCGCGCAAGCGATGCAGGGCGCTGCCGATCAGGTCGTCGGCCTCGTAGCGGTTGTCCACCAGCACGGTCAGGCCGAGCGCTTCACACAGCGTCACGCAGTGGGCGAACTGGCGCTTGAGCTCGTCCGGTGCCGGGTCGCGATTGGCCTTGTAGGGCGGGTACAGGGTGTTGCGAAAGGACGATTCCAGCGCGGCGTCGAAGGCCACCACGATGCGGCGCGGCTGGCGGCGCTCCAGCAGTTCCAGCACAAAGCGCGTGAAGCCGTGCACGGCGTTGACCGGGCAGCCGTCGGCGTCGGTCAGGTCGGGCGGGATCGAATGCCACGCCCGGAACACGTACATGCTGGCATCGACGAGGTAGGCGTCGTGTGGGTCGGGCGCGTCTATGCTCACGCGGGTTGCCAGTCGGTGAGCAGGGCGCGCGGATCGGGGCGTTCGCGTTCGGGCTGGGCGGCGTGGATGGTGCCGACGTGGATGAAGCCGGCGATGCGTTCGTGCTCGCGCAGGCCCAGCCGATGGGCGATGACCGGATCGTAGGCCGCCCAGCCGGTCAGCCACTGCGCGCCGAAGCCCAGCGCATGCGCGGCCAGCAGCAGCGAAAAGCAGGCGCAACCGGCCGAGTGCAGTTGCTCGGACTCGGGCACCTTGTGCCCGGGCGTGAGCCGGGCGATGACCGCGACGATGCACGGTGCGTGCGCGAAGCGCGAGCGTTCGCGCGCCAATTTGTCCTCGCTGATGCCCGGTTCGCGTTCGGTCATGCGATCCACCAGGGCTTCGCCCAGGGCGTGACGGGCGTGGCCGGCGATGCGCAGGAACCGCCACGGCGTGAGCCGGCCGTGGTCGGGCACGTGCACGGCGGCGGCGAGCAGACGCCGTAGCTGGGCGTCGTCCGGGCCGGGTTCGCCGAGTTGCCGGGATGGCGTGGAATGGCGGCTCAACAGGGGTTCCAGGGGATCCATCGGCTTGACTTCGGGTAGGGCATGAGGATGATGGCCGCGAAGCGTGCCGGGGGTCACGGTTCGATCCGGACAGGTTTGGCATCCTCGTGGGGAGTGTGAGGAAGTCCGTCCACGGTCATCCGATCATCCAAAGCTGCGTTTCGCTTCGGTTCGCCGCCATCATAACCAAGACCCATCACCACGCCGCCATGTCGTCCTTCGATTCGTCCCAGCAAGGCCCCGGCGCCTCCTCGGCTGCTGGCGCGCGCGCCGTGCAGGCCGTGCTGGAGCGCCTGCGCCAGATGGTGCTGCCGCGGTTGGAGCTGGCCTGCGGCGAGACCTTGAGCAAGGCCGACGATTCGATGTTCGACCTCGCCCAGAACGCCCGCAACAACAGCACCCGGGAAAGTTACTTCGACGCCATGCGCGAGGTGCGTCGCGAGCGCCGGCAGATCGAGTCGCTGTTCCGCAACGAGCTTCAGGCCGGTTTCGAGGAGTTCCTGCATCCCGATGCCGCAGCGCCCCCGCCGCCGCCGCCGCGGGCCGGCGAAATGAGCCTGATCGCGCAGGAGGAGCTGGAAGAACAACTGGCGGCCGACCAGAGCGCCAGCACGATCCATCGGCGCTACAAGATGGTGCTGGAACCCATCCTGCGCGGTTTCACCAGGATGGCGGTCGCCACCTGCCCGAACTTCGACCCCGCGCGCGGCCCGATCGCGCCCGAGCGTTTCACCCATGCGTTCCGGATCGCCAGCGGCGCCTTCTCGGCCACCACCGAAGTCAAGCTGGTGCTGTTCAAGCTGTACGAACGCGAGCTGATGCAGGCGCTGGAAACCCTGTACCCGGAGTGCCTGCGCGTGCTGTCGGAGGCGGGGCAAGTCCAGGGTGCGGTGCCGCGCATGCCGGTGCGCGCCGAGCCAACGCTTCCGCGCGCCTTGCAGCCGGATTTCCATCTGGATCAGGTGCCCTCGCGCGAGCGCGCGCCCGAGCCGGCCTACGACGCCAATCAGGCCCCCGACGACAACCTGATGGGCAACCTGCAAGAGCTCCTGCAGATCTGGCGCAAGGTGCAGCAGCCCGGTGGCGGTCAGGCGGGCGGCGGTCAACCGGGTGTGCCCGGTTCGGCGCAACGCGGTGCCGGCGCGGCGGGGACGCGCGGCATGCCGATGCCGATGGGCATGCAGGGCTTGCCGGACGTCGGGCAGCCCAGGCTGACCTCGACCGACATGCTCTCGGTGCTGTCGCTGTTCCAGACCGAATTGCCCAATGGCCTGAAGTCCGCGCTCAAGGGCAGCGACCACTCGCTGGCGCAGCAGCTCAAGCGCGAACTGCTCACCGGCGCGGCGGCGCTGGGCATCAGCAAGGGCGATGCGCGCCTGGGCGATGCCGAGGAAGACGCCATCGACGTGGTCGGCATGATGTTCGAGGTGTTCCTCGACGAGCGCGACATCAAGTCCGACGTGCGCGACCAGATCGCGCGCCTGCTGGTGCCGTACATCAAGGTCGCCCTGCTCGATCGCCGCCTGTTCCTGCACAAGCAGCACCCGGCGCGGCGCCTGCTCAACGCCATTGCCGAGGCCTGCGAGGGCAACCACGGCGAGGGCCCGCACGAGCGCGAACTGCTCGAGCGCGTGGGCAGTTCGGTGGATCGGCTGGTCGCCGAGTTCAACGAGGACATCGCGATCTTCGAGATGCTCGAACACGAGCTGCGCAGCTTCATCGACCAGTACCGCCGTCGTGCGGACCTGGCCGAGCGCCGGGTCGCCGAGGCGCAGCGCGGCAAGGAACGGCTGGAAGAAGCGCGCCTGCGCGCCGAGTCCCTGCTGAGCCGGCGGATCGGCGAGCGCAGCATCGCCCCGCTGGCGCTGGACGACCTGCGCCGCTACTGGGCGCACCATTACGCCGTGCTGTTCCTGCGCGAGGGCGAGGACGGCGAGGGCTGCACGCTGGCGTTGAAAACCCTCGACCAGATGCTCGCGCTGGCCGACGTGGCCTTCCACACCGGCGGGCTCACCTCGCTGGCAGAAACCGAATCCCTGCAACCGGGACTGCTGGCGATGCTGTCCAGTTCGGGACTGGCTGGCGAGACGGCCGTCGCGTGCGCGCGCGGCATCGCCCAGCACCTGATGCAGCCGCCGCCCAAGGCAAAAATCGCGCCGCCGCCCGCATCCGCGCCTGCCGCCGACGATTCGGAATGGCCCGAGCCCAGGCCGGCCACGCCGGCCGCCGACGAATCGGTGCGCGGCGAACCCATCCGCCCGCATCCGGCGACCGCGCGTCCGTTGCCGCAGGCCGAGCCCGCGCCGGCGCTGGATGTGGATCCGGCCGACGTGGCGCGGCTGCGCCAGCTCACCGTGGGCAGCTGGGTGGAGTTCGTCGGCGACGACGAGCGCGCGCAGCCTGGCAAGCTGTCGTGGATCAGCCCGATCTCCGCGCGCATGCTGTTCGTCAACAAGCGCGGCGCACGCATGCACGTGGCCTCGGCCGAGGAACTGGCCGCGCAGATGAAGCAGGGCAAGCTGCGCCTGCGGGTGGCCGACACCGCCTTCGACCAGGCCATGCACCAGGTGCTCGGGCGCCTGCGCGAAGGCGCTTCCGCCACCGGCGAGTGATGGCGGCGAGAGGTGCTCAGCGTGTGCAGAAAAGTGGGTGTCCTTGTTTCACCCCTTTTTTCCGGTGGTGGCCACGCCTTCGGGCGTCCCCGAATTGCCAAAATCTAAACATTCGTTTCAAACGGTAATTTACCCTGGGGCGGTCTCAAGAATCAAGTGCAACACGTTGGGTGAATTTGGCTATTTCTTCGTCCATGACTTCCGCCGGTGTTTTCCAACCCAGCGTTTTGCGTGGTCGGTCATTGAGAAGGCGGGCAATGT
>JAFEBW010000065.1 GCA_018242445.1 Pseudomonadota bacterium | reverse complement strand
GTTCGGCCGCATACGCGGTCGGTTGTCAGTGCTTCAGGGCTCGTTCCAAGGCAAATGCTTTGTTTTACTCGCATGTGTCGAGTGGTCAGTTGCAATTGCTGGTAAGCTTTCGCCAAGAGCGGTCGTTTTTTGCCGTTCGTCGGAACCGTGCGGTATTCAAACCTAACTATTCGCTCAAGCGGACTTGCGCGGTGCAAGCTGCGAATAGAAATCCCACATCGCGGCCGCGCAAGCCGCTTAGCTCAAGCGTTAGGCCGCTTAGATGCGGTCTTTTTTGTGAAGCGCAATGAACTCAAGCCGTACAGCCCAATACGCACCGTTGTTCCTTCGGCTCATTCTCGGGTCACTGTTCATCGCGCACTTGTACTGGAAATTCGCCATTCTTCCTGGCGGTTTATCTCGGTGGTGGGTCGGCCTTGCTTCCAACGGCTATCCTTGGTTCGTTCCTTGGTATGTGTTTTCTGCAGAGCTCGCAGGTGCTTTGCTTCTCATTCCAGGCATCTATGCTCGCTGGGTGAGTTTGTATGTGTTGCCAATGATGCTGGGCGCCGCGCAATTCTGGGCCGTACGCAAGGGCTTTTATTTCACGGGCGGCGGAGCTGAGCTTCCGCTAGTATGGTCGTCGTTATTGGTTCTCCAAGTCATGCTAGGCGACGGGCCGTACCATCTGCGGGCCAGTTGGGCACCCGCGGCCTAACTACTCGCTCAAGCGGACGGCTGTGGGTCGGTTGCGTTACTATCACACGTCAGCGGCAGCCGCCGCTTAGCTCAAGCGTTAGCCGAAGGAGAAATTGTCGTTGTGTCGACACTTGGAAAAATGCTTCTTATCTTTGTTGCCGCAATCTGCTCAGTCGATTCTGTAGCATCCGAGCCAGTGCAGTTCGCTCATGCAGCTCAAGCATGGATGGGCTTGCTTTGTAGTGGAGCTACGCAGGACAAGAACAAGTTGCTTCTCGTAGCGGACAAGCTGCTCGAGAATCCACATGCTAAGACGATATGCGTTGATCGCGGAGTTCCGAGCCTCGACTATCAAGCAAACGCGCTTCGCATTGAAATCTACAAGAAGCTCGATGCCTTTGGTGTGAGGCTTAAGTGCGCATCTGAACAGGGTGCTCATCAGTTCTACCGCGACAATTTGGGTAAGCGAGTTGCATTTGTGGTGGGCAACAAAGTTCTCGGTATTTATAGTGTGGCAGAGCCAAACATGGGCTGCGGTTGGTACCAAGCAGGGAGCATAGAACAGGCAACAAAGCAGTGCAAAGTCATTGCCCGCGCATGGGGAGTCGATGCCAGCGCATGTTCTAAGCAGTGCGTCGCTAGGGGCAGCCACACAAGTCAAAGCATTTGTGTCGGTGGCGGCTAACTATGCGCTCAAGCGGACTTGCGCGGTGCAAGTAGCTTGCAGAAATCCCACATTGCGGCCGCGCAGGCCGCTTAGCTTAGGCGTTAGGCAGCTATGATCCACCGCACGAGTTGGAGCACCGATGACTTCGACGATATGTCGTGGCATGACGTGCATGTACACGGACTGCGCATTGTCGAGAACGACAGCGATGATGGGTCTGCTG
>JAFEBW010000064.1 GCA_018242445.1 Pseudomonadota bacterium | reverse complement strand
CCGCATCCTGATATCGACGGCTTGCCGGCAGGGCGCCGTGCCAACCTGGCGTGCCACCGTTGCCTGGATGTGTTGCGGCAGGGGCTGCCATCGGTTCGTCACCGATCGGATGCAAGGTTCGAATCGGGCTGGCTGGCGGCTCGGTGGCAGCGCGCTCGATTTGTACCGGTCGCCCCCGCGTAGCGCTTGCAATCCGGTCGCTTCGGGGGTAAAGTTTTTCCATGGGTCGGGCCTTCCTTTTTTTGCGTTGTAACGCATTGATTTCCAAGGAAGAAAAATTGTTAAGAGGGTTCGACCCCTTACCCCGTTTGGAAGGGGATTAAGACCACAGGCCGTGGCATACACCGCCTGGTCCGCCAGGTTCGACCCCTTGCCCCGTTTGGAAGGGGATTAAGACCCATGTCGGTGCCGCGAGGTACTAACATTGGTCGTTCGACCCCTTGCCCCGTTTGGAAGGGGATTAAGACGTCACCCGCACCGGCGTTGTCGCTGGCGTTAGGTTCGACCCCTTGCCCCGTTTGGAAGGGGATTAAGACCGCTTTCCACCGACCGATCGGTGTTGGACTCGGGTTCGACCCCTTGCCCCGTTTGGAAGGGGATTAAGACGAAATTCATTGCGCCTTGTGGCGTAGTACATGTTCGACCCCTTGCCCCGTTTGGAAGGGGATTAACAAAACCAAGGGACGCCCGCACTCTCGATTCAGCGCGCCACCCATGCGCGCGCTCGGGCTTGGCGGCACGTGCGGGGCTCGCACGCGCATCGGGCTGAATCAAGGAATTCCAGCGCCCGCGCGCCATCCTCCCTTGCGGGCGACGAGGTGGTGCCTTCGATTGCAGTCGGCCTTGGCCAGGGTTGCCGCAGTGAGAATCGGACACCCAGCGCATCGGCCAGAGCGGTGACCTCGCCGCCTTGGCTCAGCGCCCCGGCAGCGGCAAGGCATCGGCCTTGTAGATGGCCACGTGCGGCACCCCATCGGCACCGATCCAGCCGCGGTACATGCCGCCGGTATTGAACGGGAAGGCCACGGCGCCATCGGCACCCAGCGCGATCGCGCCGCCATCGCCGCCGGCCTTGGGGATGTCGTGGTCGATGACCTCCTCGGCCGCGCGCGCCAGCGGCTCGCCGGCCAGCCGCACGCGCGCGCAGACCTCGTGCGCGGCGGCATCGCGGATGTAGTACTCGCCCCAGCCGGTGCCGGAGAACGCGCAGCGCGCATCCGCCCAGGTGCCGGCGCCGATGATCGGCGAATCGCCGACGCGGCCGTAGCGCTTGTTGGTCATGCCGCCGGTGGAGGTGCCGGCGGCGAGGTGGCCCTGCGCATCCAGCGCCAGCGCGCCGACGGTGCCGAAATACGCGCGCCCCGGCAGCACCAGCGGGGTGTTGGAGGCCTGCGCCCTGGCTTCTTCGCGCAGCGCCTTCTGCAACTGCTGCCAGCGTTTTTCGGTGCGGAAGTAGGCAGGATCGACGAGCTGGATGCCTTGTTCCTTCGCGAAAATCTCCGCGCCGTCGCCGATCATCATCACGTGGCGCGAGTGCTCCATGATCGCCCGCGCCAGTTCGATGGGATTTTTTACCCGGTGCAGGCCGGCCGCCGCACCGGCCTTGCCGCTGGCGCCGTCCATGATCGAGGTGTCCAGCTCGTTGCGGCCGTCGTGGGTGAACACCGCGCCACGCCCGGCGTTGAACTGCGGCGCATCCTCCATCACCACGATCGCGGCGGTCACCGCGTCCACCGAGGTGCCGCCGGCTTGCAGCTTCGCGTAGCCGGCGCGCAGCGCCGCCTCCAGCGCCTTGCGCGCTTCGGATTCTTCCTGCGGGTTCAGCTCGCCCGGCTCCACCCCGGCGCCGCCGTGGATCACCAGCAGGGGCGTATCCAGCAGCGCCAGCACGCCATCGCGCACGGCGTAGTGGCGGGTGAAGGATGGTTGATCGACGCTGCCCGATGGCAGATGCAAGGTCGAGCCCTTGCCCACGCCGACCGTCTCCACGCGCGCCAGTTGCATCGGGGCGTCCTCGGCCTGCTTTTGCGTGAAACCGCCGTGCACCACCGTCGCCCCGGCCCACGGCTCGGTGGCGTAGACATGGCCGCTGCCGTCGCCTTCCACCGCCACCGCCGCGGACTCGTCCACGCCCAAACCCAGCAGCGGATGCCCGGCCAGCGCCTCGCCCTTGGCCACGAAGGCGATCAGACGGCCGAGGCGGCCGCGTTCGCTGAAGTGGGTGTCGGTGATCACGCCCTCGAGCAGGGGCAGGTCGAGGAAGCCGGTCTCGATGGTGTTGCCATCGCCCAGCGGATCGGCCAGCGCGGCCGGGCTGGTCTGGCTGCCGCCATCCATCGACCCGTACAGGTATTGCCCCAGCATCGCCAGTCCGGCGCTGGTGCCGCCCAGCGGTTTGCCGGCGCGCACGTGCGCGGTCAAGGCCACCGCGATCGGCGTGCCGCGCCAGTAGCGCACATAGCGCGACTGGTCGCCGCCGGCGATGAAGATGCCGTCGGCGCGGCGCAGCGCGGCGAGGATCGCAGGGTCGCTGGAGGATTCACGATCCTTGAAGACGAAGGTTTCCACCGAGGCGATGCCGCCGACCTGATGGAAGAACTCCTCGCCGATCTCCCCGCCCATCGAGGCGCGCAGCACCACGATGTGGCCGTGCCCGGCATGCGCCATGAACCAGCGCAGGGCATCGAAATTGCGGTCGCCGCCACCCATCAGCAGCAAGCCGGGCGAGGTCTTGTCGGGCGTTTTGCTGGTGGTGTCGCCGAGGACGTAGTGGCCGACCGGAACACCTGCCAGCGCGTGCAGCGGCGCGCAAATCGCCAACCCCAGCGCCAGTGCTACCCACCACCGCCTGTTTCGTGTCGTCATCGCCCTTCATCCTCGTGGTCGCAGATTCGCCTTGATGACGAACGGGCCGCGTTTTTCCCCCGTTCGCGGCGGCGCGACTTGGTATCGTGGCGGCATGCGCGAGGCGCTCGACCGCTGGTTCGTCACGCAAATCCTGATCCACGAGGAGGCGCTGACGCGCTTTTTGCATCGCCATTGGCCGCAGCGCGACGAGGTCCACGACCTGCGCCAGGAAGTCTATGCGCGCATCTACGAGGCCGCCGGCAAGGCGCTGCCGGCGCAGCCCAAGGCCTTCCTGTTCGCCAGCGCGCGGCATTTGCTGGCCGACAAAGTGCGGCGCGCGCAGGTGGTGTCGATCGAGCCGATGGGTGATTTCGAGCCCTCGCACGTCTTGGTCGATGAAGTCTCGCCGGAGCGTTGGGCAGGCGGGCGGCAGGCGCTGCTGCGACTGGCCGATGCCTTCGACCGGCTGCCGGATCGCTGCCGCGAGGTGGTGTGGTTGCGGCGCGTGGAGCATCTCTCGCAGCGCGAAGTGGCCGCGCGCATGGGCATCAGCGAGAAGACCGTGGAAAAGCACATCGCCCGCGGCATGCGCTTGCTCGCCGACGGGTTGCATGGCGGCGACCATGCGGCGGGCGGGATCGACGAGGAAGGAGTGGACGATGAACGGCGACGGGCGGACTGACGCCGCACCGAGGGCAGGGCAGGCCATCGAGGCGCAGGCCGCCGACTGGCTGGCGCGCCGCGACGGCGATGGCTGGGCGGACGCCGACGAGCGCGGCTTGATGCAGTGGCTGGACTCGAACATCGCCCATCGGGTGGCGTTCCTGCGTTTGCAGGCCGCGTGGGAAGAAACCGGCCGCCTGCAGGCGCTGGGCGCCGGCTGGCAGGGCAGCGGCCCGCCGCCGCGCGGGTTCTGGCGCGAACCGCTGGCCCATCGCCACGAACGCCTGTCGCAGATGCTCGCGCGACGCCCGCAACGCCAACGCGTCCGGCCTCGTCGTGGCGTCGGCCGCGTGGCCGCGGCGGCCGCGGCGGTGGTCTGCGCGCTGGGGCTGGGCTGGGGCTGGCACCTGCGCAGCCACGTCGATACCGCCAGCTACGCCACGGCGGTGGGCGAGGTGCGCACGCTGGCCTTGCCCGACGGCTCGCACGTCACCCTGGCCAGCGACAGTCGGATTCAAGTGCGCCTGTCGCCGCAGCATCGCGACATCGCCCTGGAACGCGGCGAGGCGATCTTCCAGGTGGCCAAGGATCCGCAGCGCCCGTTCGCGGTGGCCGCCGAAGGCTACGCGGCGGTGGCGGTCGGCACCCGCTACTCGGTACGCCGCGATCCGGGCGATCTGCGGGTGGCGGTGACCGAGGGTACGGTGCGGCTGGAGCCGGCGGGGCATGCCGGCAGCGCGCTGCCGACCGCGCTGCTGCCGGCCGGCAGCGTCGCCGAGGTCGATGCGCAGGGCGTGGTCGTGCGCCGGCTGGCGCAGGCCGAGGTCGAGCGCATGCTCGACTGGCGCGAGGGCATGCTGTCCTTCCACGCCACGCCGCTGGCGCAGGCGGTCGGCGAGTTCAACCGCTTCAATGCGCGGCAGATGGTGCTGGCCGACCCGGCCATCGGCGCGCTGCAGGTCAGCGGCCGCTTCCGCTGGGACAACGAGGACGGCTTCGCGCGCCTGCTGCAGGCGGGTTTCCCGATCCGGGCGGAATACGACGGCCAGCGCATCGTGCTGCATGCGCGCTGACGAGCATGGGGTCTGGCACCACCCCGGAATATGAAAGATCCAGCGCCATCGCTTCCTCCCCCGCTCCCCCGCTTGCGGGGGGGGGCCGGCGCACGATATCCCCATCCCGGCATCCGGCCCTGCCGGGCGTTCTTCGGCGCGCGAACTGCCACCGGCAGTTCGCGCGCGCCTCATCACCCCCGCAAGCGGGGGAAGGGGCCAAAGCGGCCTTGCCAGAGAGTCATGGCTGAGGGAAACCGCTCTTTCACGCCGATGCGTACGGGTAGGGATCTTTAACTTTCCCTCGTCACGGCTACCAAGGGCGCCGCATCGAGCGCCGTCGGGGAGTCGTCGCCATGCGTCCATCGCGTCCGTTGCGCACCGTGCTGTTGTCGCTGGCCTGTTCGCTCGCCCTGGCGGCACAGGCGCAGACCGCCGCGCGGCTGGAGATCCCGGCCGGCGACCTGGCCACCGCGCTGGATGCCTACGCACGCCAGTCCGGCGCGCAACTGGTCTATCGCGCCGACCAGCTCAAGGGCGCGCACAGCCCGGGCGTGCACGACCAGCCCGCCTCGCCGCAGGCGCTGGACGCCCTGCTGGCAGGCAGCGGCTTCCGCGCCCAGCGCGACGCCTCCGGCGCGGTGTTGATCGTGCCGATCCCGACCACCAAGCCGGCTCCGCCGCGCCAGCCCCAGCCGGTGAACCCGCCCAAGCCGTCCGCGACGGGCGAGCACGTCACCGAGCTGGGCGCGGTGCAGGTGACCGGCTCGCGCATCCCGCGCACCAAGACCGAGGGTGCGGCCCCGATCACCGTGGTGTCCGCCGCGGACATCCGCGCCGCCGGCTTCACCAGCGTGCCCGAGTTGCTGCATTCGTTGTCGCAGAACGGCGGCGAAACCCAGGGCCAGCAGTCGTCGATGGGCGCGGCCACCACCCCGGGCGCGCAACAGGTCGATTTGCGCGGGCTCGGCCCCAACCACACCCTCGTTTTGATCAACGGCCGGCGCATCGCCGATTTTCCGCTGCCGTTCCAGGGCCGCAGCAACTTCACCGACATCGGCAGCATCCCGCTGGGGATGGTCGACCGGGTCGAGATCCTCACCGGCAGCGCCTCGGCGATCTACGGCTCCGACGCGATGTCGGGGGTGATCAATTTCATCCTGAAAAAATCCGCCGACGGCACCACCCTCGACTACCGCTACGGCTTCAACGACCACGGCGGCGGGGCGTCGGAACAGCTCACCGTGACCAGCGGCTTCGACACCGGCAGCTTCAGCGGCGTGGTCGGCCTGCAACTGCTCAACCAGCGGCCGCTGTGGGCCACCCAGCGCCGCGCGCAGGCTTCCACCTTGAATGCCCCCGATGCCGCCGACCAGTTGCCGCGTTCGGTGGCCACCTTGTACGACGACGACGACGACATCAACATCGGCCCGGCCGACAACTGCGCGGCCATGCGCGGCATCAACGAGGGCACGACGGGGCTCGCACAGGATCCCGACTACGGCCCGTACTGCGGCAGCACCCGCGCCATCGCCTACGGCACCATCGTGACCGAGCGCCGCGGCGCGACGGCCTACGCCTCCTTGCAGAATCAATTCTCCGACAACCTGAGCTGGTTCGCCGACCTGCAACTGGGCTTCCAGAAGGTGTCGCTGATGAACGACACCACCAGTTGGGCATTCCAGGACGCGGCCTCCTACCGCAACTACGCGAACGTCTTCTACAACGCCCACACCGGCCGCGTCGAATCCTGGGATCGGCAGTTCTCGCCGGAGGAAATGGGCGGGCTCGCCAACGGCATGAACCACACCACCGAGAAAACCTTCGGCATCGCCACCGGCTTGCGCGGCGCCTTCGGCGACAACTGGGACTGGGAGGCGGCCTGGAACCACTCCCAGTACTACGCCGACGTGAGCTTCGCGCGCATCCGCGCCGATACGGCCAACCGCCTGTTCCTCGGCCCGTCGCTGGGCTACGACGCCGACGGCTACGCGATCTACGACGCCGATCCGGCGCGCCTGTTCACTCCGCTGACGCCGGCCCAATACGCCTCGATCGCCGCGACCTCGACCTTCCACCCCAAGGCGCGCACCGACACCGCCACCTTCACCGTCAACAGCCCGGCCCTGTTCACCCTGCCGGCGGGCAAGGTGGGTTTCGCCGGGGTGCTCGAATACGGCAGCCAGTCGTATCGCATCAACCCCGATCCGCTGGCCCTGACCACCTACTACTTCGGCGCCCGCTACGGCGACGGCCACGGCAGCCGCGACCACTGGAGCCTGGCCGGCGAGCTGCGCGCGCCGATCACGTCCACGCTCACGGCCAGCGTGGCTGGCCGCTACGACCTGTACCAGTACGCCAACAAGAGCCCCGACAAGCCCACCTACAGCCTCGGGCTGGAGTGGCGTCCGGACAGCGCCTTGCTGGTGCGCGGCTCCTACGGCACGGGCTTCCGCGCACCCGACCTGCACTACCTGTTCGCCGGCCAGGATTTCTTCCGCACCCGCGCCACCGACTACTACCGCTGCCGCGAGGATTACCCCGGCGACCCGATCAGCGACTGCCGCAGCAGCCTGCGCCGCGCACGGGTCACCAACATCCGCACCGGCAACCCGGATCTGGGTGTGGAAACCAGCCGCTCGTTCACCGCCGGCTTCGTGTGGTCGCCCAACGCCAACCTCGACCTGTCGGCGGATTATTTCGACATCCGCGTGCTCAATCAGGTGCAGGACATGAGCATCGACCGGGTGCTGCGCGCCGAGGCCGATTGCCGCCTCGGCACGACCATGGATGGCGCGCCGGTGGACGTGAACTCGCCGACCTGCCAGGACGCGCTGGCGCGGGTGATCCGCGATGCCGCCAACGGCGGCGTGCTCAAGGGCGTGCACTTCAACCCGATCAACATCGCCAGCGAACGCACCTCCGGCGTGGACCTGGCCGCCCACTACCGCTGGCAGACGCAGACGGCCGGCGATTTCCGCTTCACCGCCAATTACACCTGGGTGCGCAAGCACACCAGCCAGCAGTACCCGGGCGACCCGATCGTGAACCAGCTCGCGGTCGATTCGGGCTACGACATCCCGCGCAACAAGGCCAATCTCGGGGTGAGCTGGGAGCGCGGGCGCTGGGGCGCCAGCCTGTTCGGCAACTACCTCGGGCGCATCCCCAATTACGATTCCGATGCGTGGATCCCCGGCACCTGGCGCTTCAACGCCGGCGCGCGTTACGACATCACCGACCACCTGCGCGTGGCGTTGTCGATCGACAACCTGTTCGACAAGATGCCGCCGCGCGATCCGACCTACACGTCCTACCCGTACTACGACATCTCCTGGTTCGACACGGTGGGCCGCAGCTACAACCTGCAGCTCACGTGGAAGCTGGGCGGGAAGGCGCTGTAAGGCAACGCTGATCCGTTCGGCGCTTGCGTGATATGCGCGAACGGGAGATTCGTCCCGGCGCGTGCGCGCCTGCACGACGGTTCGGCGTTGCCTCAGATGGTGCCGTGGTACTTCCCCATCCACGGCCGGTAGAACGCGCGGATGCGCGCCATGTCGGCTTCGATGTCCTCGCCCATGCGCAGCAAGGGGCCGATGCCGATGGTGCGTTCGGGGTAATGGAAATACACGCACAGCACCGGCACGTCGGCCGCGCGGGCGATGTGCCAGAAGCCGCGTTTCCAGTGCTCCACGCGCTTGCGCGTGCCTTCGGGCGCGACCGCGAACCACAGGCTGTCCGCCTGCTGGAAACGGCGGGCGACCATTTCCACCACGCCGTGCGCCTTCGTGCGATCGACCGGGATCGCGCCGAAGCGCCGCAGCAGCCAGCCCAGCGGGCCGTGGAACAGCTCCTGCTTGCCGATCACCAGCACGCGCAGGCCCAGCGCCAGCTTGACCGCCATGCCCCACACGCCGTCCCACCACGAGGAATGCGGGGCGACGATCAGCACCAGCTTGCCCACGTCCGGGAATTGCCCCACCGCTTTCCAGCCGAACAGGCGCAGGAAGCAGCGCGCGATCCAGCGGCTGAAGGCATGGCCCGTGCGCGGCACGGCGGGCGGCAGTTCCGGTACGACCGGGGTCATGCGTCGGCGTCCACCGCGCGCCGGCCGCGCTTGATCTGCCCGCGCTGCTTCTTGCCGTCGAGCCGGCGCAGTTTCGAGGCGCGCGTGGGCTGCGTCGCCCGCCGTGGTCTGGGCGCCTGCGTGGCGGCCAATACCAGCGCCGCCAACCGTTCGCGCGCATCGGCGCGGTTGCGCTCCTGGGTGCGGAAGCGCTGCGCGGCGATGACCAGCACGCCGGCGTCGGTGAGGCGGCGGTCGCGCCGTGCCAGCAGGCGCGCGCGCACGTCCTCGGGCAACGACTTCGAGGCGGCGACGTCGAAGCGCAGTTCCACCGCGGTGGATACCTTGTTCACGTTCTGCCCGCCCGGCCCGGCCGCGCGCACGAAGCGCTCGACCAGTTCGTCCTCGGCGATGGCGATGGCGTCGGTGATCGTCAACATGGGGCGGCAGGGCGCAGGCCGGCGGGGCGCGGTCGGTGGATGTTTGCATATCCTGCGCAAACATCAATGCACCCCGAGCGTACCCGGCCACGCCGATGCGCGCTGGGTCGGCGGGATCGGCCCGCGTGGGTGCCGGCCCGGATCGGCTGCGCCATTTCCTATGCCATCGACCCGAAAAACACGGCCCGGGCTGCGTTCTCGGCATGCCGTGCAGCGCCTGCCTGTGGGCGGTCACGGCGTGGGGCGTGGCGGCGCAAGTTGCGGTCGCTGGCGCAACCTAGTAGCGTAGCCCGGTTACGGCTACAGGTTCCGCCCATGCTTTTCGAACACGTTTCCATCGCCGGGCTGGCGCACATCGACGCCCCCGAACGCCTGACCTCGGACGCGATCAACCAGCGCCTGCAGCCCACCCTGCAACGCCTCGGCATCCGCACCGACGTGCTGCGCGACATCGCCGGCATCCACGCGCGGCGCATGTGGAACGCCGGCACCGAGGCCTCCGACGCGGCCACCATGGCCGCGGAAAAGGCGCTGGCCGACTCCGGCGTGGCGCGCGAGAAGATCGGCCTGCTGGTCAACACCTCGGTCAGCCGCGATTATCTGGAGCCCTCCACCGCCAGCATCATCTCCGGCAACTTGCAGCTCGGCGAGAACTGCCAGAACTTCGACGTCGCCAATGCCTGCCTGGCCTTCCTCAACGGCATGGACATCGCCAGCCGCATGATCGAGCGCGGCGAGATCGAATACGCGCTGGTGGTCGATGGCGAAACCGCGAACCTGGTGTACGAGAAAACCCTCGAGCGCATGTGCCGCCCCGACGTCAGCGAGGAGGACTTCCGCAACGAACTGGCCTCGCTCACCCTGGGCTGCGGCGCCGCGGCGATGGTGCTCTCGCGCAGCGAGCTCACCCCCGACGCGCCGCGCTACAAGGGCGGCGTGACCCGCGCGGCCACCGAGTGGAACAAGCTGTGCCGCGGCAACCTCGACCGCATGGTTACCGACACCAAGATGCTGCTGATCGAGGGCCTCAAGCTCGCGCAGAAAACCTTCCTCGCCGCCAGGCAGGCGATGGGCTGGGTGGTGGACGAGCTCGACGAGTTCGTGATCCACCAGGTGTCGCAGGTGCACACCCAGGCCTTCATCAAGGCGCTGGGCATCGACCCGCAGAAAGTGCTGACGATCTTCCACGAGCACGGCAACATCGGCCCGGCCTCGGTGCCGATCGTGCTGTCCAAGCTCAAGGAGATGGGCCGCCTGAAGAAAGGCCAGCGCGTGGCCCTGCTGGGGATCGGTTCTGGGCTGAATTGCTCGATGGCCGAGGTGGTTTGGTAGGCATCTCCACGTCTGTGGCAGGAGGTGAACGGCCATGTCGTACCGAAGTCCAGCCTTGATAGAGCCGAAATCCGGCGGTACTCCCGCCAGCGATCGGCATGATCAAAAAATGCCGAAAACTGGACAGGTCGGCAGCACATGCATATAAAATGCGAAAATATATGCATGTTAAGGCGCGACAAAGGCCACCATGACCATCCAGCCTCTCTCGGCGCTCGATCCTGCACGGTTTGAAACCGCGCCGATCCTGAAAGGGCTCGCGTCCGCCAGCCGCAATCTCGCCGAGCTCAAGGGCGTCGCCGCCAGCATCCCCAACCAGTCCATCCTGATCAACACGCTGACCCTGCAGGAAGCCAAGGACAGCTCGGCGATCGAGAACATCGTCACCACCCACGATGACCTTTATCGCGACGAGGATTCGAGCGAAGCGGCGGCCAGCATCGCCACCAAGGAAGTGCTGTGCTACCGGCAGGCGTTGCGCGTGGGCTTCGAGCGCGTGCGCGAGCATGGCTTGTTGACACTCAACACGATCCTCGACGTTCAGGCCGAACTCGAATGCAACCTGTCCGGCCTGCGCAAACTGCCGGGAACCGCGCTCAGGGATGGTGTCGGCCGCACGGTGTACCTGTCCCCGCAGGATGCGAATCAGGTGGCGGCGCTGATGGGAGATCTGGAGCGCTTCATCCACGACGAGCCGCATTTCGACGCCGACCCGCTGATCAAGATGGCGCTGATCCATCACCAGTTCGAGAGCATCCACCCGTTCTACGACGGCAACGGACGCACCGGTCGCATCGTCAACGTCCTGTACCTGGTGAAGGAAAAGCTGCTCGACATCCCCGTGCTCTACCTGAGCCGCCACATCGTGCGCACCAAGCCGGATTACTACCGGCTGTTGCAAACCGTCCGCGAACACGATGCATGGGAAGACTGGGTTCTTTACATGCTGACCGCCATCGAGCGCACCGCGCGCCAGACGATCGCCACCATCCAGTCGATCCGCGTGCTGCTGCTGGAGACCAAGCAGAAGATCCGCGCCGGCTACAAGTTTTACAGTCAGGATTTGATCAACAACCTGTTCAGCCACCCCTACACCAAGATCGAATTCATCCAGCGCGACCTTGGCGTGTCGCGGATCACGGCCACCAAATACCTCGATGAGCTCGTCATCGGCGGCTTTCTCGACAAGCGCAAGATCGGCCGCAGCAACTACTACGTCAACCGGCCGCTGTATGCGTTGTTGACGCAGGCCGAAGCAGCCGCAGCCACGGCCGGATCCTGAAGGCAGAAACCGAGCCCATGTCGAAATACGCCCACCTCGACCGCGACGCCCTGATCGGCCTGCTGGAACGGCGCGACGCGCAGCGCCAGCTCGGGCTGGTGTGGGAGCGCGAGGAGATCGAGGCCGACGCCGCGCTCAACGACGATTACGTCGCCTTCGATCTCGACGCCGCCCTGAGCCACGGCCCCGCGCCGTGGGGCAACCTGATCGTGGAGGGCGACAATTTCGACGCCCTGCGCGCGCTGCGCATGAGCCACGCCGGGCGCATCGGCTGCATCTACATCGACCCGCCGTACAACACCGGCAACCGCGACTTCGTCTACAACGACCGCTTCGTGGACAAGGCGCACCGCTTCCGCCACTCGCTGTGGCTGGAGTTCATGTACCGCAGGCTCACCCTCGCGCGCGAGCTGCTCGCCGACGACGGGGTGATCTTCGTCTCCATCGACGACCACGAGCTGTTCCGGCTCGGCATGCTGATGGATCGGGTGTTTGGGGAAGACAACTTCGTTGCCGACTTCATCTGGAACCATCGCAAATCGAGCCAGAACGATACGGACGTTTCCCTCGCGCACAACTACACGCTTTGCTATGCGCGCAACCGACAATTGTTCTCCTTGCGTCCTTTGCCAGCGGATGCAGAAAAGTTCGACAACCCTGACAACGATGCTCGCGGGCCGTGGGTCGCCGATCCGTTCGATGCGCCGAATATCCGCCCGAACTTGACCTACCCAATTACGAACCCGAACACCGGCACGATCTACATGCCGCCTGCTGGTCGCTGCTGGCGATTCATGCAAGACAAATTCAATGAAGCACTTGCGGACAATCGCATCGTGTTCGGCCGTCGTGGCACCAGCAAACCGCAATACAAGCGATTTCTTTCCGAAGCCGAAAGCAAGGGTAAAAATCCGTTCACGATCTGGGACGATGTGGACACGGCGACGGATGCAACCAAGGAGCTCATGGCGATCTTCGATGGCGACAAGGTGTTCAGTACACCGAAACCTGTGTCGCTGATCGAACGCATCGTGAAAATTGCTTGCGACAAAGACGCCATCATCCTCGACTTCTTCGCCGGCTCCGGCACCACCGCGCATGCGGTCGCCAAGCTCAACGCCGAAGATGGCGGCCAGCGCAAGTTCATCCTCGTTTCCAGCACCGAGGCCACCGACGAACAACCGGACAAAAACCTGTGCCGCGATGTCTGCGCACAACGCGTGCGCCGCGTGCTCGGCGGCTACACCAACGCCAAGGGTGAAAAAGTGGACGGCCTTGGCGGCGGTTTCGCCTACCTGCGCGCACGGCGCATCCCGGCGCACCGGCTGGCGCTGAAGATCGACCACGCGCAGGTCTGGCACGCCCTGCAACTGCTGCACGCCCAGCCGCTGTCGCCGTGGCCGGGCGCGGGCTTTGCCGCCGCCGGCGCGATGGCGTATCTGGCCGACTTCCGCGAGGCGCACGTCGAGCGCCTGCGCGACTGGCTGGCGACGCTCGTGCCGGCCACCGCCACGATCTACTGCTGGGCGCCCGAGCGCGTGCGCGCGCTCGCCCCCGCTGCCGCGTGGCTGCCGATCCCGCAGTATCTGCGCGAACGCTGTGGGCGCTGAGGTGATGAGCATGCGCCCCCAATCGCGACGCACCGATTTTCACCTCTCCCCTTGCGGGAGAGGTCGCCGCGCGCAGCGCGGCGGGAGAGGGGTGGTCCTCGGCCGCATTCCACTGCCTGCTTCCACGCTGGCTTCGACGCCCCCTCTCCCCAGCCCCTCTCCCACAAGGGGAGCGGGGTTTGCGCCTGTGCCGTGCATCGGCCTGCGTATCGCCCGCAAGGAGTTGGCATGCCAGCCGCGCTGATGGATTTCCAGAACGACGTCTGCGCCGGCATCGTCGCGCGCTTCGCCAGCCTGCGTGCGATCTACGACGCCCTGCGCAACCACGACGCGAGCGAACTCGCCGCCGCGCGTCGCCGCGACGGTGCGGTGGTGTTGCAGGCGCCCACCGGCGCGGGCAAAACACTCATCGCGGTGGAAGCGCTGGCGCGCGTGTCGAAGAGCGAGCGCGTGCTGTGGTTCTGGTTCGCGCCGTTCGCCGGCTTGATCGAGCAATCGCGCAAGGTGCTCACGGCGCAAGCGCCCGAACTGCGCCTGCTCGATCTGGAGAACGACCGCAGCGTGGAAACCGTCGCCGCCGGCGGCGTGTTCGTCACCACCTGGGCCTCCGTGGCCGCGCGCAGCGCGCACACCCGGCGCGCGCGCACCACCGGCGACGCCGGACTCGCCCTGGATGCATTGATCGCGCTGGCGCGCGAAAGCGGCCTGCGCATCGGCTGCGTGGTCGATGAGGCGCACCACGGTTTCCACAAGGCCGCCGAGGCGCGGCGCTTCTTCGCCGAAGTGCTCAAGCCCGACTACACGCTGATGATGACAGCCACCCCGCGCGACCGCGACGCCGCCGCGTTCGCGGCCGACACCGGTTGGCGCGTCGGCGAGCCGGCGGACTGGGCCTCGGTGAGCCGCCTGCATGCCGTGCAAGCCGGCTTGCTCAAGCGCGGCGTGCGCATGGTGCGCTTTCTCGCGCGCGACAAGGACACCGCGCAACTGGTGGATTTCGAACACCTCGCGCTGGCCGAATGCACGGCGATGCACCGGCGCATAAAGCAGGCGCTGGCCGCTGCGGGCGCCGCCCTGACCCCGCTGATGCTGGTGCAGGTGCCCGACGGCAAGGATGCGCAGAAGGCGGCGCAGCGGCACCTGATCGAGGTGCTGAAGTTCCCCGAATCCGCGGTGCGGGTGCACACCGCCGACGAGCCCGACCCCGACCTGATCGCGCTGGCGAACGATCCGGGCGTGGAGGTGTTGATCTTCAAGATGGCCGTCGCGCTGGGTTTCGACGCCCCGCGCGCGTTCACCCTGGCCGCGTTGCGCGGCGCGCGCGACCCTGCGTTCGGCGTGCAGGTGATCGGCCGCATCGTGCGCGTGCATGCGCTGTTGCGCGGCCGCGAGAACCTGCCCGATGCGCTCGATCATGGTTACGTGTTCCTTGCCAATTCGCAGTCGCAGGAAGGGCTGCTCGACGCCGGCCAGCAGATCAACGCGCTGACCACGCGCGCACCGGAACTGGGCACGCAAACCGTGCTGACGGTGATCGGCGACCGCCGGGTGGTGCAGGTCGTACGCAGCGGCGAGCCGCTCGGCTTGCTGGTGACTGCCGAGGGCGCGCAAAGCGAAGGCGGCGATGTCGTGGCCGCGCTGGCGGGCGACGAACCTATGGTTGGAGAAGCTGACGAGCGCCAGCCGTGGGTGGCCGCGGCGCAGGAATTGCTTGCACTCAGCGGCGGCGAAGACGCAGCGGTGGGTCGCGCGCCATCCGACGCTGCGATCGCCGCACCGCTGCTGGTGCTGACGTCGAAAAGCATCCATCGCTACCCGCGTCGCGCCGACGCGCCGGCGCAGTTGCGCGGCGAACGTCTGCCGCCCGCTCCGGCCGACATGGAAGCCCGACTGGTGGATTTCGTCGATTTTTCCCATGCCGTGCTCGGCGACCGCGACCGCTCGCGGGTGAAGGTACAAAAAGATCAGACCGATCTGTTCGCGGGCGCGTCGATCCACGAGGGCGCGGACGATGTGTGGGCGAACCTGTCGCCCGAGGCGGTGGCCGAAAAAGCCGGGCAGATCCGCCTGCGCCTGAGCGAGTCGAACGACCGCGAATTGCAACTGCGCCTGCTCGATCGCTTTCGCCGTGCCATCGAACAATCCGGCGCGCCGCCGCCCGAAGACGAGGAGCTGCTCGTTCAGCAACTCGATCTGGTGCTGGTGCGCAATCCGGCCCTGTTGCGCGAGGCGTACAAGCGTTATCGCGGCGCGCAGGTCGTCGATGTCGGGGTGCCGCTGCTGGCTGAATTGCACTCCGATGTGCGCCTGCCGCCCGCGCGGCGCGCGCTCTACGGCGTGCTGCCGGCCGATCTCAACGAGGACGAAACCGCTATCGCGCTCACCCTCGACGCCAGCCCGCTGGTGCGCTGGTGGCATCGCAATCCGGTGCGGCGCGACGATGCGGTCGGGCTGTATCGCTGGGACGACGGCGACGGATTTTTCCCGGATTTCGTGGTCGCACTGGACGGCCGCGACAAGCCCGACGGCATCGCCCTGCTGGAAGTGAAGGGCAACCACCTCTGGGGCCTGCCCAGCGAAATCGACAAGGCCGGCGCGCGCCATGCCGAGTATGGCGACGTGTTCATGGTCGGCCGGCCGCGTGGAGCGAGCGAATTCGTCTATCTGCGCGAGCTGGGCGGCAAACTCGACAACGGCGGCGGTTTCGACGTCGCAAGGATGCGCTGGTGAACTATCCCGATTACCCCTTCACCCCGCAGCGCTTCGAGGTGCGGCCCGGCATCGCTATGTCGTTCCTCGATGAAGGCCCGCGCGATGGCGAAGTCATCGTCATGCTGCACGGCAACCCGTCGTGGAGCTACTACTGGCGGCATCTGGTGCTGGGCCTGCGCGACCCGGCTTCTGGAAAGGGCTACCGCTGCATCGTGCCCGACCATGTCGGCATGGGCCTGTCGGACAAGCCCGACGATGCGGCGGGCGCAGCACGGACTTACGACTACACGCTGCAATCGCGCATCGACGACCTCGATGCGCTGCTCAAGCACCTGCGCATCGACGGCGACGTGACGCTCGCGGTGCATGACTGGGGCGGCATGATCGGCTTCGGCTGGGCGCTGAAAAATGCCGCACCAGGAGGTGCCAATGTCGCGGGAGGCAGGATGCCGGAAGCGACCGCCGCGCGGGTGAAGCGACTGGTGATCCTCAACACCGCCGCCTTCCCGCTGCCGCGAGCCAAACCGATGCCATGGCAGCTCACCTTCGGGCGCGACTGGAAACTCGGCGCGCTGATGATCCGCGGCTTCAACGCCTTCGCCGCCGGCGCGGCGCGGCAGGGCGTGGTGCGGCCGATGCCGGCGGACGTGCGCGCGGCGTATCTGGCGCCTTTCGACTCGTGGGCGCATCGCATCGCGACCTTGCGCTTCGTGCAGGACATTCCGCTGTCGCCAGCCGATCGCGCGTGGCCGCTGGTGGAAGCATCCGGTCGCCGCCTGCACGAATACGCGGATCGGCCCTGCTTCATCGGCTGGGGCCTGCGCGATTTCGTGTTCGATCGACATTTTCTCGATGGCTTCACCACCGCGCTGCCCGGAGCGCAGGTGCAGGCGTTCGAGGATGCTGGGCACTATGTGCTGGAAGACAAACACGAAGTGCTGGTGCCGGCGATCCGGGCGTTTCTGGATGCGCATGCGCTGTGAACTCCTCCCCTTGCACGCGAAGCGGGCAGGGGGAGGTTGGGAGGGGGTTGGGCTTTTCCGATGAACGATCGCCTCGATAAAAGCACCCCTACCCAACCCTCCGGCCCTGCCGGGCGTTCGCCTGCGCGCGAACTGCCACTGGCAGTTCGCAATCGCGCCTCCTCACCCCCTTCGCTGCGCGAAAAGGAGGGGGCAAGGCCATGCAACATCGCCGCCGCCCTGCCGCGCATGGCCGCCGAGCGCGGCGAGCAGGTGGCGCTGCGTTGCCCGGGTTCGCGCGGAAGCGATGGCCTGGCGCGTTACGACCTTGTCCTGACCTGCGCGCAACTCGATGCGCGCAGCGACGCGATAGCCGCTGGCCTTGCGACCATCGGCATCGTGCGTGGCGTGCGCGCCGTGCTGATGGTGCGGCCTTCGCCGGAGTTCTTCCTGTTGATGTTCGCGCTGTTCAAGCTCGGCGCGGTGCCGGTGCTGGTGGATCCGGGCATCGACCGGCGCGCGCTCAAGCAATGCCTCGACGAGGCGCAGCCGCAGGCTTTCATCGGCATCCCGCTGGCGCATGCGGCGCGCATCGCACTGGGCTGGGCGAACTCCGCGCGCATCCGCGTCACCGTGGGCCGGCGCTGGTGCTGGGGCGGGAAAACGCTCAAGCGCATCGAAGCGATGGGCGCGGGCGCCGGGCCGCAATTGGCCGACACGCAACCTGACGACATCGCCGCGATCTTGTTCACCTCCGGCTCGACCGGCGTGCCCAAGGGCGTGGTCTATCGGCATCGCCATTTCGTCGCGCAGATCGAACTGCTGCGCACGGCGTTCGGCATCCGGGCCGGCGGCGTGGATCTGCCGACGTTTCCGCCGTTCGCCTTGTTCGATCCTGCGCTCGGCCTCACGTCCATCATCCCCGACATGGATCCCACCCGTCCGGCCAGCGCCGATCCACGCAAGCTGCACGACGCCATCGCCCGTTTCGGCGTGACCCAGTTGTTTGGCTCGCCCGCCTTGGTCGATGTGCTCGCGCGGCATGGGGCGAAGCTGCCGACGATCCGCAAGGTGCTGTCGGCCGGCGCACCGGTGCCGCCGGATGTGGTCGCGAAAATGCGCGCACTGCTGCCCGACGACGCGCAGTTGTGGACGCCCTACGGCGCCACCGAGTGCCTGCCGGTGGCGGTGATCGAAGGCCGCGAATTGCAGTCCACGCGCGAGGCCACCGAGAACGGTGCGGGCACCTGCGTCGGCCGCCCGGTGGCACCGAACGTGGTGCGCATCATCCGCATCACCGACGAGGCCATCGCCGACTGGTCGGACGATTTGCTGGTGGGCGATGGCGAAGTGGGCGAGATCGCCGTCGCCGGCCCGACCGCGACGGATGCCTACTTCGAGCGCCCGGAAGCTACGCGATTGGCGAAGATTCGCGAGGCGTTCGCCCCCACCCAACCCTCCCCCGCATGCGGGGGAAGGCTCGATGCGGCGGCCACGTCCGTGATGGCGAACGAAGCCCAGAGCACCCCTTCGCCGGGCACACGCATCGTCCATCGCATGGGCGATGTCGGCTATTTCGATGCGCAGGGCAGGCTGTGGTTCTGCGGGCGCAAGTCGCAGCGCGTGGAAACCGCCGACGGGCCGCTGTACACCGAGCAGGTCGAGCCGGTCTTCAACGCCCATCCCGACGTGCGCCGTACCGCGCTGGTGGGCGTGGGCGAGCGCGCCCGCCAGACGCCGATGCTGTGCGTGGAATTGCAGCCCGGCATCCACGCATCGCAGCAAGCCCGCATCCTCGCCGAGTTGCGCGCCATCGGGCAACGCCACCCGCACACCGCGCGCATCACGCGCTTCCTCATCCATCCCAAGTTCCCGGTGGACATCCGCCACAACGCCAAGATCGGCCGCGAGAAGCTGGCGGCGTGGGCGGCAACGACTCCCTCCCTTTCGCCGAAGGCGAAATAGGGTGAGGACGCACGTTTGAAAATGTCAGTCGTCGTGTGTGCGTGGACGAACGCCCGACAACGCTGGAAGGATGGGAATGGAAGAGATCGAATCCGAACGCCACCCCCTCCCAACCTTCCGGCCCTGCCGGGCGTTCGTCTGCGCGCGAACTGCCACTGGCAGTTCGCAATCGCGCCTCCTCACCCCCTTCGCTACGCGAAAGGGGAGGAGAAAAGAGCTTCCGTTTCATTGCTGGCAAGGGAGAATTCACGGACGGTGACGTGGTCAATGAGCTTCCGATAACCGATCCCTCCCTTTCGCCGCAGGCACATAGGGCTGTAGGGTGGAAACGGGAACGATGTGCATCCGATGACAACCCCCTCCCTTTCGCCGAAGGCGAAGGGGAGGGCTGGGGAGGGGTAGCTCTTGGATACCAAACGCCAGTTCGCTCGCGACCTGCGCAACCATCCGACGGATGCCGAGCGCCATCTGTGGCGGTGCTTGCGAGGCCGTCATGTCGAAGGTTTCCGCTTCCGTCGGCAGGTGCCGCCGGGGCCTTATGTCGTGGATTTCGTTTGCCCACAAGCGAAGCTGGTTGTCGAGCTCGATGGCGGACAGCACGGCGATCAGGTTGCCTATGAGCAGGCGCGCACGGCAAGCTTGAGCGCGCAGGGTTATCGCGTAATACGGTTCTGGAATCATGATGTACTGGCACGTACCGAGGCGGTGCTGGATGAGATTCATCGTGAGTTGACGAAAAGCGTGACCCCTCCCCAACCCTCCCCTTCGCTACGCGTAAGGGAGGGAGAAAAACCTCCCCAACGATCCGTCCTTGCAGAGTGTTCATCTGCGCGCGAACTGCCAGCGGCAGTTCGCCATCGCGCCTCCTCATCCCCTTCGCTACGCGTAAGGGAGGGAGAAAAACCTCCCCAGCGATCCGACCTTGCAGGGTGTTCATCTGCGCGCGAACTGCCAGCGGCAGTTCGCCATCGCGCCTCCTCACCCCCTTCGCTGCGCGAAAGGGAGGGAGACATCCCTCCCCAGCCCTCCCCTGCTTCGCAAGGGAGGGAGTAGGACATGAAGATCCTTGTCACCGGCGGCGGTGGTTTCCTCGGCCAAGCCATTTGTCGCCTGCTGGTCGCACGCGGGCACGAAGTTGCCAGCCTCAACCGCGGGCGTTATCTGGAGCAGGATGCGCTGGGCATCCGCGCCATCCGGGGTGATCTGGCCGATGCCGCGAGCGTGCGCGAGGCCGCGCGCGGGATGGAGGCGATCTTCCACGTCGCCGCCAAGGCCGGTGGCTGGGGCAGTTACGAGAGTTATCGGCTGGCCAACGTGGTCGGCACCGGCAACGTGATCGCCGCCTGCCGCGCGCACGGCATCGGTCGGCTGGTGTACACCTCCACGCCCAGCGTGGCCCATCGCGGGCATGTCCCGGTGGAGGGCGGCAACGAGACGAACACGCCGTATGGCGAGCACTTCAAGGCGGCCTATCCGGCCACGAAAACCATTGCCGAGCAAGCCGTGCTCGCGGCCAATGATGCGAATCTCGCGACCGTCGCGTTGCGCCCGCGGCTGATCTGGGGCCCGGGCGACAACCACCTGCTGCCGCGCCTGGTCGCGCGCGCGCGCAGCGGGCGCCTGCGCTTCGTCGGCGACGGCAACAACCGCATCGACACCACCTACATCGACAACGCCGCGCAAGCGCATGTGGATGCCTTCGAGCATCTGGCGATCGGCGCGGCCTGCGCGGGCAAGGCGTATTTCATTTCCAACGGCGACCCGCGCACGCTGCGCGAGACGATCAACGGCCTGCTCGCCGCGGTCGCTGCGCCGCCGGTCAAAGGCGCGGTGCCCTTCGGCGTCGCCTACGCCGCCGGCGCGATGCTCGAAGGCGCATGGCGGCTGCTGCACCTGCGCGGCGAGCCGCCGATGACGCGCTTTCTCGCCGAGCAACTGGCCACCGCGCATTGGTACGACATCTGCGCGGCAAGGCGCGACTTCGGTTACGTGCCGCGCGTGGGTTTCGACGAAGGTCTGCAGCGTTTGCGCGAGGCGTGGGCGCAGGGACGTTGAACGTCCGCAGATAATCAACTCGGGCCGACGCCGCGCCCGGCTACAATGCGCGCATGACTGCTGTTCCGACTTCGCCGCTGGATTCCCTCAAGCCGCTCGCCGGGCGTGCGTTCGAGGCCGCGTTGAACCGCGTGCTCGCGCTCGACCCGCCCACGCGCGATGCGGTCGCCGCGCTGGAAGGCCGGCGCATCGAGCTGGCTCTGCAAGCGCCGGCGCTGGCATTGGCGGTGACGGTGCGCGCAGGACGCCTGGCGGTCGGCCCGGTCGATGCCGCGAGCGAACCGGATCTGGCCGTGCGCGGCACCCTCGGTGGCCTGCTCGCGCAACTGCCCTTCCTGCGGCCCGCAACGGGCGCGGGCACGGGCAAGGTGAAGATCGCCGGCGACGCCGATCTCGCGCGGCAACTGCAGAAGCTCGCCGAGCGTTTCGATCCGGACTGGAACTTGCCGTTCGTGCAGGTGTTCGGCGAGGTGCTGGGCGTGCAGATCGCGCACGCGGTGCGCGCAGCCTTGCGCTTCGGCCGCGATGGCGCGGCGCGCTTCGCCCACGATGCAGCCGACTACCTGACCGAGGAATCGCGCGACGTGCTCGGGCGTGCCGAGCTGGATGCGCACTGCGACGAGGTCGATGCCCTGCGCGATCGCGTCGAGCGCCTGCATGCGCGCATGCAAGGCCTGCACGAAAAGCTCGCCCCCGCAGCACCAGCCGGCGGCAGCAAGACGTGAAAGGCGCCACCCGCATCGGGCAAATCCTGCGCGTGGTATTGCGCTATCGGCTCGATACCCTGCTCGACGAAACGCGGCTCGCGCGCTGGTTGAAATTGCTGCGCCCCTTCGTGCCGGCGCGCGGGGATGCGGCCAAACTGCCGCGCGGCGAGCGCCTGCGCCTGGCCTTGCAGGATCTCGGCCCGCTGTTCGTGAAATTCGGACAAGTGCTATCGACCCGCCGCGACCTGCTGCCGCCGGACATCGCCGATGCGCTGGCGCAGTTGCAGGATCGCGTCGCGCCCTTCCCCGGCGAGCAGGCCGAAGCCATCGTGGCGGCCGAGCTCGGTAAGCCGTTGGCCGAGTTGTATCGCAGCTTCGAACGCACGCCGCTGGCCTCGGCCTCGGTGGCGCAGGTGCATGCGGCCGAATTGCCCGATGGCCGCGTGGTGGTGGTGAAGGTGCTGCGCCCGGGCGTGGAGCGGCGCATCGAGCAGGATCTATCGCTGCTGCGCAGCTTCGCGCGGCTGGCCGAGAAGATCGGCCCCGACCCGGAGATGACGCGGCCGCAGGAGATCGTCGCCGAACTCGAACGCTCCTTGCGCGGCGAACTGGATCTGCAGCGCGAGGGTGCCAACGCGAGCCTGATGCGGCGCAATTTCGAGGGCTCGCCCGACCTGTACGTGCCGACGGTGCATTGGTCGCACAGTTCCGAGCGCGTGTTGACGCTCGAGCGCGTGAGCGGCGTGCGCGCCGACGACATCGCCGCGCTGGATGCCGCCGGCGTGGATCGCGCCAGGCTCGCCGCGACCGGCGTGCGCCTGTTCTACACGCAGGTGTTCCGCGACAACTTCTTCCACGCCGACGCGCACCCCGGCAACCTGTGGGTGGACTTGTCCAACCCGGCGCAGCCGCGCTACATCGCGCTGGACTTCGGCATCGTCGGTTCGCTGCCGGAAATCGATCGCTACTACCTCGCCGAGAACTTCACCGCGATCTTCGAGCGCAACTACCGGCGCATCGCCGAATTGCACATCGAAGCCGGCTGGATGCCGGCCACGCTGCGGCTGGACGCGCTGGAAGCGGACGTGCGCACGATCTGCGAGCCGTATTTCACCCGCCCGCTGGCGGAGATTTCATTGGGCGAGGTGCTGTTCAAGCTGTTCAAGCTCGCACGCGCCAACCAGCTCACCATCCAGCCGCAGCTCATCTTGCTGCAGAAGACCCTGCTCAACATCGAGGGTATCGGCCGCACGCTCGACCCGCACTGCGACATCTGGGCGGTGGCGCAGCCGGTGCTGGCGGAGATCCTGCAACGCGAACGCAGCCCGCGCGCGATCGCGCAGCGCCTGCGCGAAAAATTGCCGGGCTGGCTGCTGGGTGCGCCGGAGATGCCGCAGATGCTGCACGACTACCTGCGCAAGGCGGTGGCCGGACAGGTCGAGCTGCGCATGCAGTCGCACGACCTGGCCGCGCTGGCGGAAAGCTCGCGCGCCGCGCAACGGCAAACCGTGCTGGCCCTGCTCGGCACCGCGCTGGCGGTGTGCGGCGTGCTGCTGTATGCCTTCCACGTCGGCGGTCACGAGTGGCTGGGTACGCCGCTGACGGTGTGGATTGCCGGCATCGGCGCACTCGTGGCCTTCGTGATGGCGTGGCCGCAACGGCGGTGAGGTATCGTGTACATCGCCCACGCTGCGCTGGAGAGCCCTGATGCCCGGAGACAAGCCGCCCGCATGGCAGGTGCGCGAATGGCTCAATGCGGACGACCCGCCGAGCCTGCAAAGCTTGCGCGGCAAGGTCGTGTTGCTGGAGGCTTTCCAGATGCTGTGCCCGGGCTGCGTGTCCCACGGCATCCCGCAAGCCCTGCGCGCACGCCAGACGTTTCCTGAAGACGCACTGGCGGTGCTCGGCCTGCATACCGTGTTCGAGCACCATGCAGCGCAAGGCAGCGCGATTGCGTTGAAGGCATTCCTGCACGAGAACCGCGTGCATTTCCCGGTCGGTATCGACGCGCATGCCGAGGGCGAGGCCATCCCGCTGACCATGCGCGCCTACGCCATGCAGGGCACGCCGACGCTGTTGCTGTACGACCGCAAGGGGCGCCTGCGCATGCAGCGCTTCGGGATGATCGAGGACATGCAACTCGGTGCTGAGATCGCCACCTTGATCGGCGAAGCGGCGGAGTGATTTGCGACGCTATATCCGTTCACCAGCGCCCGCGGCAGCGTGCCATTGCCTGACAATGACGCATCGTTGACTTCGACGTTGCGAGCATGTCCAAAGGTATGCCCTTGCCGGTGCTGTATGCCGATGACCTGCTCGCGGTGATCTGCAAACCCGCCGGGTTGATGGCGCACGCCAGCCCGATGGCGCGAGGGGAAGATGACTTTCTCGTCGATCGCCTGCGCGAGCAGTTCCATCGTGAGGTGATGCTGGTGCATCGGCTTGATCGCGCCACCAGCGGCTGCGTGCTGGTCGCTTTCGACCGCGAAATCGCTGCCGCGCTGGGTGCGCAGTTCATGCAGCACGAGGTGGAGAAAACCTATCTCGCGGTCTGCCGTGGCTGGCCACAAGAGCAGGGCGTGATCGACCATCCACTCGATGGCGGCCCCGGCAAGCCGTTGAAGAAGCCGGCGGTGACCGCGTATCGCCGGCTGGCAATCGGCGAGTTGGATGAGCCTTCAGCAGGCTTTCCGACTTCGCGCTACGCCTTGCTTGCATGCACGCCGCAGACTGGTCGCTGGCGACAGATCCGCCGTCATCTCAAGCATGTTTTCCATCACCTGATCGGTGACACCAGCCACGGCGATGGCCATCACAACCGCATCTTTCGCGCGCGCGGCGTGTCGCGAATGCTGCTGCACGCGCAGTCGCTGGCGTTCACGCATCCGCGAAGCGGCGAGCGCATCGAAATCACTGCGCCGCTGGATGCGCAATTCATGCAGGCGCTGGTGTGGTTCGATTGGCGTCAAGCCGCGATCGCGTGCGGCAGCGCCGACTGACGCGGGGAACGCTGTCCATCAGCGATGCTTGCCTCGATGGCGAATCAGGGGCAGGTCAGCGGCCGCCGTCCATCGGCGCCAGCCAGCTTGCGCGCAGAGCTTCCAGTTGCGCCGAATGCGCTTTCATGTCGCCGGCGTAAGCGGCCAGCAGGCGGTCGGCGTCGGATTCCGGCGTCCACGCCGGCACCGGTTGCGGCCTGCCGGCCTCGTCCATCGCCACGAACACGATCAGGCAATGCGTGGTGCGCACCCACTGCGTCTCGCGCAAACCGCGGCTGAACACGTCCACGGCGATGTGCATGCTGGTGCGTCCGGTCAGCGCGATGCGCGCGCGCACCTCGACCAGATGGCCGATGGCTACCGGCTGCTCGAAAGCGATCCCGCCCACGTACGCGGTGACGCAATAGCTGCCGCTCCAGCCGCTGGCGCAGGCGTAGCCGGCCTGGTCGATCCACTTCATCAGGATGCCGCCGTGCACCTTGCCGCCGAAGTTGACATCGGCTGGCTCGGCGAGGAAGCGCAAGGTCACTTCACGGCGTTCGGATGGCATGGCTGTTCTCCTGTTCACCGATGACGTGGCTCCAAAGATACCCTCCCCGCCTGCGGGGGAGGGACAGGGTGGGGGTGGATACCAGTGAATTTCCGAGTGTTCAGTCGTACTTGTTCGCCCCCATTCCAACCTGTCCTGCCCTGCCGGGCGTTCTTCGGCGCACGAACTGCCACCGGCAGTTCGTATGCGCGCCTCATCACCCCCGCAAGCGGGGGAAGGAGCAACGTGCTTTCCCTATTCCCTATTCCCCATTCCCGCTGTCGCACTCAGACATTGAACCGGAAGTGCAGCACGTCGCCTTCCTTGACGCGATACTCCTTGCCTTCCAGCCGCAGCCGGCCGGCATCGCGCGCGCCGGATTCGCCGCGATGGCGGATGTAGTCGTCGTAGCCGATGGTCTCGGCGCGGATGAAGCCGCGCTCGAAATCGGTGTGGATCACCCCGGCGGCCTGCGGCGCGGTGGCGCCGACGAACACCGTCCACGCGCGCACTTCCTTGACGCCTGCGGTGAAGTAGGTCTGCAGGCCCAGCAGCGTGTAGGCGGCGCGGATCACGCGGTTCAGGCCCGGCTCGTCCAGACCCATGTCGGCGAGGAAGGCGCCCTTGTCGGCGTCGTCGAGCTGCGCCAGTTCCTCCTCGATCGCCGCGCACACCGGCACCACCTGCGCGCCTTCGCCAGTCGCGCGTTCGCGCACGCGGTCGAGGTGCGGGTTGTCGGTGAAGCCGTCTTCCTTGACGTTGGCGACGTACATCACCGGCTTGAGGGTGAGCAGGAACAGGTCGCGCACCAGCAGCTTGTCGTCGTCGCTCAAACCCAGCGCGCGCGCCGGTTTCGCCTGATCCAGGCCATCGCGCAGGCGCACCAGCACGTCGCGGCGGGCGATGGCCTCCTTGTCGCCGGCCTTGGCCGCGCGCTCGGTCTTGGCCAGCGATTTTTCGACGGAGTCCAGATCGGCGAGCGCCAGCTCGGTGTCGATGGTTTCGATGTCGGCGATGGGGTCGATCCTGCCGGCGACGTGCACGATGTCGCCGTGTTCGAAGCAGCGCACGACATGCGCGATCGCGTCCACCTCGCGGATGTGGGCGAGGAACTTGTTGCCCAGCCCCTCGCCCTTGCTCGCGCCGGCGACGAGGCCTGCGATGTCCACGAACTCCATCGCGGTGGGGATGATTTTCTGCGGCTTGACGATCGCCGCCAGCTCACCGAGGCGCGGATCGGGCACCGGCACCACGCCGACGTTCGGGTCGATGGTGCAGAACGGGAAATTGGCCGCGGCGATGCCCGCCTTGGTCAATGCGTTGAAGAGGGTGGACTTGCCGACGTTGGGAAGCCCGACGATGCCGCAGCGGATGGCCATGTGAAATCCGTGAATGGTGATTAGTGATTCGTGATTGGTTCACGCAACCCCCGCGATCTTGCGCTCTGCGCTGGATTGCAAGTGTTTGCGCCAGCGCTTGTATTCCAGCGTGCCAACTTGAGTGCGGGAGCCCTCGAAGGTTTCAGCCGTTCACGATTCACCAATCACGAATCACGGCTCTTGGTATGCAGCCTCTTCATCGCCTCGTTGAAGTCGCCGGCGACCGCCAGCGGCAGCACGTCCAGGGCTTCGTCGATCGCACGCAGCATCGCCGCCTCGTCGTCGCGGCCCGGCCGTCCGAGCACCCATGGCGTCACCTTGTCCTTGTGCCCGGGGTGACCGATGCCGATGCGCAGCCGATGGAAGCGGCCGTGACCGAGCAGGGCCATGATGTCGCGCAGGCCGTTCTGGCCGCCGTGGCCGCCGTCGAACTTCAGGCGTGCGGCGCCGGTGGGCAGATCCAGCTCGTCGTGCGCGACCAGCATCTGCCCGGGCTCGATCTTCCAGTAGCGCAGCGCCGCGGCGACCGCGCGCCCGCTGTGGTTCATGAAGGTCAGCGGTTTGAGCAGCCACACCGCTTCGCCGGCGATCGTGGCCTTCGCGGTTTCGGCCTGCAGCTTCGAGTCGATGCCGAAGCGCGCGCCGAGTTTTTCGGCGAGCGCATCGATCCACCAGAACCCGGCGTTGTGCCGGGTACGGGCGTATTCGGGCCCGGGATTGCCGAGCCCGACGATCAGGCGCAATGCTGGCATGCGAACGGCAACCGGGATGGGCGCGGTTTGGCCCATCCGGCAGCGTCAAGTTTACTTCTTGCCCTTGTCCGCCGGCTTGGCCTTGTCGGCTGCGGCCTTGGCCGCGTCCGGGGCCGCCTGCTGGGTGGCCGGCACCTCGGCCGAAACCTCGGCGGCGGGCTCGACTTCCTCGCGGGCATGCTTGGCGATCACCACCGCCACGTCGTGTTCCTTGCCCAGCTTGAGCTCGGGGATCTCCACGCCGGCCGGCAGCTTGATCTGCGACAGGTGGACGATGTCGCCGACATCCAGCTCGGACAGATCCACCGCGATGAACTCCGGCAGATCCTTCGGCAGGCAGCTGACTTCCACCGCGGTCAGTTCGTGGGTGACGATCACGCCGGCGGTCTTGCCCGCGGGCGACTTGTCCTGGTTGAGGAAGTGCAGCGGCACGCTCAGGCGGATCGCCTCGTTCTCGTTCACGCGCAGGAAGTCCATGTGCATGATCTGCGCCTTGTACGGATGGCGCTGCATGTCGCGCAGCAGGACCTTCTCGGCCTTGCCGTCGATGTCGAGGTCGAGGATGCTCGAATAGAACCACTCGTTCTGCGACGCCAGCCAGGTCGGGATGTGCTCGAACTGGATGGTTTTCGGCTCGGCGTGGCCGCCGTAGACGATGGCCGGGATGAAGCCTTCGCGACGCAGGCGGCGGCTCGCACCCTTGTTCCCCTGCGCGTGGCGGCTCGTGGCCTTGATGTTGTGGATGACTGCCATGATGATCTGCCTTCGGATGTGAACGACCCACCTTGCGGTGGAGGAGGCTCTCCCGCGACCAGGAGAGCGGAGGCGGCCGCGCTTCGATGGACAACCGCGGCCGGATCGGTCCGGGCGATGCCGGATCGAGCCAGTCAGTCTATCACAGCGGCGGTATCGCCGTTTGGCGACGGCATGCAGGCAACGGCATGCCGCGCGGGATCGACGCGCTCGCGCCGTGTCGTTCGCGGGGGGGGGGGGGGGGGGGGGGGGGGGCGAACATCCCGGGT
>JAFEBW010000063.1 GCA_018242445.1 Pseudomonadota bacterium | reverse complement strand
TCGTTACTTGCTTTTTGTCGGATCCTCGTAGTGTCCAAGCCTAACTATTCGCTCAAGCGGACTTGCGCGGTGCAAGCAGCTTGCAGAAATCCCACATCGTGGCCCGCGCAAGCCGCTTAGCTCAAACGTTAGGCCCATGAAAAGTCCCTTCCGACAGCAAGCCACCGAGTACGATTGCGTCCCCACAACGTTCGTTAACGCGCTGAGCTATCTCTTCGAAAGGGAGGAAATCCCCCCTCTCGTCATTCAGCGGATCTACCTCTATTGTCTTGATTCGCTTGCGTCGCACAAGAAAATCGCACACGGCACCTCGGGGTCAGCGATCCAACTACTCGGGAGTTGGCTCAACGACTACAAGCACAAGAAATTTAAATTGCATGCTGAATTTTGTGTTGGGAAATCCGTGCACTTTGGTCAGGGCAACAAGATTTCAAATTGCCTCAACAATGGTGGAACTGCCCTATTTCGAGTTACACATCAAGGTAATTATTGGCATTACATATTGGGGCTGTCGGTGAACAAAGAGTGGGTCAATTGCTTCGACCCGTATCCAAAATCACGGAAGGCAAACAAGGTCGGCTTCTATGAGTTCCTTCGTGAAGGGGGGCTACATCAGCCAAACTTGAAAATTTCTCGCACTTGGCTGAATACAATGTCGAATAACAACCAATTCCAATTGGGCACAAAAAGCGAACGCGAATGCCTGTTACTCCAGCGTTGAGGCCTAACTATGCGCTCAAGCGGACTTGCGTGGAGTAAGCTGCTTGGTCGATCAACCATCCGCGGCCACGCAAGCCGCTTAGCTTAGGCGTTAGGGCGCAAGATGAAAGTCTCGTTCGTTAAACGTGACGGTAAGTACGATCAAATGCTGATCCATCGCGGAGACAGCGTCGAGGCGGTCGATTGCCCAAAACAACGCATCATTCCGCACGATATGGTTCACTACGCGGTCGAGAGCACGCTTCAAAAGCGCGGCTTTCTGGGCCGCGTTCGCGATGGCGAAAATGCAAACTACACAATGTGTCCCAAGCCAGAAAGCGATGGGGTCGAGCGCCTTGTCGAGGTATTCCAAGGCGATGCTTGGTCCGGCGGTACAAGCTCGCCAGCGGACATGCTGGGGCTTTACCAAGTTACATGCTCTGCTCGCAAGTGTTCGCCTCTGCCGGTAAGCTCCGCAGACATATTGGCGGTTCGACAGCGCATCGCGGAGCTGGAGCAGCAATGGCAAGCGCTGCCGGTTGGGCAAACTTTCAGTGTAGAGTTGTGAGGTGTGCGTTTGCGCCCTAACAACTCATTCCAGCGGACGCGCTGCGCGCGCCGCTGAATTCGAGCGTTAGACGGCAATCCCCTCTCTCAAAGATCACGTTCGATGGATAAGCAATGGGCACTCTGGTTCTGGCGACTCCTGCGCTGGCTATACGCTGCATATTTTATGTTCGTCGGATACATTGTGCTGA
>JAFEBW010000062.1 GCA_018242445.1 Pseudomonadota bacterium | reverse complement strand
GTCCGTCACCTGCAACACCTTCACCGGTCGCCCCGCTCTGGACATCGCCTGAGTCTCCGTCACCGAAAACTCATAGACAAATTGCAGCACAATTAGTTCATATTACTTGTGAGACACCACACTAGCTAAACACGTTGCCGCGGTGCGCCGACGAGCGATTTGCGATCAGTGCGGCGATAGCCCGTCGGAAGGAATCAACTGAGCAGCCTCGACAGCCACTTGCGAATTGTCGAGCGTTCTTCGCGCGGCAGCGGCGATCCTGCTTCCGCGTCAGCTGGACGCGCTGCGGGTGGCGACTGCTCCTGAGCCTGATCGTGATGGTAACGCTGCTTGATTGCGACGTCTCGATTGAAACCAGCAGCTACGCGTTCCTGCGACCAGGACTCCGCCCACTCGACGCGATTTTTCAGAATCCAGTAGTGCGATCGACAGGGCAGACTCCAGTTCCCGATCGATGGACGTAGCGAGGCCTCCTTGCCGTTGTAGATCAGCGACCATCCAGTGGGAGAAAGCGGTGTGACGACCTTCGATCCGCATCCGCAACAACAAAGGTGCGCCATCGTCTTGTAACGGATCGAGATGTACAGAACGCCCCGCTCGAGTGGCTGCGGCAGGAGATCGACGAAGACGGGGTTGATGACGTCGTCTGCCATTCACGTGTCCTCGCTGGACAGCTTGTTCATCTCCACCACGTACGTGCTGTGATGTTCGCGCCTGTAGTCATGGTAGAAACCGTACAGCTTCTTCCACTTCACGACCGCGAGCGCCGCGTTGAGACTGTTGAGGTCAGCAACCTGGATGTTCTGCGAATAGAGATTCTCTCCGGTGGCCGGGGCGAACGAAATGCGCTCGTTTTCGCGAATGTGGTTGCGCTTGTTCGGAGTGCTCGAGGTGACCCGCAAGTTGGCGATCAAGGACTCGCTGCGATACAGAACCCCCATCCCGACGTCGATGAACGAAATGCCGGCCTGTTCGAGCACCCGCATGATCGCGTCCTTCCATTCGCCGCTGTCCATGCACAGGAAGACGAACTGCATGCCCGCGAGTTCATGGGCATTGTGCGGCCCGATCCGATAGGGATGGGGAACGATGCCCTTGTGCAGCCTGGAATACACTGAGGCGTAGTGGTCGACCTTTTTCAGGTCGGCTTTCAGGTCCTCGAAGGCAACCGCCCCCGGGCAGCGGAACGCGTTGTGCTGGCCGAAGTCGTCACTGTCGTAGAGATGGATTTCCTTCACGTACGTCTTTGCGACCAGGTCCAGGACGTAGGACCCGGTACCACCCAGGCCTACGATGGCGATCCTGTCCATGGCGAGCCTGCGGGAGAGCTCGTCGATTCCGGCGCGGCTCGATGCGGAGTCGAAGTACTGGAAGGGGGAGTCGTCGTCCGGGTCTGCCGGGATGGGCTTGAACACCTTCGCCTTGACCGTCGGGTCGATCGCTTGCGCTTCGTGCAGCAGAATCCTGACGTACGCAGTCATCTTGGCGTGGTAGTCGGGATACGGCTGGCCCCGCTGGGGCTTGTGCGAAAACTGACACGCAACGGTCAACCCCGCCAGCGGAACGTTATTTTCATCGATGATGATGTCCGTCAGCTTCGCGCCATGCTGGTCGCATGGGAGCTCGCCCGAAAACCACGCGGTGTGGCGTTCGGGCTGCTTCGTCCGGTCTTGCAGCAAGTCCAAGGTGGCGATGAGAACGCCATCCAACCGAACGACCTTCGCGCTGGTGACGTAGGGTACGCTCTTGATCAGCACATGAGTGCCTCGGACCTCGAGGTCGTACCCTTCGTCGCGCAAACGCTTCAGATCGGGACTACGAGCGACCAGTTTCCGTGACATTGAAGATCATCCCGTTCTTGACTGGAACCACTTCGCCCTTGGTAAGGGACCCTTCCGGCTTGCGGTGCGTGCCGTTGCTGTACTCGACGGTGTAGCGGATGACGATGCCCGGCGGCAGAGGCTCGGGGAAAGCCAGGTGGGTGACCTGCTCGAACGAGATCGTGGTGTCCGTCCAGTCCTTGGCCTCGGCGTTGACGATCAGGGTGATTTCCTTCTGAGAGTAGAAGCGCTCTTCCTCGACCAGATGGACGGGTTCGTGATCACGTTCGATCAGCTGATCCTCGCGGTGAGCATCGCCCTCGCGGAAGAGCGCACGGTGCGCCGGGAGCTGGCCGAGGTGATAGAGCGCCGCACCCGTGGTCGGGTTGGGCGACTCGTACACCTCGCGGTCGATATGGATGCGGACGGTCTGCTTGTGCATTTCGGTACCGGTAGTCATGGATCGCTCCTGCAGTGGCGGATTGGAGACATGGCTAACCGGATCGCTCCGCGCCATCGGGTGCGATGCTAATCCGCAGATGAGCGGATTTGCATCGCCACCTTGCAGGCTACTCGCACACGTTTCCGAATGCAAGCGTGATGGGTACCCGCCTCAGAACGTGAGATTGCGATCCATGCGCGTGAGCAAGCCCAGGCGGTGTGAGCGCACCTGGGCGGCGTCGGAAGACACCTGGAATTGCGTGCTGATGGCTCGAATCAGCGCGCAGCCGAACGACGAATCGGGTCCTATGGCTTCCAGCTCGGGTGGTGGATTGGCGGTTGCTACTTCCTTCGCCAGCCGACGGACCCGGGAAGAGGGCATCAGAAGCGCACCGCAGACATGACCCGCCTGCCACTCCATCCAGTCCACCTGCGGGGCGTTCAGGATGGTTTCACGCTTGCAGACCTGCACATCGTTCGGCCGCGGCTTCGTCGGGAACAACGATGGCGCGTCTCGAAGATCGAACAGCCAGGTGTGATAGAGCACATGCCCGAGTTCGTGCGTCAGCGTGGTGCGCAGGCGGTTCTCGCGCGCATCATCCCCGGTCAGGTCCTGGTGAATGCGCACGATCGGCTTCTTGCCGGGGCGGAATTCAGTGACGCCCTCGACCCCTTCGCCGTACAGCGCAGTCAGGTCGGCATAAGAGTCGAAGTCGTCGACGTGCTGCTCGATGAGCTTGGTCAGGTCGTCCGTCGTGACCGGAAATTCGACTTTTCCATGGAGCGTACGCAAGAACTTCGACATGCGGCTTTCGCAGTCGACGTCGAGCTCGGCGGCGTCGAAGTACGGACGCTCCTTGAACCGACCCGTTGGATCGGGAATGAGCTTCATTCCTATCGCGCTTTGGTCACTGTACGAAACAGACTCACCATCTTGGTGAAATCTTCCTCAGACTTGATCTGCTTGCGCAAGCTGTCTGGCCAGCGATCGGCCAGGAAGGCCATGTATTCCGGGTTTAGATCCAGAACTTTGCAGAACTGCGCGACCAACTGCGACGAGGACGGATTGCGGCGATCGTGCTCAATGTCGTTCAGGTACTGGGGCGAGATGGGCTTCAGCTTTCCGGCCTCATCTTCGAGCTTGACGCGCTCCGCCAGCTCTTTCTGACTCAGCCCCTTGGCTCGCCGGGCGGCTGAGATCGCGGATCCGAAGGATTCTGTGGCCATGGCGTCCTCGGTCTAGACTTCTAAGCGTATCCGCAGATTTGCGGATACGGAAGTGGCAGTTCGTAGAGGAACTGGCGCCCTGCAGGCCGAAGCGCAGCGACCGAAGTGAGTGCTGGGGTCATTTCAAGGGGTGGTGGACTGCCTGTGACATCTTCGACTGTCACAGAATCTGTCACAGGCCTGTCACGGCACTTTCGGCTATCCGGCCAGAGTCCCGCAGATCGATGACCCCCAATCAAAATCTTGCAGGTGCTTTTGTCACAAAAAACCCGCCTCGCGGGCGGGTTCTCCAAACGTAACTCAATGATCTTATTTGCAAATTTGGTGGCTATGGGTGGACTCGAACCACCGACCTCGGCATTATGAGTGCCACGCTCTAACCGGCTGAGCTACATAGCCAAATTGTGTGTTCCGGCTCCCGTGATGCAAGCCGCGTGCGAGCCAACCGCGAGTTGGATTGTGGATATCCCCGGGTGACGCGCCGTCGCCTGACGTCATCGCGTGCTGCCCTGTGAACCGTCGATCAGGCGCAGCGATCAAACGTGGCTTGTCGTGAGCCGGTCATTATCTTGTGTCGACGCCTTCACGTCAATCAAAAACCGCTTCCATCGCAAGCCGCTTTGCAAAGGCACGGGTTGCCGGGGCGTGGCGGTACCTGCGGGCTGTACGGATGGTCATCAGCCCCTGGGGCCGTGCGCTTCGGCTACCGCGTCGTGGGCGTGCAGGCTTTCATGGTGGGCAACGCGGAGGTGGAACCCACGCGCGCGCGGCTCGCGTTCCAGCCACGTTCGCAAACGCCGCGCGGCATCCTCGCAGAACATCGGGTTCTCGCCGTTGGCGCGGGCGAAGGCCTGTTCGTCGATGCGTTTGACGGCGGCTTGCACGGGGGTGCCCAGTGCGCTTTCCGCGCCATCGATCAGCCGGGTCAGCGGCAAATCGATGGCGTCGGGCGCCAGCCTCACCTCGATGCTGGCGGTGCTGCGTTGGCTGTGCGGGGTCGCGCGCATGCCGTGTTCGCCAGCCAGCCACTGCAGGGCGGCGTCGCGATCCAGCGGCGCATGCGGCGGAAAGGCGCGGGCGAAATCCTCGGCAACCAGCTGGCGGGCGAGGGCGGTGGACGCGGGGCAGGTGCTCGAATAGGCGATGTCGAAGGCGACGTCGAGCGCGAAGCGGTCGTGGGCGAGGGTGGCCGTCAACGCGATGGGATAACGCCGCCAGCCGCCGTGTGCGCTCGCCAGCGCCGGCCGGCGCAGGAAATGCTCGAATGCGATGCGGACGCGCGCGCGGCTGGACAACCCGGCGTGGCTGGCCAGGAAATCGCGCAGCAGCGATTCCAGCAAGGCCGGGCTCAGTGGCTTGCATGCCAGGATCGCATCCAGCGCGACGTACAGCCGCGACATGTGGATGCCGCGCGCGGCATCGCCGAGCAGGTTGACTTCGGCGCGCACGCGAGCTGGCAGGCGCCATTCGCCTTCCGATTCCGCGATGCGGAGCGGCAAGTCGATGGCATCCATGCCGACCCAGTCGAGCCCGTCGGCAACGCGCGCGACGGCAACATCCGGCAATGCCTCGTCGCTGCGTGCGGATGCGCTCGGGTCGTGGATCAGGTCGGTGGACATGCCGGTGCGTCGATGCGGGTGAATGCGTTGCAGGCCGCCCATTCTAGCAGGCTGCCGGGATGCGCCGGGCGCAGCGCCAGGCGCGGAACAGGGCGCGAAACGGCGGGAGCGGGCGGGTTTTCCCTGCGGCCATCTCCTGCAATCGCCAGGCGTCGAAGTCGCCGCGCATGCGCCGATACAGGCAGCCTTGCGCGAGATGCTCCGGCAAGGCCCGGGCCAGTTCGGCAGCCCAGTCGCGATGCGCCGGTACTCCTTTCGCGGTGGACAGTTCCGCGGCGAGCAGGCCATGCCGCGCCAGCAGCGACAAGGGGAGCAAGCCGCCCTCGGCGTTCTCGCGTCCGATGCGCAGGCGTTCGCCGAGCAAATGCACCGCGACCGCGCGGCGCATCGAATCGTTGACCTGGATGTCGAACAGGGCCGATTCCAGCGTCGCGATGGCGTCGGCAAGCGGTGCGACGCGCTCCATCGCGGCCATGCGATCGGGTGGGCGCGACGTGTCCGCATCGGCCATGCTTGCCATGGCATGCGCCAGAATCGGCCACGGCAAATCGGGCTTGGCCAAGGCGATGGTCAACGGGTGCCGCATCGTTGCTTGCGCGCACGCTGCGGCTTCCTCGGCCCACCACATGCATTTGACGTGCGTTGGACGCGGGTCGCTCAGTTCCAGCGCCGCTTCACGCCATTGCATCAGCAGCGCGCCCCAGAGCGCGAATCGCAGACGCAACGGGCGCGGGCAGAACACCTGCGCGATGGCCATCTCCGGTTCGCGCGCATGCCATGTGTCGATGAACGCGGCCGCCTCGCCGTGTGCGCCGTGGTCAATACTTGTCACGTCCGAAGCCATCGACGAGGCCGAAGCACAATTCCAGCGGGAAGCCGATGTGGCGGTCCGCACCCCAGGTGGCCGGATCTTCATGGGCCTCGCGGTAGCCCCACAGCGCGACCACCGAATGCATCCCCGCAGCGCGGGCAGCCACGACATCGCGCTCGTCGTCGCCGACGTACACGCAGTGCGAAGGCTGGACTCCGAGTTGCGCGCAGGCGTGCAGCAGGGTGGCCGGGTCGGGTTTCTTCTGCGCCAGGGTGTCGCCGCCGACCAGCACGGCGCAGCGGTCCTGCCAGCCCATCGCGGCTATGACCTTGCGCGCCAGGGCTTCGGGCTTGTTGGTGACAACGCCCCAGCGCAGCTTCGCGCGCTCGATGCGTGCGAGCAGCCCTTCGATGTCGTCGAAGGCCTTGCCATGCGCGGAGATGGCCGAGTCGTAGTAATCGAGGAAAACGGGAATCAGTTGATCGCGCGCCTCGGAATCCAGATCCGGGAACGCGACCGCCAGCATCGCCCGGGCGCCTTTGGACACGACGGGCCGGAAAATTTCCAGCGCCAGCGGCGCGCGGCCGGCGTCGGCGAGCACGCGGTTGGTGGCGGCCAGCAGGTCGGGCGCGCTGTCCACGAGGGTGCCGTCGAGGTCGAACAGGACGCAATGGACGGAGAGGTCGGTCATGTCGGTTGCACCGCGCAGGCGAGGTAATTCACGGAGGTGTCGCGGCCGAGCGAGGCCGCATGCGCGAGCGGGTTGTAGCGCAGCCCGCTGACGTCTTCCAGTGCGAGGCCGGCTTCGCGCAACCACGCGGCGAGTTCGGATGGGCGGATGAATTGCGCGTAGCTGTGCGTGCCTTTGGGCAACAAGCCGGCGACGTATTCGGCGCCGACGATGGCCAGGGCGAAGGCCGCGGGCGTGCGGTTGAGCGTGGAGACGAACAAGCGTCCGCCGGGCTTGAGCAGGGCGGCGCAGGCGCGGATGACCGATGCCGGGTCGGGGACGTGTTCGAGCAGTTCCATGCAGGCGATCGCATCGAAACCGGCCGGCGTTGCGGCCGCAAGATCCTCCACCGCCGCGACACGGTAATCCACGTGCAGTTCCGGTCGCGCGGCCTGCGACTCCAAAAGATGGAGCTTCGCGATTTCGATCAGTTCCGCCGCCAGGTCGGTCGCCACGACGTGCGCGCCTTCGCCCGCCAGCGATTCGCTCAGCAAACCGCCGCCGCAACCCACGTCGAGCACGCGCGCGCCGCGCAGGCTCACGCGGTCGCGCACGTACGCCAGGCGCACGGGGTTGAGCTCGTGCAAGGCGCGCTGGGGGCCGCGGGAGTCCCACCACCGATGCGCCAGCTCGGCGAACTTGTCGAGTTCGGCTTGATCGAAATTGGCGGTTGCCGCAGTCATTGCAGTCCCTCAAAGCCGGTTCCGAACCGTCCATGGTGCATGGCGCCCGCCCGTCCATCCGTGGCCGGGCGCTCGTTGCCGCACGACAGTCCACTGGACCCTCGTGAGCGCGGCATCTCGCCCCACCACCGATGCGCCAGCTCGGCGAACTTGTCGAGTTCGGCTTGATCGAAATTGGAATGCGCCGCAGCCGTCATGGCGATGTTCTCCCGATGGCGGCGATTCGATCTTTCCATTGCCGCGCGTTGGCGACGATCGCGCGGGTGTCGATGCCCGTCAGTTCGCCGTCGCGCAGCTTGCGCTGGCCGTCGATCCACACGTCGGTGACGTGCTGTCGGCCGGTTGCGTACACCAGTTGCGAGATCGGGTCGTACAGCGGCTGCGTCTCGATGCGGTCGCAATCCACCAGCACGAGATCGGCACGCTTGCCCGGCTCGATGCTGCCGATCGCATCGCCCATCCCGAGCGCGCGTGCGCCGCCGAGTGTGGCCATGCGCAGCGCCGCGGCCGCCGGCATCGCCGCGGCGTCGTTCGCGACGAACTTGGCCAGCAATGCTGCGCTGCGCATCTCGCCGAACATGTTCAGATCGTTGTTGCTGGCGCAACCGTCGGTGCCCAACGCGAGATTGACGCCGGCGCGACGCAGATCCTCGCTGCGGCAACCGCCCGACGCAAGCTTGAGGTTGGATTCCGGGCAATGCGCGACGCTGACGCCGCGCGCCGCGCACAGCGCGACCTCGGCGTCGGTGAGCTGGGTCATGTGCACGGCGAGCAGGCGGTCGTTGAACACGCCCAGCCGATCCAGCCGCGCGATCGGGCGCACGCCATGCAGCTTGATGGATTCGGAGGCTTCGTGCGCGGTCTCGTGGACGTGGCAATGCACCGGCACGTCGAGTTGGTCGGCGAGCATGCGGATGCGCTCGAAGCTGGCGTCGCATACCGTGTAAGGCGCGTGCGGCGCGAAGCAGGTGCGCACCAGCGGGTCGTCGCGGTACAGATCGTGGACCTCGCCGGCCTTGTCGAAATACGTTTCTGGCGAGGACGCCCACGCCGTCGGGAAGTCGATCACGATCAGCCCGACCAGCGCGCGGAAGCCGTGGCGGCGATAGGTCGCCGCCGCCGCGTCGGGGAAGAAGTACATGTCGTTGCAGCAGGTGGTGCCGCCGCGCAGCATCTCGGCGATGGCCAGTTCCACGCCATCGGCCACGAAGGCAGGGCTCACCACCGCACCCTCGATGGGCCAGACGTGCACGGTAAGCCATTCCATCAGCGGCTTGTCGTCGGCCACGCCGCGCATCAGCGTCATCGCGTTGTGCGCGTGGGCGTTGACCAGGCCGGGAATCAGCACCGATCGCGGGCGGCTCACCGTCTCGGTGGCGCTATACGCGGCGCGCGCCTGCTCGGTGGGCAACACGGCGAGAATGGCGCCGTCCTTCACCACGACCGCATGGTCGGCGAGCGCGACGCCGTGCGGCTCGATCGGGATCACCCAGCCGGCTTCGATCAGCAGGTCGCAGTTAACGGCAGTGGTTTCGGCCATGAGCTTCTCGCGTTGCTTCCAGCTCGTCGTTGACCAGCTTCGCTGTTGAAAAGCACTTCCGCGAAGGCGGGAATCCGCTCGGCGTGATGACGCTGGACAGGCGGTTGCCGTGGATCCCCGCCTGCGCGAGGATGACGCATCGGCAAAGGCGCGGCCGTTTTCCGGCCACGCGCCAATGCATCACTTCACCCGGCTGACGTACTCGCCGCTGCGGGTGTCGACCTTGATGACCTCGTCCTGGTTCACGAACAGCGGCACGCGCACCACCGCGCCGGTCTCCAGCTTGGCCGGCTTGCCGCCGCCGCCGGAGGTGTCGCCGCGCAGGCCCGGGTCGGTCTCGACGATCTTCAGCTCGACGAAATTCGGCGCCTGCACCGCGATCGGCGTGCCGTTCCACAAGGTCACCACGCAGGGCTCCTCGCCCTTGAGCCACTTGGCCGCATCGCCCATGCCGGCGGCGTCGGCCTGGAACTGCTCGAAGGTCTCGGCCTGCATGAAATGCCATTGCTCGCCGTCGCTGTACAGGTACTGCATGTCGGTATCGACCACGTCGGCGGCTTCCAGCGAGTCGGTCGCCTTCATCGTCATCTCGACCACGCGGCCGGACTTGATGAAGCGGTACTTCACGCGGGTGAAGGCCTGGCCCTTGCCCGGCTTGACGTACTCGGTGTCGGTGATGACGCACGGCTCGTTGTTGACGATGATCTTCATGCCGTTCTTGACGTCGTTCATGCCGTAAGCCATGCGTAACACTCCGTGTGCGGGCGAGCCGTTCGCGCGAACGGCTACAATGGGGAATCGAGGATCGTTTCGGATGCCAGTGCTCGACGCGGCTGGCGCCCACCAGATTGCAGCCGGATATGATAACCGCTCAGGCCCATCCGGCGCAGCCGCGCTGGCAACAACTGTGGCGCGAGGCCGTGCGCGACCCGCGCGAACTCTTGCGCCTGCTGGGCCTGCCGGCGCTCGCCGCGAGCCTGTCCGATGCGGCCGCCGCGCAGTTCCCGCTGCGCGTGCCGCACGGCTTCGTGGCGCGGATGCGGCGCGGCGACCCGCACGACCCCCTGCTGCGGCAGGTGCTGCCCGTGGTCGACGAGGAGCGCATCGTCCCGGGGTTTTCGTTGGACGCGGTCGGCGATGCCGCCGCGCGCGGCGCCGCGGGAGTGCTCCACAAATACGCCGGGCGCGCCCTGCTGATCGCCACCGGTTCGTGCGCGATCAACTGCCGTTATTGTTTCCGCCGCCACTTTCCCTACGCCGAGGAGACCGCGGCAGCCGGACGCTGGACGGAAGCACTGGGCTGGCTGCGCGGGCATCCCGGCGCCGAGGAAGCGATCCTTTCCGGCGGCGACCCGCTCTCGCTGGCCACGCCCAAGCTGGCCGAGTTCACCGACGTATTGGCGGGCATCGAACACGTCCACACCCTGCGCATCCACACGCGCCTGCCGGTGGTGCTGCCCGAACGCGTCGATGCCGAATTGCTGGCGTGGGTGCGCAGCTTGCGCCAGCGCGTGGTGGTGGTGATCCATGCCAACCATGCCAATGAATTCGATGGCTCCGTCGATGCGGCGCTGCACGCCCTGCGCGTGGCCGGCGTGACGTTGCTCAACCAGTCGGTGCTGCTGCGCGGGGTCAACGACGAAGCCGACGCGCTGGTCGAACTGTCGCGGCGGATGTTCGCCGCCGGCGTGCTGCCGTACTACCTGCACCAGCTCGACCGCGTCGCCGGTGCCGCGCATTTCGCGGTGGACGATGCGCGGGCCCGTGAGCTGGCGGCCGCGCTGCGCGAGCGCCTGCCGGGCTATCTGGTGCCGCGGCTGGTGCGCGAGGTCGCCGGGGAGCCGTCGAAAACCCCGCTGTGAACGGCGGCGCATCGCCGGCAGGGGCCGTGCTGCGCTACCATGACGATCCCCCGGGAGCCCGAGCCGACGACGCTTGGACTCCGTTCCACCCCGCAACCTGTCCAGAGCCCTGCGCATGGCCCCGAAAGCGAAGGAAAACGCGATCCGGCTGATGCTGATCGAGGATCAACTCGATCATGCCGAGCATCACATCAGCACCTTGCGCAACGGCGGCATCGCGGTGCGCCCGCAACGCCCGGCCAGCATGGCCGAGCTGAAGGCGCAACTGGCCGAGGGCAACGTCGATCTGGTGCTGGCCTCGCTGGATGCGAAAAACATCGCGTTCGCCGACGCGATGAACGCGGTCAACGCCAGCGGCAAGGACATCGCGGTGATCGCCACCATGGGCCCGATCGATGCGGATGCCGTGGTTGCCGCCTACGTGGCCGGGGCCTACGGCGTGGCCTTGCGCGAGCGGCCCGAACACATGCGCGCGGTCGTGCGCAACGTGTTCGCAGCGCTCGAGGATCGCCGCGGCATGCGCCGCGCCGAGGCGGCGTTGAACGAATCCGAGCGGCGCTGCGACCAGTTGATGGCGTCCTCGCGCGACCCGATCGCCTACGTCGCCGACGGCATGCACATCCGCGCCAACGAGGCGTATCTGGAGATGTTCGGCTACGCGGATTTCGAGGAAATCGAAGGCTTGCCGCTGCTGGACATGGTCGGCGACGGCGATGCGGACCGCTTCAAGGCGCTGCTCAAGAGCCTGGCCAAGGGCGAGCCGCCGCCGGACAAATACGAGCTGCGCGCGCGCCGCGCCGACGGCACCGACTTCGATGCCACCATGGAATTCTCGCAGGCCAAGTACGAAGGCGAGTCCTGCCTGCAGATCATCTTCCGGCAGCGCATGGTCGATGCGGCGATGCAGGCCGAGATGGACAAGCTGCGTTACGAGGATCAGGTCACCGGCCTGTCCAACCGCCGTTATTTCATGGAGCAGATCGAGCCGATGGTCAAGGCCGCGGCGGACGGCCGCAACGACCAGATCCTGCTGCTGATCGAGCCCGATCACTACGCCACGCTGGTGCAGGACATCGGCATCGGCCACTCCGACGAATTCCTCGCGCAGATGGGCGCGCGCCTGCGCGAGATCGTAGCCGGCAAGGCGATCACGGCGCGTTTCTCCGACCACACCTTCGCGGTGCTCAAGGGCGACACGCCGCCGGACGCCGGCAAGGCGCTGGCCGAATCGATCCGGGTGGCCTTCGAGGGCTTCATCGCCGAAGCCGGAGGGCGCTCGGTGAACGTCACCGTCAGCATTGGCGGCGTGCAGATCGGCGAAAAGGTCGCCAGCCTCCAGCAGGTGCTGGGCAAGGCCAGCCAGGCGGTCAATTCCTCCGGCAGCCTGGGCGGCAACCGCATCGAGATTTTCGACCCGTCCGCGCGCGACCGCGCCGAGGTCGAGCGCATCGCCGCATGGGTCGAGCGCATCAAGCAAGCCTTGCAGGGCGAGGGCTTCACCCTGCATTACCAGCCGGTGATCAGCATGAACGGCCAGCCGGGCGAGACCTACGAGGTGTTGCTGCGGATGAAGGGCCCAGCGGGCGAGATCGTGCCGCCGGCGAACTTCCTGTCGATCGCCGAGGAACACGCGCTGCTCGACGACGTCGATCGCTGGGTGGTCGCCCGCGCCATCGAGGTGCTGGCCGAACGCAAGAAGGCCGGCAAGCAGACCACCTTGATGGTGAAGGTCACGCCGGCATCCTTGCAGGAGGGCGGCTTCGAGACGCTCATCGCCGAACTGCTCAAGAAACACGGCGTGCCCGGCGATCGCCTGATCCTCGAAATCCCGGAGACCAAGGTCTTCACCAACCTGCGCGCCACCCAGGATCTGCAAAAGAGCGTGCATGCGCTGGGCGTGCGGCTGGCGCTGGAGCAGTTCGGCACGGGTTTGAATTCGTTCCAGATGCTCAGCCACATCGACGCGGATTTCCTGAAGATCGATCGCTCGTTCTCCGCCGACCTCGCCAAGTCGCCGGAGAACCAGAAGAAGATGCGCGAGATGACCGAGGAAGGCCATCGCATGGGCAAGCAGGTGATCGCCGAATTCGTGCAGGACGCCGGCAGCATGAGCGCGTTGTTCTCGATCGGCGTGGATTACGTGGAAGGCCACTTCCTCGCCGCGGCCGGCCCGGACATGAATTACGAGTTCTGAAGGACGCGACGGCCTCGCCGGCACCTGCGATCTGCGACAATGCGCGCCCGCACCGACCGCCCGCCGCCGTGTCCCGCCAGCGTTTTTCCAAAGAGCCCTTCGAAGCGAGCATCGACGACCTGAGCCACGATGGGCGCGGCGTAGCCCGCCGCGACGGCAAGGCCGTGTTCGTGCGCGGCGCCTTGCCGGGCGAGCGCGTGATCGCGCAGCCGACCGCGCGCCATCGCCATTTCGACGAAGCCACGGCGACGCAAGTGCTGGATGTCTCGCCCGATCGCGTCGAGCCCCTTTGCGCGCACTTCGGGCAGTGCTCGGGTTGCGTGCTGCAACACCTCGCCGCGGAAAAACAGATCGAGGCCAAGCAGCGCGTGTTGATCGAGAATCTCGAACGCATCGGCCGCGTCGCGCCCCAACGCATCCTGCCGCCGCTGGCCGCCGAGCCCTGGGGCTATCGGCGCAAGGGCCGGCTGTCGGTGCGCCACGTCGAAAAAAAGGGCCGCACGCTGGTGGGTTTCCGCGAGCACGACCCGCGCTTCGTCGCCGATCTGCGTCGCTGCGAAACGGTGGTGCCGGCCATCGGCACGCGCATCGAGGCGCTGGCCGCGATGATCGATACGCTGGATGGCAAACGCGACATTCCGCAGATCGAGTTCATCGTCGGCGATGCGCGCCCGGGTGATGCGCGGCATGCGCAAGGCGTGACGGCGCTGGTGTTCCGGCATGTGCAGCCCTTGTCGGAACGCGATCGCGGCGTGCTCGTGGATTTCGCCAAGGCGCACGGTCTTGCCATCTACCTGCAACCCGGCGGCGTGGATTCGGTGCATGCGCTGTGGCCGGAAGCTGGCGTGGCGCTGGAGTTCGCCTTGCCCGAACACGACCTGCGGCTGGCCTTCCAGCCGCTGGATTTCATCCAGGTCAACGCCGGCATGAACGCGAAGATGATCGCGCTCGCGCTGGATCTGCTCGACCCAAAACCCGATCAACGCATCCTCGACCTGTTCTGCGGCCTGGGCAATTTCACCCTGCCGATCGCCCGCCGCATCGCCGAGGTCGTGGGCGTGGAGGGCGATGCCGGACTGGTGGCGCGCGCACGGGACAACGCGCAGCGCAATGGCATCGCCAATGCGCGCTTCTTCGCCGCCGATCTGGCGTCCTCGTTGGCGTACGAGCCGTGGATCGGCGAGCCCTTCGATGCGCTGCTGCTCGATCCGCCGCGCTCGGGCGCCGAGGCCTTGCTGCCGCAATTGCCGCTGAAGAAGATCGACCGCATCGTCTATGTGTCCTGCCATCCGGGTTCGCTGGCGCGCGATGCGGGTTTCCTCGTGCGCGAGCGCGGCTACAAGCTGCGGGCGGCCGGGGTGATGGACATGTTCCCACACACCGCGCATGTGGAATCCATCGCCTTGTTCGAGCGTTGACAATCATGGAGACCTTGATCGCCCACGATGATGGACGAGTCCGTTGCCAACACTCCCTCCCCCGCAAGCGGGGGAAGGAGCCTGTGCTGGATGGGTGTGGGTCGGATGTTTTTTCTCGCTGACATGGGCATCGAAATCGAACGCAAGTTTCTCGTGCTCGGCGACGGCTGGCGCGATGCCGTGGAGACCTCCGTGCGCATGGCGCAGGGCTATCTCGACACCACGGCGTCGCTGGACGCCGACGCGAGCAAGGCATCGGTGCGCGTGCGCATCGCCGGCGACGCGGCCTTCCTCAACATCAAGTCGCGCCAGGCCGGCCCATCACGGCAGGAGTTCGAATACCCGATCCCTGCAGCCGATGCGCAGGCCTTGCTGGCGCTGTGCATGGGCGGGCTGATCGACAAGACGCGGCACCACGTCCACCACGCCGGCTTCCTGTGGGAGATCGACGAATTCGCCGGCGCCAATGCCGGGCTGATCGTGGCCGAGATCGAATTGCCATCCATCGATGCCGTGTTCGAGCGGCCCGCGTGGGCAGGTCGCGAAGTCACCGACGCGCCGCGCTATTACAATCACGCGCTGGCGCAGCGGCCGTATGCGCAGTGGCTGCCCGAGGAGAAGCTTCGATGCTGGTGATCGGAATCGCTGGAACCACGCTGGCTGCGGCCGAGCACGACTGGCTGCAACACCCTTCCGTCGGTGGGGTGATCTTGTTCACGCGCAATTTCGCCTCGCGCGCGCAGGTGACCGAGCTGGCTGCGGAAATCCGCGCCGCATCGCCGCGCCCGCAACTGCTGTGCGTGGATCAGGAAGGCGGGCGCGTGCAGCGTTTCCGCGAGGGTTTCGCCGCGCTGCCGCCGCTGGAAGGCTTCGATCGCCTCTATCGGCACGATGCGCAGGCCGCGCTGGCGCTGGCCGAGGAACACGCGTGGCTGATGGCCAGCGAAATCCGCGCGCTGGACGTGGACTTGAGCTTCGCGCCGGTGGTGGATCTGGGCCGCGGCAACCGCGCCATCGGCAACCGTGCGTTTTCGGCCGATCCACGCATCGTCGCCGAGTTCACCCGCGCCTACGTGCGCGGCATGCATGCGGCGGGCATGGCGGCCACGCTCAAGCACTTCCCCGGCCACGGTTCGGTGCTGGAGGACACGCACTTCGACAACGCCACCGATCCGCGCGCGCTCGATACCCTGCGCGCCGAGGATCTGGTGCCCTTCGTCGCCGGCATCGCCGCGGGCGCGGAGGCGATGATGCTCGCGCATGTGGCCTATCCGGCGGTCGCGCCCGAGCCGGCCGGTTATTCGCCGCGCTGGATCAACGACATCTTGCGCAAGGACATGGGTTTCGGTGGCGTGGTGTTCTCCGACGACATCGGCATGGCCGCGGCGCATTCGGTCGGCGGCATCGGCGCGCGCATCGATGCGCATCTGGATGCCGGCTGCGACGCCGTGCTGGTGTGCGCGCCGGAGATCGTGCCCGCATCGCTGGCGGCGATGGAGCGCCGGCCTGCGCCGCAAGCCGGTACGCTGGCTTCGCTGTTCGGGCGCGGCCACATCGATTGGGATGCGCTCGTCGCCGACCCGCGCCACGCGCAAGCCGTCGCGAACGTGGCCGGCAATGCGTTGGCGAAGGCTTGAGCCATGCACGATCTGGCCACTGCGCTGCAGCACTCCGACGTGATCCACGACCGCGCCGCGATCGCTGCCGCCATCGCGCGCATGGCCGACGAGATTCGTGCGGCGTGCGGCAGCCAGCGCTTGTTGTTGCTCACGGTGATGCACGGCGGCATGTTCTTCGCTGCCGAACTCGCGCTGGCGCTGGGGCAGGGCGGTTGCGTGGACGTGGATTTCGACTACCTGCACGCCACCCGTTACCGCGGCGACACCAGCGGCGGCGAACTGGTCTGGAAGCACCGGCCGGCCACGCCGCTGCAAGGCCGCCATGTGCTGATCGCCGACGACATCCTCGATGAAGGCTATACGCTGGCCGCGATCCGCGACTGGTGCGTGGGGCAGGGCGCCGCATCCGTGCGCATCGCGGTGTTGACGATCAAGCGCCACGGACGCGGCGTGCCCGGATTGCAGGCGGATTCCATCGGCCTGGACGTGCCGGATCGCTACGTGTTCGGCCACGGCATGGATTACCACGAGCAGGGCCGCAACCTGCCGGCGATCCACGCGTTGCGGGAGGGCGCTTGAGCATGGGCAACCACGAAACCATCGCATTGGCGGTGATCGGCGGGACGGGCCTGTACCGGCTCGCCACGCTGGCCGGCGCGCGCTCGGTGAGCGAACCCACGCCCTACGGCGAGGCCTCCGGCCCGTTGCGTATCGGCACCCTCGCTGGCCGCACGGTGGCCTTCCTCGCCCGCCACGGCGAGGGCCATACGCTGCCGCCGCACAAGGTCAACTACCGCGCCAACCTGTGGCTGCTGCATGCCGTGGGCGTGAAGCGCGTGCTCGCGGTCAACGCGGTCGGCGGCATCACGCAGCGCTTCGGGCCGCGCACGATCGGCGTGCCCGACCAGATCATCGACTACACCTGGGGCCGCATCGGCACGTTCTGCGAAGAGGGCGATCGTGACGTGCTGCATGTCGATATGAGCGAGCCGTACACGCAGCGCCTGCGTCACGCATTGCTGGCCGCCGCACGCGCGGCGAATGTCGAGGTGGTCGCTGGCGGCTGCTACGGCGCAACTCAGGGCCCGCGACTGGAAACGAAGGCCGAGATCGCCCGCCTGCGCCGCGACGGCTGCGATGTCGTGGGCATGACCGGCATGCCCGAAGCCGCGCTCGCCCGCGAACTGGGCCTGGACTACGCCTGCCTCGCCCTCGTCGCCAACTGGGCGGCCGGTTGCGGCGACGCCGCGGAAATCACGATGGCGGAAGTTCTCGACAACCTCGAGTACGCCACCGCGCGGCTGCCGGCGGTGCTTGCGGCTTTGCTGAAGGGGACGGCAGTGTGAGCGCCGGCGCTTGTTACCGCGCATCGGGTGCAGCTCTGGTCGAGGGCCTGCTCAGCCCGGAAGTGGCCGCTGCGTTGACGCGGCAGATCGCCCTCGGCGTCGCCCAGGGCGGCGGTCGCTGGCTGGTGCCGCCGAGCATCGGCGACAAGCCTTGTTACGAAGTGTCGTGCATGCAATGGCCGGTGCTGCTGACCTTCCTGTGGGGCATGACGCCACGCATCGAACAGATCGCCGGGGTACGCCTGCTGCCGACTTACAGCTATTTCCGAACCTATCAGCGCGGCGATGTCTGCCGCATCCACGCCGATCGCCCCGCCTGCGAGCATTCGCTCTCGCTCACCCTGGCCTACGCCGATGGCATTGCGTGGCCGTTGGAAGTCGCGGACTCGCCGGTGGCGCAAGCACAACGCCAAACCGTGCGCGGCGATGTGGATTTCGGCGACGAAGCGCATGCGGGCCTGACCATGAATCCCGGCGATGGCGTGGTCTATCATGGCCACGATTACCGCCATGGCCGCACCACGCCCAACCCCAACCGCTGGTCCGCGCACCTGTTCATGCACTGGGTGGATCGCGACGGCCCCTATCGCGACCAGATGTTCGACGGCAAACCGATGCTCGGGCCGGTGGATTTCCGGTTTCCCGGTTGAAACACAGGTACCGTCAGCGGGTTGTGCGCAGCCGTAAGATCGTGCCCCACGGCCGAGACGAACTGGTGCCGGGGCAGTCCGTGATGCCGGTCACGGCATCCATAACGGCTTCGTAACTGACACCCCGCCGGGTGCCCGGTAGCTTATGCCTCGCATCCCGGATCCTCGTCGAACCGGAAGGCATGGGCTTGAAAGCCAGCCACACCCCATCGGTGCAGGCTGGCTTTTTTTTGGGCGTCGTTCCGGTCAGGGAGCCTTGCATGACGATCAAACTGTGCCTTGCCGGGGCAACCGGATGGGCGGGTTCCGAACTGGCCCGCGCGATCGCCGCCTGCGACGACATCGAACTGGTGTCGGCCGTCTCGCGTTCGCAGGCCGGGCGCAGGCTGGGCGATGTCCTCGACGAACCCCGGCTAGCCTGCTACGTCCACGCCAGCGTGGAGGCGGCGCTGGATGCGGCGGCCTGCGATGTGTTCTTCGACTACACCCGGGCCGACGCCGCGCGTTCGCACGTGCGCGCGGCGCTCGAGCGCGGCGCGCAGGTGGTGGTCGGCACCTCGGGCCTGAGCGACGAGGATTACGCGCGCATCGACACGCTGGCGCGCGAGCGCGGGCGCGGCGTGCTCGCCTGCGGCAATTTCGCGTTGACGGTGGTGCTGCTGCAGAAGTTCGCCGAAATGGCCGCGCGCCTGATCCCGCACTGGGAAATCATCGACTACGCGCACGATGGCAAGGCGGACGCGCCCAGCGGCACCGCGCGCGAACTGGCCGCGCGCCTGGGGAGGATTCGGCATCCGCAGGCGACCGTGCCCATCGAGGCCACCGTCGGTCCGCGTGAAGCGCGCGGCGCGACCCTGTCCGGCACGCAGGTGCACTCGCTGCGCCTGCCCGGCCACGTGATCGGCGCGGAGGCGATCTTCGGCCTGCCCGACGAGAAGCTCTCGATCCGCCACGACGCCGGTGCCAGCGCGCGTCCCTATGTCAACGGCGCGGTGCTGGCCATTCGTGGCGTCGCATCGCTCGTGGGCGTGCATCGGGGGCTGGACACGGTGTTGCCGGTGTAAACGGACGTATTGGCTGCGGGTCGTGCTCCGCAGCAAGGTCATCGCTGACGCCGCCGACGCAGGTCGGCGACAATGGGCGCTCCCGTACCCCGAGGATGCGGCCGCTCGCCCGGCCAGCCCGCATGTCCACCCGTCGCCGTCTCTCGCGCCTGCTGCTGACCAGCCACGTCGGGTTGGTGCTGCTGTTCGCCCTGTTGTTGCTGGCCAGCGGGGTGGGGACGATCCGTTCGGCGGTGGTCGGGCAGGCGCGCACCGAGGCCGAGCGTTCGGTATCCGATGCGCGCGCGCGCCTGCAGGACTGGTCGCGCGAGTTGAACGTCACCGCCGACCTGCTGGCGCGGCAGCCGAATGTGCGCTACTACCTCGCCCGCGACCAGTACACGAGGCCGCGCAAGCTGGTGCAGGACTTCCAGAAGACCAGTTCGGTCGCCTACGTGCGCGTGATCAAGGACGCGCAGACCGTCATCGAAATCGGCAAGGCGCCACCGGTTTTCACCACCGGCTTGACGTTCGACGGCAGGGGCGTCGCCTGGCGTGTCGTCGAGCGCGACATTCCCGGCGTGCAAAATGCGTCGCTGGTGCTGGCCGAGCCGATCGGCAACCGGCTCACCGTGCGCCCGATCCGCACGAGCATCCGCGCCCGCCTGTTGCCGATGCCGCCCGCCACCGCCGACCGCAAGGATCCGTGGAATCGCATCCTGCTCACCGTCGCCGCCAGCGGCGAGCCTGAAACCGTGGAGAACCTCGGCGACGACATCGCCGCCGCACGGGTGGCGCGGGTGCGCGAGGACGAAAGCCAGCCGGGCATCCTGCTCGTCGCCACGGTGGCGCGCGCGTGGGTGGATCGGCACATCGTCGAGGCCCTGGCGGCGTTTGCGGCATCCGGTGCGGTGATGATCGGTCTGGCGCTGGCGCTGGCGGGCTTGCTGGCGGCGCGCATCGCCCGCCCCTTCGCGCAGGTGGCCCACGCCGCCGAGCGCCTGGGCGGCGGCGACCTGGAAACCCCGGTAACCACACCCACCACCTTCCTCGCCGAGCCGGTCGCGCTGGCCGCCAGCCTCGAGGACATGCGCCGGCGCGTCGGCAGCCTCACCGCGACCGAGCGCGACCAGCGCGAGGAACTCGACGCGGTGCTCGACGGCGTGGACGAGGGCATCGTCGGCGTGGATGCCGATGATCGCATCCACTACGCCAACCGCCAGTTCCTCGAATTGATCGGGCGCACGCGCGAGGAGGTGCTCGGCCTGCCCAGCGAGGAGGTGCTGGTGCCCATCGCACGCGCCGAAGCGGAAACCGGTGGCGATCCGACCGTGCTGGTGGCGCGGCCGCAGCGCTACACCCCGGTCGGCAAGGCCAAGCCGCTGGCGGTGCGCCGGCTGGCGGCAGCCGGCGACCGGCATGTGCTGGTGGTGCGCGAGGAGACCGCACTGGAAGCCGCGCGGTTCATGCGCGACCGCATCCTCGCCAATCTCTCGCACGAGTTCCAGACCCCGTTGTCGGCGCAGATGGCCTCGATCGAACTGCTGCGCGACCACCTGCGCGAAACGTCCGATCCGGTGGCCTCGCAACTGGCCGAAGCGCAGTTCCGCGGCGCCTTGCGCCTGTCGCAACTGGTCGAGAACCTGCTCGACAGCGTGCGCATCGAAAGCGGCGAGATGCGCCTGCGCCGGCAGCCGCTGGATCTGGCCGATGTCATCCACGATGCCGCCGAACTGATCCGCCCGCTGATCGATCAGCGCGAGCAGCGCATCGTGCTGAACCTGCCGCCCGGCCCCACGCTCACCGGCGACCCGCAGCGGTTGTTCTCGGTGATGGTCAACCTGCTCGCCAACGCCAACAAGTTCTCGCCCGACCAGACCACGATCTGGCTCGGCATCGAATGGGAGGCCGAACAGGCGACCGTGTGGATCGAGGACGAGGGCCCGGGCCTGCCGCCGATGGGCGCCAATACCGATCTGTTCGCGCCGTTCAAGCGCTCGCCGCAGGAGGAGCCCAGCCAGCGCGGCACCGGGCTGGGGCTGGCGATCGTGTATGCCATCGTGACCGCGCACGGTGGCGTGGTGAAGGTCGCGCCGCCGCAACAACGCAGCGGCGCGCGCATCGGCATCGTGCTGCCGCTGGGGGAGCCGGCATGATGTCCTGGATCCGCCGCGACGATCGTGCAGGACAGCGATCCCACGCGGGTGATAGTCGAGTTTGCATCGATGCTCCCTCCCCCACGTGCGGGGGAGGGTTGGGGTGTGGGAGCCTTCGCGGAAATCTGCCCCCATCCCAGCCTTCCCCCGCTCGCGGGGGAAGGGGCCAAAGCAAAATCGGCCAGATGGGTGGTGGTCAAACGCGCTTGCACGCCAACGGAGTGGGCGCATGAACATCCTGATCGTCGATGACGACGTCGAACTCGTCGGCCTGCTGCGCTTCGCCCTGCACCATGCCGGCTACGGCGTGGTCACCGCCTTCGACGGCGAACAGGCCCTGCAGCGCCTGCGCGATCACCAGCCCGATCTGGTCATCCTCGATGTCAACCTGCCGCTGCGCGATGGCTTCGAGGTGCTGGAAATCCTGCGCAAGTCCAGCCAGATCCCGGTGATGATGCTGACGGTGCGTGCGGCCGAGGAGGACGAGGTGCGCGGCCTGGATCTGGGTGCCGACGACTACCTGCGCAAGCCGTTCAGCCCGCGCACCCTGCTGGCGCGGGTGCGCTCGCTGCTGCGCCGTGGCAACGATCCGCTGGACGATGCGCCGCTCGCCAGCGGCCCGCTGGCGCTCGACGTGGAGCGCAGCGAGGCGCGGGTGGGCGAGGGCGCGCCGTTCCGGCTCTCGCCGCTGGAACTGCGCCTGCTGCGCCTGTTGCTGGCGCATGCCGGCAAGCCGGTGGATGCCGATCGCGTGATCGGCTTCGTCTGGCCCGATCGCGATGCCGCCGACCGCGAATCGCTCAAGCAGGTGGTGCACCGCCTGCGCCGCAAGCTGGCTACGGCTGGCGGCGAAGCGGGGTGGATCGAGTACGTGCCCAATGTGGGTTATGCGCTGGTCACGCAGGCGTCGTAGCAGTGCTTCCGGCTGATCCATCGCGTCGCCCGGTCCTGCTGGACCGGGCGCCTGTCGAGTTGCCTCACCATGCCACGTTCGCGGCGGGCGCGAAGTTCACGCGCCGGCGCTCGCCGATCGCATTGCCCTTGATGCTGCCTTCGACCAATTCGTAGCCGAGCAGGGCGAAGACGCGATCGCCGAGGAAAATCGGCCGCGCATTGCCGTACCAGTCCACGCAACTGGCCTTGCAGGCATCATCGACGTGCCGGCTGGCCTTCGCATCGAGGCTGCCCATGCGGCTCAGGCGCAGTCCGAGGTTGCGCAGGTAGAGCACCGCCGCCGAGCCGCCGCCGCGATCGAGGATCGGCAAGCCGATGATGCCCTTGCGCTCGCCATCGGCGCGGTAGAAAAAGCCATGCGTGCGCGCATCGGCCTGCGCGGCATTGGCTTGCACGAAATCGCTGGCCAGTTTGGCTTCGCGGCCCAGCGCGATGGAGCTGAAGTGCAAATCGCCGCCCTGCGGGCCCACCACCACGGCATCGTTGCCCAGCGCGTCGATGCGCTGCACGCTGTGCTTGAGCGCCACGTCCTGCATGGCGCCCGCTTGCGCGTAACGCAGTGCGTGCAGCGTGTTCGACGAGGCCGACCCGAACAGCAGCCAATCGCCGACGTAGCGATTCTGCAGGCTCCATTGCTGCTCCGCGCCGGCAAGGACGCGGTAATCGCGCGGTGGCGCGATGTCGCTGCCGTCGCCGAACTCCGACAGGCGCACGCGCAGCAGCGCCATCGCACCGGATGGCCCATTCGCGGCCCACATGCCCTCGCCGCGGCCTTCGCGGTTGAGCAGCACGTTGAGCCAGCCATCGCGTTGCAGGAAGGACATCTGGTCGATCGGGCTGCCGGTCGTGCGCAGGCCGGTCGGGGTGCTGCCATCGAGCGGGATGCGGAACAGCGAGGAATTGCCCGTGGAAGCCGTGTTCCAGGAACGGGTCCAGACATAGACGGCATCGGCGGAGACATAGAACACCCGGCCGGATGGGCCAAGCACGGCGCTGGCCTTGCAGCTCATCTGCGCGGCGGCCAGATCGCAGGAGGTGATCGAGTGCAAGGTGATGCCATCGCGCGGATCGAGTTCTGCCGTGCTGCGGTAGATGCGCGTGGCCGGCAGGATGCGTTGGAAATCGCCGGGCGTGGCGTTGCCTTGCCAACGCCGCAGCGCGGGGAAGTTGGCGTAGGGGTCGTTGCCGTACAAGTTGACCGGCATCGGCGCGTAGAAGATCAGCTGGTGACCGATCAGGCGGCTGGCGTAATTGCGCGAGGAGTAATAGTCGCTGCTGCGCATCTGGTAGGTGGCGCGATAGGCGATCGTGCCGTCGCGACCGATGTCGAACAGGCCGACCTCGGTACCGCCACGCGCGTAGCTGTAGCCGATCACCACGATGCGGCCGTCGTTGACCAGCATCTCGTCGTACCAGGTACCTTGCGGATCGACATCGGGCGCGTAGGCATTGACCGCCGACACCGGCTTGAGCGCATCGCCGCCGACGCGAACGGTGAACAATCGGCCACGGCGCAGCACGATCAGGAAATCGCCATAGGCCTTGACGATGTCGCCCTCGTCCACGCCCTGCGTTTGCACGTTGGTGATGGATGCGGCGTTGGCACCGGCGGCAGGAGCCGCCTTGGCCATCGCGCCAACCGCAGGGGCCGGCGCGGGGGGCGGCATGGCAACCGGTGCCGACTCCTCCATCATCGCCGATGCCGGCATCGGCGCGGCCGCACTGCGATCCCGCTGTGCCTTCTGTTTCCACTTCGCCACCAGCGCGGTGAACTCGGCATCGCTGTTCAATGGCTTCAGGCCGGCGGCCGGCGTGGCCGTGGGCAAGGCCATGCCCAATCCGAACAGAAGGGCGATGGCAGCGGCGAGTTTCGTGTTCATGGCGCTTTCCTCGTGGCGTGGGGATGGCAATGCACTGGATGATTCCAGCACGGTCCACCCGTACAACGGGAAAAGCACGCCAAAGGGGTTGCGCGGGATTGCTTGCCGCGCCAAACGCTGTTGAAGCCCCTCTCCCCTTGCGGGAGATGGGTTGGGGAGAGGGGTCGGCGGAGCGTGGATGTCACCGTCTGATTGCCCATCCGGCGCTTCGCGCCACCTTCTCCCGTTGGGAGAAGGGAAAGAAGCAACAACCAGCCCTGCCCCCCGCCCGCTCAGCCCATGAACGGATAGCGGTAATCGTGCGGCGGGGCGAAGGTTTCCTTGATCGTGCGCGGGCTGATCCAGCGCAGCAGGTTGAGGATGGAACCGGCCTTGTCGTTGGTGCCCGAGGCGCGCCCGCCGCCGAACGGCTGCTGGCCGACCACCGCGCCGGTGGGCTTGTCGTTGATGTAGAAGTTGCCGGCGGCGTTGCGCAGGCGCTCCAGCCCCTGCTCGATGGCGTAACGCTCCTGCGCGAAGATCGCGCCAGTCAACGCGTAGGAACTGGTGCGATCGACCACGTCGAGGGTTTCACTCCATTGGTTCTCGTCGTACACGTGCACCGTCAGCACCGGCCCGAACAACTCGTCGCACATCGTGCGGTAGGACGGATTGGTGGTCTGGATGATGGTCGGCCGCACGAAGTAACCTTCGGTGTCGTCGCAGCCGCCGCCGACGAGGATGCTGGCGTCGGCGGCTGACTTGGCTTCCTCGATGGCGTTGGCCTGCGTGCGGAACGAATTGGCGTCGATCACCGCGCCCATGAAGTTGGAGAAATCGGCGACATCGCCCATGCGGATGCCCTCGACCGCGGCGACGAGGCGATCCTTCGCCTGCGGCCACAGGTTGCTCGGGATGTAGGCGCGGCTGGCGGCCGAGCATTTCTGGCCCTGATACTCGAACGCGCCGCGCACGATCGCCGCGACCAGTGCGTCGGCATCGGCGCTGCGGTGGGCGAGGATGAAATCCTTGCCGCCGGTCTCGCCGACCAGGCGCGGATAGCTCACGTACTTGTCGATGTTGTCGCCGACCTTGCGCCACATCTGGTGGAACACGCGGGTGGAGCCGGTGAAGTGGATGCCGGCCAGATGACGGCTCTCCAGCACCGGGTCGCCGACTTCGCCGCCGCTGCCGGTGACGAGGTTGATCACGCCGTCGGGCAGTCCGGCCTCGCGGAACAGGCGCATGATGAAGTGCGCGCTGTACACCGCGGTGCTGGCCGGCTTCCACACCACGGTGTTGCCGCACAAGGCGGCGCTGCTGGGCAGGTTGCCGGCGATGGCGGTGAAATTGAACGGCGAGACCGCGAACACGAAACCTTCCAGCGGGCGGTGCTCGACGCGGTTCCACATGCCCGACGAGGAACGCGGTTGTTCGCGCAGCAGTTGCTCGTAGAACGACACGTTGAAGCGCAGGAAGTCGATCAGCTCGCAGGCCGAATCGATTTCGGCCTGATGGCAGGTCTTGCTCTGGCCCATCATCGTCGCCGTGTTCAAGGTGTCGCGCCACGGCCCGGCGAGCAGGTCGGCGGCCTTCAGGAACACCGCCGCGCGCGCTTCCCATGGCAGCCTCGCCCAGTCGTGCTGCGCCGCCACCGCGGCGTCGATCGCCTGCTGCACTTCGTGCGTTCCGGCCTGATGGAACTGCGCGATGGTGTGCGCATGCCGATGCGGCATCACCGCACGGCCGAGCTTGCCGGTGCGCACGTCCTTGCCGCCGATGCACAGCGGGATCTCGATGGTTTCCGCCGACATCTGCTGGAGCCGCGCTTGCAGGCTGGCACGCTCGCGCGTGTTCGGCGCATAGCTGCGCACCGGTTCGTTGACGGGCATCGGCGCGCGGGAGATGGCAAGGGACATGGCGGGCATCCGTGATGGAATCGCACATTGTAATGCTTCGCTGCCGGGCAGCCGAAAAACCGCATGCTGCGAAGTCGATGGTTTCGTCCTTGGCTTAGAATGACGGCTTCCCATCCGCCCGTGAATCCATCCCATGTCAGCACCTGCGCCCGTACCGCATCTAGCGTTCGTCTTCCCCGGCCAGGGCTCGCAGGCTGTGGGCATGCTCGCCGAGCTGGCCGCCGCGCATGCGCAGGTACGCGAGGCCTTCGCCGAAGCCTCCGCCGGGGCCGGCGTGGATCTTTGGAGGCTGTCGCAGGAAGGCCCCGAGGCCGAGCTCAACCGCACCGAGTTCACCCAGCCGGCGCTGCTGGCCGCGGGCATCGGCGCGTGGCGGGCGTGGCTGGCCGCGGGCGGAGCAATGCCTGCGTTGCTGGCCGGCCACAGCCTCGGCGAGTACACGGCGCTGGTCGCCGCAGGGGCGCTGTCGCTGCACGATGCCGCGGCGCTGGTGCGCGAGCGTGGGCGGCTGATGCAGGAGGCGGTGCCGCCCGGCGTGGGTGCGATGGCCGCCGTGCTCGGAACCGAGGATGAGTTGATCGCCGAAACCTGCGAACTGGTCGCCGGCGACGAGATCGTCGCGCCGGCGAACTTCAACAGCCCCGGCCAGACCGTGATCGCCGGCCACGCCGCGGCGGTGGATCGCGCGCTGGCGCATCTGGCGCAGCGTGGCGTGCGCAAGGCGGTGAAGTTGCCGGTGTCGGTGCCCTCGCACACGGCGCTGATGCGCGGCGCGGCGGAAAAACTCGCCGAGCGCATGGCCACGATCGCATGGCAGGCGCCATCCATTCCGGTGGTGCAAAACGCCGACGTGCGCAGCTTCGATGAGGTTGCGGCGATCCGCGCGGCGCTCGCGCGCCAGCTCCAACAGCCCGTGCAATGGACCGGCTGCGTGCAGGAACTGCGCGATCGCGGCATCGCCCATGCGATCGAATGCGGCCCCGGCAAGGTGCTGGCCGGCCTGATCAAGCGCATCGACCGCGCGCTGGATGCCCGCGCCATCGGCACGCCACCGGATTTCGACGCCGCCCTCGAGGACTTCCACGCATGAACGACATGAAAACCCTAACCGGCGAAATCGCCCTCGTCACCGGCGCCAGCCGCGGCATCGGTGCGGCCATCGCCGACGAACTGGCCGCGCGCGGCGCCAAGGTGATCGGCACCGCGACCACCGAATCCGGCGCGGCGGCCATCGGCGAGCGCCTCGCCGCGCACGGCGGCGCGGGCCGCGTGTTGAACGTCACCGACACGGCTGCCGTGGATGCGCTGATCGACGCGATCGGCAAGCAGCTCGGCCCGATCTCGGTGCTCGTCAACAACGCCGGCATCACCCGCGACAACCTGCTGATGCGGATGAGGGAGGACGACTGGCAGGCGATCCTCGACACCAACCTCAGCTCGGTGTACCGCACGTCCAAGGCGGTGATGCGTTCGATGATGAAGGCGCGCCGCGGGCGCATCGTCAACATCGCCTCGGTGATCGGCGCGACCGGCAACCCGGGACAGGCGAACTATGCCGCCGCCAAGGCCGGCATTATCGCGTTCTCCAAGTCGCTGGCGCGCGAGATCGGCTCGCGCGGCATCACCGTGAACGTGGTGGCGCCGGGCTTCATCGACACCGACATGACCCGCTCGCTGCCCGAGGAAGCCAAGCAGGCGATGCTGGCGCAGATCGCGCTGGGCCGTTTCGGCGAGGTCGGCGACATCGCCAAGGCGGTGGCCTTCCTCGCCGGCCCGGATGCAGCCTACATCACCGGGCAGACCCTGCACGTCAATGGCGGCATGTACATGGCCTGAGGACGGGGGCAGGGGCAGGGGCAGGGGCAGGGGACGGGGACGGGGGTGTACTGGGTCGCCCACGGGCAGACGATGTCGCATGCACAGCCCGCTCGTCCCAACGTGGCTGCTGCGGTACAGCGACAAAGTCACGCACTCGGCTTGCAACCGCAGGTCCGATACGTCACGATTGCTCCATGTCATCGCTTCGCGCCAACGCCCTGATCGGCTCCGCCACCAGTGGCGCGCGCCTGCCTGCCTGCCATTCCAATTTCAATCGCAATCTCAATCCCCGCCCACCGCAGGCCGGCGATTAGCGCGCGATTGCATCCACCGCACCGATCCGTCGAAACCTGCACCGCAACGTGCAGGTTTCTTGTTTTTTGGGCGCTCGTAAAAGTCGGAGAAACAGATCATGAGTGTTTGGAAAGAAACATGGATCACGCCGTGTGTTGCAATCAAAGGTGCATATGGCGGTTCGACTACTTCACGGAAACGCCGCTCCCCGGCGCGGAATGACAACTCCCTCCCGCTTGCGGGGAGGGTTGGGGTGGGGGCAGGCATGCGATAAAAGCTCCCCCCATCCCATCCTGTCCAGCCCTGCCGGGCGTTCTTCGGCGCGCGAACTGCCACGGCAGTTCGCAAGCACGCCTCATCACCCCCCGTAAACGGGGGAAGGGGCCAATCCGTTCGCTTGAACCCCAAACCCCAGTCCCCAGTCCCCAGTCCCCAAAACCCCATGTGCTCGATCCTCGGAGTCTTCGACCTGCGCCCTGGCGCCGACCTCGCCCCGCTGCGCCCGCTGGCGCTGTCGCTGTCCGCGCTGCAACGCCATCGCGGGCCGGACTGGAGCGGCGTGCATGCCGACCCGTCCGCCATCCTCGTCCATGAGCGCCTCGCCATCGTCGATCCGGCCGGCGGTTCGCAGCCGCTGCGTTCGGCCGATGGCCGCCTCGCGCTCGCGGTCAATGGCGAGATCTACAACCACCAGACACTGCAAGCCGCGCTGGCGCATCCGCATGCGTTCCAGACCGGCTCGGATTGCGAGGTCATCAACGCCCTGTTCGCGCAACGCGAGGACGTGGCGGCGTGGCTGGACGAGATCAACGGCATCTTCGCCTTCGCGCTGTGGGATCGGCAGGCGCAGCGCGTGCTGATCGCGCGCGACCCCATCGGCGTGTGCCCGCTGTACTGGGGCCACGACCACGAGGGCCGGTTGTGGGTCGCCTCGGAAATGAAAGCCATCGCGCGGCTGTGCGAGGACGTCGCCGCGTTCCCGCCGGGCCATTGCTACGACAGCGCGACCGGCGTATGCACGCGCTATTACACGAGGACATGGCGCGATTACGACGCGGTGGCCGGCGCGCAGGTTGCGCCGCAGGAACTGCGCGAGGCCTTCGAGGCCGCCGTGCATCGGCAGATGATGAGCGACGTGCCCTACGGCGTGCTGCTGTCGGGTGGGCTGGATTCCTCGCTGGTCGCCGCCTGCGCGGCGCGTTTCGCGCGTCGCCGCATCGAGGAAAACGACGCCACCGAAGCATGGTGGCCGCGCCTGCATTCCTTCGCGATCGGGCTGGAAGGCTCGCCGGATCTGGCCGCCGCGCGCATCGCCGCCGAGGCGCTGGGTACGGTGCACCACGGTTTCACCTACAGTTTCGAGGAAGGTCTCGACGCGCTGCCCGAAGTGATCCGCCACATCGAAACCTGCGACGTGACCACCATCCGCGCGTCCACCCCGATGTACCTGCTGGCGCGGCGCATCAAGGCGATGGGCGTGAAGATGGTGCTCTCCGGCGAGGGCAGCGACGAGATCTTCGGCGGCTATTTGTACTTCCACAAGGCGCCCGATGCGCGCGCCTTCCACGAGGAACTGGTGCGCAAGCTCGACGCCCTGCACAGCTACGACTGCCTGCGCGCCAACAAGTCGATGATGGCCTGGGGCGTGGAGCCGCGCGTGCCTTTCCTCGACGTGGATTTTCTCGACGTGGCCATGCGCATGGACGCCGCGCACAAGATGGTGCGCATGGATGCGCGCGGCATCGCCATCGAGAAAGCCGTGCTGCGCGATGCCTTCGCCGGCTACCTGCCGGACGCGATCCTGTGGCGGCAGAAGGAGCAATTCAGCGACGGCGTGGGCTACGGCTGGATCGATGGACTCAAGGCGCACGCGCAAGCGCAGGTGAGCGATGCGCAACTGGCCGCGGCGGCTGGGCGTTTCCCCATCAATCCGCCGCAGACCAAGGAAGCGTATTTCTATCGCACGCTCTTCGAGCGCCACTTCCCCGGCGACGCCTGCGCCCGTACGGTGCCGGGCGGCAAGTCGATCGCCTGCTCCACGCCGACCGCGATCGCGTGGGACGCAGCATTCGCGCAGGCTGCCGACCCTTCAGGCCGCGCCGTGGCGGGCGTGCATGCGGCGGCGATGGGGTAGAGGGTGAACCCGTCCTCAGTCCTCAGTCCTCTGAACCTGACACCTGTCAGAACCACGTCCTGACGACGTGCACTGCAAGGTGCCGGCGGCGCTGGCGACACTGGTCCCATCCTCGGGAGACAGTGCATGCGCGCCATCGCAAGAATCCGATCCACCGAACTTTCCGCCGAAACATCCCAACCCGAGACGGTTGCCGGATTGGAGGGCGTCACCAAACGCTACGGCAATCTGGTCGCGCTCGATCGCATCTACCTGTCCGTGCGCGCGGGTGAAGTGCTGGCCGTGCTCGGCCCCAACGGTGCGGGCAAGACCACCGCGATCAGCCTGTTGCTCGGGTTGCAACTGGCCGATGAGGGCAGGGTGGAATTGTTTGGCTCGGCACCGCATACGTTGGCGGCGCGTCGGCGGGTGGGCGCGATGCTGCAATCGGCGGCGGTGCCCGAGACGCTCACGGTGCGCGAGTTGATCGAACTGTTCGCCAGCTATTACCCGAACCCGCGCACGCTGGCGCAATGCGCCGCGCTGGCGGGCGTGGAGGGTCTGCTGGATCGCCGCTACGGCAAACTCTCCGGCGGTCAGCAGCGGCGCGTGCAGTTTGCGCTGGCACTGGCCGGCAATCCGGAGATCCTGTTCCTCGACGAGCCGACCACCGGGCTGGACATCGAGGCGCGCGAGGTGATGTGGAAGACCATCCGCACGCTGGTCGCCGATGGTTGCGCCATCGTGCTGACCACGCATTATCTGGAGGAAGCCGAGGCGCTGGCCGACCGCGTGTGCATGATGGCCAGGGGCAAAGTGGTGGCCGAAGGCAGCGTCGCGGCGATCCGCGCGCGCGTAGCGCAACGGCGCATCCGCTGCATCAGCGCGGTGCCGACCGAAACCATCCTGTGCTGGCCGCACGTGCGCTCGGTGGTGCGCGATGGGCAGCACATGGAGATCGTCACCGATGCCGCCGAGGCCGTCGTCCGCAACCTGCTGGCGCGCGATGCCGAACTGGCCGAGCTGGAAATCCGCCGCGCCGGGCTTGCGGAAGCATTCGTTGAAATCACAAGGGAAGCCGCCTGATGAACACCGTCGCCCAACCCGTCATGCCCGTCGGCAAGGCCACGCATAACCCGCTTCGATCCTACGTTCTGGAAGCGCGTTTCGAGTTCCTGCGCGTGCTGCGCACACCCGGTTCCGCGGTGCCGACGCTGCTGTTTCCGCCGCTGTTCTACCTGCTGTTCGGCGTGCTGCTCAACCGCGGCAGTGCCGCCGCCGCGCATTACCTGTTCGCCACCTACAGCGTGTTCGGGGTGATGGCGCCGAGCCTGTACGGCTTCGGCGTCGCGGTGGCGATCGAGCGCGAACGCGGCTGGCTGGCGCTCAAGCGCGTCGCGCCGATGCCGCCGGGCGGCTACCTGTTGGCCAAGCTGGCGATGGCGATGCTGTTCGGTTTGATCGTGTTCGCTGTTCTCGCGGCGATGGCCGTTGGACTCGGCGGTGTGCGCCTTGCAATTGCTCAGTGGCTGGGGCTGGGTGCGATCACCCTGCTGGGCGTGCTGCCGTTCTGTGCGTTGGGGCTTATGATCGGCGCGAAGGCGAACGCCAACGTCGCGCCGGCCTTCGTCAACCTGATTTTCATGCCGATGGCCTTTCTCTCGGGCCTGTGGATGCCACTGTCGATGCTGCCGAAGTTCATCGGCCAGTTCGCTCCCCTGTGGCCGGCGTACCACCTCTCGCAACTCGCGTTGATGGTGGTCGGGCAGGTGCCGGTGGCGGGCATCGCCGGGCATTTGTTGTGGCTGGTTGGCTTCTCGGCGATCTGCTTCGGCATCGCCCGGCGCTGGCTGGCGCGGGCGGGTTGAAACCCAAGCCCTTCCATCAACTATTTCAGGAGAAAGGACATGACTTCCGACGACATGCCGAAGAACACGACGACGCCCTCGCTGCTGCGTATCGAAAACATGCTGTCAGGCATTGTCATCATTTTGGTCGGCACCCTGTTGCTGGCCGGCAATCTCGGCATGGAATTGCCGTGGCATCTACCCGAAAACTGGTGGGCGTTGTTCATCTATCTGGGCTCGGTGCCTTCGGCGATGAGGGCGGTGCGGCGATACAGGGAAGTCGGAACGATCGATGCGCAGGTGGTGCGTGCCGCGCTGTCGGCGCTGGCACCGGCGATGATCGCGACGATCTTCCTGCTGGGGTTATCCTTGGCGACGTGGTGGCCGTTGTTCGTGATCCTTGGCGGCTTGTTCGCGATGGTTCCCGGTCGTCGCTGCATGCATCGCAGTGATTGGTGAAAACATGCTGGACAAGGTCGAGGCGTGGCAATGAACGGATGGGCTCGAAGTCTTTTCAGTATCCACCCCGATTCCATGATCGGGCGGCGCATGCGTGCGTCCAACGGCAGCCCGTGGATGCGCTTCATTCCCCTGTATGGCCTGATCTGGACGTTCTGGCTGTTCGCCTCGCCGTGGTTCGGTCAGGTGCCGATGCGGCAGTGGCTTTGGCAGACCATGGCCACGCTGCCGCTGTTCCTCGTGTTGTACGCGTGCGCCTATTACCGACCGCTGCGCTGGATCGTGGCAAACGCGCTGGGCATCGCCGTACTGGGCTATCTGTTGACGCCCTACAACTGGGGCGCTTGCACGTACGTCATCTACGCCTGCGCCTTCCTCGCGTTCGCGCCCACGCCGCTACGTGCCTTCGCGCTGATGATCCTGGTGTTGGTGCCGTATCTGCTGATCGGCTACGCGCAGCATCTGCCGTGGCCGTTCCTACTCAGCATGGCGGTGATGGCGCTGGCCATCGGTGGCAGCAACATCGCCTACCGATCCAGTCAGGTGAAGGACGCGCAATTGCAGGTGTCGCACGAGGAAATCCGCCGACTGGCGGCAACCGCCGAACGCGAACGCATCGGCCGCGATCTGCACGATCTGCTCGGCCACACGCTGTCGCTGATCGCGCTCAAGTCCGAATTGGCCGGCAAGCTGCTTTCCCGCGATCCGGCGGCGGCGCGGCGCGAAATCGGCGAGGTCGAGCGCACTGCACGCGAGGCGCTAGCGCAAGTACGCAGCGCGGTCACCGGCATGCGCGCAGCAGGGCTGGTCGGCGAGGCGGCGTCGGCGCGAACGATGCTCGAATGCGTGGGCGTGCGTTTTGCCTTCGATGGTTTCGATCGTGCGCTGCCCTCCGCGCAGGAAAATTGCCTTGCGCTGGTCCTGCGCGAGGCCGCGACCAACATCCAGCGCCATGCCAGGGCGACGAGTGCACGGGCGCAGTTGAGCGTCGAGCGTGAAGTGCTCGTGCTGCGCATCAGCGACGACGGTCAAGGTGCCATCCGTCAGCATGGAAATGGTTTGACCGGCATGCGCGAGCGCATCGAAGCACTGGGCGGCAGCCTGCGTATCTCCGGTGAACGCGGGCAAGGCGCCGTCATCGAAGCGTGTCTGCCGTTGCCGCCATCCAACGTGATCGGCATCGCCGACGCACCGCGCAAGATCAGCGCATGAGCGGCGCTGCTGATTTTTGGCTGCTCGATGCAACGCAAACGGTGCGGCGATGATCCGCGTGCTGCTCGCCGAGGATCAGGCGATGGTGCGCGGCGCGCTGTCCGCGTTGCTCGCGCTCGAATCCGACATCGAGGTGCTCGGCAGCGTCGCCGACGGCGAACAGGCGTGGCGTGAGGTGCAACGCCGGCAAGGCACCGACACGCCGGTGGACGTGCTGGTGTCGGACATCGAAATGCCTCACCTCACTGGGCTGGAACTGGCGCAGCGCATCCGCGAACGCGAGCTGCCGGTCAAGGTTGTGATCGTCACCACCTTCGCGCGCAGCGGCTACCTGCGCCGTGCGCTGGATGCCGGCGTGAGCGGTTACCTGCTCAAGGATGCGCCGGCCGAGAAACTGGCCGAAGCGTTGCGGCAGGTGCATCGCGGCGGCCGCGCGATCGCGCCGGAACTGGCGCTGGAAGCCTGGTCGGAAGCCGACCCGCTCAACGAGCGCGAGCGGCAGGTGCTACGCTTGGCCGGTGAAGGCCTGGGCGCTGCCGAGATCGCCGAGAAGCTGCACCTCTCGCACGGCACCGTGCGCAATTATCTTTCCGAGGCGATCGGCAAGCTCGGCGTGAGCAACCGCATCGAGGCGCACCGGCTGGCGCGGCAGAAGGGTTGGTTGTAGACAGGCACGCTCACGCGATGCGATGAAACGCATCGCGTGTGCCTGGCTACAGGTGAGGCAGGATGCCGAACGGAGGCGCACCACGGATGGTGATCGCGTGACGCGTCGAGCGACGCATGGAGCCGCACGGCAGTACCCGTCTGCCCAGCGCCCTCCCGCGCTGGTATCGTGCCGCATCCCAGCACCCTTTTTAAAGCATGAACCTTCGCGCGATCGCCGTTTCCTGTTGCATCCCCTTGTCGTTGTGCGCGTGCAGCCCGTCCGGCGGCCCGTCTTCGCCCGCCGGCGAGCCCGCGCCACGCAACCAGACGGTGATCGCGCCGGCTGCGCCCCTGGCCGGGCCGAAAACCGTCGCCACGATTGGTTTGTCCGAGAGCGTGTACATCTGGCAACGCATGTGGTTGCCGGCCAACATCGTTGCACTGGCGGACAGCCGCGGCCTGTTCAGCGAGTTGCGCGTGCTGGCCGCGCAGGATCAGCCCGGCGAGGGATGGGTCGAGGCGCGGGTGGATCTGCCTTCGCTCAAGGCCGATGGTCGCCCGGTGCGGCCGGTGATCCGCCTCGATGGCCGCCTGCCGACGCTGGATGCCGATGTCGTCGCCGGAAAGGCCGTGGCCATCGCGACGCAGTGGCGCGCGGGCGGGGTGGCGGTGGATGGCGTCGAGCTCGATTACGACTGCGCGGCTTCCAGGCTCGGCGACTACGCGAAGCTGATCGCGGCGGTCAAGACGAAATTGCCGCAAGGCGTGGCGCTGTCGATCACCGTCTTGCCGTCGTGGCTGGATTCGCCCGGCTTGGCCGACGTTCTCGCGCAGGCCGACGAGGCGGTGTTGCAGGTGCACGCCGTGACCGACCCGAAGCACGGCTTGTTCGACCCGAAACAGGCGCAGGCGTGGATCGAGAAGTTTTCGCAAGTCGACGGCAAGCCCTTCCGCGTCGCCCTGCCGGCCTATGGCTCGGCCTTGGTGGTGGATGCGCAGGGTCGCACGGTCGGCGTGGAGAGCGAGTCCGGCTTGCCGGTCGCCGGGCAACGTCTCGAACTCTTCGCCGACCCGCAGGCGGTGGCGAACATGGTGCATGCGTTGCGCGACAAGCCGCCGGCGCACCTCACCGGCTTCATCTGGTTCCGCATGCCCTTGCCGGGCGACCGCCGCGCCTGGCCGCTGGCGACCATCGCCGCGGCGATCGCCGGGCGCGAGCTGCATGCCGACTTCGAGGCGCACGTCGCCAGCAGCGGCAATGGCGCGTTCGACCTGAGCGTGAGCAACACCGGCAATCTCGAAGCGCCGTTGCCGGCGTCGGTGGACGTGGGCGGACAAGGGTGCTCCGATGCCGACGCGCTGCCGGGGTATCGCATCGACCACGCTACCGGCAAACTGCGCTTCGTGCGCGAATCCAGCGCCACCCTGCCGGCGACGCAGTCGCGCCCGCTGGGATGGGTGCGCTGCAAACAACTCACTCCAGCGGAGTTGCATGTTCAACCCTGAGCTGCGTTTGGCTGTTTCTCTCGCCTGCCTGCTGGCATCGGCGAGCGCTGCCGCGTGCGGACCGTTCTTTCCGCAACAGTTGCTGGACGACCGCAAATCCAGCCTGTTCGATCTGCCCGACGGCATGTTCATGTTCGAGGCGGCGCGGCTGGTGCCCAAGCCGCACGACACGTTGCGTGCGGTGGAAGGGTCGCCGTATGACGAACACGAGCAAACGCTTGCGGCCGCCGACGCGATGGGACTGAGCAGCGATGAGGCCGCGAAGGTCAAGGCGATGCGCGCGGCACCCGACCTGGATGCCGCCGCGAAAGCGGGGCAGGGCTTGTCGCCGGATCTGTACGAATACACCCTCGGCGCGATCGCCTTCCACAAGGGCGACCGGCCAACTGCGCAGACCCGTCTGCGCGCGGTGCTCGAGCTGCCGGCTCCGCAACGCGCCCATCGCGGCTTGTGGGCGCAGTACACGCTGGCACGCAGCCTGTTGGCCGATGGCGATACCGCTGGTGCCAGTGCCGCCTTCGAGAACGTGCGCAAGCAGGTGGAGCAGGGCATCCCCGACCCGCAGGGCCTGGCCGTGGCCAGCCTCGGCGAGCAGGGGCGCATCGCCTGGCACGAGGGCGCGGTGGCCGATGCCGTGCACTATTACGCGCAGCAGGCCGCGCACGATTCGAGCAGCGGCGCGGCCTCCTTGCTGTTCGTCGCCCGCAGCTTGCTCGCGCACCGCGACCAGCTCGACAAGGCGCTCGACGATCCCGTCGCCCAGCGCCTGCTGGCCGCCTACCTGTACACGCGCTCGGACGAGTTCGCGGTGCAGTGGCCGCTGGCCGGCAGCGGCGGTAACGGCCCAACCACCGACGACGACGGCAACCTGCGCAAATCGCCCGATGGCATCGATGTGGAAGCCTTCGTGAAGATCGTGACGGCGCATGGCCTTGCGCATTTCGACGGCGCCGACCGCCTCGCGGCGGGCCTGTATCGCGCCGGGCACTACGACCTTGCCGGGCAATTGGCCGCCCGGTCCGACACGGCGCTGGCCGCATGGGTGCGCGCCAAGCTGGCGTTGCGCGCCGGCGACAAGGCGACGGCGGCGCGCGAGTACGCGGCGGCTGCCAAGGGCTTCCCGGCCAGCGAGGACTGGGGCGGTGCCAGCGAAATCGGCGAAGCCAGCCTGCAAAGCCCGCTGTGCCGCGTGGAGGACGAGCGCGGCATGCTCGCGCTCAGCCGCGACGATTACGTCGAGGCGATGACGCGGATGTATGCAGGCGCATCGCAATACTGGCCCGACGCGGCCTATGTGGCCGAGCGCGTGCTCAGCGTCGATGAACTGAAAAGCTTCGTCGATGCCAACGTGAAGGCGCCGCCGCCGCCCAGACATTCGGGTGACGATGCCGGCGCCTACGGTTTGCCGCCTCCCGCCACCGCGCTGCGTGCCTTGCTGGCGCGCCGGCTGATGCGGGCCGGGCGCATGGCCGACGCGCTGGCCTATTTCGACGACACCCAACTGCGCAAGCAGGCGCAGGCGCTGATCGACGCCCATCGCGACGACCACGCCTGGTCGTCGAGCAAGCGGGCGGCGGCGCTGTTCGCGCAGGCGAAACTCGTCCGCGCCTACGGCATGGAATTGCTGGGCGCCGAACTGGAACCGGACGGCGCGATGACCGATGGCAACTTCGACGCCGGCGGCCTGCCATCCATGAAGGATCGCGAATGGACGGGTGGCGGCGAAGCCGCGCGCGTGACCGCCAGCGCCATCGTTCCGGATGCGCGTTACCACTACCGTTACCTCGCGGCCAACCTCGCCGAGCAGGCCGCCAGCCTCGTCCCCGCGCGCTCGCAAGCCTACGCGGCGATGATGTGCTCGGCGACGGGCTGGATGCTCGACACCGACAGCGCCAGCGCGCAGCGCATCTACCACCGTTATCTGCGCAACGGCGCGCATGTGGCATGGGCCAGGAATTTCGGTCACGACTGCCCCGCACCCGACTTCGCCGCGGCGCGCTGGCTGCCGTGGAAGCTGCGCTACCACGCGACGCGGCATTGGGCTCGGCTGCACTGGCCGTTGCCGCTGGGCGGTCTGCTCGTGCTGGCGGCAGGGCTGGCGATGTGGAAGCGGCGGCGCAAGACAGCTTGATGGCGTTGCATCGGCGATAATCACGATTCCATCTCTGCATCGTGACGACCCGCGCTTGAAGAAGTCCGACTTCCACTTCGATCTGCCGGAAGCGCTGATCGCGCAAGCACCGCTGCCGGAGCGTTCGGCGAGTCGTTTGCTGGTGCTGCCAGGCGCGCAAGGGGCTGACCCCGATCCGCCGCTGCGCGATCGCCGCATCCGCGATCTGCCCGGGCTGCTGCAACCCGGCGACCTGTTGATATTCAACGACACCCGCGTGCTGCCGGCGCGGCTGTTCGGGCGCAAGGACAGTGGCGGGCGTGTGGAGATCCTGATCGAACGCCTGCTCGGCGGCCACGACGCGCGCGTGCAACTGGGCGCCAGCAAGCCCTCGCGTGCCGGTACCCGCATCGTCCTCGATGGCGGTGGCGAAGCCGTCGTGCTTGGTCGCGACGGCGAGTTCTACGCTCTGCGTTTCGACACACCCGAGCCGCTGGAGAAATGGCTGCTGCACGCCGGGCAGATGCCGCTGCCGCCGTACATCCACCGCGCGCCGGGTGCTGACGACGCGGAGCGTTACCAGACCGTGTTCGCGCGCGAACTGGGCGCGGTCGCCGCGCCGACCGCCGGCCTGCACTTCGACGATGCCCTGCTCGCTGCGCTGCGCGCGCGCGGCGTGGCTTTCGGCCACGTCACCCTGCACGTCGGCGCGGGCACCTTCCAGCCGATGCGCGTGGAACACGTCGATCAGCATGTGATGCACAGCGAATGGCTCAACGTCGGCGCACAACTGATCGAACAGATCGCGCACACTCGGGCGTGTGGAGGGCGTGTGATTGCCGTAGGCACCACCGTGGTGCGCGCGCTGGAGAGCGCGATGGTCGTGAACGAAGAGGGTCGGCGCGAACTGCGCCCATTCGCCGGCGAAACGCGCATCTTCATCTTCCCCGGCTATCACATCCGTTCCGTCGATGCGCTGCTGACCAATTTTCACCTGCCCGAATCGACCCTGTTGATGCTGGTCTCCGCCTTCGCAGGGCGCGAGCGCGTGCTTGCCGCGTATCGCCACGCGGTCGCGGAGAAATATCGCTTCTTCAGCTACGGCGATGCGATGCTGGTGTATCCGCAGGGTGCGCCGCGATAATCGTTTCCGACCGCAAACCAGGGAACTCCACGGTGTTCGAACAGGCTTTCAGAAACATCGACGACGTGCTGCGCAAGGAAGCCGGCTGCACGACCGAGCTCGATTACACCGAGCAGACCTCGTGGCTGCTGTTCCTGAAATACCTTGAAGGCCTCGAAGTGGAGCGCATGGCGATCGCCGAGCTGGCCGGTCGCAATTACGAGCACATCCTCGACCCGGAATATCGTTGGCAGCGCTGGGCGGCGCCGAAGGACGCCAGCGGCAAGCCCGACCACAACGTCGCGCTGACCGGCGACGACCTGCGCGATTTCGTGAACGGCAAATTGTTTCCGTACCTGCACGCGTTCAAGCAAAAGGCCAGCGGCCAGAACACCATCGAATACAAGATCGGCGAGATTTTCGGCGAGATCAAGAACCGCATCCAGTCCGGCTACAACCTGCGCGAGATCATCGAGCACATCGACGAGCTGCAATTCCGCTCGCAGACGCACAAGCACGAGCTGTCGCACCTGTACGAGGCGAAAATCCGCAACATGGGCAACGCCGGGCGCAACGGCGGCGAGTACTACACGCCGCGCCCGCTGATCCGCGCGATGGTGCGCGTGGTCGCGCCGCGCATCGGCGAACGAATCTACGACGGCGCTTGCGGATCGGCCGGATTCCTTTGCGAAGCCTTCGATTACCTCAAGGCGCAGCCGAACTTGAGTACGGCCGATTTGACCACGCTGCAGGAGCGCACGTTCTACGGCAAGGAGAAGAAATCGCTCGCCTACGTGATCGCGATCATGAACATGATCCTGCACGGCATCGAGGCGCCGGACATCGCGCACACCAACACGCTGGCCGAGAACCTCGCCGACGTGCAGGAGCGCGATCGCTTAGAGGTGATCCTCGCCAATCCGCCGTTCGGCGGCAAGGAACGCAAGGAGGTGCAGCAGAACTTCCCGATCAAGACCGGCGAGACGGCGTTCCTGTTCCTGCAGCACTTCATCAAGTACCTTCGGGCTGGCGGGCGCGCCGGCATCGTGATCAAGAACACGTTTTTGTCGAACACCGACAACGCGAGCGTGAGCCTGCGCAAGAAACTCCTTGAGGAATGCAACCTGCACACCGTGCTCGACTGCCCCGGCGGCACGTTCCTCGGCGCGGGCGTGAAGACGGTGGTGCTGTTCTTCGCCAGGGGTGCGCCGACGCGCAAGGTCTGGTACTACCAGCTCGACCCGGGCCGGAACCTCGGCAAGACCAACCCGCTCAACGACGCGGACCTGGCCGATTTCATCGAGCTGCAGAAAACCTTCGCCGATTCGCCCAAGAGCTGGAGCGTGGATGCCGCGACCATCGACAGCGCCACGTTCGACCTGTCGGTGAAGAACCCGAACGCGGTGGAAACCGTGCAGCACCGCAGCCCGCGCGAGATTCTCGACGAGATCGCGGCGCTGGATGCGGAGTCGGCGCGGGTGTTGGAAAAGGTTAGGGCGTTGGTATGACCTGGCCGACGATGACGCTCGCAGAGGCGTGCGAAATCAAACCGCCGAAGTCGGAGAGTCGCCGTCTCGAAAATAGCGCAGCAGCGGTCTCATTTCTGCCGATGGAAGATTTGGGCATCGAGACAAAGTTTGCGATGCCGACAAAAACCAAGCCGTTGAATGAGGTAGATGGTAGCAGCTACACCTACTTCGCCGATGGCGATGTGCTGCTCGCAAAGATCACCCCTTGTTTCGAGAACGGCAAGCTCGGCATCGCGTCGAATTTGGTGAATGGCGTCGGATTCGGTTCAAGCGAATACATCGTTTTTCGACCCAGTTCGTCGTTGAATCGCGAGTGGCTGTACTACTTCCTGTCGCGCAACAGTTTTCGGCAAGAGGGTGCCGAGCGTATGACGGGCGCGGTCGGGCACAAGCGCGTCGCGAAGGAGTTCATTGAATCGTCTCGGATTCCGATTCCCCCGCTCCCCGAACAACAACGCATCGTCGGCATCCTCGACGAAGCGTTTGCGGGCATCGCCGCGGCCAAGGTGCAGGCCGAGCAGAACCGGCGGAATGCGCGGGCGGTGTTTGAGAGTCAGCGGTACGCCATCTTCGCCAATAGACACGAAGGATGGGTGACGAAATTATTGCATCAGATTTCCGAGAACCTAGACTACAAACGCGTCCCAATCACCAAAGCAAAGCGGCAGGCTGGCGAATATCCGTATTACGGCGCGTCGGGCATCGTCGACTATGTATCCGACTACATCTTCGATGGCGAAACGCTTCTCGTCTCGGAAGATGGGGCCAACCTGCTTGCGCGGTCGACGCCGATCGCGTTTTCAGTGTCAGGCAAGTGCTGGGTGAACAATCACGCGCACATCCTGAAATTCGACGACATGGCGACGCAGCGCTTTGTCGAGTTCTTTCTCGAAAGTATCAAATTGGATGAGTACATCACAGGTGCAGCACAGCCGAAGCTGAATCAAGCGGCGCTGAACTCGATTCCAGTTGCAATGCCATCAACGCGTGAAGAACAGGCATCGATTGTTTTGGCAATCGAAACGCTACAAGCCGAAACCCAACACCTCGAAACCCTCTACACCCGCAAACTCGACGCCCTGGACGAGCTGAAGAAATCGCTGCTGCAGCGGGCGTTTGCCGGGGAGTTGTAAACGACGCTTGCCAAAAATTGGCAAACGGCGCAGGATGACGCCATGTCTACCATGAACATTTCCCTGCCTGACGAGTTGAAGGACTTCGTCGACCATCGCATCAGGAGCGAGGGTTATGGCAGCTCCAGCGAATACATGCGCGAATTGATCCGGCGCGACCGCGATCGCACCCGGTTCCGTCAGTATCTGCTCGACGGTGTGCAGTCCAAGCCCGTGGGCCGCATGGACGCCGCTTACTTCGCCGCGTTGCGCAAGCGCGCGAAGGTGGCTGCCAAGAAAACCGGGTGAAGCCAGCGATTCGCTCGGAGCGGGCCGAGGCGGACATCGTTGCCGCCGTGGCGTTTTATCTGACAGAAGCGGCGCACATGCTCGATGCGTTCCTCGATGCGTTGGAACGGGCCACCGGCCATATCGAGAATCATCCTGCCTCCGGCTCGCCGCGCTATGCGCATGAGCTGGACATTCCGCAGTTGCGCCATTGGACATTACGGCGCTTTCCGTATGCGATGTTCTATATCGAGCATGCCGATCATCTCGACGTGATCCGCATTGCGCACACGAGTCGCGACATCCCGGCTAGCCTGCACGAAGCGACGCCATGAGAAAGCAGTGGGAATGACCGAAGACGAAACCCGCGCCGAGTACATCGACCCCGCGCTCAAGGCCGCGGGCTGGGGCGTCGTGCCCGACAGCCGCGTGCGGCGCAATTACGCGATCACGCTCGGCCGGCTGGAAGGCGCGGGCCGGCGCGCGCCGCCGTTGCGCGCGGACTACGTGCTCGAATACCGCAACACCAAACTTGCCGTAATCGAAGCCAAGGCCTACGACAAGGCGCTCACCGAAGGTCTGGGACAGGCGAAGAACTACGCGCAGAAACTGGCGCTGCGCTTCACCTATGCGAGCAATGGCCGTGGCTTTTACGGTTGCGACATGCAAACCGGCGCGGAAGGCGAACTCGCGCAAATCCCGTCGCCGCAGGAATTGTGGGATCGCACCTTCGCCATGCGCAACGCCTGGCGCGAGCGCTTAGCGGCCGTGCCGTTCGCCGATCGCGGCGGCGCGTTCCAGGGCCGTTATTATCAGGACATCGCGGTCGATCGCGTGCTCGCGGCCATCAGCGAGAACCGCTCGCGCATCCTGTTGACGCTGGCGACCGGCACGGGCAAGACCTTCATCGCATTCCAGATCGCATGGAAGCTGTTCCATGCGCGCTGGAACCTCGCCGACTGGAAATCCGAAAACGAACCGACGCGACGTCCGCGCATCCTGTTCCTGGCCGATCGCAACATCCTCGCCGACCAGGCCTACAACGCGTTCTCGGCGTTCCCGGAGGATGCGCTCGTGCGCATTGTGCCGGACGAGATTCGCAAAAAGGGGCGTGTCCCGAAGAACGGCAGCATCTTCTTCACGATCTTCCAGACTTTCATGAGTGGGCCGCCGCAGGACGGCAAGCCGAGTCCGTACTTCGGCGAGTATCCGCCGGATTTCTTCGACTTCATCGTCATCGACGAATGCCATCGCGGCGGCGCGAACGACGAGAGCAACTGGCGCGACATCCTCGACTACTTCGCGCCGGCCGTGCAGCTCGGCCTTACCGCCACGCCCAAGCGGCGCGACAACGTGGACACCTACGCGTATTTCGGCGAACCCGTCTACGTGTATTCGCTCAAGGACGGCATCAACGACGGCTATCTGACGCCGTTTCGCGTGCGCCAGATCGCCACCACGCTGGACGATTACGTCTACACCAGCGACGACACCGTGGTCGAGGGCGAGATCGAAGCGGGCCGGCGCTACGAGGAAAAGGATTTCAACCGCAGCATCGAAATCGTCGCGCGTGAGCGCAAGCGCGTGGGAATTTTCATGCATCAGATCGACCAGCGCGAGAAGACGCTGGTGTTCTGCGCCACGCAAGCGCATGCGCTGCTGATCCGCGACCTGATCAACCAGGTCAAGGCGAGTCCCGATCCGGCCTATTGCCAGCGCGTCACCGCGGACGACGGCGCGCTCGGCGAGCAGCACCTGCGCGATTTCCAGGACAACGACAAGACGATTCCGGCCATCCTGACCACGTCGCAGAAGCTTTCGACCGGCGTGGACGCGCGCAACGTGCGCAACATCGTGCTGTTGCGCGCCATCGATTCGATGATCGAGTTCAAGCAGATCATCGGCCGCGGCACGCGACTGTACGACGGCAAGGACTACTTCACGATCTTCGATTTCGTGCGCGCGCATCAGCATTTCAGCGATCCGGAATGGGACGGCGAGCCGGCGGAGCCGGAAGTCTGCGCGAAGTGCGGGCAGTCTCCGTGCATTTGCAAAGCCCGACCGCCGCAGCCGTGCAAGACCTGCGGCAAGCGCCCTTGCGAATGCGCATGCCCGGATTGCGGCAAGCGCCCGTGCGAGTGCCAACGCGGCGCGCGCAAGGCCAAGGTGAAGCTTGCCGACGGCAAGGAACGCACGATCCAGCACATGACCGCGACCAGTTTCTGGCACCCGAACGGTGCACCGATGTCGGCGCAGCAATTCATGGAAGCGTTGTACGGCAAGCTGCCGGAGTTCTTCCACGACGAGGACGAACTGCGCCGGTTGTGGAGCGATCCGGCCACGCGCAAGGCGCTGCTCGCCGGGCTTGCAGAACAGGGTTTCGGGCGCGAACAGCTTGCGCAGATGCAGGCCATCATCGATGCCGACAACAGCGACCTGTTCGACGTGCTGGCTTTCGTGGCCTATGCGCGCGATCCGTTGAACCGACAGGTCCGCGCCGATCACGCCAGAGCGGCGTCCGCGCCTCGACTGGATTACAAGCAACAGGAATTCCTGGACTTCGTGCTCGGGCAGTACGTGCGCCAGGGTGTCGATGAACTCGATCCGGACAAGCTCGCGCCGCTGCTGGTGCTCAAGTACCGCGCCATCGCGGACGCCGCAGACGAGCTGGGCCGGATGGCGGAAATTCGCTCGATGTTCGTCGGCTTCCAGAAGCACCTTTACGAATCGTTCGGCACCGCCCCATGAGTCGCATGCGCTTCGATCTGTTGCAGACCGACGGCGTGGCACGCCGTGGGCGCATGACCTTCCCGCGCGGCGTGGTGGAAACCCCGGCCTTCATGCCGGTGGGCACCTACGGCACGGTGAAGGCAATGAAGCCCGCCGATGTCGTGGCGACCGGTGCGCAGATCATCCTCGGCAACACCTTTCACCTGTTCCTGCGGCCGGGCCTGCGCATCATCGAGGCGCACGGTGGGCTGCATGGTTTTGCGCGGTGGGAGAAACCCGTTCTCACCGATTCGGGCGGCTTCCAGGTGTTCTCGCTGGCCAAGCGCCGCACGATCAGCGAAACCGGCGTGACCTTCGCCTCGCCGGTCGATGGCGCCAAGGTGTTCATCGGCCCCGAGGAGAGCATGGCGATCCAGCGCGCGCTGGGCTCGGACATCGTGATGATCTTCGACGAGTGCACGCCGTATCCGGCGACGGAAGCGGAGGCGCGCGCGTCGATGGAGCTGTCGCTGCGCTGGGCCGAACGCTCGAAGAAGGCGCACGCAGGCAACGACGCGGCCTTGTTCGGCATCGTGCAGGGCGGGGTGCACCCCGGATTGCGGACGCGATCGGCCGATGCCTTGAAGGCCATCGGTTTCGACGGCTACGCCATCGGCGGCCTCGCCGTGGGTGAACCCGAGGCCGAGCGCGATGCCATGCTCGAGCACACCGCTCCGCAATTGCCGGCCGACCGACCGCGTTACCTGATGGGCGTGGGCAAACCCGAGGACATCGTCGAGGCGGTCGCCCGCGGCATCGACATGTTCGATTGCGTGATGCCCACCCGCAACGCCCGCAACGGCCACTACTTCACCCGGTTCGGCGCGGTGCGCATCCGCAATGCGCGCTACGAGGACGACCTGCGCCCGATCGACCCCGAATGCGCCTGCGCCACCTGCGCCGGCGGCTTCAGCCGCGCCTACCTGCGCCATCTGGACCGCTGCGACGAGATGCTCGGGCCGATGCTCGCCACCGTCCACAACCTGCGCTACTACCAGGATTTGATGCGCGGCATCCGTGCAGCGATCGAGGCGCGCACGTTCATGGCGTTCCGCGAAGCGTTCCACGATCAACGCCGGATGGCATTGCAGCAAGCATGAGCGGAGGGCGGTCGAGTTGTCGTCGCGCAGTCGCGTCGGCGACGACTTTTAGGCATCATCGGCATTCGGCGTGGATGCCGTGGCGATCCCGGATCGTCGCAGTCGGGCGTTGAAGCCCAGGCGCGACGCGGTCGTCGCCCATTCACGCCGTCCGCACCATCGGGGGCCAGCGTGAGCTCATCGTCCACAGTCCTGCTGCAATCGGTCGACATCGCCATCCCGGGGTACAAGATCCTGCGCCCGATCGGCGAGGGCGGCATGGCCTCGGTGTTCCTCGCCATGCAGGAATCGCTGGATCGCGAGGTGGCGCTGAAGGTGATGGCGCCGGCGCTGGCGGCCAATTCCGAGTTCACCGAGCGCTTCCTCAAGGAAGGCCGGATCACCGCGAAATTGCAGCACCAGAACCTGGTGACGGTGTACGACATCGGCACCCACGCCGGGGTGTATTACCTCGCGGCCGAGTACATTCCCGACGGCACCCTGAAAGAGCGCATCGCCGAAGGGGTGCTGTCGATCGGCGAGATCCTCGACATCATGGTGGAGATGGCGCGCGGGCTGGATTTCGCGCACCAGAAGGGTTTCGTCCATCGCGACGTGAAGCCCGGCAACATCCTGTTCCGCAAGGACGGCACCGCGGTGCTGGCCGATTTCGGCATCGCCAAGGCGATGGATTCCAGTTCCAGCTCCACCGTCGCCGGCGCGTCCATCGGCACGCCCGACTACATGAGCCCCGAGCAGGCGCGCGCGGAAGCCGTGGATGGGCGCTCGGACCTGTACAGCCTGGGCACCGTGCTCTACGAGATGCTCACCGGCTCGCCGCCGTATCAGGCTGCCGACCCGTTCACCGTGGCCCTGATGCATGTCACCCAGCCGGTGCCGACGCTGCCGCCCGAGTATGCGTGGCTGCAGCCCTTGGTCAACCGCACGATGGCCAAGAACCCGGCCGAGCGCGTGCAGACCGGCGCCCTGCTGGCCGAGGAGGTGCACCAGTTGCTCACCAGTGCGCCCGAGGGGGCGGCGGCGCTGGGCAAGATGGCCTCGAAAGGGCAGGCGCGGATCAGCGCCACCCAGTCCGGCCGTGGCGCGACCGCGCAGCGCACCCGCGTGGTCAACCGCGACGCGAAACTGCCGGGCTGGCTGTGGCCGGCGGTGGGTGCCGTGGTGGTGCTGCTGGGTGTGGGGATCTGGTACCTGACGCGCGGGCCGTCGCAACCTCCCCTGGCGCAGGTGCTGACGTCCAGTCCGGCGGGGACGGTGACGATGCGGCCTTCGAGCTCCTCCGCCAACGCCAGCACTGCCGACAGCACCGCCGGCGATGGCAACATCACCGTGCCGCAAACCATCGAGCAGCAATACGGCGGCGACGTGCAGCAGATGCTCGATCAGGCCGATGCCTACAGGAAGCACGGCATCACCAGCGAGGCGGATCTGGGCCGCAACCTGGTGATGCCCGAGGGCGCCAATGCCGCTGAGTTGTACCACAAGGTTCTGAGCCTACAACCGGACAATCAGCGCGCCAAACAGGGCCTGCAGGATATCGCCGCATTCTTCGTGAGCTTCGCGCAGACCGCCTGCGCAAAGCAACTATATGAATTTTGCAAGCTTAACGCCGAAAACGGGTTGAAGGCAGACCCTGACAACATCAAGCTCAAAGCAATCGAAAAAGCTGCTGACGAGGCAATGCGAGGGATTCCGTCCGGCAATTGAGGTTGCGTTGGACTTTTGCAAAATGCGGATGGAAAAATTCCTTCGGCTTGTGCCGTTGGCACACAGCGATCACCGGAGTGCCAACTTTTGCGAGCCCCGACTTGTCGAGACTCGCAATGGGCTATTGAACTAAGTGTTTTCTGGTCGTGACGGACACTTGTTGGTAGAATTCCCAGAGTCCGTCATTGGGGCCTGGCCCAGTAGATATCCAAATGAAAGTGATAGTCGTAGTAGTGCATGTCGAAGCGCTACAACTGGTAGAAGTTGTCGAACTCAGATCTCCGTTGGCATGAGCAGCTGCTATCCCGGCATAAGTGGCAAATACGAACAGCACTCCAAGTGAAACAAGCTTTAAAGTACGCATTTGTTTCTCCTTCAGTTTGTGGTCAATGATCAAATTTCAATCATAACTGTCGGATCAACAGCACCGTGACGTTGTCGCTGCCGCCGCCATCCAGCGCCGCGGCGATCAGGTGATCCACGCATTCCTGCGCGGTGAACTGGTTCTGGTTGAGGATGCGCCCGATCGCGGCGTTGTCCACCTCCTCGGTGAGCCCATCGCTGCACAGCAGCAACTGCATGCCCGGTTTGAGCTCGCCGCTGACGCTCTCGACCTTCAGGTGGGCAGGCTCGGTCACCCCCAGCGCCTGCGTGACCACGTTGCGGTGCGGATGGCTGCGCGCCTGTTCCGGGGTGATCGCGCCCTGATCGATCAGTTCCTGCACGTAGGAATGATCCTGCGAGATCTGCTTGAGCTGGCCGTTCCACAGGTACACGCGGCTGTCGCCTACCCACGCCACTTCGTATTGGTTGCCCTGCAGCTTCGCCGCCACCACCGTGGTGCCCATCGGCAGCCCCTCGGTACGCAGGCGCGAGTGGCGGATGATCTCCTCGTCGGCAAGCCGGATCGACTCGACCAGCGGCTTGCCGCGGCGCACGTTGTCGACGATGGCCTCGCGCGCGACCGCGCTGGCGACCTCGCCGAACTCGTGCCCGCCCATGCCGTCGGCCACCAGCCACAGGCCGAGTTCGGCATCGCCGTAGTAGGTGTCCTCGTTGAGCTCGCGGCGAAGGCCGACGTGGCTGAGGTGACCGAATTCGATCATGGGGCTGGAATGCCTTGGGGGTCGAGCTCGGTCATCGCAACATCAACGACCGGACGGTGGAAGGGTTGACGCAATGGCAGGCGACCGCCGCGTCGCCTGCCCGCCACCGCCCCATTGAAGAGGCGGCGCGGGCAGCGGTTGCATCGGTGGCCGGTCGCTGACTCCATCAGAACTCCAGCCGGAATCCGAAGCTGAGGTTGTACTGCGAGATGCCGGTGCGCCCGACCGTGCGATCGTACAACAGGAAGGCCGAGCGCCCCTGGGTGAACACGAAGGACATGCCCGCGCCGAGGCGGAAGAAGTCCGAATCGGTCTTGTCGCCACGGATCAGGATCGGCGTGTTGGTCGGGTCGTTGATGAAGTAGGCGGTGAAGGCATTGGGATCGGTGCGGAACTCGTGCTGCCACTCGATCTCCGCATGCGGGATCATCACGCCCCAGTTCATGCTGGCGTTGTAGTCGAACTTCGCGCCCAGTACCGAGGCCACCGAGGTGGTCGAGCGGGAGTCCACGCGCAGGCCCAAACCGCTGCCGGCGCCGGCATTGGTGGTTTCCTGGAAGCCGTCGAAGCTGGCGTGGTCGTACTGCAGCTTGCCGTAGAAGCCGTAGGCGAGGGCTTTCTGGTGGAAGTCGCGGCCGAAGGTGAGCGAGCCGGCGAAGTCGTTGCCACCCGAGGAGGACTGCGCGGTCTGGTTCACGGTGGAGCTGCCGCCGCCCGGCAGGGGCAGGACGTAGACGATGTTGCGGTGCGCGTCGAAGCTGTTGTTCGACCACGTCAGCGAGCCGTCGATGTACCAGTCGGACTTGTTGTACCAGGTGCCGTAGCCCGACAGGCTCCAGCCGTGCATGGTCATGCCGCCCTGGCCGAGGTCGAGGGTGGTGGACTGGCGGGTGTAGCCGAGCGCGCCGCCGAGGACGAGGCCGTCGTTGACCCGGTAATCGCTGCCGAAGGTCACCCCGTTGCTGTTGAAGCCGTAACCGGGCGTGGCGCCGAAGCCGCTGGCGCTCTGGTGCTGGATCTGCCCGGAGGCGAAGAAACCCCAGCGCGAGAAGCCGGCGTCATCGTCCTTTTTCTGGTCGGACGCGCCCAGCAGGGCCGAGCCGACATCGCCCAGCGACAGGCTGCCGGTGTCGTTGCCGAAGGCCAGGCCGGCGAAGGACATGCCGTGCGCGCCGCCACGCAGGGCCGCCATGCGGCCGGTGAGGTTGGTGAACTGCGTGTTGGCGGCATTCACCGCGGTCTGGGTCTGGGTTTGCGCCACCGCCGGCGCCATGACGTGCACCGCCCCGGCGACGGACCCCTGCGAGACGCTCGAGGACTGCGCCAGCGCGAGGCACTGGTTGAGCAGATCCTGTTGCTGCGGGCTGCGGTTCGAGACCGCCTGCAGGCTGGCGCAGGCGTCGTTGAGGGCGTGCACGATCGACGCGTCGTTGGTCGATACGCCAGTTCCGCTGGCGAGCGTGGTGTTCTCGGCGAAAGTCACCTGCGCCGGCGTGTTCGCCTGATAGCCGGCGAAGGAGGCCGTCACCGTGAGCGGGCCGTTGCTGCTGGGCGTGACCGTCACGCTGGTCTGGCCGTTGGCTCCGGTCACCGTGCTGCTGGCCGATACGGTGCCGTTGCTGGTGCTCCAGGCGATCGTCATGCCCGCCAGCGGCGAGCTGTTGCCGGTGAGCTGGATCACCAACGGCTGCGAGGCGGTACCGGGGGCGATCACCTGGTTGTTGCCGGAGACGATGGTCATGCCGCCGTTGACCAGCGTGCCGGTGATGGTTTCGGAGAAGGTGGCGCTGGCGGTGCCGGATTGGGCGACGATGGTCACCGCGCCGGGCGTCCAGCCCAGTTGCACGGTCGTGGACGCCTGACCCGACGAATTGGTCAATACCGAGGGCGTGGCGATGGTGGCCGTGCCGCTGGTGACGGTGAAGCTCACCGGCACGCCGGCGATGGCCGGGGTGACCTGCACCGTCAACGGCACCGGCAGATTCGCGTTCTGCGCGCCGGTCTGACCGTTGCCGGAGAGGATCGCCAGGCCGCCGGTCGTCGAGGTGGCATTGAAGCTGACCGTGGCACCGCCGCCGAAGGCGCTGGCCTGGATCACGATCGGGCCCGGGGTGGTGCCGTAGGTCACGGTGACGCTGGCCTGCCCGCCGGCATTGGAGTTGGTCGTCGGGGCGGACAAGGTGGCATTGCCGGACACCAGGGTCCAGGACACCGGCTGGTTGGGGATGGCATGGCCGCAGCCGTCCACCAGCGAGACCACGAACGGGCTGGAGGTGCTGCCGACCGCGCCGGACTGGCTGTTGCCGCTGGCGATGGCCAGCGTCGAGGCGGGAACGTTTTCAATGAACGCGACCGTCGCCGTGGGGTCGTCGGCGCGGGTTGCATTCACGCTGACGGTGGTCGGCGTGGCCTGATAGATCGCGCCGACATTGGTCATGTTCACGTTGGCGACGCCCGCGCTGTTGGTGACGCTGGTCGTCGAACTCAGGGTGGAGCCCGCACTGGCCGTCCAGTTGATGGTCACGCCCGGGGCATTCTGGTTGTTGGTTTGCGCCAGCACGCTGAGCGCCTGCGGCAGCGGCAGGGCGGGGCAGGCGGTCTGGTTGTTGCCATTGAGGATGGCCAGGGTATTGACGATGGCCGAGGTGAGGCTGAACGTCTGGCTGGCGCCGTTGTCGGTGCGCGTGGCGGTGACCTGCACCGGGCCGGTGGTCGCGCCGAAATGGATGACGGCATTGCTCATGCCATTGATGTCGGTAAAGCCGCCATTGGAGACGGAAGCGACGGTCGCATTGCCGCTGACCACGGCCCAGGTGATCGGGATGTGGGATTGCCCGGTGGGGCCGACGCTGGCCTGAACGACCAGGGGCAGGGCGGCATTCTGGTTCGGGAAGCCGGTCTGGTTGTTGCCCGAGACGATGCTCAGGGTCGGCATGTACACGCCGGCGGTGAAGCTCACCGAAGCGGCTGCGTCATCGGCGCGGGTCGCGGTGATGGTCACCGAACCCGGGCCCGGGCCGACGCTGGTCACGTTGATGACGGCCATGCCGTTGCCATCGGTGACGCTGGTGGAGCCCGACAAGGTCGCGCCACCGGTCGCCGCCCACTGGATGGCGATGCCGGGCACGGGTGCGCCGCCGCTGATGGCGCGCACGCTCAAGGGGGTCAGCAAGGGTGCGTTGGCGGCGGCGAACTGGCCGTCGCCGGCGAGTTTCTGCAGGCTGCTCGGCAGGGTTTGCACATTGTGGTCGTTGCCGCCGGACATGCCCGCGGCGATCGCCACGCCGCCGGCGAGGATCGCGGCGGCGGTGGCGATGGTCTTGCCACGATGGTCGTCGCTGTCCGATCCGCCGGCTGCATCATTGCCGGTTGGCACGACCACGTTCACCGCAAAACGCGTGCTCACCCAGCTCGCGCAGTTCGCCGTGCTGCAGCCGGGGTTTTTCTGCGTGGTGGCGGTGACGACGTAATTGCCGGGCACGCTGGCGTGGAACACGGTGCGGGCCGTGCCGGCTTGCGTGTCCTTGCCGGGTGCCAGGGTTTTCGTGTGTTCATGGGTCAGGCTGGCCTTGCCCGGGCCGCTGACCACCCAATCGACGTTCTGCCCTTGCAGGCCCAGCCCGTCCTGGCGTTTGACCACTTCCAGGGTGAGGTTCTTGCCCTGATCCACGCTGAGCGCACCGGTATCGGCATGCACCGGCGACAAGGTGGCTGCGGATGCGGGATCCTGCGCCGCCGCCGATGCGCCGGTGACCGTCACGCCCAGTGCGCCCAGCAGCACGCAACTGGCCATCCGGAGGTTCCATCGGCGCCATTTCGCCACGAAACCGGCATGGCCTTGCTTGGTCGTCTGGCTGTTCATGAGCCCGTCCCCTGAGTGTCGGATGCGGGCGAGCCGGTCGTGCCGGCACGCCTCGCGTCATTGGCTGGCGATGTCCCCCGGCCGGAGGCGCGATCCATCGCGCCACCCAGCCGCCCCTGAGCCTCGTTGTCCCGTCCTCGCGATCCATGCGAGGTGTAGTCCAATTCCCCCGCGACTGCAAGCGCCGCGCGACTCCATCGGCATGTCCTGACGCATCAGAATTCGATGCGCAGGCCCACCGCGATGTTGTCCTGGGTGATGCCCGTACGGCCAAGTATCTTTTCGTAGTACACGAATCCAGAACGTCCTTGCGGGAAGACAAAGGACATGCCCAGTCCAAGCCGGAAGAAATCGCTGTCGATCGGGAAGCCGTTGGCGGTGATCGGCGTCTGCGTGGGGTCGGCGAGGAAGCGGGCGGTGATCGCGTCCGGGCTGGTCTGGAACTCGTGCTGCCACTCGACCTCCGCATGCGGCATCCACACGCCCCAGTTCTGGCTGGATGCGTAGTTCACCTTGGCGCCGAGCACGCTGGCGGTGGAGGTCAAGGCGTGGGTTTGCACCGCCAATCCCAAACCGCTGCCCGAGCCGGGTTGCAGGGTTTCCTGGTAGCCGTCGAAGTTCACCCGCGTCCAGGTGCCGCGGAAGTACGGCCCGAACGACCACGGCCCCTTGTTGAAATCGCGGCCGAGGGTGATCGCGGCGGCCAGTGTCGTGCCACTGTCCTTGCCGGTGGCGGACTGGTTCACGGTGGTGGTGCCGCCCGGGCCGGTCAGGGTGTAGACGATCGTGCGCGAGAGGTTGTAGCTGTTGTTGCCCCACGTGAACACGCCGTCCACGTACCAGTTGTCCTTCTGGAAGAAGGTGGAATAGGCCGACAGGCTCCAGCCGGTGGTGTCCATCCCGCCTGCGCCGTTGGCGTTGATGCCGGCGCGGTACTTGGCGAAACCGGCGCTGATGCCGGCGATGAAGTGGTCGTTGAAGCGGTAGTCCACGCCGCCGGTGACGCCATTGGTGTTGAAGCCGTAGCCGGGCAGGGACTGGCGCGGATCGGCCGAGCCGTGGCTGAAGGTGCCCGACAGGAAGAAGCCCCAGCGATCGAAGCCCGCGCCGGCCTCCTGCTTGTCCTTGTCCGAGTCGCTCGCGTTCAGCGACGATGCGGCCAGGGAGCCGATCGGCAGGCTGCCGTTGGGCGTGGAGAAGGCCAGCCCGCCGAAGTGATCGCCCCCCGTGCCGCTGCGCAGGGCCGCGATGCGCGCCTTGATGTTGTCGAACTGGGCGGTGGAAATCAGCATCGCCGCGCTGGTTTCCAGGTAGGCCGAGTCGGAGAACATCTGATCGATGGCACCCAGAACCTGCGAGGGATTCGACCCGGCTGCGCCGGCCAGTGCGTTGCACTGGTTCAGCAGGTCCTGTTGCGCCGGGGTGAGGTTGGTCATCGCCGCGAGCGCCGTGCAGGCATTGTCCAGCGCGCCGGTGATCTGCCCTTGCAGCGGGGTCAGGCCGCTGATGAGGGACAGCCCGCCGTTGAGCCCGAAGGTCGCCGGACCGGAAGTCGGGTTGGTGGTGGATGCCGTCACCGTGGCCGCGCCGACCACGCTGACCTGCGCCGTATTGGTGGCGCGGCCGTTGCTGTCGGTCACCGAGGTGGCGGAAGCCAGCGTGGCATTGCTCGCCGACCAGTTCACCGTCAGGCCGACAACCGGCGAGCTGCCGGACATCACCTGCACCACCAGCGGCTGCGACGCGGTGCCCGGTGCGAGGTGCTGGTTGTTGCCCGACACGATCGTCATGGTCGCCGCGGTCATCGGCGTGGCGGTGAAGGTGACCGAATTGCCGCCGATCACCGACACCTGCACGGTGTTGGGGCCGGTGCCGGTGCCCATGGTGTACTGGTTGCTGGAATTGCCCGAACCGTCGGTCACCGTGGAGGCGCCACTGGCCAGGCTGCCGCCGCCGGACAGCACCGTCCATTGCACCGCAACACCCGATACGCCGCCTGCGAACATCGGGTGTGGCTGCTTTTGCCTCGCGGTGATCGTGACTCCGCCGGGGATGGACACGTTCACCTGGAACGGTTGCGGCAATGCCTGCCCCGGTGCCGCCGTCTGGTTGTTGCCGCCGGTGATGGTGATGACGTAACCCAACGCGGTTTCACTGAAGCTCACGCTCGAGCCTGCGACCGTCGCGCTGATCGCGATCGCCCCGGGCGTCGCCCCGTAGCTGAAGCCCATCTGCGCGTTGCCGTTGGCGTCGGTGGTCGAGGTGCCGGAATTGACCGTGGCCGAGCCGCTGGTCACCTGCCACGTCACCGTCTGGTTGGCGAACGGTGCGCCCGCCCCGTTGGTGAGGTTCACGACCATCGGATGCAGGGCAGCCGTACCGGTCACGCCGACCTGGTTGTTGCCTGACACGATCGTCAGTACCGGGCTGCCATTGGTTTCGCTGAAAGTCACCGATTGCGTCGTGTAGTCGGCGCGGGTGGCGGTGATGGTCACCGCGCCCGGATTGGCGCCGAGGGTCACGGTGTTGGTCGCCTGGCCGTTGGCCGCGGTGACCGAGGTCGCGCTGCCCAGCGTCGCCGAGCCGGAGGTGACGGCCCAGTTCACGGTCACGCCTGCCGCTGCGCTGCCGTTGTTGAGCACCGATACCACCAGCGGAGCGGGCAGGGCGTTGTTGGGCGTGCCGGTCTGGTTGTTGCCGCTGACGATGGCGATGGTCGGGTTGGGCGCGAACACCGGGGTGTTCAGGGTCTGCGTCACCGCGGTGGTGATCTGCGCGCCGGCGGTGGCCGAACCGGTGTTGCTGATCGAGCCGTTGCTGGCGTCGGCGGTGGTGGCCGTGTAGGTGCCGGACAGCACGCAGGTGGCGTTGACCGCGACATTGCTGCAGGTGGTGGTGCTGGGCGTGGTCAATGGATCGCTGACGGTGACCGTGGCCAGCGTCACGTTGCCGGTGTTGGTCGCGGTCACGTCGTAGGTCAGCACGTTACCCGGGACGACATGCGTCGGGCTGCCGCCGGCGACGCTGGCGAGCGTCTTGGTCACGCTCATCGTCGCGGTCGGAGAAACCGGCGTCTTCACCGTGTTGCTGGGGATCGGCGCACTGAACTGGTTGGCCGAAGCCGAGCCGGTGTTGCTGATCGAGCCGTTGCTCACGTCCGTGGCGGTGACCGTGTAGCTGCCGGTGAGCACGCAGGTGCCGCCCACGCCGACCGTGGCGCAGGTGGTGGACGAAGGCGAGGTGAGCGGGTCGCTGACCTGCACGTTGCCCAGCACCGAGGTGCCGGTGTTGGTCGCGGTGACGGTGTAGGTGAGCACGCTGCCCTGGATGGCATTGCCGGCCGCATTGCCGCCGGTGACGTTGGTCAGCGCCTTGACGACGGTCATCGCCGGCACCTTGTTGCTCACCGGGGTGACCAGCAGGGCCTGCACCGGGCGGCTGATCACCGGCACGCTCGCGGTGCCGGTGTTGCGGATGCTGCCGTTGGAGGCATCGGCCGCGGTGACGGTGTAGTTGCCGTTCAGCACGCAGGTGCCGCCGATCGGCACGCTGGCGCAGGTGGTGCTGGCCGGGGTGGTGAGCGGGTCGTTGACCAGCACGCCGGTCAGGGCGATCTGCCCGCTGTTGGTCGCGGTGACGGTGTAGGTGAGCACGTCGCCCTGGGCCACCGTGTTGCCGCCCGAATTGTGGGTCAGCGCCTTGGTGATCGACAGTGCGGGCGTGCCGGAGACCGCGGTGACGAGGGTCGTCTGCACGGGTGTCCGCAATTGCCCTGCCGACGCGGTGCCGGTGTTGGTGATCGCGCCAGCCGCTACATCGGCGGCGGTCACCGTGTAACTGCCGACCAGCACGCAGGTGCTGCCGATCCCCACGCTGCTGCACGTGATGCTGGACGGGCTGGTCAACGGGTCGCTCACCGTCAGGTTGGCGAGCGCGACATTGCCGGTGTTGGTGGCGGTGACGGTGAACTCCAGGCGATCGCCGAGCACCACGAGGCCCGGATAGCGGGTGTCGAAATTGCGGGACAAGACCTTGGTGACGATCGCCTTGGGCGTCGTGTACACCGCGGTGGTGAGGGTGTCGGATACGCCGGTCGGCAACTGCGTGGATGTGGCCGTGCCGGTGTTGACGATCTGGCGGCGATCCACGTCCGGCCGGGTGACGGTGTAGGTGCCGGTGAGGATGCACGAGGCACCGATCGCCACGCTGGCGCAGGTATTGGAATTGGGTGTGGTCAGCGGGTCGCTGACGACCACGTTGGTCAGCACGCCGCCGCCGTTGTTGGTCGCGGTGACTTGGTAGGTGAGCACGCTGCCTTCGATCGGCTGGCCGGCGGAATTGCCGCCCGTCACGAGCGTCAATACCTTTTGCACGGTCATGGACGGTGACGGGAAGACCGGCGTGTTGACTGTGTTGCTGCCGACCGGTGCGGTGATCTCGGTGGAGGTGCCCGTTGCCGTGTTGAGTGTCTTTGTTGCTTTGGCGTCGCCGCTGGTGACCGTGTAGGTCGGGCTGAAGGTGCAGGTGTTGCCGACCGCGAGCGTGCCGCAGTTGTAGCTGTTGGGCGTGGTGGTGGGGTCGCTGATGGTGAGGTTGGTCAGCGGCACGTTGCCGGTGTTCTTCGTGGCGATGGTGTAGGTGATCACGTCGCCCGGGCTGACATTGCCGCTGTGGTCGTTGTCGGCGTAACTGGCGAAGGTCTTGGTCAGGGTCATCGCCGGTGCGGTCGTCACCCCCGTGCGCAGGGTGACGGGGACGTTGCCGGTATAGCCCGCCGCGGTGGCGGTCGCCGTGTTGACGACGAGGCCGCGGGCCATGTCGGCATTGGTGACGGTGTAGGTGCCGGTGAGCACGCAGGTTCCCGGATTGCTCACCGTCGCGCAGGTGATGGTGCTGGGCGAAATCAGCGGATCGTTGATCTGGACATTGCTCAGCGTGCCGCCGGTCGGGTTGTTGTTGGTAGCCGTCACCTGGTAGGTGAGGACGTCGCCTGCCGTCACCGTGCCTGGCACCGGATTGCCGTTGATCAAGGTGATCTGCTTGGCAAGCAGGATCGGCGGCGGCACGACCGGGTTTGCTGTGGCGGTGTAGGTGATATCGGTGGAGGTGATGCCGCACCATGACTGGCAACGAACGTGGATCGTCACGCTGCCGGCCGATGGGCCGAGCTGCAAGGTGAAGGGAACGGATGGGTCGGCGAAGCCGGTGTACTGTTTCGATGTGGGCGCAGTGATTGATGCGCCACCGGTGGTATCGCTGGTGATGATGATGTTGTCCAGCGTCGGGGTGCCGAAAGTGACATTGCAATTACCACCATCGACCACCTGAAACGTGTAGTTCAACGAAGTGCCGACGGTGCCGGACTGTGCAGTGGGCGCATTGGTGTACACGTCACAGCCAATAAAGGCACCTGCATGACTCCTGGTGCTCCATCCACCTCCCAGCAGCAACAACAAGAACACCATCGCCTTCGCGAAGATGCCGAAGTTGCCAAGGGTCTGCGAGCGCGGCGCGCTGCGGTGGATAGACGGATGAACCGGCAGGCTCGAACGCATTGCACTTCCCCAAGTGGCGCGATGGACGCGCCGCAGTATAGACCTTTGCGAACGTGTGCCAAGTCGCATTTTTCAACCTGAATCGAAGCACAAGTACGCTTGTCCGGTCACGTTTGGAAATTGCGTAAGCGTGGCTTCGGCACGGCGTTCACGGGGCTGCACGGCACCCATGTCCGCTATCGTGCGGGGGTTGCGTAAGCGCAAGCAGGAATACCCGTGCAGCCGTCGCGACGATCCGCGCCGGCGCGGGTCTGGGCCCAACGGCCGTCTGCCAGGTGCAAACGCATCGCGCGGGGCGTTCTGAAGTGCCTATACTCGACGCACCCACCACCGCGGCTCGCGCTGCCAAGGCTGGCGCGAGCCGCGAACATCCTGAACGGAGCTTCGCATCATGAACTCGCCTATCCGTTACCCGGTATTACTCCAGTCGTCCATGCTGGCCGCCGCGATCGGCCTCGTCGTCGGTGGCGGCGCGGTGGCTCCCGCCGCGCAGGCCGCGACCATCCAGAACGCCGAAGACCTGCTGGTGGTGGATTGCCTGCTGCCCGGGCAGATCCGCCGGCTCGGCTCGCAGGCCACCTTCATGAGCGCGCGCCGGCCGATCCGCACCACCCAGGCCGACTGCCAGATCCGCGGCGGCGAATACGTCGCCTACGACCGCGCCAATTACCAGACCGCGCTGAAGGTGTGGATGGATTCGGCGATGACCGGCGACGTGGATGCGATGAACTACGTCGGCGAGATCTATCTGAAAGGGCTGGGCACCGATCCGGACTACGCGATGGCGATGGTCTGGTTCAAGAAGGCCGCCGACAAGGGCAACACCCGCGCCAAGATCAACCTCGGCTACATGTACGAGGAGGGGCTGGGCGTGCCCAAGGACGAAACCCAGGCGCTCAATTACTACCGCGAGGCGCAGGGCATCACCGGCAACGACCTGGTGTTCTCCTCCGACGTGCAGGTGCAGTTGCAGCAGAAGGACACCCAGATCCAGAACCTGCAACAGCAGGTGAAGGACTTGCAGAGCCAGCTCGACGCCAAGAAGCAGGCGCTCGACGATACGCAAGGCCAGTTGAACGCCACGCAGGCGAAGCTGGACAAGGTGCGCGCGTCGGTGGGTTCGCAGGTGGCCGCGCAAGTGGCGCAGGCGCGCGCAGCTTTGCAGGCCAAGGCCGATGCGCTGGCGGATGCGCAGGACAGCAATGCCGACGCCGCCAAGCTCGACCAGCTCAAGGCGCAACTGGCCAGTCAGCGCACGCAGTTTCAGGCACAAATTCGCAGCATGCAGGCGCGCGCCCCGGCCAAGACGAAACAGGACTACGATCTGATGCGACTGCTGGAAAATCAGCTCGTCGATCAGCAAACCCAGGTACGCCAGCAGCGCACCGCGATCGCCTCGTTGCAGCAGCGCATCGGCAACGGTGGTTCGGGCGCGACCGTGCTCGCCGGCGGCCCGCCGACGCTGGAGATGCTCTCGCCGGCGGTCATCGCCACCCGCGGCAAGAACACCGCCGTGGTGCGCGGGGCACCGGGCGCGCATGAACTCGTCGGCCGCGTCACCCAGCCGCAGGCGATCGCGCAGGTGACGGTGAACAACCAGCCGGTGCCGCTGAGCGCGAACGGCACCTTCACCGCGAAGATCAACGTGCCAGCGGGCGGCGCGGCGGTGCAGATCGCCGCCACCGGCAAGGCCGGCGGCAGGATGGGCATGGACTTCAACGTGATCGCGCAAGCCGGCGGCGGCACCGGTACGGACGCCAGCCCGACCGGCGTGGTGGGCGAGGTGCCGGCCAACTTCCGCGTCGGCAACGGCTATGCCGTCATCATCGGCAACGACGATTATCAGGACGGCAACTATCCGACCTTGCAGAGTGCGCGCAGCGACGCCACAGCCGTATCGCAGGTGCTCAGGGCGCGCTACGGCTACCAGACCACCCTGCTGCTGGATGCGTCGCGGCTGGAGGTGCTCACCGCGCTCAACTCCATGCGCGAAAAGCTCAAGCCCACCGACAACCTGCTGATCTACTACGCCGGGCACGGCGAATTGAAAGGCTCGCAGGGCTACTGGATCCCCACCGACGCCAAAGCCAACACGGCCTCGACGTGGATTTCCAACGCCGCCATCAGCGACATCCTGACCACGATCAAGGCCAAGCATGTGATGGTGGTGGCCGACTCGTGCTACTCGGGCACGATGCGCGGCTCGGCGGTGCCTGTGTTCGACCCGACCGCGATGGGCCCGGGCAAATGGGCGAGCTGGGTGGAGAAGATGGACAGCGGGCAGTCGCGCACGGCGCTGGTTTCCGGCGGCGTGCAGCCGGTGCCGGATACCGGCTCGGGCAAGCATTCCTACTTCACCCGCGCCTTCCTGAATGCCCTGCAGGACAACACCCGCCTGCTCAACGGCCAGCGCTTGTACCGGCAGGTCGCCAGTTCGCTGGCCCTGACGTCGGCCAATTCGCCGATCCCGCAGTCCCCCGGTTATTCGGCGATCCAGTTCGCCGGCCACGAAAGCGGCGACTATTTCTTCGTGCCCAGAGGCGCGGCGACCGCATCGCTCGGTTTGCCGCATTCCGCGCTGCCCGTCCTGGCCGGCACTGCGCCAGCGTGGAACGTCGGCATCGCCGTTGCCGACACGGCAACGCCCGCACCCGGACGCGATCCGCTGGTTCGGGTACTCGCGCCGATGCCGGCGATTCTGCCGAAGGGGAGTTGAAGCCCGAACCATCGCCTTGAAGCCCCTCTCCCCTTGCGGGAGAGGGGTTGGGGAGAGGGGGGCGAGCGCCGACCGCCGTCATCGAAATCCGCTTCTACGGCGTCACCGCGCAGCGCCCACGGCACCGACCTATTCGACACACCAAGCCCCTTGTAAGTTGTTTCCGCCTCCGCCCCAGACCGATATCCCTGAGATTACGAGATCGTGGGGGAGCCAGGGTCGGTGCGGAGTCTTTCTTCACATCCCGAACAGTTGCCAGGGCCACGAGCC
>JAFEBW010000061.1 GCA_018242445.1 Pseudomonadota bacterium | reverse complement strand
GGGCTTGGGCGAAGCTGGAACGCCTTTGCCGAATCCGGTCAGACCTTCTGGCATCGGCGGTCAATTCCATCGGCGACGATGGGCAATCCCCGTGCCGGACGTGGGCAGGTGGCTGGCGGTTTGCAGCGGAAATATTTCTCGATATTGGCGGCCGTAATTTCCGTGTTGGTCGGATCATACGTTGTGCCGTTGGCACCACCTGCCATATGCCCGCCAGATCTGGTTAAAGCGATCTGCGACAAGCCTGCCGCTGCTTGGGTATCACCACTGGCAACAGCCTTGTCATACAGCGCCTTTTCCGCTGAACTGAGATGTGCAAAGGTATTCACCAAACCACCAGCTTTCTGCATGTAACTGATTTCATCCGCCGTCAGTTCGCCGGGGCCTTTGCCCGATGCTGCGATTTCGGCAAACCTTTTGTCGTGCTCCCGAACATACGCAGATTCTTCCGCAGTTCTACTCACCGCATCTTTCTTTTTGATTTCAGCAAGCCGTTCCTCTATCGAATTGCTCTTCTTGGAAGCGTTGTCAGTACCGGAAGCGGGCGCGTTAAATGCCGCCCACGCGGCACTGGAAATGGACACGCTGTCCTGCTTGACGGCAGAACCAGCGCCAGCGGACGACGATGCTGAAAAAGATGAAGTTGCCGAGCGAGCGCTATTGGAAGATTGCATCCGCTGATTGGAGTAGAGATAGGCGGCGCTGGAGTCGAGTTTCATTGTGTTCTCCTGTAATGGAATCCGTCCTTACCTCTAATGCAAGATTCAAGCCATCCGTGCCGGTTGCGGACTGGATGCTCTGAAATGTCCCATTTAATCAAGACGATGCATGTCTGGAAAAGACCCGGAAAGACCTTTCTTTTCCAATGGCGTCGACAATTCGGCAACGCCTTGCCGTCAATCCGGCAAATTTTGCCGAAATCCTGACGCGAGGTGGATAACGCTCAGGCAGCGATTTCATCGCAGATGGCGCAGTGGATCACAAAGCCCGTCAGGTAAGGCAGGCCGCGCGGGATGCCGTAGTCCTTGCTGGTCTGACGTCCAATCGTCCAGCCCATCCACTTCTGGGTGGCGGCGTCGATGGCGTCCTTGAGGGTCTTGCCGACGTAGAGGCCGTTGTGGACTTCGTCCGCGTAGTGACGGCCAAAGCGGCTGTCGAGGAAGATGCGCACCGATTCGAGGGGCTGTCCAGTGGCATCCGAGATGGCGGTCATTACCAGTGGCCACGCGGCGTTGGCGTGTTCGTTCATCGTGCCCCAAAAGCCCCAAGCATCGTTTTGGGTGGCGGGGATTTGCGTGGTGATGTTCATCTCTGGCTCCTTTGGGTTGATCGTTGCGACACCCGTATGAACGCGCTGGTGGCGAGAGAAGCCAAGCTATTCCTGGCTTCTTTTTCGATCATTCGACGAGGGTGAGATTGGCCTCGGCCAAGTCCTCGGTGTAGCCCGCCGCGTGCAGCACGACCACCTTGCCGTCGCGCCAGCCCTGGACGATGCCGGTGCGCCGCACTTGCGTGGTGCGTTTGCTGTGGTGGCCAGTGCTGATCGTGCGGTTGATGGTGTAGGCGACGCGGTCGCCCTTTTGCAAGGCGTGGTGGATGCGGGCGGGCTGGTTCATGGTGTTCTCCGAGGTGATCGTTGCGACACCCGTATGAACGCGCTGTTCAATCAGGAAGCCAAGCGTTTCTTGGCCTCCTGATGGATCATTTTTACTTCGTTGCGGTGGCGCGAATCAGTTCCGCCTGCGCCCCGGCAATCATGTCCAGGCGCACGTTGCTGGGCACGTAGGTGGCCAGGTGGTTCAACGTCCAGTTGAGGACGTTGGCCTTGTCCTTGAGCTGCTCAACTTCGTCGTAACGGGCAATGTAGCGGTCGAGTTCTTCGAGTGCGCGCTGCATCGTGGCGCGGGCGTTGGCAAGGGCGTCGCGCCCGCTGGCTTCGGCGTATTCGGCGATGTAATTTGCTTCGGTTTTCATGGTGTGCTCCTTGGAGTTGATGGTGGCGACACCCGTATGAACGCGCTCCTGGCGAGAGAAGCCAAGCTATTCCTGGCCACTCTCGCCATCTTTTTTACGCAATGCGGTAGACCCGTTCGCCACCTTGCACCTTGTCCGACGTGATGGTCAGGCCGAGCTTTTTCTTGAAAGCTCCGGCAAAGGTGCCGCGCACCGTGTGCGCCTGCCAGCCGGTGGCGGTGCAAATTTGGTGGATGGTTGCGCCCTCGGGGCGCTGCAGCATCCGGATCACGTCGGCCTGCTTGCTGTGCTCGCGGGTGCGCGGCTTGGCTTGCTCGGTCGTGGCGTCCTTGGCCCACTGGGCCTCACACGCGGCCACGTCGGCCTCGAGTTCTGGATTGGCAAGCAAAGGTGCTGCGGTGGCATCCGGCGCACCCTGTGGCGCAAGGATGGGCGCGGGGCGCGCCATTCCAAGGGAGTCGTAGCCTTCGGCGGCAACGCTCCAACCTTCGCCATCCGGCGTGATCAGGGCGCGGTTGAACATCCCGTCGATCACCTTTTTGCGCGCGCCGCCTTTGATGTGATCGGGGAACCAGTCGATCTTGCCGCCGCTGGTGTTGATGGCCTTGGCAAGGATGGCGTGCTGAGCCGGGGTGAGTTGATTGGTGGTCATGTGCTGCTCCTTCGGGGGTGGTTGATGACGGTGTGATGAACGCGCTGTTCGGGATGCAAGCCAAGCGTTTTCTGCTTGGCTTTGCGTGTTCGTGCTCAGTCCTTGGCGATTTCTGCTTCGGTCGGTGCGGGCAACGAAATCCCGACTTCCACGCCCGCTTTGAAGGCAGCTTCCAGCGCGTCGCGCAGGCTCCACACCGACACGTCGTGGAAGTCCAGCCTGTCGGAATGGCGGGTTTTAAGGGTGTCGATACCGAGATGCTTCTGGGCAATCAGGGTGAGGATGCTGTTGATGAGGCTCATGGCGGATTCCTTTCGGGATGTGATTGGCGTGACGTGATGAACGCGCTGTTCCCGATGGAAGCCAAGCTCAATTACGCGGAATGACGAATAAATGATTGAAGAAGGTGACGATGGGACTCTCGATTCGCGCCTACGCGCGCCACCGTGGCGTGTCGCACGTGGCCGTGAAGAAGGCCATCGACACCGGACGGATTTCCCCGCTGGCTGACGGAACGATTGATCCGGATGCTGCCGACGCGCAGTGGGCACAAAACACGCTGCAGCCGCGCAAGGCCGTGGCCACCGAAGGAACAAGCGCCCCCAGCACAGCCAAGGAGCGCCCACCACGCACCGTGGCCACGCCGCAACGTGAAGCGCCGGAAGTGGCTGCGCCGCCGCTGTCGGCAGGCGGCACCTCGCTGTTGCAGGCACGCACGGTCAACGAAGTGCTCAAGGCGCAGCTCAACAAGGTGGAGCTGGCGCATCGCAAGAAGGAGCTGGTGGATCGGGCGCAGGCCGTGGCGCACGTATTCAAGCTGGCGCGCATCGAGCGCGATGCCTGGCTGAACTGGCCCGCGCGCATCTCCGGGCAGATGGCGTCCACGCTGGGTATTGATGCCCACCAGATGCACGTGGCGCTCGAATCTGCCGTGCGCGAGCACCTGATTGAGTTGGGCGAGCTGCGCCCCCGAGTCGATTGACCGTGGATGAACGATGGACGATTACGAAGGCGTGCAGGAGATCGAGAGGGCGTGGCGCGACGGCTTGACGCCCGACCCGCTGCTCACGGTGTCGGAATGGTCGGATCGGCACCGAATGCTGTCGAGCAAGGCATCCGCTGAGCCGGGGCGCTGGCGCACCAGCCGCACGCCCTACCTGAAGGACATCATGGATTGCCTGTCGCCGACCTCACCGGTGGAGCGCGTGGTGTTCATGAAGGCGGCGCAGCTGGGCGCGACCGAGATGGGGTCGAACTGGATCGGCTACGTCATCCACCACGCACCCGGGCCGATGATGGCCGTGTGGCCGACGGTGGAGATGGCCAAGCGCAACAGCAAGCAGCGGATCGATCCGCTGATCGAGGAATCGGGCGTGCTGGCCGAATTGATCGCCCCGGCGCGCTCACGCGATTCGGGCAACACCATTCTGGCCAAGGAGTTTCGCGGCGGCGTGCTGGTGATGACAGGCGCGAACAGCGCCGTCGGCCTGCGCTCGATGCCGGTGCGCTACCTGTTTCTCGATGAGGTGGACGGCTACCCCCTGGACGTCGAGGGTGAAGGCGACGCGATCTCACTGGCCGAGGCGCGCACGCGCACCTTTGCACGGCGCAAGATCTTCATCGTCTCCACGCCGACGATCTCGGGCGCGTCGGCCATCGAGCGTGAATACGAGGCCAGTGACCAGCGCCGCTACTTCGTGCCTTGCCCGCATTGCGCGCATCGGCAGTGGCTGCGTTTCGAGCAACTGCGCTGGGACAAGGGGTCGCCGGAAACAGCGGCCTACGTCTGCGAAGCCTGCGACACCGCGATTGCCGAGCACCACAAGACCTGGATGCTGGAGCACGGTGAATGGCGTGCGATGGCGGACGGTACGGGCAAGACCATAGGTTTCCACCTGTCGAGTCTGTACTCGCCGGTGGGCTGGCGCAGTTGGCGAGAGATTGCTGCCGCGTGGGAAGCCGCCGTCAGCAAGGAATCCGGATCGGCAGCCGCCATCAAGACCTTCAAGAACACCGAACTCGGCGAGAGCTGGGTAGAAGAAGGCGAAGCACCCGACTGGCAACGGCTGGTCGAGCGCCGCGAGGAGTACCGCATCGGTAGCGTGCCCGAAGGCGGTCTGCTGCTGGTCGGCGGCGCGGACGTGCAGAAGGATCGCATCGAAGCCTCGGTGTGGGCCTTCGGGCGCGGCAAGGAGTGCTGGCTGGCCGAGCACCGCGTGCTGATGGGCGACACGGCACGTGACGCGGTATGGAAATCACTGGCGGCGATGCTGTCGGAATCGTGGACGCACAGCTCGGGTGCAGCATTACCGCTGGCGCGCTTTGCCATCGACACTGGCTTTGCGACGCAGGAGGCCTACGCCTTCGTGCGTGCCTGCCGCGATTCGCGGGTGATGGCCGTCAAAGGCGTGGCGCGTGGTGCGGCCTTGATCGGCACGCCGACGGCGGTCGATATGACCCAAGGCGGCAAGAAACTGCGCCGGGGCATCAAGGTGTTTTCGGTGGCGGGCGGTATCGCCAAGCTGGAGTTCTACAACAACCTCAAGAAGTCGCCCGAGGTGGCAGACGATGGACTCACGATCCGTTACCCCATCGGCTTCGTCCATCTGCCCAAGATCGATGTCGAGTTCATCCAGCAGCTTTGCGCCGAACAACTGATCACCCGCCGCAACCGCAATGGCTTTCCGGTGCGCGAGTGGCAAAAGATGCGCGAGCGCAACGAGGCGCTGGACTGCTACGTCTACGCACGCGCTGCGGCAGCAGCGGCAGGCCTCGATCGCTTCGAGGATCGCCACTGGCGCGAACTGGAGCGACAACTGGGGATGGCGAATGCGCCGCCTCCTGAAATACACAACGAACCTGATAACGAGGCCACCCCACGCGGTGGCCTCGCTGTTTCTGGCAACCGCAATCCCGGTCGGCGCGTCATCAAGAGCCGCTGGCTGGGCTGAACAACCGCACTTCACCAAGGAGCAAACATGAGCCTCACCACCCGTATCGAATCACTGGTCATCCGCGTCGCGCAGGAATTCAACGACGTGCGCGCCAAGACCGGCAACCTCGCCAACCTGACCACCACCGACAAGTCCAATCTGGTCGCGGCAATCAACGAACTCAAGGCCGCCGTGGTGTCCTCGGTGGCCATCGACGATGCCCAGATCGCCACCACCAGCACCTATTCGTCGAGCAAGATCGTCACGCTGCTCGATGCGCTCAAGGCCGAAATCTTGGGCGGCGCGGACGCGGCCTACGACACCTTGCTGGAAATCCAGCAGCTCTTGCAGAGCAATACCAATGGTCTGGATGCGCTGCTCGCCGCTGTGAACAATCGCGTGCGCTTCGATGCTGCGCAGGCGCTTTCCGCACCCGAACAAGCGCAGGCGCGCAGCAACATCGGCGCGGTGGCCAGTTCGGATGTTGGCAACACCGATACCGACTTCGTCGCCGTGTTCGAAGGGGCGCTCGCCTGATGAGCCTCGCCACCCGCATCAGCGCCTTGGCCAGCCGCATCGGTCTGGAAGTCAAAACCAAGATCGACGCCAGTCATCCCGGCGTGGCCAAGGCGTGGGTGTGCTTTGGCTATGCAGGCGGCCAGGTGGTGATTCGCGCGGCCTACAACGTGGCCAGCGTGACCCGGACGGCAGCAGGCCGCTACCGCGTGAACTTCGCCACGGCCATGCCGGATGCCAACTACTGCTGGACGGCGCTCGCCCGCAGCAGCACCAACAACGGCACGCAGCGTATCGCCATCGTGCGATCCAGCACCGACCAGAAGACCGCCCAATACGTCGATATCAGTTGTGCCACCACGTCCGCATCGTTCGACGATTCCTCTGAAATCAACCTTACGGTGTTCCGCTAATGGCCTACACACAAGCACACCTCGACGCGCTGGAAGCCGCGCTCGCCAAAGGCGAAAAGCGCGTCACCTTCGGCGACAAGACGGTCGAGTACCGCAGCATTGATGAACTGGTGAAAGCCATCGACGCGGTCAAGCGCGACCTGTTCGAGCAGGCCACTGCCACCGGCTTGTGGCCCGGCGCGCCCCGGCAGATTCGCGTGACTACCGGCAAAGGATTCTGAACATGCGATGGTGGAATCAAATGCGCCGCCGGGTCGGTGTGCGCCTCTTGGCGGGCACGCCCACTTACGACGGCATCGGCGGTGGCCGCCGTTCGTTGGCGTGGCAGGTCGGCAACCCCGGCGCGGTGGCGGCGCTGGCCTTCGCCCAGAACGAGCTGCGCGCCAAGAGCCGCGATCTGGTGCGGCGCAATGCCTGGGCGGCGGCGGGCGTGGAAGCCTTCGTCTCGAACGCCATCGGTACCGGCATCAAGCCGCAATCGATGGTGATGGACAACGCGCTGCGCGAAGCCATCCACAGCCTGTGGTGGGACTGGTGCGAAGAAGCCGACGCGGCAGGCCTGACCGATTTCTATGGTCTGCAGGCGCTGGCTTGCCGGGCGATGCTCGAAGGCGGTGAATGTCTGGTGCGGCTGCGTTACCGCCGTCCTGAAGATGGTTTGCCGGTCGGATTGCAATTGCAGTTGCTCGAACCTGAGCACCTGCCTGTCACGCTCAATCAGGAACTGCCATCGGGCAACGTGATCCGTGCGGGCATCGAATTCGACCGGCTCGGGCGACGCGCGGCCTACCACCTGTACCGCTCGCATCCGGGCGATGGCGCGCTGGCACCGATGTCGGGCACAGGCGGAATGGACACGGTGCGTGTGCCCGCCAGCGAAGTCGTGCATCTGTTCCGCCCGTTGCGCCCCGGCCAGATTCGCGGCGAGCCGTGGCTGGCGCGAGCGTTAGTCAAGCTCAACGAACTCGACCAGTACGACGACGCCGAACTGGTGCGCAAAAAAACCGCTGCGATGTTCGCAGGCTTCATCACCCGCTTGAGCCCAGAGGACAACCTGATGGGCGAAGGGCTGGCTGACGCCAACGGCGCGGCGATGGCCGGACTGGAGCCGGGCACGATGCAAATTCTGGAGCCGGGCGAGGACGTCAAATTCAGCCAACCCGCTGACCTCGGTGCGAGCTACGCCGAGTTTCTGCGCATGCAGTTTCGGGCGGTGGCCGCCGCCATGGGCATCACCTACGAGATGCTCACCGGCGATCTGACACAGGTGAACTACTCGTCGATCCGCGCAGGGCTCCTGGAGTTTCGTCGCCGCTGCGAGGCCATCCAGCACAACGTGATCGTGCACCAGCTGTGCCGCCCGATCTGGCGGGCGTGGATGGAGCAAGCGGCGCTGGAAGGCGCACTGGCGCTGCCGAAGTTTGCTGAAAACAAACGCGACTACCTGTCGGCGCGCTGGATTCCGCAGGGCTGGCAGTGGGTCGATCCGAAGAAGGAGTTCGACGCGATGCTCACCGCCATTCGCGCTGGGCTGCTGTCGCGCTCGGAAGCCATCTCGGCCTTTGGCTACGACGCCGAGGACATCGACCGTGAGATCGCTGCTGACAACCAGCGTGCCGACGAGCTTGGGCTGGTGTTCGATTCCGATCCGCGTCATGACAAAACGGCAGGACAGCCGTTCTGCACAGCCGCAGGCTGCCCGCAGGGCGAGCTACAGGGAAGTGGCGAGTGACAAAACGATGTGGCCGGGGATGGGCAATCCGATGCCCGGTTCAGCACCAGAGGACGACGCCGCTACGAACGCTTGAGGTCGCGGTAGAAATTCTCGTGCGGGCCGACGGCTTCCAGATAGACCAGCCGCACGGCGTCATCGACGGTGTAACCCAAGAGGTAAAGCTGGTTCTGGCTACGGAATTTGTAGACCAGTAAATCCGCCAGATCGCCTTTCTTGCGCTCGCCAACGGTGGGGTCGGCGGCGACGACTTCGGCGGCGGCATCGACATCGGCCGCCACGTTGTCGTGCAGTTTTTTATAGGCCCGGGCAAAGCGCCGGGTTTGTTGCAGACCGTAGGACATACGCCCCCAGCAATTAAATCAGCGCGCCGAGCGCGGCACGAAGGGCGTGGCGTCGCTGCGCGGCTCGGCCAGCGAGGCCAGCGACTCGGCAATGAAGCTCACCGGCAGGTCGGGGTTGTCCAGCGCGGCGCGGCCGACCTTGGCCCAGAACTCGATTTGACCGGCGATGGTGCGGTGCTCGCTCACGGCCTCGGTGCGTGCCTGGTCGTACAGGGTCTGGTCGATGCGAATGGATGTCGATGTGCTCATGGCGGCCTCCGGACGGGCAAAACACGTAACGCAATCACTTTACCACAAATGTGGTAAATCTTCCAAGGAGCCCTTTGATGATCCTCATCCATCTGGCGTCGCGCCTCTATGGCACGCCGCTGCTCATCGCACGCCCCAAACTCGACGTGATCCTTTCGGTGCTGGGTGCGCGCATCGGTTTGCACGAACGGGCAGCGCCCGATCTGGACATGGCCATGCCTGCGCCTCGGCCAGCCAGCGCACCCTGGGCGAGCGGCATTGCCGTGATCCCGGTGGTCGGCACCCTGGTCAAACGCGCCATGGGCATACAGGCCGCCTCCGGCCTGATGTCCTACGACGAGATCGACGATCGGCTGGACGCCGCACTGGCCGACCCGCAGATCGGCGGCATCCTGCTCGATCTGGACTCTCCCGGTGGCGAGGCCTCGGGCGTGTTCGAACTGGCCGAGCGCATCCGTGCCGCCAGCGCCATCAAGCCGATCTGGGCGCACGCCAACGATGCGGCGTACTCGGCGGCCTATGCCATCGCGGCGGCCTGCCAGCGCCTGACGCTGTCGCAAACCGCAGGCGTCGGCTCGATTGGCGTGATCGCGCTGCACGTCGATCAGTCGGTGCGCGATGCCAAGGACGGCCTGCATTACACCGCCGTCTACGCCGGTGGCCACAAAAACGATTTCTCGCCGCACGAGCCGCTCACCCCGCAGGCCAGCACGGCTTTACAGAGCGAAGTGGATCGGCTCTACGCCATCTTCGCCACGCAGGTAGCGGCCATGCGCGGGCTGGACGTGGACGCCGTGCGCGCCACCGAAGCCGGGGTGTTCTACGGCGAACAGGCCGTGGCGGCGGGCCTCGCCGATGCCGTGCTGCCACTCGAACAGGTGCTCGCTGAATTTGCCGAGCACCTTGCAGCCCAGCGCCAAACCTTGACGCCGCTGCCCCGCGCTTCGCCTGCCCAACCAGGCCAACGACTCACTCCCTCAACACCGCTTTCCAACAAGGAGCAATCCATGACTGACCACGATCCACAACACGCCACACAACACGATGCGTTCGACGCTGACGATGCTCACGACGCGCCTGAAACGCTCGATGCCACCAGCACGGACGAACAGCCGACCCATGAAGCGGCGTCTGCCGCACTGGCGCAGTCCTTTGCCAGCGGCCGCCAGCAGGCGCAGGCCATCGCCGAGATGTGCCTGATTGCGGGCCAGCCACAGCGCACGGCGGAGTTTCTTGCGGCAGGACTCACCGAAGCGCAGGTGCGCCGCAGCCTGCTCGAGGCCCGCGCCGATCAGCCGGAAATCGCCTCGCGCATCACCGCCGATGCCAGCACCTCGACCCGCCCCGAGCACAGCCCGGTGGTGGCCGCCGCCAAGAAACTCGCCCACAAGGGGTAAGCCATGACCGCCATGACCCAGCCCAAAAACCTCGGTGACGTGCTCAAGTACGAAGCGCCGAACCTGTATTCGCGTGAGATCGACACTGTCGCCGCCGCTCAGAACCTCGGCATCGGCACCGTGGTCGGGCGCGACACGACCACCGCCAAGCTCAAGGCCTTCGACCCGGATGCGACCGACGGCAGCGAAATCGCCATCGGCGTGCTCGGAAATGATGTGGATGCCACGCTGATCGACCGCGACGACGCCCTCCTGATCGCGCGTCACGCCATCGTTGCGCGCGGCGCACTGGTCTGGCCGAGCGGCATCACGCCCGCGCAGAAAGCATCTGCCGAAGCGCATCTGACTTTCCTTGGCGTGCTGGTGCGCGACAGCGCCTGATCACGTTCCTCCCGCTTCACTTCCCGATGACCCGCCGTTGGCGGGTTTCGTCTTTTTGGAGATCCCAAATGCAGAACCCTTTTGAAAACCCCGGCTTCTCGATGGCCAGCCTCACTGCCGCCATCAACCTGCTTCCCAACCGCTACGGTCGGCTGGAACAACTCGACCTGTTTCCGGCGCGGCCAGTGCGTACCCGGCAAATCCTCGTCGAGGAGTTCGCAGGGCGGCTGAACCTGTTGCCCACCCGCGCGCCCGGTTCGCCCGGCACGGTGGGCGAGCGTGGCCAGCGCAAGCTGCGCTCCTTCGTGGTGCCGCACATCCCGCACGATGACGTGGTGCTGCCCGAAGAAGTGCAAGGCCTGCGCGCCTTCGGCTCGGAAACCGAGATGGAAGCCATCGGCGGCGTGATGGCGCGTCATCTGGAGACCATGCGCAACAAGCACGCCATCACCCTGGAGCATCTGCGCATGGGTGCGCTCAAGGGTGAAATTCTGGACGCCGACGGCAGCACGCTGGTCGATCTGTTCGACGAGTTCGACATCACCGCACAAAGCGTGCCCTTCGAGTTCTCCACCGCCACCGACAACGGCAAGCTCAAGGAAGCCTGTCTGGAGCTACTGGGCTTGATGGAAGAAGGTCTGGCGGGTGAGTTCTCCACCGGCATCCATGTGCTGTGTTCGCCCGAGTTTTTCCGCGCACTGGTGACCCACAAAGAGGTCAAGACCGCGTACCAGAACTGGCAGCAAGGCGCGGTGCTGATCAACGACATGCGCGCAGGCTTCAACTACAGCGGCGTCACCTTCGAGGAATACCGGGGACAGGCGTCCTACGTGAAGGCGGACGGCACGCTGGGCACGCGCCGATTCATTGCGACGGGCGAAGCCCACGCATTCCCGCTGGGCACGGTGGACACCTTCGCCACCTACTTTGCACCGGCGGACTTCAACGAAACGGTGAACACGCTGGGCCAGTCGCTCTACGCCAAGCAGGAGCCGCGCAAGTTCGACCGGGGCACCGATCTGCACACGCAGAGCAACCCGCTGCCGATGTGCCACCGCCCCGGCGTGCTGATCAAGCTGACCTCGGCCTGATCACCAGTAATGGACGTCGTCACGCTCTACGAAGCCGCGCGCAACGCCGGGCTGCTCACTGCCGTCACGGTGGCGGGCAGTCCGCCGGTGTATTGCGGCTTTCGTGCCCCGGACGAAACCGTGCTCGATGGTTTTGCGCTCTCGCGCGACTACCAGCTCGACTATCCGGCGGCATGGCTGACGCTGGCCGCTGGCGACACGCTGGAGATCGCGGGCGAGATCTATCAGGTGCGTGAGGTGCGCGCGATCGGCGACGGCTCCGAACGGCGCGCATCACTCTCCAAACTTTGAGGACTTCCCGATGAACTCGATCCGCGAGCGCGTCTTGCGGGAAGTGATCGCGCGCCTGTCTGCCGCCGTGGCACCGGTTGCGGTGTTGCGCATGCCAAGCGCGCCAGTCACCCGCGAGGCCAGTCCGGCGCTGCTGCTGGTGGCGGAAAGCGACAGCATCACCGCCCACGCCAATCAACTGGTCGACCGTCAACTGGTGATCCGCATCGCCGTGATCGCACGCGGTGCCGATGCCTTCGACGTGGCCGACCAGCTGCTAGTGACCGCACACCGGGCGCTGCTGATCGATCCCAACCTCGGCGGTCTGGTGCTGGCGGTGCGCGAAATCGACTGCGAGTGGGATGTCGACGACGCCGATGCCGGTGCCGTCGCGCTGCCCGCCCGCTTTGAAATTCGCTACCGCACCCACGCCCTCGATCTCACCCAAACAGGATGAAATTCTTATGCACATCGAACTACTGAAACCACACGCCCACGCTGGCAAACGCCTCGCCGTGGGTGAGCGCCTTGAACTGGTGGATACGAGCGCCCGCTGGCTGATAACGCAAGGCGTGGCCAAGGCGGCCACACCCGTCACCGATTCCAAAACAAACCGCCGTGACATCGCGTCCGGCACCACCCACATTCCCCAAGGAGACTGACCATGGCTTATTTCTCTGGACAAGGCCGCGTCTATATCGGCGCGCGCGACATCGACGGCAATCCCGCAGGACTCACCTTCGTCGGCAACGTGCCCGAGCTGAAAGTCTCGCTGTCGGTGGACACCATCGAGCATCAGGAAGCGCAGTCCGGCCAGCGCCTGACCGACCTGCAACTGATCAAGACCAAGAAAGGCGAATTCGCCTGCACGCTGGAAGAACTGATCGCCACCAATCTGGCGCTGGCGCTCTACGGCACCACGACCAGCATCACCCCCGGCACGGTGACGGGCGAATTGCTGCCCAATCCGGTGACACCCGGCAGCCTCTATCCGCTGGCGATGCAAAACGTCTCCGCCGTGCAGGTGCAGGATTCGGACGCGACACCCAAGACGCTGCCCGCCAGCCAGTACAGCGTCAACGCCAAGCACGGCTCGCTGGTGATTCTGGATGCCAGCACCGGCGGCCCCTACACCGAGCCCTTCACGGTGGACTACGCCTACGGCGCGGCGCAGAGCACAGCGATGTTCACCCAGCCCTTGCCCGAGCGCTGGATTCGCTTCGAGGGCCTCAACACCGCCGACAGCAACCGCGAGGTGGTGATCGATCTGTACCGCGTGGCGATCAACCCGGCCAAGGAGCTCTCCATCATCACCGACGAGCTGCTGAAATTCGAACTGTCCGGCCAGGTGCTCGCTGACCTCACCAAACCGGTGGGCGGCGATCTGGGTCAGTTCGGTCGTCTGGTGCTGCTGTGAGGGGTGATGCCATGACGGATTTCCAGACCTTCCCACCTGCGCCGGTCGCGGTGCAACTGTCCTGCGGCGCACTGGAACTGACGCCGGTGCGCTTGGGCGATCTGCCGCGCCTGCTGGCGGTGGTGCGCCCGTTTGCCGATGTCATCAGCGCCGAGCCGGACTGGCTGGCGCTGCTTGGCGCGCACGGTGATGGTGTGCTGGAGCTGCTGGCCATCACCACGCGCAAGGATCGTGCGTGGGTCAATGACCTCTCGCTCGACGATGCAGTGCAACTGGCGGCAGCCGTGTTCGAGGTGAACGCGGATTTTTTTGTACAGCGGGTGGTGCCGGGCATCACCCGCTCGGCGGACAAGCTGGCTCCGCTGATCCAGCGGCTTGGGACAACGCCGTCGCCCGCCTGATCCGCGCCGGTCACGGCCTGCACACGGTGTTGGAGTACACGCTGCTGCAGGCCGTGGCCTTCTTGCGCATCGAGGGGCAACTGGAGCGCCAGCGTCTGGCGCAACTGCTAGGCGTCGTGGCGGTCGCCTCCCAAGGTGAGAAGCGTTCCATCGAACAACTGCAACGCGATCTGTTGAAGGACTGATGCCGTGCGCCTGTCACTGACCACCAGCGGGCTGCTCGACCCGCGCCAGTTGTCTTCGTGGAGTGCCGAGCGCCAACGCGCCATCCGCGCGGCAGTCGCCAAGGGCATGCAAAGCGGCGGACGCGAGGTGCGCGAGGCGGCGCGCAACCAGATGCGCAGCGCCTTCACCGTGAAACGCGCGAACTTCATCTCCTCGATGGGCGTGAAGATTTTTGACAAGAAGCAAAACGAGCTGCCCGCGCTGTGGGTGGGCAGCAAGATTCCGTGGCTGGGCATTCACGAGCGCGGCGGTACGGTTAGCGGCAATCTGCTGATCCCGCTGCTCCCCAATCGCATCGGCCCCAAACGCTTCAAGGCGGTGATCGACGGCCTGATGCGCTCGGGCAATGCGTACTTCATCGAGAAAAACGGCCGCGTGCTCTTGATGGCCGAAAACCTCGCTGAAAACCGCAGCCAGCTCACCCGCTTCAAACGCGCCGAACGTGAGCGCACCGGCAGCAAACAAATCAAACGCGGGCAGGAGGTGCCGATTGCGGTGCTGGTGCGCCGTGTCGATCTCAAACGTCGCCTCGACTTGGACGGCAGCGTGCACCGCGCACTGCCTGCCTTGGCGCGGGCGATTGAACTGGAACTGGGTAAAAGCTGATGGCAAGCAATCGCGCGCAAATCCTGATCACTGCCGTCAACCAGACCCAAGCGGCCTTCAATGCGGTCAAGGGCGGGCTGTCGGGGCTGGCGTCAGCCGCGCAAAGCGTCAACGGCGTGCTCGGCAATCTGGGGCTGGCGATAACAGCAGCGGGCATGGTGGCGCTGGTCAAGTCCAGCATCGAGGCCGGGGACGAGCTCTCCAAGATGTCGCAGCGCGTGGGCATCAGCGTGGAAACGCTGTCGATGTGGAATCCACTGGCCAAGCAGGCCGGACTCTCCAGCGAAGCCTTCGAGAAAGGCTTGCGCAAACTCTCTACCACGATGGTCGATGCCGCTACCGGCGGCGAGGACGCGGCGCACAGCTTCAAGGCGGTGGGCGTCGAGTTCAAGAATCAGGACGGCACACTGCGCGCCACCGATCAGGTGTTGCTGGATCTGGCCGAACGCTTCAAGGCCATGCCCGCCGGTGCCGACAAAACCGCGCTGGCGATGCAGCTCTTTGGCAAGGCCGGGGCGGACATGATTCCGTTCCTGAACCAGGGCAAGGACGGCATCAACGAGCTCACCGAGGAGATGCGCGCGCTTGGCATCGAGATGAGTGGTGAATCCGCCGCGCAGGCCGAGGTGTTCAACGATGCGCTGGACAAAGTGCATCTGGCCACCACCAGCATCGGCAATCAGGTGATGACGGCCTTCCTGCCCGCGCTCAACGAGATGGCGCTGGGCATGGTCGAGTCGGCCAAGGAAGGCGGCGCATTGCGGGCAATTCTCGATGGCGTGGTGCTGGTGCTCAAAACCCTGGCGCTGGGCGCGGCCACCGTGGGCAAAGCCTTCGTCGCCTTGGGCGAGGCGATTGGCGCGGGCTTGGCCGCCGCCGTGGAAGCCCTGCGCGGCAACACTGCTGGTGCCAAGTCCATCATTGCCGATCTCAAAACCAGCTTGATCCACCGGCTCGACGATCTCGCCGAGTTCCGCGACAGCCTGTTCGATCCCAAGCCCATCGAGGTGAAGTCGCCAAAAATCGAGGCCGATCCTTCGCTGTTGGCGCGCATGACCAAACCCAAGCCCGCGCAGGACACTTCGGGCGCGCAAACCGCGCTCCTGAAGGCACGGTTGGAGGCGGAACTGGCCTTGCTCAAGGACGCCCTGAAGCGTGAGCAGACCGCGCTCGATGCCGCGCTGGAAGATCGGCTGGTATCGGTGCGCGACTACTACGCGCAAAAAACCGCCATCGAGCAGCGCGAGGTCGATGCCGAAATCGCCCGCAAGCAGCAGGAATTGGCGCGCAGCCAGCAGATGGCTGCCAGTGGAAAATCAGAAAGCGACCGGCTGAAAGCCAAGGCGGACGTCGCCAAGGCCGAATCGGAACTGATCGTCCTCAACAATCGCCGCACCGACATCGAGCTGGCCAACGCCCGGGCTGCCGCCAAGGCCGAACGCGAACTGGCCGATGCGCTGGCCGCTGCCCGCGAGGAACTGGCGCAGATCACCAGCACGGCCACCGACACCGACCGGCAGGCGGCGATTGCGCGCAGCTACCGCGATCTGCGCGCACGGCTGGCGGCGGAAAGCGATGCTGAGGGTGTCTCGCTCATCGACCGGTTGATCAACGTCAAGGCCGCGCAGGCCAATCTCGCCGCACTGGAAGCGCAATGGCGGCAAGTGACCGAACGTCTGCGCAACGCGCAGGACGCCATCGGCATCCAGCAGCAGGCCGGATTGCTGTCGGAAGCACAGGCACGCCAGCAAATCGTCGCATTGCAGCAGCAATCGGCCACTGAGATGCAGCGGCTGCTGCCCGCGATGCAACAGGCGGCGGTGGCCATCGGGCCGGATGCGGTGCTGCGCGTCGAAGCGTGGAAGAACGAACTCGCCCGCACGCGGTTGGTGGTCGATGAAATGGCACCGCTGTGGAATCGGCTGGGCGAGAGTTTCGGCGGCGCGCTGAATGCCATGCTCAGCGGTGCACAAAGCTGGCGCGAGGCTTTGTCCAATCTGTTCCGGCAGATCACCGATGCCTTCTTGCAGCAGATGGTGATCCAGCCCTTCCAGCAGTGGGTGGCGATGCAGGCGCGGATGCTGGCGATGAAGCTGGGTTTCATCCAGCAGGAGCAAGTCGCCGATGCCGCCGCCAGCGCCACCACGCTCGCGCAAAAGTCGGCGCAAACCACGGCGGAAGTGTCGATGGACGCCGCCAAGGCCGGTGCCGGTGCAGCCGCCTCGCAGGCGTCCGTGCCCATCGTTGGCCCGGGCCTCGCCATTGCCGCGATGGTGGCGATGGTCGCCGCCGTGATGGCGCTGCTCGGCAACGTGAAGAAGTTTGCTGCGGGCGGCTTGGTATCCGGCGCGGGCACAGCCACCAGCGATTCGGTTCCGGCGCGGCTCTCGGCAGGCGAGTACGTGGTGCGCGCCGCTGCCGTGCGCCAGGTCGGCGTGGCGTTTCTGGATTCGCTCAATGGCTTGTCCGCTTGGGAACGTGGCCCGCAGTTCAAGGGCGGCACGCTGGCCTTTGCCGCAGGCGGTCTGGTGCCTGAGGTGAAGGTGCCTCCGGCGCAGATGCAGGCCAATCAGGCGGTGCGCATCGTCAACGCCATCGACCCCGGCGTGACGCACGAGCACCTGCAAACGCCTGCGGGCGAGCGCGTCATCGTCAACATCATCGGGCGCAACGCGCGGGCGATCCGCACGGCGCTGCAAAACTAAACCAAGGAGCCTCTCATGGCCTTGCTGTTCATCGACGGCTTCGACCACTACGACCCGCAGCAGCTCGACGATTTCGGCCAGCCGTGGCTGGCGCGTGGCAAGGCGGCGTATCTGTCGCCGCAGGCCGAGCGCGTCCAAGGGCGGCGGCCATCGTCCTTCGCACTGCGTCTGCCCGAAGGCTCGGGCGGCGGCTACGTCAAAAATCTGGACGCCACCAAGACCAGCCTGATCATCGGCGCGTCGATCCGGGTCGTCCCTTATGAGAACACTTACACCGAGCCGCTGCTGCTCGGTGTGCGCGATGCCAATGCGCAGGTCGCGCATCTGGTGAAGATCGGCGAGGACGGCAGGCTCAAGCTCTACCGTTTGCAATATGGCTACGAGCAGCTGATCACTACCTCGATCACCACCGTTGCCGCACGCGGCTGGCACTACGTCGAACTGCAGGTGACCCAAGGCAACGGCAATGGCGTGCTGTCGGTGCGTTTGAATGGCGTGCTGGCCATCCAGATGAACGCGCAGGACACGATTCAAGGCGGCGGGCAATTGCTCACCGCGTTTCTGGGCGCAATTCCCGGGCAAAGCTGCCCGCTGACCCTTGATGTCGATGATTTCTACATCGCCGATACCTCGGGCACGATCAACAACACCTTCTTGGGTGACGTGCGCGTCGACACGCTGCAAGCCATCGGTGCGGGCAGTCTGAACCAGTGGACGGTGACACCGCCCGGTACGAACGCGTGGGAGGCGGTCAGTGACGAGGACGAGGCCACCTCGATCAGCGCGCCCAGCGCCGGACTGCGCCAGAGCTTCGACATTGCGCCGCTGCCGGTGATGGCCACGCCTGCCGTGTTCGGCGTGCAACTGACGATGCTCTCCCGCAAGACCGATGCAGGCTTGGGCAAGTTGAAGGGGCTGGTGGTCAGCGGTGCGCAGACCGCCATCAGCCCGGAAGTCATTCTGCAAGAACAGCAGGCGTGGCAATGCGCGCTGTTCGAGCGCAACCCCAACGGTAATGTGCAGTGGACTGAAAGCGCCTTCAATGCCGCCGAGTTCGGCGTGGAGTCGGCATGACCGATCGCAGGCTTGCCACGCAGCGCACGGAAACCGCCAGCCAAGGCGCACCGGGCAATGTAGCCTCAGGCGTTCGCAGTGAAGTGCTGTCGCGCGCAAGCGCGGGAAGTGCTGCCACCACCTTTGCGCCCGAAATCCTCAGCGCGCCGTGGCCACCGACGCTGGCCGCGCAGTGGCAGGTGGAAACACTGGCGCACCCCTGGCCGCCACTGGTCGGGCCGGTGTTTGTGGTCGAGGTGTTGCGCCGGGATACGGCTTCCAGTGCCATCGTCGCTACCGGCATGGACGCCTTTGGCGACACACCGTGGCCACAGGCGCAGCGCGGCGTGTTTGCCTTTCGCCACGACTGGGCCGAGCCCTTGGTCGAACGGCTGGAGTGGCAAACCAGAGTCACGCGACTGACCAGCGGCAACGAATCGCGGCAGGCGCAGCGCAAGGTGCCCCGGCGCTCGCTCACCTATCAGGTCGGCCACGGACGCATGAGTGATGCGCTGGTCGCCGACTGGTTGACCGACCATCTGGGCAAAGCGGCGTGGTGGCCGCTGCCGCAGTACGCGGTACCGGTTACGAGCAGCGCCGAGGCCGGTGCCTTTGCGCTGGAAGTGGCCGATGCCGACTGGCGGCACTTTGCACCCGCCCGCGCCGATCTGCGGCTGACCTGGAATGGCATCGAAGGCTGGGACAGCGAAGATCTCTTTGCGCTGGTGATCGCACCAGATGGCTGGCAGCAGGTGGCGCTGATCGGCGTGGAAAACGATGCGCTGTGGCTGGCCGAACCCTTGGCGCGCCGCGTGCCGGTTGGCAGTACCGTGTTGCCGCTGGTGTGGGGCCGCGCCGCCGATCCGGCGGATTTGAGCCAGTGGGTACCGGGCATGGTGGGTGGCAACGTGGTGGCGCAGATCGAACCGGCTGCGCCACCCGATACGGATCTGCTCGACGATCCGTGGCTGGACGAACTGCCGGTCTGGCCCGATGGCAACTGGCGTGACGACCCGGCGGTATCCGCGCAAGCCACGATCACCCGGCAGGATTTCTCGCCCGCCGATCCGTGGTTGCGGCGTGACGATCCGTGGTCGATCGCCACGTATCAGCGGCGCTATCTGGCCAGCACGCCAGAGGAAATCGCCATCTGGCGCGAACGGCTGTGGCAAACCGAAGGCCGCTTGAACGCCTTCTGGCTGCCCGATGGGCTGGCCCCAATCCTGTGGGTGAGCTTCGATGCCGATCCCGAGGACGGTTTCCTGCGCGTCGATGGCAAAGATTTGTCTGCTTTCTGGCATCGCCCTGCCGCCTGCCTGATCGTGCATCCGGACGGCATCCGGCAATACGCGCTGACCGCCACCTGCCATCTGGATCAAGGCGGCGTGCTGGTGCTGCGCTCGGGTCTGGATGAGCCGGTACCCGCAGGCAGCCGAGTCATTCGCCTCGCACGCTGCCGCCTCGATCACGACGCCATTGATTTCTACTGGCACAGCCCGACGCTGGTGGAAATCAGTCTGACCGCGCGCCAGTTGCCCGAACCACGCGGCAACGACCGCCAGACCTACGAGGGAGCGTCAGCGCGATGAGCCAGAACCCTTTACTGGAAGTCGAGCTGTATGCCTTTGCCAGCAGCAGCGCGCAGTTTTATCTGACCCCGCACGAATTCAATGTCGATCTGGATGGCGATCTGTATCTGAGCCTGCCCATCGAGCGCAACGAACTGGCGCTGGGTGCCGAGGCCGCCAAATCGGCGCTGGAACTCAAACTGCCACCCGACTGCGATCTGGTGCGCCACCTGCTGGCCAGCTCGCTGACCGGCGACACCACCTCGGTGACCTTGCGCATCGGGCGACGTGATGACTGGGACGATTATTGGTGGCTGTCGGGCACGCGCTGGATGGGCCGGGTGCTGGGCGTGGAGATTGCCGACGATCAAGCGCGCATCCGCTGTGAGTCGGCGCAGGTCAGTTTGAAGCGCATCGGCCTGCGCAGGCTCTACAGCCGCAAGTGTTCGCACGTGCTGTATTCGGCAGCCTGTGGCGCAACGCCGATCACGGCCAGTGCATTCGTTGCCGAGGTCAATGGCCGCAGCGTCGAACTCGAGGGCGGCGTGCCGGGCAGTGTCAGTGGCGGCGTGGCCGGTGGCTGGCTGCAAACACCCGATGGTGCACGTCACATGATCATCAGCGACTACGGCGGTGGCGTGGAACTGCTCTATCCGGTGGCCATCGCGCCGGGCACGGAAGTGCTGCTGACGGTGGGGTGCGATCACGGCACCGCCACCTGCGCCTCACGCTTTAACAACCTCGACAACTACGGCGGCTTTCCCGCCATCCCGATCAAGAACCCGTTCTCGACCGGCGTGTTCTGAACCTTTCTGGAGAACGCCCATGTGGTACCTCGTCGTCATCGTGGTGGCGGCGCTGGTCTCAAGCGCGCTTGCGCCGAAACCGCCCGAACCCAAACCCGCATCGCTCTCGGATGTCGATGCGCCCACCGCCGAAGAAGGCCGACCGATTCCCGTGGTGTTCGGCACCGTACTGCTGCGCGGCGCGAACGTGGTCTGGTACGGCGATCTGGAAGCCGAGGCGATCCGCAAGAAAGGCGGCAAGAAATGACGAACGTGATCGTCACCATCGACGACGTGCGCGCCGTCGGCCTGTGCGTGAACGGCTCGCGCGCGTGGTTTGAACGGCATGGTTTGGACTTTCGCGCCTTTCTGCGCGACGGGTTGGATGCGCAAACGCTGCTGGCCACGGGTGATGCGATGGCATTGCGGGTGGTCGAGTACGCACGCACTCGGCAGGAGAGGCACTGATGGGCGGCAGCAGCAAGAAGCAAACCGTCGGCTACCGCTACCGCATGGGCCTGCATCTGGTGCTCTGCCAAGGCCCGGTCGATGCCGTGCAGGAAATCCAGATGGGCGAGCGCACCGCGTGGGGCGATGCCAGCCGCACGCCGTTGCCTACCGGCTATGGCTTGACCAGCATCGGCATCAATCAGCCCTATCTGTTCGGCGGCGACGAGCGTGAAGGCGGCGTGGTCGGCACCATCGACGTGTTGCCCGGTGGCCCGACGCAGTCCCGCAACGATTACCTGATGGCGCGTCTGGGCAGCGCGATTCCCGCCTTCCGGGGCGTGCTCTCCTTGGTCGCGCGCAAGATTCTGTTCGCTGCCAACAACCCCTACATCAAACCCTGGGCGGTGCGCGTGCGCCGGTTCACGGCGGGCTGGCACGACACACCGTGGAACACATGGAATGCCGAGGTGCGCACCTGGGATGACGCCATCGGCCAGAACGTGAGCGTGGGCATGAACCCGGCGCACATTCTGGTGCAGTGCCTGACCGACCCGCATTGGGGCATGGGCTACCCGCAGGACAGCATCGGCTGGAGTTTCTGGAATGCATCATGGGCGCTGGCCGATGAAGGCTTCGGCTTGAACCTGATCTGGACGCGCCAGCAGCCCATCGAGAGTTTCATTGGCCAGGTGCTCGACCACATCGGCGGCATTCTCTACACCGATCCGGAGCAAGGCACGTTCGAACTCAAACTGCTGCGCGACGATTACTGGATCAGCAGCCTGCCGCAATTGGGGCCGGATGAGATCGTGCGGCTGGAACGCTTCGAGCGCGCGCAGTGGGGCGAGCTGCCCAACGAACTGACCGTGGTGTACGCCGACTGGCAAACCGGCGGCGATGCCACCGTCACGGTCGAGAACCTTGCCGCCATCCAGTTGCAGGGCGGCGTAATCAACCAGCGCCGCGATTACCCCGGCGTGAACTACGGGCCGCTGGCCGCCCGGCTTGCGCTGCGTGACCTGCGCGCTTTGGGGTCACCGCTGGCGCGGATGAGCCTGACCGTGGCGCGCGACACATTGGAGCGCCCACCGCTGCCGGGCGATGTGTTCCTGCTCAACTGGCCGCGTCTGGGCATCGACCAGATGGTGGTGCGCGTCACGGGCATCGACACCGGCACGCTAGGCGCGCTGGAGTGGCGCATCGAGGCGATGGAGGATGTGTTCGGGCTGGACAACGCCGTGCTGTCCCCGCCGCCACCCGTCATCGAAGAACCCGTACTGGAACCGCTGCCGCCCGCGCTGGTACTGGCGGTGGAGATTCCGTATTGGGAGCTAGCGCGCAGCCTGTCGCGTGCCGAACTGGATTACCTGACCGATACCGATGCCGCCGTGGGCGCACTGGCCGCTGCCGGTGGTGTTGGGCAACTGAACTGGCAACTGGCCACCGGCGCTTCGGCGGGCGATCTCGCCAACGTGGCCAGCGAGGACTACGCGCCACTGCTGACCATCGATGCGGCCTTGCCCGCCAGCGAGGCCGATGCACTGAATCTGCCAGTGACGGCGATCAGCCAGCCCGGGCGGCTGACCGTGGGCGACTACGCCTATCTGGTCGATGGTGCGGGCGAGATCATTGAAGCCGTGGCGGTGCTGGCCTTCGACGCAGGAAATGCCCGCGTCGATCTGGCACGCGGCGTGCTCGACACCACGCCATACGCGCATCCTGCAGGCACACGCCTGATCGGTGTGGGTGAATGGCTGGCGTCTGAAGGCGCAGAGCGTGCGCCGGGTGAGTCGGTGTTCGTGGCGGCGATCCCGCGTACCTCGACTGATCAAGGCGATCCACTGCTCGCGGAAAACGGCCAACCCTTGCTGCTCACCGGTCGGCAGGCCTTGCCGTATCCGCCCGGGCGCATCCGGCTCAACGGCCAGACCGAGCCTGCCGTGGTGGCCGGTGATCTCAGCGTGACGTGGGCGCACCGCGACCGCAGGCAGCAAACCGCGTATCTGGTGCAGCAGGTTGAGGGCGATATCGGGCCGGAGTTGGGCGTCACCTACAGCCTGCGCATTCTGGATCGCAACGACACGCTGGTGCACACGGCATCGGGCATTACCGGAACGAACTTTGTGTGGGACGTGGCCACGGCAGCCGCCGATGCGGGTGCACTTGGCGATCACATCACCGTGGAAATCACTGCCGAGCGCGACGGCTTGACCAGCTGGCAACCACAGGTGCGCGCCGTGGATCGCGCAGGTTACGGCCTGCGCTGGGGACAGTATTGGGGAGGTGTGTGATGGCAGATCAAACAGAGCCGCGCATCGACGTGCATCTGCTGACATTGAACGAGCCTGCACAGTGGCGCGCGGCCTGCATCGCCAGCCTCGACGGTGCGCCGATTCGCTTGCACGTCGTGCCCGGGATTCCCGGCCGCATCGGTGAGGCACGCGCCGCAGGTTACGCGCAAGGCACGCTGCCGCTGGTGTCCTTCGTCGATCCCGACGATCTCTACGAAGCCAGCGCCTTCACGCAACTGGCCGATGCATTGGATGCCTGCCCCAAAGCCGTGATGGCCTACACCGACGAAGCGCTGACTGATGAAGATGGTCGCGACATCGCCGTACGACGTCTGGCCTACAGCCGCTGGCAGCACGCCACGAGCGCCAGCCATGTGCACGGCCTGATCGTGATGCGCCGCGCCGCCGTGGAAGCCGCGCTCAAGGACACCACCAATCTCAACAACTTCTCGGAGTGGCTGCTGACCCTGCTGATCACCAAACGTGGCGGCGTGCTCTACCTGCCCATCGTTGGGCGGCATTGGCGGCAGCACCCGCAACAAAGCCATCGCACAGGCGATCCGGAAGCTGTTCAGCGCATCCGGCAAGCCGCGCCTCACTGGAGATAAATCATGTCATCGACCGATCCGAATTTGGGACTCAGCTACGGCTGGACGCTGGGCGAATCCGGCTGGGGCGCAGCCATGGACGCGAACTTGAAGCGCCTCGGCGCAACCGTGGGCCTGTCCGTGAAAGACCGCGACCTGACCACGCCACCGGCCAGCCCTGCGAATGGCGAGCGCTACCTCGTGCCTGCCGCCGCCACCGGCGTGTGGGCAGGCAAAACCCACCAGATCGCCGTGCGCATCGGCGGCGTGTGGGAATTCCACGCGCCACAGACCGGCTGGCTTTGCTACATCGAGGACGAGGCCAAGCTCTCGGCCTACAAGTCCACCGGCTGGAGCGCAGGCATCGCCATCTGATTTCCATTCAACCCCAACCACTGAACCCGCCCAGATGTTCACGCATTGGGCGGGTTTTGCATTTTGGAGAACGCCAATGACCGAAGAAACCAAACCCGCCCTCGTCGAAAACATGCTGCTCTTGCGCCGCGAAGATTTCGACGAATTGCTGGCGCACGCAGCCGAACGCGGAGCCGAGCGCGTGCTGGCCCATCTTGGCCTTGAGAACGGCAGCGCCGCAAAGGACATCGGCGAACTGCGCGATCTGCTCGAAGCGTGGCGTGATGCCCGCCGCACCGCGTGGCAGACCGCAATCAAGGTGATTACCACCGGCATCCTCGCCGCGCTGGTGCTCGGTGCTGCCATCAAGTTTGAACTGATGGGAGGTGGCAAATGAGCACGCCCAGAATCTGCCTGCTGCCTGACTGGCGCAAGATCGCGCGGCGCGCGTGGAGTGTGCGCCTGTCCATCGTCGCGGCCGTCTTCACTGCGGCAGAAGTGGTGGTGCCGCTGTTTGGTGATGTGCTGCCGCGAGGCGTGTTCGTGCTGCTGGCCTTCAGCGCCAGCATCGGCGCGGCCATTGCCCGTTTGGTGGCGCAGCCGGAGATGCACCGATGATCCGGCCACCACAACGAAAAACCGTGGCTGCGCTGACGCTGTCCGCCGCTGCCTTGGTCGGCATCGTGATGCACGAGGGCTACACCGACCGCGCGGTGATCCCGGTCAAGGGCGATGTGCCGACCATCGGCTTTGGCACCACCACCGGGGTGAAGCTGGGCGACACCACCACGCCGCCGAAGGCGCTGGCCCGCGCGCTCACCGATGTGCAGCAGTTCGAGGGCGCATTGAAAACGTGCGTGACCGTCCCGCTGGCCCAGCACGAGTACGACGCGCTGGTGAGCTTCTCCTACAACGTCGGCAGCAGTGCCTTCTGCCAGTCCACGCTGGTGAGAAAACTCAACGCCGAGGACTACGCCGGAGCGTGTGCTGAGCTGCTGCGCTGGCGCTTCTTCCAGGGCAAGGACTGCGCGCTGCCTGCCAATGCGCGCCTGTGCGGCGGGTTGGCGACACGGCGCGAGGCCGAGTACCGCCAGTGCGTCGGAGAAGCCCCATGACCCTGATTCCGTGGCCGTACCGCTGGCTGGCCCTCGTCCTGCTCGCCGCTGCACTGATCGGCTTCGGCTGGATCAAGGGCGCGGGTCACGTTCAAGCGCAGTGGGACGCCGCCGTCCAGAAGCAGACCCAGCAGGCCGCCGCTGTCCGCGAGCGGCAAGCACAGGCCACCGTCAAGGTTGTCACCCAGTACGTCGACCGCGTCCGCATCGTCCGCGAGACGGGCGAAACCATCATCAAGGATGTTCCCGTCTATGTGCCCGTTCAAGCCGATGGTGCTTGCGCTATCAACCGTGGCTTTGTGCGGCTGCACGACGCTGCCGCCGCAGGTGAACTACCCGATCCCGCCCGAGATGCTGATGCGTCCGCCACAGGCCTTGCGCTCTCTGCCGTCGCCGGAACCGTCGCCGCCAACTACCAGACCTGCCACGAGAACGCCGAGCAACTGAGCGCGTTGCAGGCGTGGGTCAGGGAGATGGGGGCGGCAAAGCAAACCCCTTCGCCCACGCCGTGATCAGACGTCGATGGTCGTCGTTTTCCAGACTTCCTGCGCCAGAGTGATGAGCAGCCCGTGGCGCTTCTCGATGGATGCGGCATTCCAAGCAGGAAAAGCCGCCAGCTTGGCGTTGATCCTCGAAATGGAGGTGTTTTGACCCACATCGGTCAGCGCCACCAGGCTTCGGGTCAGGTAGTTGCCGCTCTTGCCGTACTCGGCCTGCTTGGCCGTGTAGAAGTCGTTCCCCGCGACGATGTTGATCGGCTTCTCCAGCAAAGTCAGATTGCCGAGGCGATTCTTGTAGTCGTCGTAGGCCGCGTTCAGGTTCTCTGCCGCCCACGTCGCACGCAGTTCCGCCTTCGGGTTGTCGGGCAGGATGTGCTCGATTTCCAGCTTGGTAAAGGGCTCCAGACTGCCCGGGGTTTTCAGCCCACTGAACGCCATCTCGACGTGCTGGGTCAGTCGCGCGAGCAAGTAGCGTGTGCGGTATTGCTGCATCGAATGCAGCGTGAAGCGCTTGAGGGCGTCGGCCAGTTCCTGCGACTTGCCCGCCATGTTCTTTTCGAAGCGGTCGGCGACGAAGGCATTGAGTTGCACCTTCTGCTTCACCGGATCGCTGGCCTCGGCAATCGCGCGCAGCTCGTCGGCCCATTGCGAGAAGCTGCGTTCCAGATCCTTGGTCGGCGTCTTGGTGAAGATGTAGTAGAAGAGGAAGCTCTCGAGCTGCGCCACGAAGTGATCGAACAGCGGCTTGGGGAAATTCGCTGCCGCCAGCAACAGGACGTAGTGCAAGCTGAAAGCACCGCCGGCCAGCCGCTTGAGGCTGTCCATCGCCAGACTGGGCTTGCCGTCATTGCCCAGTCCGTTGGCAAAAGCCAAGTAGTGCTCGACGTTGCGGATCACCTTGCGAACGAACTCGAAGGGCTTGCCTTCGTAATCGCACAGCGCCGCGTTGCCCTTGGCGATGAACCAGTCGTAGATCTCGTCCTCGCGCACTACAGCATCGCCGCGTTCGTTTTTGATGACGTAGTTGGCCATCAGGAAGTAGCGCAGGAAGCGCAGCGGCTTTTCCTTCTCCTTCTCCAGCGGCTTGGTGATCTTCTTCCACTCGTCCTTGAGCTGGGTGAACTGCGCCTGCTTCACCTGCGTGAACAACAGATTCTTCAGCAAGTCCATCGGGTTGAGGCCGACGCCGCGCTCGTTGATGGTCTCGAAGATCTTCAGGGCACTGCTCACGTCCGTGGAAATCTGGATGAACACCACGTTGTTAGCCAGATAGCCCCAATACTTCTTCAGCTTGGCCGGGCTGTCGTAGTTGTCCTTCAGGTAGCGGTACAGCGTGCTGTAGGCGTTGATCAAGTTTTCCAGCGAACCGAAGCTGGCGATGCCCGACGATTGAATGCCCGCGCGCACGGCCTGCGGATCGGCGTCCAGCTCCACCAGCTTGGTGATGACCTCGCCCGCATTCTCGTAGCGCGGCTCCAGCTTCAGGCTGGTTTGCGTCTCGCCGTCACTGTCCGTGTAGCTGGTCGAGATCAGACCGCTGACGGTCTGCCGCTGTGGTTCACCCTGAAACAGGTGCTTCAACGCGCACAGCAGCAGGAAGAACGTGGTCAGGCGTTGCTGGCCGTCGATGACCTCGTAGTGGTTCTTCTGGTCGGTCGGCGACACCAGTACCGTGCCGATGAAGTATTCCCGCGTCGTCCCTGCATCGATCTGCTCGTCGATGTCTTCGAGCAACTGATGCACTTCCTTGTCCGTCCAGACGTACTCGCGCTGGTAGTCCGGCACGATGTAGAAGCACTCCCTGAAGGCTTCCTCGATGCTGTATTTGTGGTTTTCGATGCGG
>JAFEBW010000060.1 GCA_018242445.1 Pseudomonadota bacterium | reverse complement strand
GCTCGTGGCCCTGGCAACTGTTCGGGATGTGAAGAAAGACTCCGCACCGACCCTGGCTCCCCCACGATCTCGTAATCTCAGGGATATCGGTCTGGGGCGGAGGCGGAAACAACTTACAAGGGGCAAGGGCGACCTGTGCAGGGAAGGTGGAGCAGTCTTTCGAAGTAATGCCCTGCTGGTGGCCACGCCCGGGCCGTTCGGCAATGTCTTCATCGTCGCCGGCGATGGCGCATCGCATCGCGTGGCGTGGAACATCGCCAGGCAGCCCGCCGTGCCAGGCCCGATGGGCCCGATCATCGCCGCATGGCAGGCGGGCAATGCGCGCGAGCAGGCGGCGACCGAACGCTCCGGCCCCATCGCGGGGCCAGTCGGGGTCTTGCCGGCGGATGCGCAGGGGCGTTCGCGCTTTTACATCGATGGCATCCGCGCGCAGGCCGCCGGGGCGACGGTTGGGGCGCAGACGACGGTGTGGGTCTGGGATGGCAAGGCCGCGCAGCCGCTGCTGGCGCATGCCTATGGGATGATGCTGGATCAGTCGGTAGGTACGCGGTTCGAGCAGGGTTTGCTCAAGCTGCGCGAAAAGCGCGATTATCGGGCGTTCTTTTCCTGCGGCGCCTGCGAGGGCCGGCAGGTGGACTGGAGCGTGCGCGTGGATGCCAAGGGCGTGAGCGAGCAGGGCGTGCGCAGCGTGGCGCCGGAACTGGACGTGCTGGATGAGTTGTTGTGGCGACGCATCCATGGCCGCGCCGCGAACGACATCGCTGCGCCGGCGGCGGTGGCGCAGGTCGATGCCCTCGTGCGCAAGGCCAAGGCCGAGGTTTCGGCCGCCGATTGGAAGCAGTTCCCGAGCTTTGGCATGGCCAATGCACTGGACGTGCGCAAGTCGGCGAGCGGAGCGCGGGCCTGCGTGGATACCGATGCCGCAGGCGCATTCACTGCCGATCTGCAACGGCGTGGCGAGGGCTGGTTCATCACGCGTATCGCCGTTGCACCGAAAGGATGTTCTGCGTCGGGCGCATGAGCGCGTCGGGATGGCCATTACATCCATGAAACATCACTGCGGGGGTGATCGCATGGACGGTGCGATGGGTGCCCGGATGGCTTGCGGCCGCCGCATCGATCGTCGACTCGTCAAATTCCGCAGGCCGGTGTGATATTCGCCCCGCCGCCGCGAATCACCTTGCATGAGGCGGGATTCGGGAGTGCACGATGCACACGGCGACGGCGGATTTTTCCATGACGCAAGCGCGGGAGAGGTTCCAGGCGTTGCTGGGGCAGCACGAGCGGATCGTGTTCAAGGTCGCGCGCATGTATTGCCGGCAGGACGAAGACCGGCGCGATCTGGTGCAGGAGATCGCGATCCAGGCCTGGCGCTCGTTCCGTCGCTACGACCCGGCGCGGGCGTTCTCGACGTGGTTGTACCGGGTGGCGTTGAACGTGGCGATCTCGCAGGCGCGAAATTTCGGTCAGCGGCAGCGCCACCTGGTGCCGCTGGACGAAGCCGCGCACGCCATCGCCGACGAGCGCGCCACGCCGATGCCGCACGAGGCCGACGAACGCCTGCGTGCGCTGCAGGGCTGCATCGATGAACTGGCGCCGCTGGATCGCGCATTGATGCTGCTCTATCTGGAAGAACGCAGCCATGCCGAAATCGCCGAGGTGCTCGGCATCGGCGCGAGCAACGTCGCCACCAAGATCAACCGCCTGAAGCAGCGCATCCGCATGCGGCTGACGCAGGCCTGACATGACGAACCACGAAACCCACGGGAGCAGGCGCATGATCGGCAACCAAACGATGGAACTCGACGACCTCAAGGCTGCGTGGAAGGCGCTCGATGCGCGGCTGGAACGGCAGGTCGGCCTCAATCGACGCCTGCTCAGGGAAACCAGAGCCGACGGCCTGCGCCGCAGCCTGCGTCCGCTGGCGTGGGGGCAGACGGTGCAGATCCTCTGCGGTTCGGCGCTGGTCTTGTTCGGTGCCGGCATCTGGTCGTCGTACCGGGATGTGCCCAATTTGCTGGTCGCCGGCTTGCTGGTGCATCTGGTGGGCCTGTCGATGATCGCGCTGGGTGTCGCCGTGCAGGTGCTGCTGGTGCGGATCGATTACGGCGCGCCGGTGGTGGAGATCCAGCAACGGTTGGCGCGCGTGCGCAACGTCTATGTGCGTGGTGGATTGATCGTCGGCATGTCGTGGTGGTTCATGTGGATCCCGGTGCTGATGGTCGCGTTCGCCTACCACGGCATCGATCTGTACAAACACGCACCGGAAGTGGTGTGGTATGGCAGTGCGGTCGGCGTCGCCGGCTTGCTGATGACGTGGGTGTTCCATCGCTGGTCGCGTGCGCCCGGCCGCGAAAAACTTGCTGCTTTCGTCGATGCGCAACTGGCCGGCGCAAGCCTGCGCCGCGCGCAGGCGGCGCTGGACGAGATCGCGGCGTTCGAGCGCGAATGAAGGTACGGGTTGCGGGTGTATCCATCGCCAGTGGCTTGGCGATGGTCACTCGCAGCGCCAGTGGATTGACGCTTTCGTGCCGCGGCGGCAGCATCGTGCACAACGGAGGATGCCGATGAACGCGCCCGCGCCCAACCTGCCTGCCGACGCCATCCTCGCCCTGCGGAAAGGGCAGAAAAATCGGGCTATCGACATCGTTCGTCAGCAGCATGGCTTGGCGCAGGCTGCGGCGGTGGCGGTTGTCGAAACGGCAATCGGCGCCGATCCGTATCTGCGCAGGCAATGCCAAGCTGCATCACGGTTCGGATCGGGCAGCGGCTGGCGCATCTTCACCTGGGTGCTGGCGATCGTCGCGTCGATCATCGCGTGGGTGAAGTTCGGTTGGCAGTTCTGATGTGACGAACTCGGTGGAGATGCATCCCGCTGCGGCTAGAATTCGTGCGTGCCATGCCAACCCATCGCTCCCATGACTGCCCCTTTCGCCGCCGCGCGCGTCATCCCGATCACCCTGATGCACTGGCCCGATACTGTCGAGCTGTGCGGCTACTGCCACGCGGACATGATGACGCCCGAACTGGTCGAGCGCTTCGTGCAGGAGGCCGAGTTCGTCATCAAGGAGCCGATCCGGCACGTCGTGCGCGAGGTGTTCCCCGAGCCGCTGGTCGGCAGCCTGCGCAAGGAAATCGAACGCGGCTGGGGCTCGCACAAGCGCCAGATCACCCTGGCCAATGCCGCCAATCGCCGCAACCACATCCGCATCGCCGCCGGGCGCTTCGTTGGCCCGTTCGCCGACAATTACTCCGAGGACTGGGCGCGTTTCTCGCTGCGCATGCCCTGCACCGCGCCGGATGCACCGGTGCTGGCCGGCAAGCTGCGCGAGTTCGCGTGGCTGTCGGGCGCGTTTTTCGTGCGCGCCGATTCGCCGGCGTGGACGCCATCGTGGGCGAACGCCAAGGGTTTGCCGCCATTGCAGGACACCCGGCTGTGCATTCCTTCGGGTTACGGCTGGTCGATCAGCGAGCGCATGGGCTGGCTGACGTGGCTGGGCGCGCATGCCACGAAGGAATTGGGTTTCGACGCGCCGGCGGAGCAGTTGGGCGTGGCGGAGATCGAACGCAACGAGGACGGCAGCAGCGTGGTGCAACTCACCCGTGCGCCGCTGGATTTTCGCGACGCCGCCTACCTGAAACAGTACCTCGCGCTGCAGGAAAAGCTGTCGCCGCATCGCTACATTCCGACTGGCACGGCAGGGCGGGCACGGACGCCATGAGGATGCGTTTCAGCCCTCGCGCGTAGCGCCTGCCGCTTCCAGCGCTTGCAGATAATTCGCCCAGCGTTGCGCGTGTTCGCGGCCGAGTTGGTGCAGCAGCGCCCAGCTGTAGATGCCGCTGGCGTGGCCGTCATCAAAGCGCAGCAGCACGCCATAGTTTCCGACCGGCTCGATCGCGGTGATGTTCACGTCGCGCTTGCCCGGCACCAGCACCTTCTGCCCCGGGCCGTGGCCCTGCACCTCGGCGCTGGGCGATTCCACCCGCAGGTATTCGCAGGGCAGGCGGAAGGTTTCGCCGCTGTCGAAAGACACTTCGAGCGCGTGCGAGGCGCGATGGAGGATGAGACTGGTGGGCTGGGGCATGGGATGGATGGGGAGCGGGGAACGGGGAGCGGGAGACGGGGATTGAGGGTGACGAAGGTCGGTCGAATGAATACGAGCCCTACCCCCCGCTTGTGGGGAAAGAGCCTGCACCCGCGAAGGCGGGGGCGCCGAAGGCGGATGCGGGCAGTGACGGCGTTGGTTTGTCGGCAGGATCCAGAATGGTTGGCTTGTGGACTGATGGTGCAAGGCGTGCGATCGCGCATTCGGCGCGCGATCAACTCTTGCGCTTGGCCCGCGGATGCGCCGCGTCATAGACCTTGGCGAGGTGCTGGAAGTCGAGGTGGGTGTAGATTTGGGTGGTGGCGATGTCGGCGTGGCCGAGCAGTTCCTGTACACCGCGCAGGTCGCCGGAGGATTCGAGCACGTGGCTGGCGAAGCTGTGGCGCAGCAGGTGCGGGTGCACGCGTTTGAAGATGCCTTGCTTCATCGCCAACTGGCGCAGGCGCAACTGGATTGCGCGCGAGCTGATCGGGCCGCCATCGCGGCCGGGGAAGACCGGACGTTCGGCGTCGGCGTGCAGCGAAGGCGCTGGATTGCCGGTCGCGCATTCGGCTCGCCACGCGCGCAGCGCGGCCACCGCGTGGCGGCCCACCGGCACGATCCGCACCTTGGAGCCCTTGCCGGTCACGCGCACGAGGCCGCCGTCGAGATCGAGCTCGCGCCAGTGCAGGTTGCAGGTCTCGGACAAACGCAAACCGGAGGAATACATCAGCTCCAGCAGGGCGCGGTCGCGCTTGCCCAGCAGATCGTCGGCCGGCACTTCCACCAATTGCGTCATCTCGTCCGGGTCGAGCACGCCCGGCAATTTGCGCGGCGCCTTGGGTGCGCGGATGCCGGTACAGGGGTTGGCCGCGAGCAGGCCGCGTTTGACTTGCCATGCAAGGAAGCTGCGGCAGGCCGACAACCGCCGTTGCAACGATGCCGGGCCGAGCCCGCGGCGATGTTCGTCGGCGACGAAGGCGCGCAGGTGCTCGCCATCCACGTCGCCCCATGCGTCGATGCCCTGCGCCGCGAGCCACACACACAACGCCGTCAGGTCGCGACCGTAGCCGTCGAGGGTGTGCGCCGACATCCGCCGCTCGACCTTGAGATGGTCGAGGAATGCGTCGCGTGCGGTGTGCAGCGGGTGGTTGGTTGTGGGCGCGTCGAAAGGGTCGGGGGGCGTGGTCATCGCACTGGCTCAGATGATTCTTGTAGTGACCCAACCGACATCGACATGACTGCTTGATACCACCTCCCCCGCTTGCGGGGGAGGGTTGGGGTGGAGGCAGGTTGCGAGAATCGAACACGAGAGTCCATCGCCACGGCGTTGCCCGCCCCCATCCCATCCTTCCCCCCGCAAGTGGGGGAAGGGCTTGTGTTCTGGTCAATGCCGAGCATTTGACCGGGCTTTGTCCAGCATGAGCAGGCGATCGGCACCAAGCCATGCGGCTGTAGTCAGCCGTCGTAGCGCTCCAGCGCGGCCAGCAGGCTGTCGCCCATCAGGCGCAGGAACAAGGTGCCCATGCCGGGATAGAAGCGGTTGGCGTCGTGGCTGCCGATCGCGATCATGCCGCGGCTGCCCAGCGGCAGCAGGGCGCAGGATTGCACCTCGTGCTGGCGCGCGCCGAACAGCGCGTCGAGCTTTTCCGGCTGCAAACGACCGCACAGGGGCTCGTCCCTGGCGAAGAACTCGGCGAACGGCGCCAGCACCGCGGCATTGCGCGGGAGCACGCTCAGCCAGTCGGCACCGTCGAGCCCGTCCATGCCCGCGTGCAGCACGACCCGCACCAGTTCGGTGTGGAAGTCCTCGGTCAGGCAGGCGACCATCGCGGTGAGCGTCTGCGCGGCGGAGCGCGCGCGCATCAAGGCCAGCACCAGTTGGTGCGTGCGCACGGTCAGGCGCTCGTTCTCCTGCGCGTTGTGGAACAGCTCGTTCAGGCGCTTGTTCAATTCGCGGTTCTTGTCGCGCAGCACGTCGAGCTGGTAGCTGGCCAGCGAGGTCGCGCGGCCTTCCTCGCGCGGCACCACCAGGCCGAGGGCCAAATCGGGATACTCATGCAGGAATCGCGGGTTGCGGCGCAGGAAGGCCGCCACCTCGGTGGAGCCGATCGGGTTGCTCTCGCTCATGGGATCCACTCTCCTTCGAAGACGAATGCGGCCGGGCCGCGCATGCGCACGGGGGCGTCGTCGCGTGGCCAGTTGATGCGCAGTGTGCCACCGGGAAGCGCCACCGCGACATCCCGGCCCACGCGGCCCTGGCGGACGAGGATCGCCACCGCCGCGCAGGCGCCGCTGCCGCAGGCCAGCGTTTCGCCGACGCCGCGCTCGCACACGCGCAGGGCGATGCGGTCGGCAGCCAGTACCTGCGCGAAGCCGACATTGACGCCTTGCGGGAAGATCGGCGATGCCTGCAAGGCGGCGCCGAGGCGCGCGACCGGGGCGGTGGCGATGTCGGCGACTTCGATCAGCACGTGCGGGTTGCCCATCGAGGCGGCCCCGAAGCGAATGCGTTCGTCGCCGATGGTCAGTTCATATGCCGCCGCTTCGGTCGGCAGCGCCAGCGGGATGCGCGAGGGCGCGAATTCGGGAACCATCATCGCCAGTTCGACATCGTCATCGGCGTGCCGCGTCACCTCGATCGCGCCGGCAGGACTGTCGAGCGTGAAGCTCGGCGTGGAAACCGCGCCATCCATTCGCAACCACGCCGCCACGCAGCGCGCGCCGTTGCCGCATTGCTGCGCGGGCGAACCGTCGGTGTTCCAGATCAGGTAGCCGGCCACGCTGGCGGACGTGCATGGATCGGTGATCGCGATCACCTGATCGCAGCCGATGCCGCGATGGCGGTCGGCGAGGCGACGCAGCAGGTCGATGCCCGGTGCAGGTTTGCCGCCGCGCAGATCCAGCATCACGAAGTCGTTGCCGGCACCGTGCATCTTGGTGAAGCGCAGCGGCGGTTTGCCGCGTGGGCTGCCGTTGTGGTCGGCGTGTTCGCTCATCCAGCGGGCGATGCGGACGACGCAGCGGTGTCGGTGGACGGACTGGCAGTGGGCGCAGCCGATTGCGCGTCGGCGGCCGGCGACGCCGTCTTGTCGGGCAGCACCAGCGGGCCCTTGTTGCCGCAGGCGGACAAGGCGAGCGCGGCGATCAGCAACAGCAGGCGGAAAGATGTTTTCATGGGATGGCAGTATAGGGCAGAGGCCGCGAGCCTTGAGGGAAGGTCGTCGTCTTGGCGGAAGTATGTTCGCGTTGATTTCTCCTCCCCTTGGCTTCGGCAGGGGGAGGCTGGGAGGGGGCAGGGCTACGAAAAAGCCAATCCCACCCCGACGATCATGGTGGTTGGCACCACCCCGAACGATGAAAGTTGCTTTACAACGCCCTCCCCCGCAAGCGGGGGGGAAGGGGCCAAAGCGGTCAGGACGATGGCCAATGCCGAGGGTTGCAGATCGTTCACGCTAACCCTCCCCTGCGCGCAGGGGAGGGGATTCCCGCGCCCGAGTTCGACTGCGATCGTTGGCATCAAACGTTGGGGTCGGCGCGCCTATCGGTGCCGCAGCCCATTGCGATAATGGGTCGCCAGCGCCGCAAGTGGCGCGAGCGCGCACCACAGGGCGATGGTGCCGGTGCCGGGCAGGGCCAGCGGCAACAGGATGGCCATGACGACACCCAGCATCGCCAGTTGCCACAGGCTGCGCCGCAGGGCGAGCAGGGCTTCGTCTTCGCAAACCGATTGCAGGATGGCCATGACGTACTCCGGTCGGGTGGTGACCGGAGCCTGCAGCCTGTCTGTCTCACCAGCCGAGACGGGCAGTGGCGATGCGCGATCCGATGACGGCCAACGTCGGATACCGAGTATGCAGTTTCAATCCTCGTAGGCGGCCAGCGCCAGTTGCAGGTTCGCTTTTGCCTGCGCCCGCAGGCTGGCCGGGGCGACGATCTGCGCATCCGCGCCGTAGCGCAGCACGTCCATCAGCAGTTCGCGCCCGTTGCTGTAGGGCACGCGCAACTCGTAACGGCCATCCGAAAGGAACTTGCCTTCCTGCCGCGAATGCCAATGGGTGTCGGCCACCCAGCGCGCGGCCTTGGCCGAGAACACGATCGTCGCCCAGGCCTTGGGCGTGCCGGAGAAGATGCCGTAGCCGCTGGCAAGGTGCTCGTGGAGCTCGCTGTCGGGCACGTCCTGCGCGGCCTCGTCGAGCACATGGGCGTGGCTGATGCGGTCCACCGCGAAGCTGCGCAGGGCGTCGCGGTCGTGGTCGTAGGCATCGAGGTACCAGTTGTCGCGGTAATGGGTGAGCCGTTGCGGCGATACGGTGCGATGGCTGCGCTCGTCGGTGCTGCGCGCGCGGTAATCGAACCTCAAGCGTTTGCGTTCGAGCACGGCGCTGGCGGCGAGGCGGAAGGCGAGTTGGTCCATCGCGCGCTGGCCCGAGGCGATCACCCGCACGCGCTCGACCGGCCAGCGCTTGCCGCCGGCCTGCTCGGCCAGCAGGGCCTCGATGCGGCTGCGGATCGGCGCCAGTGCGCCGGAGAGCACGCCGCTGCCGGTGCGTTCGAGCAACTGGTGGGCGGCGAGCAGGGCGTGCAGTTCGTCGGAATTGAGCCACAGACCGGGCAGTTCGAATCGGCTGCCCTCGTGTTCGTCGTACTTGTAGGTGCCATCGCCGAAGCCGTCCAGCGGTGCGCCGAGCACGTCGCGCAGGTATGCGAGGTCGCGGTAGAGGGTGGGTCGCGAGCAGCCCAGTTCCTCCAGCATGCGCGCGGTGGCAATGGGGTAGCGCGACGCCTTGAACAGCCGGTGCAGGGCGAGGGCGCGTTCGTAGCGTTCCATGGGCTTCGGCGCGTGGGATCGACCGGATCATGGTACCCGCGATGCGAGCCGCCGTTCGTCATCGTGGCGCGCAGGCGGCACAATGGCGGCATGAACGAACCCCAACTGAATCTGTCGCCCAGCCCCGGCGATGAAGTCAAGACCACCACCTGCTACATGTGCGCCTGCCGGTGCGGCATCAAGGTCTGGTTGAAGGACGGTCGCATCCGCTACATCCAGGGCAATCCCGCGCACCCGGTGAACAAGGGCGTGCTGTGCGCGAAAGGCTCGGCCGGGATCATGCAGCATTACTCGCCGGCGCGGCTGTCGCGGCCGCTGCTGCGGGTGGGCGAACGCGGCAGCGGGGAGTTCCGCGAAATCGAATGGGACGAGGCGCTGGAACTGGCGACCTCGTGGCTCAAGCCCATCCGCGAGCGCAATCCGGACGAGCTGGCCTTCTTCACCGGCCGCGACCAGTCGCAGGCGCTGACCGGCTGGTGGGCGCAGCAATTCGGCACGATCAATTACGCCGCGCACGGCGGTTTCTGTTCGGTGAACATGGCCGCGGGCGGGCTGTACACGCTCGGCGGCAGTTTCTGGGAGTTCGGTGAGCCCGACTGGGAGCACGCGCGCTACCTGATGCTGTGGGGCGTGGCCGAGGATCACGATTCCAACCCGATCAAGCTGGGCCTGGGCAAGCTCAAGGCGCGCGGGGCGAAGATCGTTTCCGTCAATCCCATCCGCAGCGGTTACGGGGCGATTGCCGACGAGTGGATCGGCATCCGCCCCGGCACCGACGGTCTGTTCGCGTTCGCCCTGATCCATGAACTACTGCGCACCGATCGCATCGATCTGGACTACCTCGCGCGCTACACCGACGCGCACCATCTGGTGATCTGCGATCCGGGCGCTGCCGATGACGGGATGATCGCGAGGGATGCGCAGGGCAGGGCGTTGTGCGCTGTTACCCCTCCCCGTTCGCGCAGCGAAGGGGGAGGCAGGGAGGGGGTTCTTGCGTATCTTGCGAACAACCAGGAGCACCCCTCCCCAACCCTCCCCTTCGCCTGCGGCGAAAGGGAGGGGGTAGAAACCGTTCCCCAACCCTCCGGCCCTGCCGGGCGTTCTTCGGCACATGAACTGCCACCGGCAGTTCATCAGCGCGCCTCATCACCCCCTTCGCCCGGCGAAAGGGAGGGGGTGTTGGCACGCGGCGAAAGGGAGGGGGGCGTTTCTCCCGCCGATGCCATCGACATCTCCCCTGCCGTGGTGGGCGAATACGTGCTGCCCGATGGCCGCAAGGCGAAACCCGTGTTCCACCTCCTCGTGGAGCGGTATCTCGATCCGCAGTATTCCCCCGATGCGGTGGCCGCGCGTTGCGGCATCCCGGCCGACACCATCCGCCGCATCGCCGGCGAGCTGGCGCAGGCGGCGTTCGACAGTGGTCTGACACTTCCGGTCGCGTGGACGGACACCCACGGCCGCCGCCACGAGGACATGGTCGGCCGCCCGGTGGCGATGCACGCCATGCGCGGGATCGCCGCGCACAGCAACGGTTTCCACACCTGCCGCGCGCTGCATGTGTTGCAGATGCTGCTGGGGGCGGTGGATGCGCCGGGATCGTTCCGCTACCAGCCGCCGTATCCCAAGCCCATCCCGCCGGCGAACCGGCCGGGCAGGAAGCGCCGCGACGACGGCGGGCTGGATGCGCCGGCTCTGGGTTTCGTGCACGGCCCCGAGGATCTGGTCGTCGATGCGCACGGCGCGCCACGGCGGATCGACCACGCCTTCTCGTGGGCCTACCCGCTGGCGGCGCACGGGATGATGCACGCGGTGATCCGCAACGCCTGGGCGGGCGATCCGTACCGCATCGACACCCTGATGATGTTCATGGCGAACATGAGCTGGAACTCGGCGATGAATACGGCCGAGACGATGCGCATGCTCACCGACAAGGATGCGCACGGCGGCTACAGGATTCCGCGCATCCTCTACGCCGACGCCTATGCCAGCGAGATGGTCGCCTACGCCGACCTCGTGTTGCCGGACACCACCTATCTGGAACGCCACGACTGCATCAGCCTGCTCGACCGCCCGATCTCCGATGCCGATGGCGCGGCCGACGCGATCCGCCATCCGATCTTCGAAGCGGCCACGCAGGCTGATGCCGATGGCCGTCCGCGCGACGTGCGCGGCTTCCAGTCGGTGCTGCTGGATCTGGGAGCGCGGCTGAAGTTGCCGGGCATGGTCGATGCGGCCGGCGCACCGGTGTACCGCGATTACGCCGATTACATGGTCCACCACCAGCGTGCGCCGGGCGTGGGTCTGCTCGCGGGCTGGCGCGGCGCCGATGGCACGCTGGAAGGCAAAGGGCCGCCGAATCCGAAACAACTCGAAGCCTATATCGCCCACGGCGGTTTCTGGCACGCGCCGATCCCCGAAGCGGCGCGCTATTACAAGATGGCCAACCGCGAGTATCTGGAATGGTCGCAGGCGATGGGTTTCATCGGCAAGGCCGAGCCCGTCGTGCTGCACCTGTATTCGGAGGTCTTGCAAAAATTTCGCCTGTCCGCGCGCGGACATGGCGCGGCGCAGCCGCCCGAGAGCGACCGCGAACGGGTCGAGCGCTACTTCGATCCGCTGCCGATCTGGTACGAGCCATTCGAAGGCGAACAGGTCGCAGGCAGCCCCTCTCCCCTTGCGGGAGAGGGGTTGGGGAGAGGGGGTGTCGAAACTGCGTCGGAGTTCGACCCCTCATCCAGCGCAGCGAGCCCCGCAACACCGCCAGACGGCGGCAGGAGAAGATTCCCGCTGAGCGCGATCACCCAACGACCGATGTTCATGTACCACGCCTGGGGCTCGCAGAATGCGTGGCTGCGACAGATCGCCACGCGCAATTGCCTGTATGTCCACCCGGATACCGCCGCGCGCTACGGCATCGCCGATGGCGACTTCGTGCATGTGGATTCGCACAACGGCCGCATCACCGTGCAGGCGCGCTGCGCGGGCAACGTGCAGCCGGACACGGTGTGGACGTGGAACGCCATCGGCAAGCGCCGCGGTGCGTGGCGGCTGGCCGCGAACGCTCCCGAAGGCGAGCAGGGCTTCCTGCTCAATCACCTGATTTCCGACCGCACGCCGCGCGGCGACCGCTTCAATGCCGACCCGGTGACCGGGCAGGCGGCGTGGTTCGACCTGCGGGTGCGGATCGAGCGGGCCGCGGGGCATGTCGAAATGACCAGCCAGCCGCAATTTCCCAGTATTTCAGTAGGCAATGTGTCGTCCGATCCATTACGCTACGGTGCCGCGTTCCGGAATCGACGATGAATCCGATGGTTCACCCACGTCGTGAAGCACGCCGTGCCGCCGATCCAGTCGCCGGGGCCGGTTGCTGCACGACGGCCGTCGCCGCAGGTGGGCTGATGCCGCGCATTCCTGCGGCAACGGTGGCGTGCGGACGGGCGGTGCGCGCATGAGCTGGCAGGCATGGACGGTCGCCGGTCTGCTCGCGGGCGCGATGGCGCTGTTCGTGAGCGAGAAGCTGCGCTACGACGTGATCGGCCTGCTGGTGCTGGGCGTGTTGCTGGTGGCGCACATCGTCACCCCGGCCGAAGGCCTGAGCGGCTTCTCCAACGAGGCCACGGTGGCGATCGCGGCCATGTTCGCGCTCAATGCCGGCGTGGTCGGCACCGGCGGGCTGGATCCGGTGATCGGCTTGCTGGTGCGCATCAAGCGGCCGTGGCTGCTCACGCTGACGATCATGGCGCTGATGGCGGCGCTGGGCGCGTTCATCAAGAACACCGCGCTGGTGGCGACCTTCCTGCCGGTGTGCCTGACGGTGTGCGCACGCACCCGCATATCGCCCTCGCAGGTGTTGATGCCGATGTCGTTCGCAGCGCAGATGGGCGGCGTGTGCACCCTGATCGGCACCTCGTCGAACCTGCTCACCGACAGCCTCGCGCGGCAGGAAGGGCTGCACGGCTTCGGCGTGTTCGAGTTCACCCGGCTCGGCGCGATCCTCGCGGTGGTGGGCATCGCCTACATGATGACCATCGGCCGCTGGCTGCTGCCCAGGGACGGCGGCACCCGCGCCGCCGAAGACACGGCGCAGGGCAAGTACGTCACCGAGCTGCGGGTGAAAGCCGGATCGCCGCTGGTGGGCAAGGCACTCGATGAATTGCGCTTGGGCGAGAAATACGGCGTGGCGGTGCTAGAACTGGTGCGTGGCGAGGAGCGCATGTGGTCGCCGCAATCGCAGAAGCTGGCCGAGGACGACGTGCTGATCGTGCGCGGCGACTGGGATCGGCTGGGCCAGTTCCAGTACGCCGCCGGCCTTGCGCTGCAGCCGGGGGCGCGGGCGACGCACTGGGGCGGCATGGCCAAGCGCGTGCTGGTGCGCGCGATCGTCGCGCCCAACACCCACCTCGTCGGGCGCACCCTGGCCGAGATGGATTTTCGCTGGACGTATCAGGCGATGGTGCTGGCAATCCAGCGCCGCGGCGAGGTGCTGCGGGAAAACATCAAGCATGTGCGGCTGGACGGCGGCGACACCCTGCTGATCCTCGTCGACGAGAAGGACTTGCCGGATCTGGAACGCGTTCCCGGTCTGGTGGTGCTCGACGAGCGCAGCGAAACCCATGAATCGCGCCGCAAGGCGCCGGTCGCCATCGCCATCCTCGTCGGCGTGATCGTCGTCGCCGGCCTGGGCCTGCTGTCGATCGTGGTGGCCGCGCTGCTGGGTTGCGTGTTGATGGCGCTCACCGGCTGCTTCAAGTATTCCAACGTCTACGAGGCGATGGACTGGAAGGTCATCGTCCTGCTCGGCGCGGTGCTGCCGCTGGGCATCGCGATGCAGAAAACCGGGCTGGCGCAGCACATGGTCGATTGGGGCATGGCGGCGGTCGGCGACCGCGATCCGCTGCTGGCGCTGCTGATGGTGTACTTGCTGACCGCCCTCCTGACCGAGCTGATGGGGCACAATCCGTCGGTGGTGATCATGATCCCGATCGGCGTGTCGGTCGGCCACGCGATGCACGTCGACCCGACGCCCTTCGTGGTCGCCACCGCGTTCGCGGCGGCGACCTCCTTCGCCACCCCGGTCGGCTATCCGACTAACACGATGGTGTATAACGCCGGCGGCTACCGCTTCACCGATTTCCTCAGGATCGGCATACCGATGATCGCCCTGTTCTGCGCCATCTCGATGGCGCTCATCCCGCATTTCTGGCCATTCGTGCGATGACCGGCCTGCCCGCGCCATCGAAGCGCAAGCTCGGCCTGGTGATCGACCTGGACACCTGCGTGGGCTGCCACGCCTGCGCGGTGGCCTGCAAGGAATGGAACGCCGGCGGCATCGCCGGGCCGTTGACCGACGAAAACCCCTACGGCGCCGAGCCGTTCGGGGTGTGGTTCAATCGGGTGCATTCCTATGAAGCCACGGGACTGGGGACGGGGGACGGGGGAAAGGATGCACCCCAAGCGGTGACGGCTGCGCCGATGACCGTGCACTTCCCGCGCTCGTGCCTGCATTGCGAAACGCCCGCCTGCGTGACGGTGTGCCCGACCGGGGCCAGCTACAAGCGCGCGTCGGATGGCATCGTGCTGGTGGACGAAGACAAGTGCATCGGCTGCAAATTGTGTTCGTGGGCCTGCCCGTATGGCGCACGCGAGTATTCGGCGGTCGAGGGCGTGATGAAGAAGTGCACGCTGTGCGTGGACCGCATCTACAACGAGCAACTCGACGAGGAAGAGCGGCAACCAGCCTGCGTGCAGGCCTGCCCGACGCGGGCGCGGCATTTCGGCGATCTGGGCGATCCGCAATCGGAGGTGTCGCAACTCGTCGTCGAGCGAGGTGGCCGCGATCTGCTGCCGGAGCTGGGCTATCGGCCGACCAACAAGTACCTGCCGCCACGGCCGCGCAGGGCGGGGGGCGCATCGAATCCATCAGCCCCGTCGTCAACATCATTGGCCAGCGAAGCCCTCGATGCGGACAAACTGCCGTCCGTGCTGCGCTGGCTGGATCGGGTGCTGTCGCGATGATGGATTATCGAAATTGTTGTGACGTGAGCGGCTGCCATCCATGGCGCAACGCAGTTGATGCTGGATCGCCCTCGGCAGGCTCCGTGTCTGGCCGTTCATGCCATCCACGCGGCAGTGCCGCGTTCAGCGCGAAAGAGCGTTTGCTCCCCAATCTTCCGGCACAGGCCGCTTTGACTCCTTCCCCCGCTTGCGGGGGAAGGCCGGGATGGGGGGAGCTTTTGTCACAAACCAGCCCACACCCCAACTTCCCTGCCCAGCCGGGCGTTCTTCGGCGCGCGAACGGCCACTGGCCGTTCGCAAGCTCGCCTCATCACCCCCCACAAGCGGGGGAGGGGGTCATAGCGCAGATTCTTTCATTTCCGGCGGGCGTATCTGCCACCATGATCGGTAGCGTGATGTCATGAACCCCGCGCTCTCGGTCATCGTGTTCACCACGCTGTCGGGCGCGGGCTACGGCCTGTGGTTCTGGTGGGTGCTGGACGCCTTCAATGTCGGGCTGGCGCGCTCCGGCCCCGATCATTGGTTCGCGTGGTTGCTGGTCGCCGCAGCCGGCTGCGTGCTGGTCACCATCGGGCTGGTCAGTTCGGTGTTCCACCTCGGCAAGCCGGCGCGCGCCTGGCGCGCTTTCTCGCAGTGGCGCACCTCGTGGCTGTCGCGCGAGGGCGCGGCCTCGCTGCTGGCGTATGCCGCGTTCGCCGCATGCTTCGCCGGGCTGTATTTCGGGCGGCCGATGCTGGCCATGGGCGCGGCGGTCGCGCTGGCGCTGCTCGCGCTGGGCACGGTGTGCTGCACGGCGATGATCTACGCCTGCCTGAAAACGGTGCCGGCATGGCGGCAGCCGCTGGTATTGCCGGCTTATATCGTGCTCGCCCTGCAGACCGGCGGCTTCGCGCACGCCGCGCTGTTCGCCATCGCCGGCGTGCAACCCGCGTTGTCGGCGCAATCGCTGGCGATCCTTGCCACCACCAGCTTGTCCTGTGCGTGGATCAAGGAAGGCTACTGGCATGCGATCGACCGCATCGAGATGCCGTCGCGCGCATCGGCGACCGCGCTGGAAGGCTTCGGCGCGGTGACGCCATTCGAGCGCCCGCACACCGAGGCGAATTACCTCACCCGCGAAATGGGTTTCGTGGTGGCGCGCAAGCATGCCAACAAGCTGCGGATGCTGTCCTTGCTGCTGTTCGCCATCCTGCCGCTGCTGGCGCTGCTCGCTGCGGCGCTGCTGCATGGCGTGGCGGTGTTCGCGCTGCCGCTGGCGGCGCTGTCCACGCTCGCCGGAGCCTTCGTCGAACGCTGGCTGTTCTTCGCCGAAGCCAAACATCTGGTGACGCTCTATTACTGAAAGCCGGGACAGGGGAATCGGGAATCGGCTTGTACCCTTCTATCCCTTTCGCCGCGTTGCAATTTGCGTCGGCAGCGCCAGCCCGCGTTTGACGGTGTCGAACACCAGCGTCGTCTCGTAGCGTTTCACCGTACCCTCGTCCACGAACAAACGCTCGGCGATCTGCCGGTAGTGCGCGACGCCCGTTGCGGCGAGGATCACGAGGTAATCCCACTGCCCGGCCACCGCATAGCACTGCTGCACCTCGGGCGCAGCCAGCATGCGTGCGCGGAAGGCGCGATGCAGGCGCAGGGTGTCGCGTTCCATCGTCACCCACACCGCGGCGAGCGTGACTGCCGGCAGCATGCCGGCATCCAGCACGGCCACCTCGCGCAGCAGCCCGGCCCGCCGATACCTGCCGATGCGCCGCTGCACCGCGCTGGCCGACAGACCCACGGCATCGCCGAGCGCGGTCAGCGTTTGCGCGGCATCGGCCTGCAGCAACGCCAGCAGGCGGTGATCGAAATCGTCGAGAGGGGATGGGGAGGCCACGCAAAAATATTGCGTCGATACGCATGATTTTTCAATCGCGATGCTCGCCGCATGGATAGGCTTGCCTTCCAACCTCCTCCGCTTGCACCACGGAGCCGCCGCATGAATGCCGTACCGATGGATGTCGCTCGCAGCCGCCCCGGCGGCCTGGCCATCGCCTTGGCGCTGGGCTCGCTGTACCTGATCTGGGGCTCGACGTATCTGGGCATCCTGATCGGCCTGCAGGGCTTCCCGCCGTTCCTGCTGGCCGGCCTGCGCATGGGCGCGGCCGGCGCATTGATGTACGGCGTATTGCGTTGGCGAGGCGTGGCTGCCCCGACCCGCGCGCAATGGAAAAACCTGGTGCCGCTCGGCCTGTGGATGGTGCTGTTGTCGAACGGACTGGTGACGTGGGCGGAGTTGCAGGTGTCTTCCGGACTGGCCGCGGTCGCGGTGGCCTCGATGCCCTTGTGGGCTGCGCTGTTCGGCATGATGCGCGGCAGCCACCCCAGTGGCCGCGAATGGATCGGATTGGCGATCGGTTTCGCCGGCATCCTCTGGCTCAACCTCGGCGGCGAGTTGCGCGCCAGCCCGCTGGGCATGATCGCGCTGGTGGTGGCCGCCGCTGCGTGGGCGTGGGGTTCGGTGTGGAGCCGTGGTCGCGACCTGCCATCGCCCTTCATGTCCGCCGCCGGGCAGATGCTGTGCGGTTCGGCGATGATGCTGGTCACCGGCCTTGCCGCCGGCGAGCGCATCCACGCCATACCGTCGGCGGCGGCGTTCGGCGCGCTGGCCTACCTCACCGTGTTCGGATCCATCGTCGGCTTCACCGCCTACATCTGGCTGCTCGACCACGTGCGCCCGGCGCTGGCGACCAGCTACGCCTACGTCAACCCGCCGATCGCGGTGCTGCTGGGCGCGGCGCTCGCCGGCGAGCGCTTCGGCATGCACGAGATCGGCGCGATGGCGGTGATCCTCGCCGGCGTGGCGATCGTCATCCGGCCGGCTGCGAAGGGATGAAACCGACGCCCTGATCCAACGCGACGTGCCGCATCGTGATCCTCGTGGATTCCCCGGTGCGGATCGATCCCCTGCGACCCGCCGGCCGAACGCGCGTCGCGGCACTCGAATCCGGGCAGGTTCGTGCCATTCCTTCGTCGTCGGCGAGCTGGCGCTCGGATGCCTGAAGGCCCGCCCGGAAACGCTGAGGTTGCTCGATCGTCAGCGCTTCAACGACGACTGCCACCTGCACCGTTGCCCTCGAACAACTCCCTTCCGATCAGCATCCGCCGGATTTCATTCGTGCCCGCGCCGATCGCATACAGCTTGGCGTCGCGCAGGATGCGCCCGGTCGGGTATTCGTTGATGTAGCCGTTGCCGCCGAGAGCCTGGATGCCTTCCAGCGCCACCTGCACCGCGGATTCGGATGCATGCAGCAGGCAGGAGGCGGCATCCACGCGCGACTTGTGGCCGGCGTCGTAATCGCGGGCCACCTGGTAGGCGTAGGCGCGGCTGGATTGCAGCGCCGTGTACATGTCGGCGATCTTGCCCTGCATCAGGCCGAAGGTGCCGATCGCCACGTCGAACTGCCTGCGCTCGCGCACGTAGGGCAGGGCGATGTCGAGCGCGGCCTGCATCAGGCCGATCGGGCCGCCGCTGAGCACGAGGCGCTCGGTGTTCAGGCCGCTCATCAGCACCCTCACGCCCTGGTTCACTTCACCGAGCACGTTCTCCTGCGGGATTTCGCAGTTCGCGAATACCAGTTCGCAGGTGTTGGAGCCGCGCATGCCGAGCTTGTCGAGCTTCTGCGCGGTGGCGAAGCCCTTCATTCCGCGCTCGACGAGGAAGGCGGTCATGCAGCGGCTGCCGGCCTCCTTGCCCGCGGTGCGCATGTACACGATCAGCACGTCGGCCTCGGGGCCGTTGGTGATCCACATCTTGTTGCCGTTGGCGACCCACACATCGCCCTGCAACTGCGCGCGGCAGCTCATCGAGCCGACAACGTCCGAGCCGGCGCCCGGTTCGCTCATCGCCAGCGCGCCCTTCCATTGCCCGTTGCACAGCTTCGGCAGGTATTTCGCGCGCTGCGCCGCATTGCCGTTGTTGTACAGGTTCTGCACGCACAGGTTGGAGTGCGCGCCGTAGCTCAGGCCGACCGAACCCGATGCGCGCGAGATCTCCTCCATCGCCACCATGTGCGCGAGGTAGCCCATCTCCGAGCCGCCGAACTCCGCCGGCAGGGTGATGCCGAGCAGGCCCATGCCGCCGAGCTTTTCCCACAGGTCGGCGGGGAACAGGTTGTCGTGGTCGATCTGTGCGGCGCGCGGGGCGATTTCCTTCTCCGCGAAGGCACGCACAGTGTCGCGCAACAGGTCGATGTCTTCGCCGAGGGGGAAGGTGCGCATGGCCTCAACCGTGGCGCATGCGGCCGAGGAAACGCGGCTGCCCCATGTGCGGCAGCTTGATCTTGCCGATCAGGGCGATGCGCTCCTCGGCCATGCGGTCGGCGGCCTTGTAGGTGGGGATGCTGTCGCGCCTGGCGATCTGGAAGATCTTGCCGAGGTTGTAGTAGATCGTGCGCATCATGCGCATCGCACGCTCGCGGTTGTAGCCGTCGATTTCCAGCGAGACGTTCATCACGCCGCCGGCATTGACCGCGTAGTCGGGCGCGTACAGGATGCCGCGCTTCTCCACGTCGTCGCCGATGGCATCGCTGGCGAGCTGGTTGTTGGCCGCGCCGCAGATGATCTTGCACTTCAGGCGCGGCAGGGTGTGCTCGTTGACGGTGCCGCCCAGCGCGCACGGCGAATACACGTCGGCGTCGGTGTCGTAGATCTGGTCCAGCGCGACCGCCTCGGCGCCGTGCTCGGACACCGCTTGATCGACCAGTTGCTGGTTGATGTCGGTGACGTACACCTTGGCGCCCTGCTCGCGCAGCAGTTTGATGAAGTGCATGCCGACGTGGCCTGCGCCCTGCACCGCGTACACGTGCTTGCCCACTTCCTCGTGGCCGTACTTCACCTGCAACGCGGCCATCAGGCCTTGCAGGGTGCCGTAGGCGGTGAACGGGGAGGGGTCGCCCGAGCCGCCGTGCACCTGATGCACGCCGGTCACGAACTCGGTTTCGCGGAACACGTATTCCATGTCGTTGACGTCGATGCCAACGTCCTCGGCGGTGATGTAGCGCCCGCCCAGCGAATTGACGAAACGGCCGAAGGCGCGGAACAGCGCCTCGGACTTGTCCTTGGCCGGGTCGCCCCAGATCACCGCCTTGCCGCCGCCGAGATTCAGGCCGGCGACCGCGTTCTTGAAGGTCATGCCGCGCGACAGGCGCAGCGCGTCGTTGAGCGCTTCCTCGTCGTTCTTGTACGGCCACATGCGGGTGCCGCCCAACGCCGGGCCGAGCACGGTGTTGTGGATCGCGATGATGGCCTTCAGGCCGGCATCGGGGTTGTGGCAGAACACGACTTCCTCGTGACCGAACTTGCCGAGGTGCTCGAAAATCATGGGGTGACTCCGTGGATGCAGCGGTGGGTGGATGGCAGCCTGTCGGCTCATCCCGCGGCAGTGCGGGAAGCCGCCCATTCTATCGCACTGCCGACGGCTAGAACGCCCGCAGCGGCCGGGCGCGGATCCAGCAGGTGGACAGCCACTTCTCGCCGGCGCGTACCGGCATGCCGGCGTGCAGGCTGTCCATGTCGGGGCGGCCGTCGGCGTGCACGTTGCGGAACATCACCGCGCGGCCACGGCGCGGACGCACGTCCAGATCGCGCGCGGGGAAGGCCGTCTCGCCGCCGGCCTGGACCTCGTTGAGATACACGCACACGGTGGCGTTGCGCTGGCCGCCGCCATCGCTCATCTGCGGCGCCGAGGGCAGGTAGTAGTCGCGATGCGGGCGGTATTGCTCGCCGGGCGCGTAATGCAGCAGGGTCAGCGGCTCGCAATGGGCCAGCTCCGCGCCCGCCAGCGCGGCGGCGCGGGCTTGCAGCAGGCGGATGCCGGCATCCTCGATGCTCGGCGCGAAACTCATGTCGCGGCTGGTGCGGATGTCGTATTCGAGCCGTTGCCCGGTCTGCGGGTGGATCACTTGCGAGCGCGAAAGATGCCGCGCGCCGGCGTAGATGACGTAGCGGCATTCCTCGTCGGAAAGCAGTCCGTCGCAGGTGGCGATGACCGGGGATGCGCACAGGCGCGTGACCGATGGCGTCGCGGCGATCGTGGCATGCAAGGCATCCCACGGTGGTTCGCTGGCATTGCTTGCGTGCGCGGCAGGCACCGCTGGCGTGGTGCGTGATGGCAATTCGACCGGGATCCCGATGGCGCGCAACTGCGTTGCCAGGTCGCGCGCGGCAACCGGATCGGCGGCGGTGCCGATGCCCGCGTGCAGGCGGTCGGCGTACAACGCCGCGGCGATCGGGTCGCGCAGGGCGGTCGCGCGCTGCAAGCAGGTGGTTGCGGCTTGCTGCGGTGCTGGCTGATCGCTGCGCCCGAAACACAAGCCTGCCACGCGCAGGGCCGGTGGATGCCCACGGCGGGCGCTGTCGGCCAGCAGCGCATCGACGCGGGCGGCATCGAATGGCAACAGGACGCCGCCGAGCACGATCTGCGCGAGCAGCCACGGCGTCTCCGGCGTGCCGCCGGCGTGCTCGGCGCGTTGCAATAGCGCCAGCGCATGCGCTGGATCGGCCGGCCGGCCGAAGCCGTGCAGATGCACGATCGCAAGCTCGGTCAGCGCCGCCGGGTGCTCCATCTGCGCGGCGCGTTCCAGCCACTGCGAGGCACCGCCGAGGTCGTCGGCGGCGAGGCGTTCGCGCGCACGCCGGTAGGCGTCCTCGGCCTGCCCTGCGAGCGTTGGCGACAGTGGTGCGGGTGCTTGCGTGCTGGCCATGTCCGGATGCGTGATCCCGCGCGAGACGCTGGCTGAGCAGTGTAGCAACCCGGTGCGCGGGGGCGGGCGGGCCGGGGGTTACAATCACTGGCTCGCAAGCCATGTACCGGAGCCACGATGAGCACGCCCAGCCCTGCCGCCGAGCGCGGCCATGCACCTGCCGCCGCCGCCGAAGCCAGCCCCTTGCGCTTCGTCACCGCCGCCAGCCTGTTCGACGGCCACGACGCGGCGATCAACATCATGCGCCGGCTGATCCAGGCGCAGGGCGTGGAAGTCGTCCACCTCGGCCACAACCGCAGCGTCGAGGACGTGGTGCGCGCGGCCCTGCAGGAAGACGCCGACGCCATCGCCCTGTCGAGCTACCAGGGCGGCCACGTCGAATACTTCAAGTACATGGTGGACATGCTGCGCGAGCGCGGCGCCGCGCACATCCGCGTGTTCGGCGGCGGCGGCGGCACCATCACCCCGGAGGAAATCCGCGAGCTGGAGGACTACGGCGTCGAGCGCATCTACCACCCCAACGACGGCATGAAGCTGGGGCTGGTGGAGATGATCGGGGATGTGGTGCGCCGCGCGCAGGATGCGCGCGACGCGAGAATGGGGAATGGGGAATGGGGAATAGGGAAGGCAGGTGCCGCATCGCTCGATGACGAAATCTCGATCGGCCGGATACTCAGTGCCATCGAGGACGGAAGTTTCAGCGAAACGGAAATCGTGAAGTTGCGAAAGCAATGGGCTACGGGCTCCGCCCATTCCCCATTCCCCGTTCCCCGTTCCCCAACTCCCGTCATCGGCATCACCGGCACCGGCGGCGCCGGCAAGTCCTCGGTCACCGACGAACTGCTCAACCGTTTCCTCGCCAGTTTCCCGCAGATGCGCATCGCGGTGATCTCGGTGGATCCCACGCGCCGGCGCAGCGGCGGGGCGCTGCTGGGCGACCGCATCCGCATGAACTCGCTGCGCAGCCACCGCGTGTACATGCGTTCCATGGCCACGCGCCGGCAGCATGTGGCGACCAACGCGGTGCTCAAGGACTGCATCGGCTTTCTGCGCGGCTTGGGCTTCGACCTGGTCATCGTGGAGACCGCCGGCATCGGCCAGAGCGATTCGGAGATCGTCGATCTGGTCGATTTCCCGGTGTACGTGATGACCAGCGACTACGGCGCGGCCAGCCAACTGGAGAAGATCGACATGCTCGACTTCGCCCAGCTCATCGTGCTCAACAAGTACGACCGCCGCGGCGCCGAGGACGCGCTGCGCGACGTGCGCAAGCAGTGGAAGCGCAACCACGCCGCGTTCAAGGTCGCCGATGCCGACGTGCCGGTGTACCCGACCATCGCCAGCCAGTTCAATGACCCGGGCATCAGCTGGATGTTCGTGAACCTGTGCCGGCTGTTGCGCGAGAAACTTCACCTGTCCGGCGAAAGGTGGACGCCGCAGATCGACACCTCGCTGAAAGAACCGCGCGCGACCGTGCTGATCCCGGGCGCGCGTGCGCGCTACCTCGCGGAGATCGCCGAGCAGAGCAGGGCGATCAACGCCGGCATCGGCAAGCAGGCGGAAGCCGCGGACCGAGCGCAGGCATTCTGGCAGGCGTTGTCGGAACTGGGCGACGCGAAACTGCCGAAGCAGCTCGATCTCTATGACGCGGATTCGCTGACTGCTTCCGAAGAAGCTGTCCAAAGGGAAGGTGCAAGAGGTGATGAGGTTGGACAGTTATATGAGAGCACGCGGCACGCTATCGAGGCCATCGAACAGCGGGCATTGGCGAAGGTAAGGCTTCATGCCGATCGCACGCTGCTGACCCTGCGCCAGCGCTACAACGACGCCGTGCAGTCGCTTTCGTCCGAATCGCTCAAGCTGCTGCGCGAGTGGCCGGCGCGGCTGAAGTCGATCACCGACGAGGTCAACGAGTACAAGGTCCGCGACAAGACCATCCGTGTCGAGAACTACCGCGAATCGCTCTCGCACCAGCAGGTGCCGAAGATCGCCGCGCCCACGTACAAGTCCTGGGGCGAGTTGCTCACATTCCTCGGCAAGGAGAACCTGCCGGGCAGTTATCCCTACACCGGCGGCGTGTATCCGTACCGGCGCAGCGGCGAGGATCCGATCCGCATGTTCGCCGGAGAAGGCACGCCCGAACGCACCAATCGCCGCTTCCATTATTTGTCGCAGGGCCTGCCGGCGGCGCGCCTGTCCACCGCCTTCGACAGCGTGACCCTTTACGGCGAAGACCCGGCGCCGCGCCCGGACATCTTCGGCAAGATCGGCAACTCCGGCGTCAACATCCCGACCCTGGACGACATGAAGAAGCTCTACTCGGGCTTCGACCTGTGCGCGCCGACCACCTCGGTGTCGATGACCATCAACGGCCCTGCGCCGATCATCCTGGCGATGTTCATGAACACCGCGATCGACCAGCAGGTCGAGAAATACCTGAAGCAAGACCCGGCACGCTGGACGCAGGCGCAGGCGCGGATCGACGCCTTCTTCGCCGGTCGCGAGCGGCCGCGTTACCACGGCGATCTGCCGGCAGGCAACGATGGCCTCGGGCTGGCCTTCCTCGGCATGACCGGCGACCAGCTCGTGGATGCCGACACCTACGCGAAGATCAAGGCGCATACGCTCTCCACCGTGCGCGGCACCGTGCAGGCCGACATCCTCAAGGAAGACCAGGCGCAGAACACCTGCATCTTCTCCACCGAGTTCGCGCTGCGGATGATGGGCGACATCCAGCAGCATTTCGTCGAACACAAGGTGCGCAATTTCTACTCGGTGTCGATTTCCGGCTACCACATCGCCGAGGCCGGGGCGAACCCGATTTCGCAACTCGCGTTCACCTTGTCCAATGGCTTCACCATCGTCGAGTACTACCTCGCGCGCGGGATGAGGATCGACGACTTCGCGCCGAACCTGAGTTTCTTCTTCAGCAACGGCATGGACCCGGAATACACCGTGATCGGCCGCGTCGCGCGGCGCATCTGGGCGCGCGCGATGCGCGAGCGCTACGGGGCCAACGAGCGCAGCCAGATGATGAAGTACCACATCCAGACCTCGGGCCGCTCGCTGCACGCGCAGGAGATCCAGTTCAACGACATCCGCACCACGCTACAGGCGTTGTACGCGTTGTTCGACAACTGCAACTCGCTGCACACCAATGCCTACGACGAGGCGATCACCACGCCGACCGAGGAATCCGTGCGCCGCGCGGTGGCGATCCAGATGATCATCAACAAGGAGCTGGGGCTGAACTTCTGCGAGAACCCGTGGCAGGGCAGCTTCGCGGTCGAGTACCTGACCGACATCGTCGAGGAGGCGGTGTACAAGGAGTTCGAGGCGATCAGCGAGCGCGGCGGCGTGCTCGGCGCGATGGACACCATGTACCAGCGCGGCAAGATCCAGGAAGAATCCCTGTACTACGAGCACAAGAAGCACGATGGCTCGCTGCCGCTGGTGGGCGTCAACACCTTCCTGCCGAAGGAGCATGGCGGGGAGATCGCCACCACCATCGAACTGATCCGCTCCACGCCGGAAGAAAAGGCCCAGCAGATCGCCAACGTGCGCGGCTGGCAGGCCGGACGCAACCGCTACGCGCCGGCCGGCGAGACCGAACACGGGCATACCGCGAATGCCGACGAGGTCGTCGAGCCCGATGTCCACGACGGCCACGGGCTGGCGTGGTTGCAGAACGTCGCGCGCGAGCGCCGCAACCTGTTCGAGGCCTTGATCGAGGCGGTCAAGACCCACAGCCTCGGGCAGATCAGCCACGCGCTGTACGACGTGGGCGGCGAGTACCGGCGCAACATGTGACGCGGCGGCGACGACGCGCGCGGCGTGCCGCGTGCATCGCCGTCAGGAGGGTGCGGTGGATCGCTCCACCGCGTGCAGCCGGCGTACGCGGTCGCGCACCGCGGCGATCAGGTGGCGCGGGCGGATCGGCTTGAACAGGAAGTCGTCGCCGCCGGCATTGATCGCCTCCAGCCGCGAGTCCAGATCGCTTTCGCCGGACAGGAACACGATGGGGATGCGCGCGAATTGCGGATCCTCGCGCAGCAGCATGGTGACCTCCACGCCATTGGCGTAGGGCATGTGCAAATCCATCAGGATCAGGTCGGCGCGTTCGGCGGCGAGCGTTTGCGTCACCCGCAGCGGGTCGTGCTCCACGCGCGCGCGCATGCCGGCGCGCTCGAGCACGGTCTGCGCGAACAGGGCGTCGGCGCGCTGGTCGTCCACCACCAGCACGCGCACCGGCTCGGCTGCGTTTGCCGCATGCAGCGCGTGCAGGCGCTCGGATACGCCGCCGGCATCGAAGGGCGGGAACAGCAGCAGGTCGGCGCCGGCGCGATAGGCCGCGCGGCGAATGGGCAATGAATCCTGCGGCGCCATGAGGATCATCTGGATGTGCGAAGGCGGCTGCGCGTGGTGTTGCGCATCGCGGCGCAAGGCTCCGACGATCGCCAGGCGCGACGCCTGCGAGGCATCGACCAGCAAGGTGTGCGGCATCAGGCAGGTGAGCATCTCGGACAGTTCCTCGATGCAATCGACCGATTCCACCGCGAATCCGCGGGCCTCCAGCCGCTCGCCGAGCTCGCGCGCGAAGGCGTTGCCGTCGCTGAGGAAAAACACGCGGTGCATGCCGATGCCGCCTTGCATGTCGAGTTCGTCGGCATCGTCCAGCCCGGCCGGGTCGATGGCTGGAACGCCGGCGTGCCGTGCCGGTTCGGCGACGGTCGCTGCCGCGGATGCTTCGGCTGTCTCGATGGGCGATTGTGTCCGGCTCGGTTCCGCCGTCGGCATGGGTTGACCCGATGCAGATGCGGCGGCGGCATGCGCGATCGTCTCATCGATGGCCTCGTCGATGGCCGCGGCGACGGTGGAAGCCGCCGGCATCGCGCTCGCCGAATCCGCCGCACTGTCGGCTTCCGGTGAGGGCGCTGAAAGTGCTGCTGCGTGCGATTCGGGCGTTGCGAATGCGCCGGGCGTGTCGATCGCGGCCGCTTGCGTGGAGTCTTCCTCGCACGCCCTGTCGACCGCGATGGCCGCATCCGCGTCGGCGAGCGTGTCGGCCATCGATGCCGTGGCGATGCTCTCGCCGATGGCGGGCGTCGTCACGGCATCGTCGCCGAGCGGGGGTGCGCCGTCTTGAGCGACCGGGGCATCCGTGGCGGCGTCCGCCGCCACCGCTGTCGCGACGGCATCGTCTGGCGTTGCTTTCGCGGTCGCTGCCGATGGCGCTGCCCCTTGCGCTGGCGTCGTCGCCGTCGTCGGCAGGGAACGCAGCACGCTGGCCAGCAGGGCGAACAGGTGTTCGGTCTGCTTCGGGTCGGGGCCGCGCATGCTCGCCGCGAAACCGCCCACGCAGCGCGCCAGCGCCAGCAGGGCCGCATGCGTGACGTCGAGGGCATAGTTGGCGCTGGCATCGGCCAGACGGTGCGCATCGCCGGCCAGCACCACGAGGCTGTTCGGCTCCCATCCGGCAAAGCGGCAGCGCAGGATGCGGCGCTCGAAATCTGCGATCCGGCGCGGCAGGTAGCGCACGAACGCCTGCCGATTGTGTTCTTGTTGCGAGGGCAGGCTCGCGCCGCCCGCCATGTCGTGTTGCTGCTGATCCATCGTCCGGCAACCGTCGCGCGATTCGGGTTCGTGGACTGTACGCGAAGCGCCGGCAGGCGTCATCGGCAGGCGCATGCGCGCGCCGCGTGGTGGCGTGCGCCTCAGGAAGCCGCGGCGGGCGTCGCGTCGGATGGACGATCCAGCGTGCACACGCGGTTGCGGCCCTCGCGCTTGGCCTGATACAGGGCGAGGTCGGCTTCGCGCAGCAGCGGATGCGTCTGCTGGACGGCGTGGATGGTCGCGCTGGCGACGCCGGCGCTGATGGTCACCCGGCGGGCCTGGGCCGTGCCCGGCAGCACGATGTCGCGTTCGGCGACGGCGTTGCGGAAGCGCTCGGCGACCTGCGCGGCGGCCTCGATGTCCGATCCGGGCAGCAGGCAGGCGAATTCCTCGCCGCCGTAACGGGCCACCAGCGCATTCGCCGGTGCCTGCTCGCGCAGGGCCAGCGCGACCGCCCGCAGGGCCTCATCGCCCGCGGGGTGCCCGAAGGTGTCGTTGAACTGTTTGAAGTGATCCACGTCGATGAACACCAATGCGGTCGGGGTGCCAGCGGCCACGTCCACCGGCAGCTTGTCGATGCGCTCCAGCAGGCGGCGGCGGTTGGCAAGGCCGGTCAAGGCATCGGTGTAGGACAGTTCCAGCAGGCGCGCGTTGGCGGCGTCGAGTTCGGCGGTGCGTTCGACGACGCGCTGTTCCAGGGCCCGGCGCTGCGCGCGCAGGCGGCGCGTGCGCAGGTGGGCGATGCCATAGCCGCACAGGAGCAGCAGCAGCACGCCGGTGAAGGCGGCCCAGAGCTGCTGCCACCAATGCGCGGCAACCACGATGGGCAGCTCCAGCGGCTTGCTGCGGTTGCCGGCGTAATCGCGCGCTTCCACCCGCAGGGTGTAGTTCCCCGGCGGCAGGGCGCTGAAGCTGCGCGAGGCTTCCGCACTCCAGTCGTCGGGGGTGGACTCGTAGCCTACGAGCTGGGTGCGGTAACGCGATTCGTCCTCGCGGTTCCACGACAGCAGCCCGTAATGGATCTCGACGTTGCGGGCGCCGGCAGGCACTTGCACGGGGTTCGCATCGACCGCATGGCCGTTGACCTGCACTCCGAGCAGCTTGAACGGCTTGGCTTGATCGTCGTGGAACTCCGCGTGCGGATCGTAGACGGTCAAACCGCCCAGCGTGCCGGCCCAGTAGCGGTCGTGGCTGTCGATGAACTGCGCATTGACGTTGCATTCGTCGTGGACCATGCCGTCGGCGCGGGTGAACACGCGCGAGCGGTAGCCGTCGCGCAAGGGCGTGAGTTGCTGCACGCCGTTGTTGGTGCAGATGTAGATGCGGCCTTTCGAATCGGCCAGCGCGCCGTAGGTGGAAGGGTTGGGCGCCTTGGGCAGGTCGTTGGCCAGCACCTTCGGGTGCGTCGGGTCGGTCACGTCCACGCGCGCGATGCCGTCGAACCAGGTGCCGATCCACAGCACCGTGCGGCCGTGCTCATGGATTTGGCTGATCGCCATCAGGTCGTTGTCGGGCAGCCCGGCGTCGCGCCCGAACACCTCCCAGCGCGTGCCGTCGAAGCGCGCCAGGCCGTGATCGGTCGAAGCCCACAACCAATGGCGGCCCGTGGCGTCGATCGTTTCGATCAAACTCATGCAGCGCCAGGGAACCATGACGCCCGGCAGGCGCACCGCGCTCCATGCGCCATCGCGGCGCAGATACAGGCCGGTGCGGGTGCCGACCCACAACTCGTCGTGGCCGTCCATGCGCCGCTCGAACACGGTCAGCACGGCATCGCCGCTCAGCCGCGGCCACGGCGTGGGCACCGGCTCGAAGACCGGCCCGTTCGGGCCGTCGCGCTCGCGCGCCAAGACCGCATCGGTCTGCCCGATCCACAGCCCTTTCGGGCCGTCGAGAGTGGGCTGGATGACGCGCACGCCGGGGCCGCCGAGGGAGCCGTCGGCCTGGGTGTAGGTGCGCCAGTGGCCGTCGTCGTACAGGCTCAGGCCGTCATCGTTGGCGCCCACCCACAGGCGCTCGTGGCCGCCGGCATCGGCATCCACCAGCACCGAATACACGCCGGTGCTGTGCGCGCCCGCCAGCGAGGCGGTGGTCCAGGCGCTGGCGTCCAGCACGGTGCGCGCCACGCCGCCTTCGGTGGCCAGCCACAGCACGTTGTTGCCGCCCGGGCTGCGCCATGCGTACACGCCGCGGATCACGTCCGAAGGCAAGCCGTGGCGACGATCGAACACCTGCACGCGATCGCCATGCAGCCGTACCAGGCCGCCACGGGTGGACGCCCACAGCACCGGACTGCCGTCGCGGGACCGGGTGGCAGTGAAATCGTAGACCTGATTGCTGGGCAGGCCGCCCTCGGCCATGCTCCAGCGGCGCAAGCCGTGCTCGTCCAGCCGCCACAGGCCCAGCCCCATCGCCGAAATCCACAGGGCTTCGTGGCCATCCTGCACGGTGGTGCGCAGAAACTCGATCTGCACCGAGCGCAGATCCTGTCCATCCCACGGTTTCCAGCCTGGGATGCCCTCGTCGCGATACCACAGGCCGCTGGTGTTGCTGCCCACCCACTGGCGGCGATGGCCGCCGAGCGTGGTCGTCTGCGCCATCGACAGGATGACCTTGGGCGGCAGGCTGGCGTTGTCGGGGTCGAACTGCCAGCGCCCGTCGTGGCGGAACATCAGACCGTGATCCCAGGTCAGCGCCCACAAGGTGGTGTGCCCTTGCGCGTCGTTGGTTTCGGCGAAGCGGCGGATGTCCTGCGTGGGCAGTCCGCTGGCGCGGTTTTCGACATGCCAGCGCACGCCGTCCCAGTGCGCCAGGCCATCGCTGGTCATCGCCGCCCACAGCGTGCCTTCGTGATCCACATACAAGGCATCCACCGGATGGGCCATCGCCGGATCGGTGGAGGCCGTCCAGCGCTGGCTGTCGTAGCGGTACACGCCGTTGGGCGTGGCCGCCCACACGAAGCCCTCGCGGTCGGGCTGCACGGCCAGGATGACCGTGTTGGGCAGGCCGTCGTGGGTGGAGAAACTGGTGAAGGTGGGTGCGCCCAGATCGTGCAGATTCAGCGCTTGCACGGATGCCGTCAGCGCCGCGGCGCTTGCCGTGGCGAACATCGAGGCGATCAGCAGCCACGCCCCGGCCAGGATGCCGATCGCGCACATCCTTGCTGGCATCTTGCGTCGTGCTTCGCGCCCGAACTCCCGGTGTCCGCGAGAACCCACGTCCCTGAGCCCCGTATGGAATGGGCCCAGTATGCCCGAAGGCAGGGGTCGCTTCGGGGACTGGCCAGGCTGCCGATGTCAGCTCATGTCTTGCACGGGGTGTGACGATGCGGTCAGCGCGCCGGGGCGTGGTCGCCCGGCTGGTAGTGCCCGGGCTCGGCGCGGAACGGAATCGCCAGCCGGTTCCAGCCGTTGATCACGATCACCGCCAGCGACAGGTCGACCAGTTCCTGCTCGCTGAACTGCGCGCGTGCCTGTACGTACACGTCGTCGGGCACGCCGTGTTCGGAAATCGTCGTCAAGGCTTCCGTCCATGCCAGCGCGGCGCGCTCGCGCTCGCTGTAGAAGGGCGATTCGCGCCATGCGTTCAGCAGGTACAGGCGCTGTTCGGTTTCACCAGCCGCGCGCGCGTCCTTGGTGTGCATGTCCAGGCAGTAGGCGCAGCCGTTGATCTGCGAAGCGCGGGTCTTGACCAGTTCGAGCAGCGCGTGCTCGATCCCGCAACCGTCCACGTGCCGTTGCAGGCCGAGGATGGCCTTGAAACCGTCCGGCGAGGCTTGCCGGTAATCGAAACGCTGGGTCATGGGATATCCCTCGTGAATTCGAAATCGCAACCGCAAGACAAATCTTGATTCAATGGAACGGCAGCGGCTTGTGTTCGGCCTGCGGGTGCATGAAGAAATCGTGCAGGTACTTCTCGCCCTCGTCGTCGAAGATGGTGACGATGGTCTTCAGCTCCGGATACTGCTCGCGCACATGGCGTGCGGCGATCAGGTGCGCGCCGGAACTGGGCCCGCAGAACAGCCCGCGGGTGCGTGCGAGCTGGCGCATCTGCGCCACCGCATCGGCGCTGGCGACGGAGGTGGTGTCGCCGACCAGCGCGCGGTGGCGGGCGAAGATGCCCGGCACGAAGCCGTCGGAGATGCCCTCGATCTGGTGCAGCGCCACCTCGCCGCACAGGATGGTGCGCGACTCCGATGGCTCCATCGCGAACAGGCGCACGTTCGGATTGGCCTTGCGGAAGGCCTGTCCCACGCCGATCAGGGTGCCGCCGGTGCCCACGCCGTGCACGAAGGCGTCGGGCACGCGCCCGGCCGGCAGTTGCGCGAGGATCTCCGGGCCCAGCCACTCGCGGTTTTCCTCCACGTTCCATTCCGATTCGAACTGGCCCGGGAAGAAGAAGCCCGGCTGGCGGCCGAGCTCGCGCGCGCGCTCGAGCGCGGCATTGACGTGGAAGCTGCCGCAGAACAGCACCTCGGCACCGAACGCGCGGGAAATGGCGACGCGCTCGCTGGACAGGCCCTCGGGCATCACCACGAGCATCCGATAGCCCTTGACCGCCGCGACCATCGCGAAGGCGTTGCCGGTGTTGCCGGAGGTGGCCTCGACGATGGTGTCGCCGGGCTTGATCGCCCCGCTCGCCTCGGCGCGCTCGATGATGTGCTTGGCGATGCGCGCCTTGATCGAGCCGGAAGGATTGAGGAACTCGCACTTGGCGAAGATGCCCTCCTCGATCTCCAGCAGCGGGGTGTCGCCGATGGCGTCGAGGATGCTGGTCGAGACGGTGGGATAGCGGATGGGCATGGCGGGGCTCGCGGGCTGACGTGAACGTGAAAGGGCGACTGCTCCTTGCCTTGGCCATGCGACCAAGCTGCTTGGGCTCCTTCCCCCGCTTGCGGGGGAAGGCTGGGATGGGGGTATTTCCAGCGCGCTGCCCCCACCCCAATCCTCCCCCGCAAGTGGGGGAGGGCGTGTTGGTGCAGTCTTTGTCACTCTCGGTGGTGGCGCCATTCACCGGGATCGTCAGTAGTATGGTGACAGGCGTGTCGGGTTTCCATGATGCATGTCAGCCCTGCATGTCAGCGCGGAAGGGAGCCTCGTGCCTGATATCGGCGTAGCCTTGAAGCCTTGTTTCCGGCAGGAACGGTTCATGGATCACGCCCTACAGGTCGCACGCGCACAGACCTTTCGCCGCCTGCACGATCGCACTTCGATCCTGTTGCTGCCCAATGCCTGGGATGCCGGCAGCGCGGCCTTGTTCGCCCGTCGCGGATTTGCCGCGGTGGCCACCACCAGCGGCGGCATGGCGTGGTCGCTGGGTTATGCCGATGGCGAATGCGTGCCATTGGCGGACGTGCTGGCGGCGGTGGCGCGCATCACCCGCGCGGTGGAGGTGCCGGTGAGCGTGGATTTCGAGGGCGGCTACGGAAGCGCCGCGGCGGAAGTCGAGGTCAGCGTGCGTGCGGTGATCGCCGCCGGCGCGGTCGGCATCAACCTCGAGGACGGCCTGCCCGGGCACGGGCCGCTGCGTCCAATCGACGAGGCCGCGGCGCGGATCGCCGCCGCGCGCGCGGCGGCCGCTGCCGCCGGCGTGCCGATCTTCATCAATGCGCGCGTCGATCATTGGCTGCATCCGGCGGCCGATCCCGCCGAGCATTTGCCCGATGCCATCGCCCGTGCGCAGGCCTATCTGGACGCGGGTGCCGATGGCATCTATCCGCTGGGGCTGGCTGATCGCGCCACGCTGGCAGCCTTCATCCGCGCCGTCGCAGCGCCGGTGAACGTGGCGGCCGGCGCGGGCGTGCCGCCTCTGCGCGAACTCGCCGCGCTGGGCGTGGCGCGCGTGAGCACGGCGACGCGGCTGGCCACGCTGGCGCTGGGCGCGGTCGATCATGCGCTGCGGCGCGTGCTGGACGAAGGCGGCTTCGACGCGCTGGCGGCGGATTTCAGCTATGCCGATGCGCAGGGCTTGTTCGCGCAGGGCTGAGCCGGTGCCGGTCGGCGCATGACGCGATAAGTAGCGCAACTCGCCGATGCGATGTCAGCGCCGCTTGCGGCGAGCTTTGGTCGGCGGGGTCGGGGCGGGCAGGGATGCCAGCGCATGCAACTCATCCGGCAGGCGCGCCTGCAGTTGCGCCAGCAGGTCGAACGCGGCAGCGCTGGTGGCCGGCTTGCCGTCGGCCGTGGTCGCGCGGATCTGCGTCGTCGGGGTGAGGATCGTGGCGTCGAGCACGAGGCCGTGGGCGATGAGCAGGATGCGTTCGCCGCGGTAGTCCACGTCGTACAGCCCCATCATCTGCGCACGCGCGTTGTAGGTCACGCCCTGCGTGTTCACGAGAATCTGCCCGAGCGCGTTCCATGCGTCGAGCTGGACGGCGGCGACGGTGAACTCGGATGCGGGCAACGTCGGCGCGGCGACGACCGGTACCGGTGCTGGATGCGGGGTGGTTGCGCAGCCGCCGGACAGGATGGCCGCGGCCAGCAGGCAGGCGAGCCGCCCGCGCGCATCGATGGGTTTCATGGCGTCATCGTGGCGAGTGCGACGAAGGCGCATGCGGCGGATGCGGTTCCGCGATCACGACTCACGGAAGCAGTTTGGCGAACGGCACCACGCCACCCGGATCGATCGATGCGGGTGGCGCGGATGCATGAACCGACTTACTGGCCGGCGGGGATGGTGAACTTGCTCACCGGCGGGTTCACCGGCTTGTCGTCGTAGCTGTGGTCGAGCTTGTCGTGGTGGCCGCGGGCCTTGTGGGCGTGGTGCTTCTTGGCGGGCTTGGCGGCATCGGCGGCCGGCGCAGCGGCGGCGTCGCCGGCGTCGGAAGCGGCTGAGGCTGCGGCTTCGTGGTGCTTGGCGGCGTGGTGGTGCTTGGCCGGCTTGGCGGCGTGCTCGGAAGCGGCCGATGCGGCGGCCGGGGAAGCGGCGTCCTGCGCGAACGCCGGGGCGGCGAAGGCGAGGGCCAGTCCGGAAGCGATGAGAAGGGCACGGGCGTTCATGCGGAAACTCCTTTTTGTTGGTGATTGCATCGCCACCTAGAACGTGGCGATGGGGGAACTTTATACCATGCGGGCAGGTCGGCGCTGAACCCCGCCCACATGGCGGGGATGGTCGCGTGGCGCGGTCAGCCGGCGTTGCTTTCGGCGCGCACCACCTTGTTGCGGCCGGTTTCCTTGGCGACATACAGCGCCTTGTCGGCGCGCGAAAGCAGGGTGTGGCCGTCTTCGGTGTGGTCCCACTCGGCCACCCCGAAGCTGGCGCTGACCTTGCCCACGTCGCCGAACGGCGCGTCGGCGATCTTCGCCCGCACCGCCTCGGCCAATGCTGCCGCCGCGTCGATCCGCGTCTCGCGCAGCAGGATGCAGAACTCCTCCCCGCCGAAGCGCGCCGCGCAGTCGGAGCTGCGCAGCAATTCGCGCACGCGCAGGGCGGCGTTCTTGAGCACCATGTCGCCGCTGTCGTGGCCGAAGGTGTCGTTGATGCGCTTGAAAAAATCCAGATCGAGCATGATCACCGACAGGCCGAAGTTCCGGATCCGCGCCTCGGACATGGCCGCCGTGAGTTGCTCGAAGAAGCGTCGCCGGTTGACCAGGTCGGTGAGGAAGTCGCGGGTGGCCAGATCCTCCAGTTTGCGGTTCAAGCGCGCCATCGGCCCGATCACGAAGCCGGACAGGGCGATGTTCATCGCCGCGAACATCGTCGCGAAGATCGCCAGCAGCGAGATCATGAAGCTGGCGAAGGTGCGCCGCGCCTTTTCCATAGGATAGAACACCGGCACCTGCACCAACTGGATGCCGATGATGTCGCCCAGCTTCCAGCCGAAACCGTTCTTCGATCCGTACACCTTGATCATCGATGGCGGCGCGGCCGCGGGCGTGGAATGGCAGGCCAGGCACGCCGGGTTGGTGATCTTGATCGGGCGGGCGACGTACATCGTGCGCGCCATGCCCTCGCCGTGGAAGCCGGTGATCTCCTTGCCGTCGTGGCCGGCGCGGAAGCGCTGGATGATCTCCGCTTCCCAGTCGGCCGCGCGGTCGCGCGGATTGCTCGGATCCAGCACCGCTTCCTTGTAGTCGTAGCCGACGTAGCGGCTCTGCAGGCGGTGCACCACCTCGGTGGCGGAGAACGCCGGCACCGTCTCGGGCAGGAAGGTCTGCGCGTTGAGCGGGTCGAGGTGCGGCTTGATGTTGTCGGTGGTGTAGCCGCGCACCGCCAGCGCGGTCTCCATCAGCACCTGCGAGTTGTACTGCACGTCGTCGAGCGCGTACTGCTCCAGATAGCGGTCGTAGTAGATGCCCGCGACGATCACCCCGAGCAGGAACACGCTGATCAGCACGAGGTTGAATTTCAGACGCAACGACATGAACCGGCTCCCCTGACGGTCGCTGGCAGTAGACGCCAGCGATGGCGACGATCCCCGCCCGCATCATACCCAATGCCCGCCACGATGCAGGCGTATGCTGCGGGGAGAGGATATCGAGGGCAGCGACATGGCCACCGGTTGGGCGGGCGAGGGCGCGGTGCACGAGCAGATCGACGCGACCATCCAGGACGCCATCGCGCGGGCGCGCGCGGGTTTGCCGCAAGGTACCGGCCGTTCGCGATGCGAAGACTGCGACGCGCCGATCCCGCCGGCGCGGCGCAAGGCCGTGCCCGGGGTGCGCCTGTGCGTGGGCTGTCAGGAATCGCGCGACCGCGAACAAGCGGGCGCCGGCAGGGGCGCGCGGCATCGCCTGCGCTGAAGCCCGGGCGGGCGATGGGTTTGCTGCCGGACTGCTGCAGCCGGGCAGCTTGACCGTATTGCCTGCGACGCGGAAGCTGGTGCGTGATCTACGATGGGGTTCATCATGATGAGCGAACCGCAATCCACCAGCGACGGCACGCCTGGATCCGCCGACGACGAGGCGCGGATTGCCGCCGTGCACCGCTGCGGCTTGCTCGATACGCCGCCCGAAGAAGCCTTCGACTTCCTCGTGGAAATCGCCGCGCGCGTGTGCGCCATGCCGCAGGCGCGGCTGGCGCTGATCGACCGCGACCGCGTGTGGATCAAGGCCGCATTCGGCATGCAGGCCGGATCGTTGCTGCGCGCGGCCTGCCCGGAAGCCTGGGCCATCCTCGACGAGGATCCCTCGTCGATACCCGACCTCGCCGCCGATCCGCGCACGGCTGATCGATTCGGAACCTCGCAAGCCTCGCCGCAACGCGGGTATGCCGGCGCTTGCCTGCGCACCGGCGACGGCCAGCGCATCGGCGTGCTCTCGGTGTTCGACACCCGCACCGGCACGCTGGACGCCGATCGCCTGCGCCTGCTGTCCGGTTTGGCGCGGCAGGCGATGGCGTTGATGCAGGCGCGCGCGGATCGACGCGCTCTGGAGCAGGGGCGGGCAGGCGGCGAGCGGCTGGCGTCGGTGGACGAGGCGACCGGATTGCTGCACCGGCAGGCCCTGCTCGAACGCCTCGACATCGAAGTGGAACGTGCGCGCCGGTTCGGCACGCCGCTGTCGTTGGCGGTTCTGGACATCGATCGCTTCGAGGCCATCGACGGCCCTTCGGCACCCGCCATGAGCGACACCGTGTTGCTCAATGTCGGCGCGGCGGTGCGCGACGAACTGCGGCAGGTGGATATCGCCGGTCGCGTCGGCGTTGGCGCGTTCTGCATCGTCCTGCCCGGCACGCCGTTGCCGGGCAGCCTGACCTTGGCCGAAGCCCTGCGCCAGGAGATCGAATCCATCGCGCATGTGCGCGGCGCGTGCACGGCCACCACGACCGTGAGCCTGGGTGTGGCCGCGCTGGACGAAGGGCATGGCGAGGATGCGATCGCCCTGTTCAAGGGGCGGCCGACGACGCCCTCGCGCGCGCCAGACGGGCCGGCGGCAATCGCGTGGAACACGCCGCGGTGTCGGGCGTGGATTGATGCGGACGTACTGCGATCCGTGCCGGCCGTTTCGCTGATGCCAGGTCATCGGCCATGAAAACGCACCGGGCCGCCCGCAGGCGACCCGGTGCGCAGGCTGCCGATGTTGCCGCTCAGCGCCGCGCGCGATTGTGCTTGTCGCGGTAGATGCGCTTACTGTCGCGGTTCTGCGCGCCCTGGATGCGCCGCTGTTCGTTGGCGTTGACGTTGCCGTCGGCGCCGGCGCGCGCCTCCTGGCGATCGACGTGCGCCTCGCGGCCTTCCAGATGCGCGGTTTCGCGGTTGGTCAGCGAGCCGTTGTCCACGCCGTTGTCGATGCGCTTTTCCTGGTTCACGTCGCGCTGCACGTCGCGCTGCATGCGCTCGGAGCTGCGCGAGTCCGGGTTGCCTTTCACGGCGTTGTGCTTGTCGCGATAAATCGCCTTGCTTTCCCGATTCTGCTCGCGCTGGATCTGCGCGCGCTCGGCGGGAGTGAGGCTGCCGTCGCGCAGGTCGCGCTGCTCGGTGCGGTCGATGCGCGCTTCGCCGCGTTCGAGCTGCGCGGCTTCCTTGGTGCTCAGTTGGCCGGACTTCAGTCCTTGGTCGATGCGCTGCTGCTGGTCGACGTCGCGCTGGGTGTCGTGGGCGACGGTCTGCGCCTGCGCACCGACGGCAAGGCCGAGGCCGAGGACGATGGATCCGAACAGGGCGATGCGGCGGGTCGTGGAAACGTTCATTGCATGCTCCGAAAGTGGTGGGTGCTGCGTTGCGCCGGTCGGCGGTGGGTGGTACGAGGGCAGACAACGCCGCGCATGCAGGCCGGTTGACCGGCCGCCGCGGCCGTTCAGGTGGAAGACAGGCTGTGCAAGGGGGCGAATCAGGGGGCCGGATTGGCCGTCGCGAGCACGACGCGGTTGCGGCCTTCGCGCTTGGCGGCCAGCAGCGACTGGTCCGCGCGTTCGCACAGCGATTCGAGGGACTCGTGCGCCCCGGCGGCCAGCGCCGCGCCGATACTGACGGTGATCTGCATGGGCCCGGCCCGGGTCGCGAAGGGCAGGTATTCCACGCTTTCGCGATGCCGCTCGGCGAGCGCCACCAGCTCGGCTTCCGATTCGGCCTCGACGATCAGGCAAAATTCCTCGCCGCCCTGCCGCACCGGCGTGTCCAGCGGCCGGGAGTGGTCGCGGATGCGCTGCCCGAACTGGCGCAGCACGTCGTCGCCCACGCCGTGCCCGTAACGGTCGTTGATCGCCTTGAAATGATCCAGGTCCATGCACAGCATGCCCATGCGCGTGGACGCGTTGGCGTTCCTGCGTTCTCGCTGGAATCGCCGATCCATGCCGCGACGGTTGAGCAGGCCGGTGAGCGGGTCGTAGTCGGCGAGATTCTGCAGGTCGTCGACCAGCGTTTGATTGACGAGGAACATCAAGGCGCCGGCCTGGAGGATGGCCATCGCGATGTAGGCCAGCAGCCAGATCAGGTTGACGTGGGCGGGCGGCATGCCGTCCTCCCATGCGACGGCGATAGCCACCGCACGCGTCAGCGATTCGGTGGCGGAGAGCGCGAAGATGGCGATCGCGACGCTGCGCGCCATGCCGTTGCCGTGCATGTCGCGGAATGTCGCTGCGGTCAGCGCCTGGAACGCGGCCGTGATGGTCGCCGTCATCGCCAGCGAGACGTAGGTCATGCCGTGCCAGACGGCGGCCGCCGACGCCAGCGCGGCAACGATGCAGCCGCCGACGACCCAGTCCACGCGCGCGGGCAGGCGCAGGTATCGGCGCACGCCCACATACAACAGGCCGTAGCCGACGGGCCCGCCGAGGTGCCCGAACGGCAGGCCGGCGGCGTGTCCCCAGCGGGCCGCCACGCCCAGCTTCAGCCATTGCGATACCGCGCCGGTGGCGAACCCAGCCACCCACAGCACCGCCCCGCGGCGCAGGCGGGTCTGCCACGCGGTCACGCCCATCAGCAGGGTCAGCACGAGGCTGACGATCTGCAGGACGATCAGCAACGTATCTACGGGTGTTTGCAAGCGACGCCCCTGACGTCGATGACGTGGCAACGATAGCAGAGCGCATCGGTTGACAGGCCACGCTTGCCGGCGTGTCGGCGCCCGTCCATGATGCTGCATCCCGTCCGCGTTGCACGGCTGAGCCGTCCTGCCGGACGCGACGTCTCGGCCGCGAACACGAAACCTTGCCATGCCCATCGCCCTCACCCGCGACGTCAGCGCCAGCCTCGCCGCTTGCCAGCTTTCCTTCGTGGATCGCCAGCCGCCCGACGTGGCGAAGGCGCATCTGCAGCACGCCGCCTACCGGCGCGCACTGGAAACGCTCGGCTGCCAGGTGCTCGAGCTGCCGGCGATGGACGCATTGCCCGACGCGGTGTTCGTGGAGGACGTGGCGGTGGTGGTGGACGAGGTGGCGGTGATGACGCACCCCGGCGCGGCAACGCGGCGCGGTGAAGGCGCGAGCGTCGGCGCGGCGCTGGCGCGCTACCGCGGGCTGCGGACGATCGAGGCGCCCGGCACGCTCGACGGCGGCGACGTGCTGCGGGTGGGGCGGCGCGTGTTCGTCGGTCGGGCCGCGCGCAGCGATGCGGCGGGCATCGCCCAGCTCGCCGCGCACCTCGCCCCGTTCGGCTACGGCGTGCAGGCCGTGCCCACGCGCGATTGCCTGCACCTGAAGTCGGCCGTCACCCGGGTCGCGCAGGACACCTTGCTGATCCAGCCGCGCTGGGTCGATCGCGAGCCCTTCGCCGGCTATCGCCTGATCGAGGTCGATCCGGCCGAGGAACACGCGGCCAACGCGCTGTGGGTCGGCACGGACAGCGTGATCCATCCGGCGAATTTTCCGCGCACGCGCGAACGCCTGGAGCGCGCCGGCATCCGCGTGCTGCCGGTGGATCTGTCGGAATTGCAGAAGGCCGAGGGTGCGACGACCTGCTGCAGCATCGTGTTCGACGGTTGCCCGACGTGATCGCGACGGGCTGCAAGGATTCGCCGCCTCGTTCGTCTCATCCGCATCGCAAGCACAGGATGGACGGCGCATGAAGATCAAGGCATACAACGCTCGCGGCGAACTGGTCGGCCCGGTGGAATCGGCGCGCGTGCACAAGACCGACGCGCAATGGCAGGCGCAGCTCACGCCAGCGCAGTACCGCATCGCGCGCGGCAAGGGCACCGAGGCGCCGTTCTGCGGCACCTTGCTCGACAACCATCGCGACGGCGTCTATGCCTGCATCTGCTGCGGGCTGCCGCTGTTCGGCTCGGATGCGAAGTTCCATTCGGGCACCGGCTGGCCGAGTTTCTTCCAGCCGATCGCGAACGAGAACGTGGCCACTCATGCCGATCGCAGCCACGGGATGCTCCGCGAGGAAATCCTGTGCGCGCGCTGCGATGGCCATCTGGGGCATGTGTTCCCGGACGGGCCGGCACCGACGCGGCTGCGCTTTTGCGTGAACTCCGATGCGCTGCGCTTCGTGGATGCGGCCGAGCTGGCGACCCTGGCCGATCCTGCGGCCGATTGAAGGCGGCGGATACCCTCAGGGGTGCGCCGGCAGGCGAATCCGCCGCACTTCCTCGGCGCTTTTCAGGCGCGCGCCCTCGAAGTAGAACACCCGCAGTTCCAGCCCGCGTTCGCTGCGCCCGGCGTAGTAGAAGCGCGGATTCCACCACACCGGCTTGCGCAGGGCGCGGTAGAAACCCTCGTTCTCCAGTTCCAGCAGCACGCCGATGCAGGGGAAGCCGCGTTCGCGGGCGAACGCTTCCAGCGCGGCGCAGGAACGGTTGGTGATGTCGCGCACCAGCTTGGACGTGCGCCAGGCCGGGGCCACGAAGGCGCGGAAGTAGTACATCGGCTGGCCGATGCGCGGCGACAACAGGGGCAGCGCGGTGGAGACTCCAGCCACGCCGCCGTCGGCATCGATGGCGATCATCGCCACCTGCGCCAGCCGGCGATCGGCGTCGGCAGCGTTGGCGATGGCGTGGTGCTGGTGCCAGAAGTCGCGAACCCGCACGGCATCGTCGGCGGCCATGTTTCGCCATGTCGTGACGAAGCGGAATGGGGATGCGGGAGACGCGCGTGGCGTGTCGTTCGCTGCGGGCGTCGCGGCGTCAGTCATGCTCAGTTCAGTCGGCGCGTGAGTGCCAATGGTAGCAAGTGTTGCGATGCTTGTCGCCCAAGTCTTTGCCGGCGCTCGCCGAAAAGCGTGCGTAGCCGCGTCGGCGATGCCTGCGCGGCATCTTCGAGGGGGCGCAGCCGCTCAATAGCGGATGGCGATGGCCGGGTTCTCGTTCAGGCGACCGTCGGGCTCCAGCACGGCGAAATAACCGTGGCGGTGGTCGTAAACGACGGCGACCGGGTCGGCATACGCCGGTTGCCGGACGAACTGCAGCTCCCAGCCGAAGCTTTCGATCTCGGTCAGGGCGGTGCGTTGGTCGTCGGTGAGCCGGCGCTTGAGGGAGGGGCCGGAGGCCGGCATGGCGTGGCGTTGCTCTTTCATGGGGCGCCTCCACCGGAAGTGGAGTGGTTCTGACACCGTCCATCCTACGACGATGGCGCCGGAGCGCAAGCGGCACGGTGTCGCAAGGGCTTGGGACGTGCGCCGGGCCGGATGGACTGTTGCGTTCGGCACGCTCGCCATCGGGCATGACGTGGGCCATCATGGCCTCACCATCACGAGGAGTTGAGGACATGACGCGGAACGTTGCGGTGATCGTCGGCAGCCTGCGCAAGGATTCGTTGAACCGGAAGGTCGCCCGCGCGCTGGTGGCGCATGCGCCAGCCAGCCTTGCGTGTGCGTTCGTGGAGATCGGCGGGCTGCCGCTGTTCAATCAGGACGAAGAACGCGATCCCGGCCCGGCGGGCGTGGCGTTCCGCGATGCCGTCCGCGCCTGCGATGCGGTGCTGTTCGTCACCCCGGAGTACAACCGCTCGGTACCCGGCGTGCTCAAGAACGCCATCGACCTGGGCTCGCGCCCGTACGGCCACAGCGTCTGGGCCGGCAAGCCCTGCGCCGTCGTCAGCGCCTCCTCCGGCGGCATCGGCGGGTTCGGCGCCAACCACCACCTGCGGCAGTCGCTGATGTTCCTCGACATGCCGGCGATGACCCAGCCGGAAGCCTACATCGGTGGCGCGGACAAACTGTTCGGCGCCGACGGCAAGCCGGTCGATCCGGCAACCGGCGAGTACCTGGCGAAGATCATGGCCGCGTTCGCCGCGTGGATCGACAAGACCGCCGCCTGAGCCTTACGACGGCTCGGTCGTGGCGACCATGTGCTCGGCCAGTTCGGGCGAGATGCCGGGCATCTTGCGCCAGTCGATGGCGTGCAGGTCGATCTTGTCCGCGTCGAGGAAGCGCCTGGCGTATTCGAGAAACACCCGCTCGCGGATGAAGATGTCGAACAGATCCGGGTCGACGTGGTGGTCGAGTTTCATGCGGCCGAGGATGGTCAGCGACTCCGACAGGGTTTTGGCCGGCTTGTAGGGGCGGTCGCGCGCGGTGAGCGCCTCGAAGATGTCGGCGATGCCCATCACCCGCGCCTGCACGCTCATCTGCTCGCGGGTCAGGCCGTTCGGGTAGCCACGGCCGTCCATGCGCTCGTGGTGGCCGCCGGCGAACTCCGGCACGCGGGTCAGGTGCGCCGGCCACGGCAGGGCCTTGAGCATGTCGATGGTGACGTTGATGTGGCGGTTGATGATCTCGCGTTCGGCATCGTTGAGCGTGCCGCGGCGGATCGAGAGGTTCATGACCTCCTCGTCCGTGAGCAGCGGATGCTCGACGCCGGCGTGGTCGCGCCACGTCGCCTGCCCGGCTTTGCCGATCGCGGCGATGGTCTCGTCCTTCATGAATTCGCCGCCGGTGTTGGCGGCGTGCACCAGATCGCGCGCCGCCAGCAGGCCGCGCACGCGTTCGTCGTGCGCGCGCTGGTCGGTCTTGCCCTCGAGCAGGTCGATCCGCGCATCGCGCAGCAGGATTTCCACGCGCGCATCCACCAGCGCGATGCGGTCGAAGATCGTCTCCAGCTTGGTGGCCTTGTCCACCACGTGCACCGGGGTGGTGATCTTGCCGCAGTCGTGCAGCAGGCCGGCGATCTTCAGTTCGTAGCGGTCGGCTTCGTTCATCGTAAAGCCCGACAGCGGGCCGGTCGCGTTGCGTGCGGCGGCGTCTGCCAGCATCATCGTCAGCACCGGCACGCGCTCGCAGTGGCCGGCGGTGTAGGGCGACTTTTCGTCGATCGCCGTGTTGATGAGATTGATCAGGGCGATGAACAGGGCTTCGAGCTGCTCGATCAGGCGGCGGTTGTTGATCGCGATGGCCGCCTGCGAGGCCAGCGATTCCACCAGCCGCTGGTCGTCGCCGGAAAAAGCGCGCACCGAGCCGTCCGGCGCTTTTGCATTGATCAGTTGCAGTACGCCGATCACCGCGCCGTCGTGATCCTTCATCGGCACGGTGAGGAAGGACTGCGAGCGGTAGCCGGTCCTGGCGTCGAAGGCGCGCGTGCCGGAAAAATCGTAGCCCTGCGCGGTGTAGGCGTCGGGAATGTTGACGGTCTGCCCGCTGAGCGCCGCATGCACGACCACCATGGTGTCGTTGGCGCTGCCGTCGGGCAGGTGCAGCGGGATCGGCGGGAAGTCGATCGCCTGGCCGGGCTTGCCGCCCATGCGCCGGCCGAGGGTGTCGTTGCGCAGCACCTCGAAGCGCAGGTGATCCTTCTCGATGCGGTACAAGGTGCCGCCGTCGGCATGCGCGAATCCGCGCGCCGCCTCGAGGATGCGATCGAGCAGGCTGGCGAGGTCGCGTTCGGACGACAGCGCCGCACCGATCGCGTGGAGAGTGTCGAGCCGTTGCTGGATGTCGTCGGTTGCGGTCATGGCGAATGTCGCTGATCCATCGGGGCTGGATGCCGGACATCGCCAGCATACGACGTTGACAACGCCGCGCGGAGAGTCGGCCGGACAACGGGCCTTCGCAGCGTTGGTGTTGCCTCCCGGTTTGCGCGCCGGATGCGTGCCCACGCGCACCCGGGCATGCATCCGGCATGGGGTTACGCCGCCGCGCGCAGCCCGGTAAAATGGCGGACTGGCCGCAACGGCCACGTCGAATCGACGCATTCGCAAACTCCTTTCCGCACACCCGGTATCCGATCCCATGGCCCTTCATCCCCTCGACCTGTACGACGTGCGTTCCCTGCTGACCGAAGAGGAGCGCGCGGTGCAGGATGCCGCCGCGCGCTTCACCGACGAGCGCGTGCTGCCGATCATCGGCGATTGCTTCGATCAGGCGCGCTTCCCGCGCGAATTGATCCCGGAAATCGCCGAGTTGGGCCTGCTGGGTTCCTCGCTGCCTGAAAAGTACGGCTGCGCCAATCTCAATGCGGTCAGCTACGGCCTGATCTGCCAGGAACTCGAGCGCGGCGATTCGGGCATCCGCAGCTTCGTCAGCGTGCAGTCCTCGCTGTGCATGTACCCGATCCATGCCTACGGCAGCGAAGAGCAGCGCCTGCGCTGGCTGCCGTCGATGGCGCAGGGCAAGACCATCGGCTGCTTCGGCCTGACCGAGCCGCATGGCGGCTCCGACCCGGCCAACATGAAGACGAACGCGAAGAAGGATGCCGGCGGCGACTGGATCCTCAACGGCGCCAAGATGTGGATCACCAACGGCAACCTCGCCGACATCGCGATCGTGTGGGCGCAGACCGACGACGGCATTCAGGGCTTCGTGGTGGAAAAGGGCATGCCCGGCTTCACCGCGCAGGAAGTGCACAAGAAGATGAGCCTGCGCGCTTCGGTGACCTCGGCGCTGTTCTTCGACGGCGTGCGCGTGCCGGAGGCCAATCGCCTGCCGAACGTGAAAGGCCTCAAGGGCCCGCTGGGCTGCCTGACGCAGGCGCGTTACGGCATCACCTGGGGCCCGATCGGCGCGGCGCAGGCCTGCTTGAACGAGGCGCTGAAGTACGGCGCCGAGCGCATCTTGTTCAAGCGCCCGCTCACCTCCAATCAGGCGGTGCAGCTCAAGCTGGCGGAGATGGCGCGACAGATCACCCTGGCGCAGTTGCTCTGCCTGCAACTCGGGCGGCTGAAGGACGCCGGCACCATGCAGCCGACGCAGGTGTCGCTGGCGAAGTGGAACAACTGCCGCATCGCCATCGACATCGCCCGGCAGACTCGCGACATCCTCGGCGGCGCGGGCATCACCACCGAGCATTGCGCGATCCGGCATGCGCTCAACCTCGAATCGGTCATCACCTACGAGGGCACGGAAACCGTGCACCAGTTGGTGGTGGGGCGCGAGCTGACCGGCATCAACGCGTTCTGATCGGGAGCCGTGCCGTGGCCGTGAAGACGGCGTCGATCCTGCTGTTGCCGATGGCGCTGGCGGCCTGCTGCGAGCCGATCCGGCCGACACCGCTCGATCGCACCGTGCAGGCCGACGAGCAGGCGCAACTGATGCGCGGCGACTTCGCCAAGGCGGCCGATCGCATGCGCCTCGCGGTGGCCGAGTATTACAACAACTTCGGCAAGCTACCCACTCGCAATCAGGATGCCGGCCTGCCGCCGCCCAGCGAATACCGCGGCGACACCCTGCGTTCGGCCAGCATCGGTGCGGATGGCGCGATCACGCTGGAGTTCGACGCGAGCTCGGGCAGGGATGGCGGGCGCATCGTGCTGGTTCCTGACCTGACCCACGTGGATGCGATGGGCGTGCAGTGGCATTGCCAGTCGCCCGACTACCCGCGCATCCACGACGTGCTGCCGGCCTGCCGGTACAGCGGTCATTGAGAGCAAGGAATGGATAGCCCACGCATCGAAACGCCACGCCTGCTCCTGCGCCTGCCACGGCGCGAGGATTTCGACGCCTACGCGCAGACGTATGCGGATGCGGACGTGACCCGCCACCTCGGCGGCGTGCTCACGCGCGCGGCGGCGTGGCGCAAGTTCCTGCAAGGGCCGGGGGCGTGGGCGATGCAGGGCTTCGCGATGTTCTCGGTGGTCGAAAAATCCAGCGGCGACTGGATCGGCAGCGTCGGCCCGTGGCGGCCGGAAGGCTGGCCGGGCAACGAGATCGGCTGGGTGCTGCACCGGCGTGGCTGGGGCCACGGCTACGCCACCGAGGCGGCGAGCGCGGCGATCGACTGGGCGTTCGCGAACCTGCACTGGAACGACATCATCCACTGCATCGATCCGGGCAACACCGCCTCGCAGAACGTCGCGCGTCGCCTGGGTTCGAGCATCCTGCGGCGCACGCACATGCCATCGCCCTTCGAGGACGTGGTGGTGGACATCTGGGGCCAGACCCGCGAGCAGTGGCTCGCACGGCACGCTCGCGATCATGGTGACAGGCACCACCCCGGATGACCATGGAGCTTGCACCATCACTCCCCCCGCTTGCGGGGGAGGGTTGGGGTGGGGGCTGGGGTACGAGAAACCTTCCTTCCATCCCAGCCCTGCCGGGCGTTCTTCGGCACGCGAACTGCCACCGGCAGTTCGCAAGTGCGCCGCATCACCACCGCAAGCGGGGAAAGGGGTAACAGCAGTTTGACAGTACGGTCAAGGCAAGGCGACGACCTTTCAACAAATCAAGGAGAGCATCGCATGATCACCGTGTACGGCTATTCACCGTCGGGCAACACCCACAAGCTGCGCATGCTGCTCTCGCAGCTTGGCCGCGAGCACCGCTGGGTGGAGATCGACATCGCCCGCGGCGACACCCGCACGCCGGAATATCTCGCGAAAAATCCCAACGGCAAGGCGCCGATGATCGAACTGGAGGATGGCCGCACGCTGGCCGAATCCGACGCGATCCTGTACTGGCTGGCCGAGGGCAGCGCGTATTTCGCCGGCGATGCGTGGCAGCGCGCGCAGACGATGGCGTGGATGTTCTTCGAGCAGTACAGCCACGAGCCATGCGTGGCGGTCGCGCGTTTCATCTGCGGCTGGACGCCGCTGGACTCGCCGCGCCGCGCCGATTTGCCGCGCCTGCGCGAGCGCGGCAACCAGGCGCTGGCGGTGATGGAAACCCACCTGTCCTCGCATGCATGGTTCAGCGGCGGCGGCAGCGGTTACGGCATCGCCGACATCGCCCTGTTCGGCTACACCCACGTCGCCGACGAGGGCGGCTTCGACCTGCAACGCTACCCGCGCCTGTGCGATTGGTTGGAACGGGTGAAGGCGCAGCCGGGTTACGTGCCGATGCCGCGGTATGCCGAGGAGCATTACGCGCTGATTGCGGCCTCGAAGGAATCCACGTAGCAGGCACGCCCGCGAGTCGAAGAACGCCATCGTGTCACGTCATCAGGATTCCATGCCTGCGTAATGATCGGACAAGGCACTCCCTCACCCGCCGCGCCTGCGGCGCGTCGGCCTCTACCGGAGGGAGAGGCGGTCACTTCCTTCCCCCTCCGGGGACTGCATGCGTAGGATGCGCATGCGAACAGCGAAGCTGGCCCGAAGGGTGAGCGCCAAGGATGGCGCGAGTCAAGGTGCCCGCAGAGCCTGCCTCGGACTTGATCCGGGGGCGGATGAGGGCGCCAACCTGTTTGCGATATAGCCTGAGTTGAAACCATTGCCCCTTACCCCAGCCCTCTCCCGACAACAGGAGAAGGAGAAAACATATGAACGCCATCGCCCAGCCCATCCCCGCCCGCCACAAGAACGTCAACCGCGCCGAAGTGTGCGATCAGAACTTCGTCGAGTTCGTGCAGCAGTGGAGCGGCCATGCGCGGCCGCGTCCGGCCGCCGACGAAGCCGTCCTCGATGGCAGCCTGTGCAGCGCGCGCGACTTCCTCGACCTGTTCGAATCGCAACTCATCAGCCGTCATCTGGATTTGATGGCGCGCGTGCTGCGGGTGAAAAACAAGGTTTTCTACACCATCGGTTCGTCCGGTCACGAAGGCAACGCGATGGTCGCGCGGCTCACCCGGCACACCGATCCGGCCTTCTTGCATTACCGTTCCGGCGCGTTCATGGCCGAGCGCTTCCGCAAATTGCCGGGCCTGGATCCCATCATGGATTCGGCGCTGAGCTTCGCGGCGAGCAAGGACGATCCGGCCTCCGGCGGCCGCCACAAGGTGTGGGGCAGCAAGCCGCTGTGGGTGCTGCCGCAGACTTCGACGATTGCCTCGCACCTGCCCAAGGCGCTGGGCACTGCGGTGGCGATCGAGCAGGCGCGGCGCATCGGGCATGCGCTTCCCATCCCCGCCGACTCCATCGCGATCTGCTCCTTCGGCGATGCGTCGAGCAACCACGCCACCGCGCAGACCGCGTTCAACACCGCCGGCTGGACGGCCTACCAGAAGCTGCCGGCGCCGGTGCTGTTCGTGTGCGAGGACAACGGCATCGGCATCTCGGTGAAGACCCCTGGCGGCTGGATCGAGCGCAATTTCGCGCAGCGCCAGGATCTCGATTATTTCTATGCCGATGGACTCGACATTGCGGGCGGCTACGAGCAGGTCGCGCGCGCCGTGCACCACTGCCGCAGCACGCGCAGGCCGACCTTCCTGCACCTGCGCACCACGCGGATCATGGGCCACGCCGGTACCGACTTCGAGATCGAGTGGCGCAGCTTCGAGGAGTTGATGCAGGTCGAGGCGGGCGATCCGCTGCTGCGTTCGGCAGCGATTGCACTCGAATCGGGTTTGTACACGAAGGAATCGCTGCTCGCGCAGTACGAAGCCATCCGCGGCAAGTGCTTCGCTGCGGCCGAGGAAGCCGACCGCCGGCCCAAGCTCACTGACCTCGCCGAAGTGATCGCACCGCTGGCGCCGTACACGCCCGATGCCGTGAAGGCCGAAGCGCAGCGCGCAGACTTCGGCGACAAGCGTCTTGCCGTGTTCGGCAGCGAAGCGAAACTGCCGGAAAACCTGCCGCCCCGCCACCTCGCCTTGCTGATCAACAACGCCCTGCACGAGCTGTTCTGCAAATATCCAGAATCGCTGCTGTTCGGCGAGGACGTGGCGCAGAAGGGCGGCGTCTATACGGTGACCAAGGGCCTGCACAAGGCGTTCAAGAACGCGCGCGTGTTCAACACCCTGCTCGACGAGACCATGATCCTCGGCCTCGCTCAGGGCTATGCCAACATGGGGATGCTGCCGATCCCCGAGATCCAGTACCTCGCCTACTTCCACAACGCTTGCGACCAGATCCGCGGCGAGGCGTGCTCGTTGCAGTTCTTCAGCAACGGCCAGTACCGCAATCCGATCCTGATGCGCGTGGCTTCGCTGGGCTACCAGCGCGGTTTCGGCGGGCACTTCCACAACGACAATTCCATCGCCGCGCTGCGCGACATCCCCGGTCTCGTGGTGGGTTGTCCGAGCCGTGGCGACGATGCGGCGACGATGCTGCGCACGCTGGCCGCACTGGTGAAGGTCGATGGGCGCGTGTGCGCCTTCCTCGAGCCGATCGCGCTGTACATGACCAAGGATCTGCACGCGCCTGGCGACGGCGGCTGGAGTTTCGCCTATCCCGCTCCAGGCGAGGCGATGGCGCTGGGCGAGGAGCGCGTGTATGCAGCCGAGGCGAAGGATCTGGTCGTGTTCACCTACGGCAACGGCGTGCCGATGAGCCTGCGTGCCGCGCAGCAGATCGAAGGCAAGCGCGGCTGGAAGGTGCGCGTGGTCGATCTGCGCTGGTTGCAGCCGTTGAACGAGCAAGCCATCGCCCGCCATGCCGGGGAGTGCGCGCGCATCCTCGTGGTGGACGAGGGCCGCCGCAGCGCCGGGGTGGGCGAGGGCATCATCACCGCCATCGTCGAATCAGGCCACGGCAGCAAGCCGCTGCGGCGCGTGGTCGGCGTGGACACCTACACCCCGCTGGCCGGCGCGGCCCTGCTGGTGCTGCCGGGCGAGGCGGACATCGTGGCGGCGGCTACCGAGTTGGCCTGATTCTCAAGAGCCTCCCGCCTAGGACTCCCCGCTTGCGGGGGAGGGTTGGGGTGGGGGCAGCGGCGGTGACAACAATCCCCCCATCCCATCCTTCCTGCCCTGCCTGGCGTTCTTCAGCGCGCGAACTGCCGCCGGCAGTTCGCAAACGCGCATCATCACCCCCCGCGAGCGGGGGAAGGGGCTAACGCCGTCTTGACCGGGATTGCACTGACGCACACACGTCAACGCATGATTCGCAACAGCGAATCCTCCATGATGCGTGATGGATGGCAGCCGGTCATGTGATCTATTGCCTCAGTGCTTCTCCGGTGCCGGCCCCTGCACCACCTGCACGAGGTGGTCGGGGGCGATGTACTTGCGGAACGCTTCCTGCACCTGCGCCGGCGTCATGTCGAGGTAGTGCCGCGCGGCGACCATCGGTTCGTCCAGCGGCAGGCCCTTCCAGCTCCAGCCCAGCAGTTCGCGGGCGATGCGCTCCACGCTGGAGACGCTGACCGGGATCGAGCGGATCTCGTACTGACGGGCATTGTCGAGTTCGGCCTTCGACACCGGGGTGGTCTGCATGGCATGCAGGTTCTGCTGCACCAGCGCGTCCACCGGCGCGACCTTGCCCGGGTCGCTGCCGTATTGCACGTAGAAGGTCGAACGCGAGCGGTCGAACTGCATGCCCGAGCCGGCACCGTAGGCGAAGCCGTGCTTGACGCGGATGTCGGTCATCAGCCGCGAAGCGAAGCCGTTGCCGCCGAGCACGTCGTTGCCCAGCGTGAGCGCGAAACGGTCGGGGTTGGACAAATCCAGTCCCAGCGTCTGCGCCATCAGCACCTGATCCTGCGAGGCGTAGGCATTGGGGACGACCGTGTAGCTGGGCGGGTTCAGCGGCACCTTCGCCGGGATCGTGTCCGGCTTGGCGCCTTGCGCCTTCCAGCCGCCGAAGTATTTTTCCACCGTCGCCCGCGCCTGCTCCGGGGTGACGTCGCCGACGACGACAATCGTGGTCATGTCCGGGCGGAACGTGCTGGCGTAATAGTCCTTCGCATCCTGCAGGTCGAGCTTGTCCACCGTGGCCGGCGTGGCTTCGCGCAAGCCCGGGTCGCCGGCCGGCAACAGGCCCTTCCTCAACGCACGGAACATCTGGTACGACGGGGATTGCAGTTCGCCGGCGAGGGTGCGCGAGAGGGTTTTCTGCTGCACGGCGAAGGCCTCGGCCGGCAAGGCCGGGTGCAGTTCGTCGTCGGCCAGCAAGGCCATGCCGCGATCGAAGCCTTCGCTGGGCACGGCCAGGTTGAAGTCGCTGCCGCCGGATGCGTTGGCGGCGATGTCGTCGAGCGCCTTGTGGAAGGCGTTGCGATCGAGCGAGACGCTGCCGTAATCGAACAGGGATTCGAGCACGCGCGCCACGCCTTCCTTGCCGGGCGCTTCCTGCAGGGACGCGTTGTGATCGACATGGCCGATCACGGTGACGGTCTTGCTGACGGATTCGGGCTGCACGATCAGGGTGATGCCATTGCCCAGCGTCATGCGCTGCGGCGCCAGCGTCCAGTGCGGCATGTCGAGTTTCGCCAACGCCGTGGCCGCCCATGCCGGCAGCGGTGCGTCGAGCTTGTCGTCGCTGCCGAATTTCTCGCTGCCGCCGAAGCCGCTGCTGTCGGGCGGGCGCTTGCCGTTCGGATCGGGCGTGAGCACCACGGTCACGCGCTGGTCGGGTTTGAGCCAGGCGCGAGCGACGCGATTGACATCGTCCACGGTGACCGCGCGGATCGCCTGTTCGGCCTGTTCGGGCGAGTCCAGGCCCTGCCAGGCCAGCGCCTGCGACCATGCGCTGGCCTGGGTCACGGCGCTGTTCTTGTTGAACTCGAACTGCGCCAGCTCGGCGCGGCGCGCGGCTTCCACCAGATCGGCCGGCACGCCATCACGCAACACCGCCGCGATCTGCGCATCCATCGCCGCCTGCGCGGCCCGGGCATCGCCGCCCTTGGGGAAGCCGACCGACACCATCGCGATGCCGGCATTGCTGAAGGTTTGCGCGCCGGCATTGGCGCTGAGCACCTTGCCCTGCGCGGCCAGTTCGGACAGCCCGCTGCGCGCGTTGGACAGCGCATCCATCAGCAATTGCGCGGCCGCCGAATCCGCCGACTTCTGCCCCGGGAAACGGTAGAAGAACTGCACAGAGCCGGTGGCGTCGGGCGTGGTGCGCGCGATGGTCTTGGCCGCGAACGGCTGCAATGCCAGCGGCGCCCTGGCTGGCAGCGGGTGCGACGGGATCGATCCGAACAGGGTTTTCACCTGCGCCAGCGTGGCCTGCGGCTCGACGTCGCCGACGATCACGAGGATCGCGTTGTTCGGCCGGTACCATGCGTCGTGGAAGGCGCGCAGATCCGCGCCGGTGGTCTTGTCGAACGACGGCCGCGTGCCCAGCGCGTCCTCGGCGTAGCCGGTTCCTGCAAACAACGTGCGCTCGGCGTCGGCGAAGGCCAGATAACCCGGGTCGGAGATGTCGCGCGAGACTTCCTGCTCGATCGCGCCTTTCTCCAGCCCCCAGTCCTTGTCGGTCATCAGCGCCCCGCGCATGCGCGTGGACTCGATCTGCAACAGAAGATCGACGTACTGCGCCGGGGCGACGAAGTAGTACTGGGTGGCGTCGGCGGTGGTGAAGGCGTTGTTGTCGGCGCCCATCTTGCCGGTCATCTCGTTGAGCTGCGCGCCGGTCATGCCGCGGCTGTCGCGGAACAGCATGTGTTCCAGCGCATGCGCGCTGCCGGGCATGCCGGCAGGAGTCTCGTAGCCGCCGGCGAGGTAGGTGATCTGGGTGGTCACCATCGGCGCGAGGGTGTCGCGCACGATCACCACGCGCAGGCCGTTGTCGAGAGTGGCGCGGGTGACGGCCTCGCTCGCGGACGGCGTCGATGCGGGTGCGGCCTGGGCCGATTGCGAAGCGGGCAGGCCGCAGCCGAGCATCACGGCGAGGGCGAGCGGCAGGAGGCGCGGGGTCGCGGTGGAACGCATGGTGTGGAATCCTTGGGGGTGGGTGCGGGATGCGGCGCTGCGCCGGGCAGACGGCAGGCCGGGGGCGGTCATCCTCCCCCACGCATCGGTTCCAGTTCAAGGGTTTTCGTCGCCGCCATCGCGGCACCCTGCCGCCGGGGCGGCGGCGTCCAGTGGCGAGCGCGGATGACCGGTCGCCCGTCCGGCCGACGTTCTTCCCCCCGAACGTGACCCGGCCTCCCCGGCTGGATTATCATGGACATTCATGGCCGCCACCCAACCCTGCACGATCCTGTTCGCCGATGTCAGCGGCAGCACGCGGCTGTTCGAGCAGCGCGGCGATGTCGAGGCGCGCCGGTTGATCGCCAGCGTCCTCGATGCCCTGACCGTGGTGTGCAATTCCCACGGCGGCCGGGTCATCAAGACCATCGGCGACGAGATCATGTGCACCTTCCGCAGCGCCCTGCAGGGCGTGCTGGCGGCCTGCGACATGCAGCGCAAGATGGCGCGCGACATCGATTTCGTGCGCGACAACCTCGGCATCCGCATCGGCCTGCACCACGGCGAGGCGCTGTTCGAGGACCACGACGTGTTCGGCGACGCGGTCAACGTCGCCGCACGCATGGCCGCGCTGGCCAAGCGCGAGCAGATCGTCACCACCGCCGCATCGCTGCGCGAGCTGACCGGCCCGCCGATCAGCGTGCGCAGCCTCGGCCGCGCACGGGTGAGCGGCAAGCTGTTGCCGATCGAGATCGTGGACGTGATCTGGCAGGAGGACACTTCCGGCATGACCACCGTGCAGCGCGCGGTGCGCACCATGGCCGCCGACCCTGCCGCGCCGACCAAGCTGGTGCTGCGTTTCAAGGATCAGGTGATCGAGCTCACGCCCGAGTCCGATCCGTATTCGATCGGGCGCGAATCCACCAACAACCTCGCCGTGTCCGCGGACTGGATCAGCCGCACGCATGCCACCATCGAGTACAAGCGCGGCCATTTCGTGCTGTCGGATCGCTCCACCAACGGCACCTGGGTCAAGCTCGGCGGCGACGATGAACTCCGCCTGAGCCGCGACGAGGTGCACCTGCGCAAGTCCGGCACGATCAGTCTCGGCAAGGGTGCGGCGCTCAACGGCGACCTGCTGCTGCGCTTCGATTGCGAGTCGGGCTGACGCGCCGCAACATCACGGCATCGGCTCGAGTCCGCGCAGCCACGCCAGGGCTGCGGCTTCCTCGTCGAACACGCCGGCGGTCATGCCGAATCCTGCGGCGACGGTGATCCCGAACTTCTGCGGATCGATGAACTCCGGGCGGCATACGATCGCCACGTCGACCTCGTTTCCGACCGCCGCAGCCCATGCGCGGATCATTTCCACGCGCAGGGCCAGGCTGGGGATGGCGAATCCGGTCGCGGACGTGATCACCACCATCACCCGGCCATGACGACGCAGGCGCGCCCACGCCAGGCTCTCGCCGATCCAGCGGATGATCTGCTGGCCATTCACCGTGCCGGACAGGCGCACGACGGCGATGCCGTCGATGAAGGAGAACCGGTCGTCGAGCAGGTCGCTCATGGCGGCGCACGGCGTGGGCGAAAGGATGGGACACAGTATCGCGCCATCGCGTCGACGTGCGGCGCCGTCGTGCCGGCGTGCAGTGCCGGTCGCGGACTCAGGCGTCGGCGTAATCGCCTGTGACGGTGGCATCGGCCGCTTGCGGTTTGTCGAGCGCACTGGCCAGCGCACTCAGCGCTGCGGCGACGAGAAGGTTGGCGACCAGCGCCACGATGCCCAGATACACCGCGCCCACGCCCGGCACCAGCCATGTCGTCTTCACCCCGGCCGACCAGCCCTGCGTCCAGCTCAGGCCGGTGCCGACGAGCATGCCGACCGCCCAGCCGGCGAGCAGCGGGCCGGCGCGCAACCAGCGCGTGTACAGGCCCAGCATCACCGCCGGGAAGGCCTGCAGCATCCACATCCCGCCCAGCAGTTGCAGGTTGATCGCCAGATCCTGCGACAGCCCCAGCACGAACAGCAGCGCGCCGAACTTGACCAGCAGCGAGGTGACCTTGGCCACCTTCGCCTCGCCGCGCGCGTCGATCGCCGGATCGATGAAGGGCTTGACGATGTTGCGGGTGACCAGATTGGCCGCGCCGATCGACATGATCGCCGCCGGCACCAGCGCGCCCAGCGCGATCGCCGCGAAGCAGAACCCGGCGAACCATTCCGGGAAGCTGTGCATGACCAGCGCCGGCACGATCGCGCTGCCACGGGCGTCCACGTGCGCGGCGAGCGCCATGTAACCCATCAGCGCGATCAATCCCAGCGCCACGGAGTAGGCCGGCAGCAGGATCGCGTTGCGGCGCAGGGTCTGCGGGCCGGACGCGGCGAGCACGCCGGTGGTCGCGTGCGGATACAGCAGCAAGGCTCCGGCCGAGCCGAGCGCCAGGGTGGCGAAGGGCAGGTACTGGCCGGGATGCAGCAGCAGTCCGCTGCCGTCGTGGCGGGCGGCGAAGCTGTCACCGGCGGCCTTGAAGATCGCGCCGTAGCCGCCGAGTTGCGCCGGGATCACCACCACCGCGGCGATCACGAAGACGTACAGCATCGCGTCCTTGACGAAGGCGATCAGCGCCGGTGCACGCAGGCCGCTGGAATAGGTGTACAGCGCGAGCACGAGGAAGGCCACCACCAGCGCGATCTCCGCGCCCTGTCGCATGGCGCCGAAACCCATCGCCGCGAACACCACCTGCATGCCGACCAGTTGCAGGGCGATGTAGGGCATGGTCGCCAGCACCCCGGTCAGGGCGATCGCCAGCGCCAGCCAGCGGCTGCCGTAACGACCTTCCACGAAATCCGCCACGGTGATGTAGCCGCGCTTGCGGCAGACGTTCCACAACGGCGGCATGGTCACGAAGAAGATCACGTAGGCGGTGATGGTGTAGGGCATCGCGAAAAAGCCCATCACGCCCTTGGCGTACACCATCGCCGGCACCGCGATCACGGTGTAGGCGGTGTACAGGTCGCCGCCGATCAAGAACCAGGTGACGAGCGTGCCGAAGCGCCTCCCGGCCAGGCCCCATTCGTGCAGGTGGTCGAGGTCGGCCTTCTTCCAGCGCGCGGCGACGAAGCCCAGCACGGTGACCAGCGCGAAGAACGCCGCGAACACCGTCCATGCGATCCAGTGGATCGCGCCGTTCATCGGCGCGCCCCGCGGTCGGCCAGCCACAGGATCGCCGGCAGCGCGAACAGGCAGGCGAACAGGTACCAGTAGAAGAACGGGAAGCCCCACAGCGTGGGTGCGTCGAGGTTGTACAGCGGCACCCACAGGGTGAGCGCGAAGGGCAACAGGAGCAGGAGTCGGCGCATCGGGTTCCCCGGATCGGTCGGTCGCCGCCGCGGACTGTACGGAAAAACCGTCGCGGCGTCAGCGTGCCAATCCGTCCAGCAAGGGCAACTCGCGGCAAGGTGCACCATTGCACATCCAGCCGTCGGCGGTGCGTTCGACCGCCAGCACCGCCAGCGCCTCGCCATCGGCCGCATTCACGACGCTGCCGAGCGTGCGCTCGCCGGCGACGACTTCGGCACCCGCCGTCAGCCCTTCGCCTTGGATGCGGGCCAGGGCGCGCTTGGCCTGCCCGAGGAAATGCGTGCGTGCGACGATCTCCTGCCCGGGGTAGCAGCCCTTCTTCAGGCTGAACGCGTGCAGGCGCTCCAGCGAGAGCATCTGCGGCGTCCATGCCTCGACCTGGTCGGCCGGCAACCTCGGCAGGCCGTGGGCGAGGTCGAAGGCTGCCCAGCGTCGCAGGCCGCAGGTACCGGTGTCAGGTTCGGCGACATGGTTGATGTGATCGTCAGCGATGCGATCATCGCCAGCGCCAGTGCCGGCGACGATGCGCAGCGTGCGTGCGCCGCCCGCGCCGCCCAGATCGAATGCGAGGGCTTCGCTATCGCCCAGCGACTGCCGATGCAATCGCGCGCCCGTCGCCGGGGATGCATCCGCGAAGCTGCCGCGTGCGTGCAGATCCGCGCGCACCGCGAGCTTGACCTTGCTGCGGAACACGAAGCGTTGCAGGCGGCTGCCCAGTTCGGCGGCCTGCACATCAGGGCTGACCAGCCAATAACGCTGCGCATCCAGTGCCGCGAGCAGGAACAAGGCGATCAACCGGCCTTTCGGATTCAGCCAGCCATTCCATTGCCAGTGCCCCGGTGCCAGCGGTCGCAGGTCGTTCATCGTCTGCGCCTGCAGGAAGCTGGCGGCATCGACGCCATGTGCCTCCAGCACCTGCCAGCCGGGTAGTGCGAAGCTGATGGATCGCGCATCTTGCTTGTCGGGCATGGCCTTCGGGTCTTAGACTTGCACGGTTGCTTGCGAGTGTCCCGATGATAAGCCAAACCCTGAAGGCTCTTGCCGAAGACGGCGATGCGGCCGTTTCGACGCCGGCTGCCGAGTCTGCCGACGAGATCGGCGTGAGCCCATCGCGGCCGCCGGAGTTCGGCGGGCGCGACGGCCCGGAGCCCACGCGCTACGGGGATTGGGAAAAGAACGGGCGTTGCATCGATTTTTGATGCATGGACGCGGTGCAGTTGCAACATCGTTTGGGCGGTTGTGATGTCGTCCGTCATTCCCGCGCAGGCAGGGTGTTCGACGGCCGAATGGCGGGTCGTCCGGCGGCTTTCAGGTTGTGGCTTCGCCCGAGTCGCTGGATGCCCGCTTGCGCTGGCATGACAATACGGAAGGCCGCTGCTTTTTCATCCGCACGGCGCCGCCACTGGCACGCACACGAATGAAGATGGATTCCATGTCGATTCCCGAACGCCCACTCTCGCCGCATCTGCAGGTGTATCGGCCGCAGATCACCACCGTGTTGTCCATCCTGCACCGCGCCACCGGGATGGTGCTCGCGGTGGCTGCGTTCGGCATGGCCTGGTGGTTGCTGGCGGTTTCGGCCAGCCCCGAGCGCTACGCGCAGTTCATGGACATCGCCGGTTCGCTGCCCGGCAAGGTCGTGTTGTTCGGCTTGAGTTGGTGCATGGTCTACCACCTGTGCAACGGCATCCGCCATCTGGTCTGGGATGCGGGCAAGGGCTTCGAGATTCGGCAGTTCCAGGCGTCCGGCTGGGCGGTCGTGGCAGCGTCCTTGCTGCTGACCGGCGCGGTGTGGGCCTGCGTACTCACCCGCACCGGAGGGCTGTGAATGAGCGTGCACGATCTCGACGCACCCATGCGGACCCCGCTCAAGCACGCGCGCGGGCTGGGTTCGGCGCAGGACGGCGTGCGCCACTGGTGGATGCAGCGGGTGACCGCGGTCGCGCTGGCGCTGCTGCTGCCGTGGTTCGCGTGGCTGGCGCTGTCCATGCTCGGCGCCGGTCAGGACGACTGGCGGGCGGTCCTCGCCAATCCGCGCTACGCCTTGCCGCTGCTGATGCTCGTGCTGGCGATGTTCTGGCACGCCAAGCTCGGCATGCAGGTGGTGATCGAGGACTACGTGCACACGCGCTGGCTCGAGATCGCCCTGCACCTGCTGAACACCTTCGCCTGCATCGCCGGCGCGCTGGCAGGCGTGTTCGGCATCGCCCGCTGCATGTTCGCGCCTTGACCTTCCCACGAATCGGCTGCACCTGATGACCCACGCATACAAGATCACCGAGCACCAGTTCGACATGGTCGTGGTCGGCGCCGGCGGCGCGGGCCTGCGCGCCACCTTCGGGCTGGCCTCGAAAGGGCTCAACACCGCCTGCATCACCAAGGTGTTCCCCACGCGTTCGCACACCGTGGCCGCGCAGGGCGGCATCGCCGCGGCGCTGGCCAACATGGGCGAGGACGACTGGCGCTACCACTTCTACGACACCGTCAAGGGCGGCGACTGGCTCGGCGACCAGGACGCGATCGAGTACATGTGCAAGGAAGCCCCGGCCGCGGTGGTCGAGCTGGAGCATCAGGGCGTGCCGTTCTCGCGCACGAACGACGGCCGCATCTACCAGCGCCCGTTCGGCGGCATGACCACGCAGTACGGCGAAGGCCCGCCCGCGCAGCGCACCTGCGCTGCGGCCGACCGCACCGGCCACGCGATGCTGCACACGCTCTACCAGCAATCGCTCAAGCACGACGCGCAGTTTTTCATCGAGTATTTCGCGCTCGATCTCATCATGGACGCGCAAGGCGCATGCCGTGGCGTGCTGGCGCTGGACATGGCCAGCGGGCAGTTGCACCTGTTCCGTGCGCAGGGCACGGTGCTGGCCACCGGCGGCTACGGCCGCGCGTATTTTTCCTGCACCTCGGCGCACACCTGCACCGGCGATGGCGGCGGCATGGTGTTGCGTGCCGGGCTGCCGCTGCAGGACATGGAATTCGTGCAGTTCCATCCCACCGGCATCTACGGCGCGGGCTGCCTGATCACCGAGGGCGTGCGCGGCGAGGGCGGCATCCTGCGCAACTCCGAGGGCGAGCGCTTCATGGAGCGCTACGCGCCGCACTACAAGGACCTGGCCTCGCGCGACGTGGTCAGCCGCGCGATGACCATCGAAATCCGCGAAGGCCGCGGCGTGGGCGAGAAGAAGGATCACATCTTCCTGCACCTGGACCATCTCGATCCGAAGATCATCCACGAGAAGCTGCCGGGCATCGCCGAGTCGGCGCGGATCTTCGCCGGCGTGGACGTGACCAAGCAGCCCATCCCGGTGCTGCCGACCGTGCACTACAACATGGGCGGCATCCCCACCAACTACCACGGCGAAGTGTTGACGTTGAAGGATGGCAATCCCGACCACGTGGTGCCCGGCCTGTACGCGATCGGCGAGGCCGCCTGCGTGTCGGTGCACGGCGGCAACCGGCTGGGCTCCAATTCGCTGCTCGATCTGGTGGTGTTCGGCCGATCCGTGGCCAACCGTTGCGGCGAGACGATCAAGCCGGGCCAGGCGCAGCCGCGTCTGGCCGCCGATGCCTGCGATGCCGCGCTGGCGCGTCTGGATCGCATCCGCAACGCCAACGGTTCCACCTCGACCGCGCAGATCCGCGACGCCATGCAGCGCGACATGCAGGCGCACGCGGCCGTGTTCCGCACCGGCGAAACGCTCGCCGAGGGCGTGACCAAGATCGACCGGATCGCGCGCTCCTTCAGCGACGTGAAGGTGTCCGACCGTTCGCTGGTGTGGAACACCGACCTGATCGAAACCCTGGAATTGCAGAACCTGCTCGGGCAGGCGCAGGCCACCCTCGTCTCGGCGGTGGCGCGCAAGGAATCGCGCGGCGCGCACGCGCGCGAGGACTTCCCCGACCGCAACGACGTGAACTGGCGCAAGCATTCGCTGTGCTGGGTCGATGCCGCCGGCAACACCCGCCTGGATTATCGCCCGGTGCACGTCAACACCCTCACCGACGAGGTGCAGCCGGTGCCGCCGAAGGCGAGGGTGTACTGAGAGCCGGGAATCGGGAATCGAAGCTTTTCTCCTTCCCCCGCTTGCGGGGGAAGGCTGGGAAGGGGGCAGAGGTGCGAGGCGCTCCCCCCACCCTGACCCTCCCCCGCAGGCGGGGGAGGGGATTTGCTCTGGCGGTAATCGGGAAAACTGGAAGGGTGAGGAGTTTTTTATGAAATCCAATATCGAGCCGAGAGTTGCCAGGAGTGGACTTGCTGCTGTTGACGATTCCCGATTCCCGATTCCCGATTCGCGGACATAAGCCATGGCCGAATTCACGCTGCCGCGCAATTCGAAAGTCCGCAAGGGCAAGCACTTCCCCGCGCCGGCCGGGGCGAAGAAGGTGCGCTCGTTCAAGATCTACCGCTGGAACCCGGACGACGGGCAGAACCCGCGCACCGATACCTACGAGGTCGATCTGGGCAAGTGCGGGCCGATGGTTCTGGATGCTCTCATCAAGATCAAGAACGAGGTCGATCCCACGCTGACCTTCCGCCGTTCCTGCCGCGAGGGCATCTGCGGCTCGTGCGCGATGAACATCGACGGCACCAACACGCTGGCGTGCACGCGCGCGATCGAGGACTGCGGCAAGGCCGAGGTGCCGATCTACCCGCTGCCGCACATGCCGGTGGTGAAGGACCTCGTCCCCGACCTGACGCATTTCTACGCGCAGCACGCTTCCATCAAGCCGTGGATCCGCACCCAGAGCGCGCCGCCGCCGGATCGCGAGCGCCTGCAATCGCCCGAGGATCGGAAGAAACTCGATGGCCTGTACGAGTGCATCCTGTGCGCCTGCTGCTCCACCGCCTGCCCGAGTTACTGGTGGAATGGCGACCGCTATCTCGGCCCGGCGATCCTGTTGCAGGCCTACCGCTGGATCGTGGACTCCCGCGACGAGGACACTGGCGCGCGCCTGGACGATCTGGAAGACCCCTTCAAGCTGTACCGCTGCCACACGATCATGAACTGCACGCGCACCTGCCCGAAGGGCCTGAACCCGGCCAAGGCGATCGCGGAGATCAAGAAGCTGATGCTGGCGCGCAAGGTGTGACGACGCCGGGCAGCGTGCGCGATCCGGCTGCGACCAACGCCGGCGCCGACCCCGATATCCCGCGCCTGCGCTGGCGCTGCCGCCGCGGCATGGTCGAAATCGACCTCCTCCTCGTGCGCTACCTCGAACGGCGCTGGTCGGTGGCGGACGACGCGGAAAGAAGCGTTTTCCTACAGTTGCTCGACTGCGAAGACGATACCCTGTGGCGGTGGTTGATCGGCCTGGAACCCCCGCAGGACAAGGATCTCGATGCACTCGTCCAACGCATCCGCGAACTTCCGCCCGTCTGACATGCCGGCATGCCGCTTGGCGTGGCGACGCTCGCGCTGGCTGCTGGCCGCGCTGGTCGCGCTTGCCATGACGGCCGCGTGCGCGCCGTGGCTGTCGAGCCTGCCGAACGCGGCTTGCGCGGCGCTCGATGCCGCCGTGCTCGCGTATCTGGGCTGGCTGCTGTGGCGCGAGGGCCGGCGTGCGGCAGTGGAGCTGGCATGGGTCGGCACCGCGCCGGGATGGGAGGCGATCGGTGCGGACGGCAGCCGTCGTCTGCGCCACGTCGCCGCGCGGATTCGTGGCGGCTTGGCCCTGTTGACGGTGGAAGATCCCGTCAGCGGCCGGCGGCAACGCTACCTGTGGTGGCCGGACACCTTGTCTGCGCACGATCGTCGCGCCCTGCGGCTGGTCGCCGCCAGCGCTCGCAAGGAACCGACCGGAGGAGCACGCGCATGATCCGCCCGCTCTCGCTGGCGCTGGGCCTGCGCTACACCCGCGCCAAGCGTCGCACCGGTTTCATTTCCTTCATCTCCGCCGCATCCATCCTCGGCATCGCCATCGGCGTGACCGCGTTGATCACCACCATCGCGGTGATGACCGGCTTCCAGGAGGAATACCGTGCGCGCATGCTCAGCATGGTCGCGCACGCCACCATCAGCGGCGTCGGCGAGTCGCTGCCCGACTGGCAGGGCGCGGTGCGCATGGCGCACACGGACAAGCGGGTGGTCGGTGCAGCGCCCTTCGTCACCCGCGAGGCGATGTTGCAGGGGAACAGCGAGCAGGGAGCGATCCTGCTCGGCGTGTCGCCCGAGCTGGAAGGGCAGGTGGACAGCGTGCTCGGCGGCAAGCTGCTGGCCGGCAGTCTGTCCGACCTCAAGCCCGGCGGATTCGACCTGATCCTCGGCAAGGATCTGGCTGATGCGCTGGGCGTGGGCGTCGGCGACAAGATCAACGTGCTGGTCGCCGAAGGCAACGTGACGCCGGTCGGTTTCGTGCCGCGCTCCAAGGCCTTCACCGTGGTCGGCGTGTTCTCGGCAGGCTTCGCCGACTATGACCAGAAGCTCGCGGTCACCCACATCGCCGATGCGCAGAAGCTGCTGCGGATGGGATCGGGCGTGACCGGCGTGCGCCTGAAGCTGGCCGACATGTGGCAGGCCGGTACGGTCGCCAGCGGCCTCGCCGCGCGCATGGGCGGCTTGTATTCGGTGCGCGACTGGACCCACGACAACATCAACATGTTCATCGCCCTGCGCACCGAGAAAACGATGATGTTCCTGATCCTCGTGCTGATCGTCGGCGTGGCCGCGTTCAACCTGCTGTCGTCGCTGGTGATGATCGTCACCGACAAGCAGGCCGACATCGCCATCCTGCGCACGCTGGGCATGCGCCCGGGCGCGATCATGCGCGTGTTCATGGTGCAGGGCTGCACCATCGGCACGCTGGGCGTGGCGCTGGGGGTGGCCGGCGGGGTGGCGCTGACGAAGAACCTCGATGCCATCGTCGGGGTGATCGAGCGCCTCACCGGCATCGAGGTGATGCCGTCCAACGTGTACTACATCTCCGGCCTGCCCACGCGGCTGGAATGGAGTGATGTCGGCACGATAGCGGGCGTGGCCTTGGTGCTGTGCTTCCTTGCGACCGTGTACCCGGCATGGCGCGCGGCGCGGATCGATCCGGCAAGCGCGTTGCGGTATGAGTAGCGGGGAATGGGGAATCGGGAATGGGGTTTTCCTTCCCCCTCCGGGGGAAGGTGGCGCGCAGCGCCGGATGAGGGAAAGAGCCATCAAATCGCGAAGTGTCTGATCGAGTGAATCGTGAGTAATGAATCTGAAAATCCAGTAGCCGTCCTCCGCTGCGACAACCTCGCCAAGACCTACGTCGAGGGCAAGCTGCGCACGCCGGTGTTCGATGGCCTGCATCTGGATGTCGCCGCGGGCGAGCGCGTGGCCATCGTCGGCGCTTCGGGCGTGGGCAAGAGTACCTTGCTGCACCTGCTGGGCGGGCTGGACACGCCGAGCGCGGGCGAGGTGTATGTCGCCGGGCAGGCGATGTCGCAACTGCGCGAGAAGGCGCGCGGCGACCTGCGCAATCGCGCGCTGGGTTTCATCTACCAGTTCCATCACTTGTTGCCGGAGTTCACCGCGCTGGAGAACGCGATGATGCCGCTGCTGATCCGCGGCGATGCGCCGGCAACGGCCGAGGCGGCGGCGCGCGAATTGCTGGAGAAGGTCGGGTTGGCTGCGCGTTTGCAGCACAAGCCCGGCGAGCTGTCCGGCGGCGAGCGCCAGCGTGCCGCGGTGGCGCGGGCGCTGGTCAACCGCCCGGCCTGCGTGCTCGGCGACGAGCCGACCGGCAACCTCGACGAAAAAACCGCCGGCGGCGTGTTCGACACCATGCTCGAACTCAATCGCGAGATCGGCACCGCGCTGGTGCTGGTCACCCACGACCGCCGTCTCGCGCGGCGCATGGATCGCGTGCTCGAACTCACCGGCGGCGCACTGCGCGAGCTGGTAGCCGACGCGGTGTAAACCGTGGCTGCCGGCGGGGTACGCGCACGCATTTCCCCGTTCGGCATCGCCTGCGCGGTGGCGTTCACCGCAGGCGTGGTCGCCAACATGCGCCTGCCGGCATTGCCGCCGATGGCGATCAGCGTGGCGTTGTTGCTGGTCGGCCTCGTCGGCTGGGCCCTGCCGTGGCGTGGGCGCTGGCTGGGGGCAGCGCTGGCCGGTTTTGCCTGGGCCTGCCTCGTCGCCGGGCAGGTCATGGCGCAGCGCTTGCCGCAGGCGCTGGTAGGTCAGGAGATCGCCGTCGTCGGTCGCGTCGTCGGCTTGCCGCAACGCCACGACGACGTGCTGCGTTTCGACTTCGTCACCGATACCAAAGGCAATCCGGATGGCGTGGCCGGTCGCCACCTGCGGCTGGGCTGGTATCGCACCACGGCGGAAGTCGTGCCGGGAGAGCAATGGCGGTTCGTGGTCAAGCTGCGGCGGCCGCGCGGGGTGCTCGATCCGGGCGGTTTCGACTTCGAGGCATTCGCGCTGGAGCGGCGCATCGCCGCCACCGGTTACGTGCGCGACGGCAGCACGCGCAACGCGCCTGCGGATCCGGCGCGCGCGGTGCGGCTCGGCGCGCAGCCGGGCATCGACGCCCTGCGCGCACGCTGGTCGCAACGCATCGCCGACGCGGTGCCATCGCCGAGTTCGCGCTTCCTGCGCGCGCTGGCGCTGGGCGATACGCGCTATCTGACCGAGGACGACTGGGACACCCTGCGCCAGACCGGGCTCAACCATCAGGTCGCGATCTCCGGCTTCCACGTCGGCATCGTCGCCGCGTTCGGCGCGCTGCTGGGCTGGTGCCTGTGGTGGATGTTCCCGCGCTTGGGCTTGCGCTGGCCGCGGCCGCAGGCGTTGCCCCTGTTCGCGCTGGTCTTCGCCATCGGCTATGCGGCGATGACCGGCTTCCAGTTGCCCACCGTGCGCACCGTGCTGATGATCGCCACGGCCTTGTTCGCACGCATCGGCAGGCGGCCTTCCTCGGTGCCGGGCGCGTTGTCGCTGGCGCTGTTGGCGATGCTGCTGATCGATCCGCTGGCGGTGCTGGAGCCTGGTTTCTGGCTGTCCTTCGTCGGCGTGGCGTGGTTGCTGTGGTGCCTGCCGCACGATGCGCCGCAATCGCGCTGGCGATCCTTCCTCGGCGGGCAGGGCATCGTGACGGTGGGCTTGCTGCCGCTGACGGTGTGGTTTTTCAGCCAGGCATCCATGGTGTCGCCGTTGGCGAATCTGGTCGGCATTCCCGGCTTCGCCCTGTTCGTCACGCCGCTGTCGATTTTCGGATTGGCCCTGGATCTCGTCTGGCCGGCCGCCGGTGCCCCGATGCTGCGTTTTGCCGGGCAGGCGATGGACGGGCTGTGGTGGATCGTCGCGCGCATGGCGCACTGGCCGGGCGCGCTGTTCTGGTTGCCCGAGCCGAGCCTGATCGCGCTGGCGCTGGCCCTGCTCGGCGCATTCTGGCTGCTGTTGCCGCGCGGCGTGCCCGGCAAGCCGCTGGCGCTGCTGCTGTGGCTGCCGCTGCTGTGGCCGCGCTTGCCGGCGATCCCCGTCGGTCAGGCCGAACTGGACATGATCGACGTCGGTCAGGGCCTGTCGCTGCTGGTGCGCACGCAGCATCACACGTTGGTGTACGACACCGGCCCGGCCTTCGAGGGCGGCCTCGATCTCGGGCAAGCGGCGGTGGTGCCGAGCCTGCACGCGCTGGGTGTGGGGCGACTGGACGCGCTGGTCATCAGCCATGGCGACAACGACCACGCCGGCGGTGCCGACTCGGTGCGTCGCGCCTACCCGGTCGCGCTGCGTTATGCGCCAGCTGGTTGGCCGAAAGGGCGCGACTATCAACCCTGCCTGAAAGGAGCGACGTGGACGTGGGATGGCGTCGCGTTTCGCTTCCTGCATCCGCCCGAGTTCATGCCCTATCTGGGCAACGACAGCGGTTGCGTGCTGCGGGTGAGCGGGCCGGGCTGGGCGGCGCTGTTGCCGGGCGACATCGAGGCCATCATCGAAAAACGCCTGTTGCGCGAACACGCCGCGATGCTGCGCGCCGACGTGCTGGTGGTGCCGCACCACGGCAGTTCGACCTCGTCCACCCCGGCCTTCATCGATGCGATTGCGCCCAGGCTGGCCTTGATCTCGGCGGGGCTGGACAACCGTTTCGGCCACCCCAAACCGGCCGTTGTGCAGCGTTACGTCGAGCGTCACATCGCCTTGGAGGACAGCGCCAGCGATGGCTTCGTGCGCGTGCGGCTGGATGCGGCCGGCCCGCGCGTGGTCGAGCGCGCGCGCCAGCGCCTGCTGCGCTATTGGCACGAGCCGGCAGCAGCTTCCGCTACACTGGCGGCTGGAGCCGATGCGGGGATCGGCGCAGCGACGAGGTGAGTGGTGCTGGAATTCCTGAAAGCCGGCGGCTGGGTGATGCTGCCGATCGTGGTGCTGTCGATCGTCGCGCTGGCGATCGTGGTCGAGCGCTTCTGGACGCTGCGCCGCAAGTCGGTGCTGCCGCCGGGGCTGGGCCGCGACGTGCGCGAATGGGCGGCCACCCGCCAGCTCGACCCGGCGCACATCGAGGCGCTGCGCAACAACTCGCCGCTGGGCGAGCTGCTGGCTGCCGCGCTGGACGTGCGCGAGCGTCCGCGCGAGCAGATCAAGGAGCGCGTGGAGGACGTCGGCCGCCACGTCGTGCATCGGCTGGAACGCTTCATGAACATGCTCGGCTCGATCGCCTCGGTCGGCCCGCTGCTGGGCCTGCTGGGCACGGTGATGGGCATGATCCGGATGTTCCTCGACATCCTGCAGAAGGGCATCGGCGACGCCAACCAGCTCGCCGGCGGCATCGGCCAGGCGCTGATCAGCACCGCCGGCGGCCTGTGCCTGGCCATCCCGGCGCTGCTGTTCCACCGTTACCTGCGCGGGCGCATCGCCGACTACGTGGTGGAGATGGAGCAGCAGGCGATGGCCCTGCTCGACACGCTGTCCGCACAGGGCAGCCCATCGGTCACGAAGGCAACACCGGCCGTCCAGGAGGACTCGGCCACCGAAGCCCCCGCCGAGATGCCCACGCGCGGGCGCAGGAGCCGCGCGTGAACCTCGGCGGCGGCAAGAGCCCGGGGCTGGATGAACCGGAGATCAACCTCGTCTCGCTGGTGGACGTGGTGTTCTGCCTGATCATCTTTCTGGTCGTCACCACCAGCTTCAATCGTCACAGCGGGCTGAAACTGCAATTGCCGCAGGCCAATGCGCCGGCGAGCGCGCAGCAGGTCGCGCCGGTGTCGGTCACCATCGACGCCGAAGGGCATTACTACGTCGGAAAAGAACAAGTGGCGGCGCGCGATGTCGCCTCTCTGAGGGCGGCCATCGCGCGCAGCGCCGGCACCCGCCGCGACCTGCCGGTGGTGCTCATGGTGGATGCGCGCACCCAGCATCAGGCGGTGGTCACCGCGATGGAAGCGCTGGGCGAACTGGGCTTCGAGAAGCTGTCCATCGCCACCGCGCCGGTACCGCAGCGGTGAACGACTCCGCCGCGCCGGGGCTCTCGCCCTGGCAGAGTTATCGCCGATTGCTCGGCTACGCGCGCCCGTACTGGCCGCTGATGGCGATGGCGGGCATCGGCATGGTGGTCGAAGCCGCCGCCGCGGGCGCGTTCACCGCGATGATGAAACCGGTGGTGAACGAGACCTTCATCGCCCGCAATCCCAAACTGGCCACGACCTTGCCGCTGGTCATCATCGGCCTGTTCCTGCTGCGGGGCATGGCGACGCTGTCCACCGACTACGGCATGGCGCGCGCCGGCCGCAGCATCGTGCGCGACCTGCGCCAGGCCATGCTCGCCAAGTACCTGAAGATGCCCTGCACGGCCTTCGATCAGGTGCCCACGCAGCACCTCGTCTCGCGCCTGAACTACGACACCGAGCAGGTGGCGCAGGCCAGCACCGAGGCGCTGAAGATCATCGTCACCGACACCCTCACCACGCTCTCGCTGCTGGCGGTGATGATCTGGAACAGCGCGATGGTGACGCTCGGCGCGCTGGTGATGGCGCCGTTGATCGCGGTCATCATGCGCACGGTGAGCGCGCGCTACCGTCGCTTGAATCGCAGCGTGCAGGACGGCGTGGCGGACATGGCGCAGTCGGCCGAGCAGACCCTGGCCGGCCATCAGGAAGTGCGCGTGTACGGCGCGCGCGACGCGCAGATCGCGCGCTACGACGGCCTGGCCAACCGCAACCTGCGCTTGAACGTGAAGATCGAGCTGACCCGCGGCATCTCCTCGTCGCTGGTGCAGACGGTGGGCGCGGTCGCGCTGGCCTTGATTCTGTTTCTCGCCGGCCGCGAGGCGCTGGCCGGGCGCATGAACGCCGGGCAGTTCGTCTCCCTGATGCTGGCGATGATGGCGCTGATCCCCTCGCTGCGGCGGATCACCAACGTGCAAAGCGCGATCCAGCGCGGCGTCGCCGCCAGCCAGCACATCTTCGGCCTGCTCGATGCGCCCGAGGAAGTCGATGCCGGCACAAGGCCGCTGGCGCGCGCGCGCGGCGAACTGGTGTTCGAGCGCGTGGTGCTGCGTTATCAGGGCCAGACCGGCGCGGCGTTGCACGATATCAGTTTCACCGCGCGCCCGGGCACGGTGACGGCGATCGTCGGTCGTTCCGGCAGCGGCAAGACCTCGCTGGTGCGCCTGATCCCGCGCTTCTACGAACCTGATTCCGGCAACGTCACCCTCGACGGCGTGCCATTGGCCGAGTACCGGTTGGTCGACCTGCGCCGGCAGATCGCTCTGGTCGGCCAGCGGGTGATGCTGTTCGACGACAGCGTGGCGGCCAACATCGCTTACGGCGATCAGGCTGGCGCCAGCCGCGATTCGATCCGCGCTGCGGCCGATGCCGCGAACGCCGCGGAGTTCATCGAGCGCATGCCGCAGGGGCTGGACAGCCGCATCGGCGAGAACGGCGGCCTGCTCTCCGGCGGCCAGCGCCAGCGGCTGGCGATCGCGCGCGCGATTCTCAAGGATGCGCCGATCCTCGTCCTCGACGAAGCCACGGCGGCGCTCGACAACGAATCCGAGCGGCTGGTGCAGGACGCGCTCGATCACCTGATCCCCGATCGCACCACGCTGGTGATTGCCCATCGCCTGTCCACCATCGAACACGCCGATCAGGTGCTGGTGCTCGACGAAGGTCGGTTGGTGGAGCGCGGCACGCACGCGCAGTTGCTCGCGCAAGGCGGGCTGTACGCGCACCTGCACCGCATGCAGTTCCGCGAGACGCCGGCGACGTGAGCCCGCTGCACCGGCACTTGCAGACGGTGTGGTTCGGCGATCGCGCACCCGGCCTGTTGTTGCGCATGCTGTCGGGTGTGTACGGCGCGGTCGTGCGGGTGCGAAAGATAGCCTATCGGCGCGGCTGGCTGCGCACGCAGCGCATCGGTGTGCCGGTGATCGTGGTCGGCAACCTCACCGTTGGCGGCAGCGGCAAGACGCCGCTGGTCATCGCTCTCGTCGAATACCTTGCCGCGCAAGGTTGGACGCCGGGTGTGGTCAGCCGCGGCTACGGGCGTTCCTCGCGCGGACGGGTCGAGGTCGGCGTGGACACGAGCGCGCAGGATGGCGGCGACGAGCCGGTGCTGATCGCGCGGCGCACCGGCGTGCCGGTGGTGGTGGACGCCGATCGTGTCGCTGCGGCGCGGCGCTGCGTCGAATTGGGTTGCGACATCATCATCGCCGATGACGGCTTGCAGCACCTGCGCCTGCATCGCGACATCGAGATCGAAGTCGTGGACGCTGCGCGTGGATACGGCAACGGGCGGCTGCTGCCGGCCGGGCCGCTGCGCGAACCGCAGCGCGACGGCATCGACCTGCGCATCGCGCACTGCGCCAGCGTCGCCGCGTGTGAGTCCGTGCCGACGCCCGCCTTCGTGCTGGTCGGCGAGCACCTGCAATCCGGCGATGGCCGCAGCGAACCGTTGGCGGCATGGCGCGGGCGACGCGTGCATGCGGTGGCCGGGATCGGTCATCCGCAGCGTTTCTTCGAATGCCTGCGCGTGGCGGGGCTCGACGTGGTCGAACACCCGTTCACCGACCATCACGCCTTCGTGGCCGAGAATCTGCTGTTCGCCGAACGCTTGCCGATCGTGATGACCGAAAAGGACTGGGTGAAATGCGCACCGTTCGCGCCGGCCGATGCGTGGCATCTGCCGGTGCGGGCGGAATGCTCGACGGGTTTCTTCGATGCAGTCGATCGTTTGCTGGAGACAAAGGTGGCACACCGTCATGGCTGACCCGCGCTTCGTCGTCGCCATCCCCGCGCGCATGGGCGCCACCCGCCTGCCGGGCAAGCCGCTGCGCCTGCTCGGCGGCGAGCCGCTGGTGCTGCACGTCGTGCGCCGCGCGCTGGCGGCCGGAGCCGACGAGGTGGTGGTGGCCACCGACAGCGAGCGCATCGCCGACGCCTTGCAAGGGCCTGGCGTGGCGGTGTGCATGACCCGCGCCGATCACCCTTCCGGCACCGACCGGCTGGCCGAATGCGCGAGCCTGCGCGGCTGGGACGACGAGCGCATCGTGGTCAACCTGCAGGGCGATGAACCGTTTGCGCCTCCGGAGGGGATCCGCGCGGTGGCGCGTTGCCTTGCCGAGTCGGGTTTGACTGGAGCAGGTTTGACTGGAGCGGCCGCGCCGATGGCGACGCTGGCCGAGCCGATCGCCGATCTGGATGCGGTGTTCGACCCGAACGCGGTGAAGATCGTGCGTGCGGCCAATGGCGATGCCTTGTATTTCAGTCGCGCGCCCATGCCGTGGGATCGCGACCGTTTCGCCCGCGAGCGCCTCGGCGCGGCGGGCGAGGGCTGGTTGCGGCACATCGGCATCTACGCCTATCGCGCCGGTTTCCTGCGCCGGTTCGCGGCGATGCCGCCGGGGCGGCTGGAACGGATCGAAGCGCTGGAGCAATTGCGGGTGCTGGAAGCGGGCTTGCGCATCGCGGTGGCGATCAGCCCCGCACGGTTCCCGCCCGGGGTGGATACCGAAGCGGATCTGATCCGCGCCGAACGGATCATGTTTGAAGGAGTGGCGACGACGTGAGTACGCGGATACTGGTGGTGTGCATGGGCAACATCTGCCGCTCGCCGATGCTTGAAGGCCTGCTGCGGCACAAGCTCGGCGCGGCGGGACTGGGCAAGCGGATCGCGGTGGACTCGGCCGGGCTGGGCCCGTGGCACGTCGGCGAGCCGCCCGAGCCGGAAGCCATCGACGTGTGTGCCGAGCACGGCATCGCCATCGACGGCCTGCGCGCGCGCCAGGTGACGGTGCAGGATTTTTCCACTTTCGACTGGGTGCTGTGCGCCGACCGGCAAAACCTCAAATTGCTGCACGCCATGGCCCCGCGCGCCGCGTGGCCGCGCATTTCGCTGGCGCTGGCATGGGCGGGGCTGGGCGCGAAGGCCGAGGTGCCCGACCCCTACGGCGGCAGCGAAGACGACTTTCGGGCGGTGTACCGGCTGCTCGACAAGGCAACCGACCGGATGGTCGCGCGCTTGCACCAGCCGGCATAGCATAATGGCCCGGCTGGCCCGCGCACCCGGATGATCCCATGGTCAACACGCCTGCCCCCGAGCTCACTTCCGCCATCGAATGGATCAATTGCGATCCGGTGACTTTGCGCGCCCTGCGCGGTTACGTGATCGTGGTGGGTTTCTGGAGTGCCGGTTCGGCCTACGGCCGCAACCTGATGGACGACCTGCGCTACCTGCAGAAAAAATACGCAGGCGCGGTGCAGGTCGTCGCCATCCACTGCCCGAAGTTCGAGGCCGAGCGCCACCCGCGGCTGGTGCGCAAGGTCTGCGCGCAGATCGAGGCCGGCGTGCGGGTGGCGCACGATCCGAATTTCGTCGCCTGGCAGCACTACGGCGTCACCGCCTGGCCCACTGCGGTGGTGATCGATCCGGACGGCCGCGTCAGCGGCATGGTGGTGGGCGACCAGCGCCGCGATGAGCTGGAGGGGCACGTCACCCGCCTGATCGCCGAGGCCGGGCTGGCGCTGGAAGAAGCCCTGCTGCCCTCGCTCAATCCCATCGAACGGCAGATGGCGCTGTCCTTCCCCGGCGGCATCTGCGTCAACGAGCGCTATTTGTACGTTTCCGACAGCGGCCACCATCGCATCCTCGAGTGCTCGCGCGACGGCCGCGTGCTGCGCCACATCGGCACCGGCGTGGCCGAGTACAACGACGGCACCATCCACGCCGCCGCATTCCGCCAGCCGCGCGGCCTGTCGCTGATGCGCGACATCCTGTTCGTCGCCGACACCGGCAACAACGCCCTGCGCCGCGTGCGCCTGGTGGATGGGGACGTGCTCACCATCGTCGGTGCCGGGCGTGCCGGGCAACCGGTCGGCGGCGCGCTGGATCTGGGCAAGCGGGTGGCGCTGAACCAGCCCTGGGACGTGGCGGCGACCGACGATCGCGTGTACATCTCGCTCGCGGGCAACAACCAGATCTGGATGTACGACCGCGCCCGCAATGCCCTGCAGTTCGTCGCCGGATCCGGCGAACTGGCGCTGGCCGACGGCGACGGCGAAGCGGCCGCGTTCGCGCAGCCGGCCGGGTTGGCACTGGCGCAGTTGATGCTGTACGTCGCCGATTCCGGGTCGTCCGCGCTGCGCAGCCTCCAGCTCGGCACCCGCCGCGTGCAGACCCTGCTCGGGCAGGGCCTGTTCGAGTTCGGCAACGAGGTCGGCGCGCGCGCGGCCACGCGCATGCAGTATCCGCTGGCGGTGGCCAAGGATCCCGACGCGGCCTGCCTGTGGATCGCCGACAGTTACAACAACCAGATCTGCCGGCTCAAGCTCGGCGGCGGCGAGGTCGCGCGCATCGAGGTGTCGGCCAAGCTCGACTGCCCGTCGGCGATCGCCGCGTTCGGCGGTTCGCTGTGGATCGCCAACACCCACGCCCACGAAGTGCTGCGCGTGGATGCCGCCACCGGCACGAGCGTGCGCCTGCCGGTGGGCGAATGACCCAGGCGGGCGACGCGGCCGGCATCGACGGTCATGGCTTCGACGGCAAGGACTTCGCGCGCGGCCTGACCACCGCGCCGGGCGTGTACCGGATGCTCGATGCCGCAGGCGGTCTGCTGTACGTCGGCAAGGCCGCGTCGTTGAAAGCGCGCGTTTCCAGTTACTTCAATCAGGGCGAGCACCCGCCGCGGATCGCGGCGATGGTGGCGCAGATCGCCGCCATCGAGGTCACCGCCACCCGCACCGCCGGCGAAGCCCTGCTGCTGGAAAACCAGCTCATCAAGTCGCTCAAGCCGCGTTACAACGTGATGCTGCGCGACGACAAGAGTTACCCGTACATCGTGCTTACCGACGAGGCCTGGCCGCGGATCGGATTCCATCGCGGATCGCGCCGCCCGTCGGGCCGTTATTTCGGGCCGTATCCGAGCGCCGGCGCGGTGCGCGAGAGCATCGACGCGCTGGCGAAGCTGTTTCGCCTGCGCACCTGCGAGGACAGCGTGTTCCGCAATCGCAGCCGGCCCTGCCTGCAATACCAGATCGGCCGCTGCAGCGCGCCGTGCGTGGGCCTGATCGATGCGGCCGCGTATGCCGCATCGGTGCATCAGGCCACGCTGTTCCTGGAAGGCCGCAGCGATGCCCTCGCCGATGAATTGACCGCGCAGATGGAGCGCGCCAGCGCCACGCAGGCGTTCGAGGAAGCCGCGCGCCTGCGCGACCTGCTGGCGGCGATCCGCAAGATCCAGGCGCGCCAGTACGTGGACGGGCACGCGGTGGAAATGGATGTGCTGGCATGCGAGCTGTCGCAGGGCGTCGCCTGCGTGTTGTCGATGTCCTTCCGCAACGGCATGAACCAGGGCACCCGCGCGTATTTTCCGAAACTCAACGGCGCCACCACCGAGGACGAAGTGCTGGCGGCATTCGTCGCGCAGTATTACGGCGAGCGCAAGCCGCCGCGCGAGATCGTGCTCAGCCATGTGCCGGCCGACATGGACGTGCTGGAAGCGGCGCTGGCCGAGCAGGTGGAGCACCGGGTGGAATGGAAGTTCTCGGTGCGCGGCGATCGCGCCCGTTATCTCGACCTGGCGCGGCGCAACGCCAGCCTGGCGCTGGCGCAGCAGATCGGCAGCAGCGCCAGCCAGCGCGCGCGGGTGGAATCGTTGCAGGAATTGCTGGGTTCGGCTGCGCCCCCGAAACGCATGGAATGCTTCGACATCAGCCACACCATGGGCGAGGCGACGGTGGCCTCGTGCGTGGTGTTCGACGCCGAGGGGCCGGTGCGCGCGCAGTACCGCCGCTACAACATCGAAGGCATCACCCCGGGCGACGATTTCGCGGCGATGCGGCAGGCGCTGGAACGGCGATTCAGGGCCGTGGCCGAGGGCCATAGCGTGTCGCCGGACGTGTTGCTGATCGACGGCGGCAGCGGCCAGCTCCGGCAAGCCATCGCGGTCCTGCGCGAATTGGGCGTGCACGGTGTCGAACTGGTCGGCGTGGCCAAGGGCGAGGAGCGCCGGCCCGGCGAGGAAACCCTGATCCGTCCCGATGGCAGCACCCTGCGCCCCGGCAACGAATCGCCCGCGCTGCAACTGATCCAGCAGTTGCGCGACGAGTCCCACCGTTTCGCCATCACCGGCCATCGCGGGCGGCGCCAGAAGGCGCGTCAGACCAGTACGCTGGAAGAGATTCCCGGCGTCGGCCCGCGCCGTCGCGCTAGCCTGCTGCGGCATTTCGGCGGCTTGCCGGGGGTGCGCAGCGCAGGCGTGGAGGACATCGCCCGCGTGGAGGGCATCGACGCGGCGCTGGCCGGGCGCATCTACGCGGCACTGCATGGATCGAGCGAAAGCGGGCAGGCGGGTGCGAGGGCGGGGTCGCGATGAAACTGACCTTCGCCACCATCCTCACCCTGTTCCGCATCCTGCTGATTCCGGTGCTGGTGCTGGTCGTCTACCTGCCGCAGCACCGCTGGTCGCATGTCGCGGCGGCGGCGGTGTTCGTCGTCGGCGCGCTCACCGACTGGGCGGATGGGTGGATCGCGCGGCGGTTCAATCAATTTTCGGCGTTCGGCGCGTTCCTCGACCCGGTGGCCGACAAGCTGGCGGTGGCGGTGGCCCTGGTGTTGATCGTCGAACAGGCGCAGGCGCAATCCCGGCTGATGGCCATGCTCGCCATCGTCATCATCGGCCGCGAGATCGCCATTTCCGCCCTGCGCGAGTGGATGGCCGAGGTGGGCCACGGCCGCAAGGTGCGCGTGAAGTGGCTGGGCAAGATGAAAACCATCGTGCAGATGGTCGCCATCAGCATGCTGCTGTACGTCGATCGCTTGCTGGGCATGCCGACGTACGTCGTCGGCCAGGTCCTGCTGGCGGTGGCGGCGGCGTTGACGCTGGCATCGGGCTATGGCTACCTGCGCGCGGCGTGGCCCTCCCTGCGCGGCGACCGGGGAAGCGACGATCGCGGAAGTTGACAGACCGGCCGCCATCCGTACAATGACCGGTTCACGCGGGAATAGCTCAGTTGGTAGAGCACGACCTTGCCAAGGTCGGGGTCGCGAGTTCGAGTCTCGTTTCCCGCTCCAGATTCGTCGAACACCGATGGCGTCGAACAGGTGTTCTCCATGAAGCCCCGGCCAGCCCGGGGTTTCGCGTTTCAAGGGCAGCGCCCAGCGTGGTGTCTGCCTCGCGCGGTTCAGGCGGCTTGGCCTGGATCGCAGGCTACAATCCGATATCTGGCCGGGTGGCAGAGTGGTCATGCAGCGGACTGCAAATCCGCGTACGCCGGTTCAATTCCGACCTCGGCCTCCAGATCTCGTCTTCAGAACCCGCCTGCATGGCGGGTTTTGTTTTTTTCAGGTGGTCGCCATGGGATGTATGGCTGCCACGGTCGGCGCGCTTGCGGCACCATGCCAGCGTGCCCGGATGGTTGAAAATACAGCAGCAAGCTTGGGATGCCGGGTCAATTCTGGGTCGGCATCAGACCGCTATGCGGGTCAGTTTTGGATCGGCGGCAATAGGCCTTGGATGAACTGTGAAGGGGTTGGCCGCGCGCGAAAAGCGCTGGTGCCCGGAGCGGGGATCGAACCCGCATACCCGCAGGGGTGAGGGATTTTAAATCCCTTGCGTCTACCAGTTTCGCCATCCGGGCTGGGCGGCTACCAAGAGTGGGTAGCTGCAGGCGCGTGGATCGTAACACGCACCGTCCGGTTGCCGGATCAGCTTGCACAGCCGCAGCTAGCCGAAGTCCGCCGCAGTTGACGGTATCCTGCGCGGCGGCGCGCCGCTGGCGTGCGTGCGATTGAATCGGCAACCGGAAGGGGAGCGCATGCCCGGCAACGTATCCGCCATGCTGAACCCGCGTGGAGTGGGCTGCATTTGTACGGCAATCTGCCGTATCATGGTGACGGAGGCAACTTGTATGAATGCCGTAACCACAACCGCGCGCCTCGAGGCCAGGATCAGCACCGAGCTTCGCTCGCAATTGAAGCGGGCGGCCGAGCTGGAAGGCCGGACAGTGACGGATTTTGTCGTGTCCGCCGTTCGCGACGCCGCGCTGCAGGCCATTGAGAGGGCAGAGGTCATCCGGCTGTCGCGGGCCGACCAGGAGTGCTTTGCGCAAGCGTTGCTGTCCCCGCCCAAGCGCGCGCCCGCGCTGAAACGCGCCTATGCGCGCCGGGCCAAGCTGCTGCACGGCGCCGCCGACTGAATGCCCAGCGCGCCATTCACGCTGGTGCGGCTCGATGCCACGCACCACGACCGAAAGGCTTTCGACTGCCGATCCGCGCCCCTGAATCGCTACCTGTACGAGCAGGCCGGCCAGGACATGCGGCGCCGCGTCGCCGCGTGTTTCGTGGCGTTGGCCACGGATGACCGGATCGCCGGCTATTACACCTTGGCGTCGGCGAGCGTGCTGTTGACCGACTTGCCCGAGGACGTCAGCAAGAAGTTGCCGCGCTACCCCACGATACCGGCTGTTCGCCTCGGGCGGCTGGCCATCGATCGTGCATTTCAAGGACGAGGACTTGGTGGTGCGCTGTTGGCGGATGCGCTCGACCGCGCGACCCGAGCCGAAGTGGCGTCGTGGGCGATGGTGGCGGACGCCAAGAACGAAGCCGCCACGGCCTTCTATCGGCACCACGGATTCATCGAGTTTCCCAGCTCATCGCGCAAGCTGTTCTTGCCGCTGGCCGTGGCTGAAAAGTCGAAGTGATCGTCACTGGTTGCGGAACACCGGCGGTACACTCTGCTAGATGCATCCCGCATGGAGACGCCATGAGCCTGTTGCCGCAACGCCTGTGGGGGTTTTCCGCCTGCGTCGTGCTGTTCGTCGCGAGTTGCGCGGCGACGGTTTGGCTGGACTTCGCGTGGATCTACGCGACGGTGGCGTTCGGGGTGCTGGTGGCGGTGGGCGTGTACGACCTCGCGCAGACGCATCATGCCGTCAGCCGAAATTACCCGGCGCTGGCGCACATCCGCTATTTTCTCGAATCGATCGGCCCGGAGATCCGCCAGTACTTCATCGAGTACGACACCGAGGAGCACCCGTATTCGCGCCTGCAGCGCGCGGTGGTGTACCAGCGCGCGAAGGGCGTGCGCGACACCCGTCCGTTCGGCACGCAACTGGACGTGTACGCCAACGACCACGAATGGATCAACCACTCCATCGCGCCCACGCGCATCGGCTCGCACGACTTCCGCATCGTCATCGGGCAGGGCAGGGCGCAGCCGTATTCGGCCAGCGTGTTCAACATCTCGGCGATGAGCTTCGGCGCGCTGTCGGGCCACGCGATCCGCGCCCTCAATGCCGGCGCGAAGCGCGGCGGTTTCTACCACGACACCGGCGAGGGCTCGATCTCGGCGCACCACCGCGTGCACGGCGGCGACCTCGTGTGGGAGGTGGCCTCGGGCTACTTCGGCTGCCGCAACGAGGACGGCGGTTTCAATGCCGACAAGTTCGCCGCCAATGCGAACGACCCGCAGGTGAAGATGATCGAGATCAAGCTCTCGCAGGGCGCCAAGCCGGGCCACGGCGGCGTGCTGCCGGGAGCCAAGGTGTCGGCGGAGATCGCCGCCGCGCGCGGCGTGCCGCAGGGCGTGGATTGCGTTTCGCCGGCGAAACACAGCGCGTTTTCCACGCCGGTGGGACTGCTGGAATTCGTCGAACGCCTGCGCACGCTGTCGGGCGGCAAGCCGACCGGCTTCAAGCTCGCCATCGGCCATCCGTGGGAATGGTTCGGCATCGCCAAGGCGATGCAGCAAACCGGCATCCTGCCGGATTTCATCGTGGTCGATGGCGGTGAGGGCGGCACCGGCGCGGCGCCGGCGGAGTTCGTCGATCACGTCGGCGTGCCGCTGCGCGAAGGGCTGCTGCTGGTCCACAACACGCTGGTGGGCTTGAGCCTGCGCGACCGCGTGCGCATCGGCGCGGCCGGCAAGATCACCGGCGCCTACGAACTGGCGCGCACGCTGGCGCTGGGCGCGGACTGGGCGAATGCTGCGCGCGGTTTCATGTTCGCGCTGGGCTGCATCCAGTCGCTGAGTTGCCACACCGACCGCTGCCCGACGGGCGTGGCCACCCAGGATCCGCGCCGGCAGCAGGCACTGCATGTGCCGACCAAGGCCGAGCGCGTGTTCCACTTCCACGAGAACACCCTCAAGGCGCTCAAGGAGCTGCTGGAAGCCGCGGGGCTGAGCCATCCGCAGGAGCTGGGCCCGGAGCACGTCATCATGCGGGTGTCGCCGACGCAGGTGCATTCCTTCGCGTCGATGTACCACTACCTCGAGCCGGGGGTGCTGCTCGCCGGCGGGGCGACCGGCCACGGCGTGTTCGAGGATTTCTGGGACAGCGCCAGCGCCGACAGTTTCGCGCCGCCCTCGAGCATGCTGGCCCTGCGCGGGAGCAAGCTGGTCTGACGGCATCCCGCAGGCTGTGCTACACTGCAACGCTTGCCGTCGTCGCGTTTCAGCGGGCCGGCGCGTCCTTACAAGTCATCACCGAGAATCGTCATGGTCAAGATCCGTCTTTCCCGCGGCGGCGCCAAGAAGCGTCCGTTCTACCACATCGTCGCCACCGACCACCGCAACAAGCGCGATGGCCGTTCGCTCGAGCGTCTGGGCTTCTTCAACCCGATCGCTTCGGGCAACGACAAGCGTCTGGAGCTGGACATGGCGCGCGTGCAGCACTGGCTGGATCACGGCGCGCAGTTGAGCGACAAGGTCGGCCTGCTGGTCAAGGAAGCCGCGACCCAGGCCAAGGCCGCCGCCTGATGCGGTCGGGTGCGCGCCCTGCCTGACCCACGCAGCTTCGGCTGAGGCTGCGTGAGGATGGCGCGAAAGTTCATGCTTGGGCGTGCGTCGGAAACCTGTTCGACCGTGCACGCATGACCGCGCCCGACACCACCGATCCCGTACCCGCTTCCGCGGAGCGCCCCATCCCGCTCGGCCGCATCTGCGGCGCGTTCGGCGTGCGCGGCGAGATCCGGATCGAGTCCTGGACCGATCCGCCGGTCGCGATCCTGCGTTACCAGCCGTGGACGCTCGTCCACCGGCAAACCTCCTCGAAACTGGCCGGCGTGACCGGCCGCGCGCACGGCGACGGCGTGGTGGCCGGCGTGCCGGGCATGACCGACCGCGAAGCCGCGCACGATCTGGCCGGAGCGCAGATCCTCGTCCCGCGCTCGGCGCTGCCGCCGCCCAGGGCCGGCGAGTATTACTGGGTCGATCTGGAAGGGCTGCGCGTCGTCAACGCCGATGGCGTTGATTTCGGCACCGTCGATCACCTGTTCGACACCGGCGCCAACCCGGTGCTGGTGGTGCGCGGGCGGCGCGAGCGCCTCGTGCCGTTCGTGGCGCCGCATCTGCTGGCGGTGGACTTCGCCGCATCCTGCATCACGGTGGACTGGGACGCGGATTTCTAGCCGCCATGCGTTGCGACGTCATCACCCTGTTCCCCGAGTTCATCCGCCAGAGCGTGGAGATCGGCGTGGTCGGGCGGGCACGCGAGCGCGGCTTGTTGCAGGTGGAATGCTGGAACCCGCGCGACTACGCCAGCGGCAACTATCGTCGCGTGGACGAGCGCCCGTTCGGCGGCGGCCCGGGCATGCTGATGCTGATCGAGCCGCTGCGCGCGTGCATCGCCGCCGCGCGCGCCGCGGGCGAGGCGGCGCCGCTGGTGTATCTCACGCCGCAGGGCGAGCGATTGACGCAAGCCGTCGTGCGCGAACTGGCCGCGCTGCCGCGCCTGCTGCTGCTGTGCGGGCGCTACGAGGGCATCGACGAGCGCCTGATCGCGGCCGCGGTCGATCGCGAGATCTCCATCGGCGATTACGTGCTGTCCGGCGGCGAACCGGGTGCAGCGGTACTCATCGACGCCATCGGTCGCCTGCAGGACGGCGCGCTCAACGATGCGCAATCGGCGCTGCAGGATTCGTTCGAGGACGGCCTGCTCGACTGTCCGCATTACACGCGGTCGGAATCCCTCGGCACGGCCGGCGTGCCCGACGTGCTGCTGTCCGGCGATCACGCCGCGATCGCGCGCTGGCGTCGGCAGCAATCGCTGGGCCGCACCTGGCTGCGGCGGCCGGACCTGCTGGCGCGGATGGCGCTGGGCAAGGAGGATCGCGCGCTGTTGCAGGCGTTCATGGCGGACTGGAAGGCCGCGCGCAGCGCTGCGGACGGCCACTGATACCGGCGTCGCGGTTCGCGCATTCAGGTGCATGAACATCGGCACAAGACGTGACGGTGATCGCTTGCAAGCCGGGTGCGGCCGGTTCAGTGTGGATTCGTTCCGCAGCGTCGGCGCGCGACCGCCAACCGAGGTTCGACATGCGTACCCCATATTCTTCCAGGCACGCCGCGCAGATCGGCGCGGCCCTGTCGGTCGCGTGCGCCACCGCGCTCGCCGGGCCGGCCTACACGCCGCCCGACAAGGTGGTCAAGGCGCCGGTGTACATCAGCCAATCGGCGGCCATCGCGCAATCGCAGAACCCGTCCGCCAGCGGCTGGGGCGGTCATGGCGGGTACCGTTACCACGGTTGGCGCGGGCCGTACCTGTATTCGTCGATGTACGGCGCGCAAGGCAACGTCAACGAGGAGGATGCCCAGCCGCCCGTTCGCACCCAGTTCGTGGCGGTGCCGTATCCGGTGCCGGTCGCCGCGCCCAAGCCGCCGGTGCCGCGAGCACCGCTTCCGACCGCCCTGTATTCCTCCGACGGCCAGCCGCTCGCGATTCCCGCCGGCGCGCGGGTCAGCACCGGGTCGGTCTATCAGTACAAGCAGGGCGGGGTGAACGTCTACACCGACACGCCGCCGGCGAACGGCGCGAACGCCACGCGCCTGTTCGGTTACACCGAGGCGGACGTGCCGCCGCCGGGCAAACACTGAGCCATCGCGGCGGCATCGTCACGCTCGCGGGCAACGCGGTTCAAGGCGCGTTCGGGCATTGCGTGGGTTGCCCGTCGAGGTGCTCGCGCTGGCGCTGGAAGCTCGCGTGCGCGCCCTCGGGGCCGCGGGTGATGCGCACCACGTAGATGCCGTCGAAATCGTCGTAGTCCCAGTCCGGCACCTGCCGGGCATCGCCGCCGTTGGCCGCCATCAAGGCGCGCGCGGCCTGCACCAGCTCGACGTGCTCCCACGCGACCAGCAGCAGCGCTTTGCGATAGATGGGCTGGTCGAGTTCGGCTACCAGCGCCGCGGTATCGGAGTAACCGATGTGCGCCTGCACCGGCAGGCCGAACCGGATCGCGGTGGGCTCGATGGTCGCCAGCGGCCGTACGTAGTCGTAGCTGTGGTGGTGGTCGAGCTTGGCCATGCCCGGGTCGGGCGCGAACACCGCGTCGGGCTTGCCGAATTGCGTGGCGATCGCCTTCGGCAGCGCCAGCGCGCGGTTCAAGCCCTGGCACGACAGTTGCCCCAGTCCGTCGGCCGGCTTTTCGCCGTGACGGACGAAGACCACGGTCTGGGTGTCCGTGGCGGTCGCGTGGCGGTCGTCCGCGGCGGTCGCGGCGGGGGCGGGTGGCGCGGCAACGGCAGCCGCCAGCAGCAGGCAGGCCAGGCGACGGGTGGTACGCAGCATGAACGCTCCTCGCGGGACTCGGGACGAACGGCAGGCGAAATGAACGACCGACAAGGTACGATAGCGGGTATTCGCGCCGCACTGGAACCGTTTTCGCCGATGTCACCCGCACCTGCACCCATCCCGCCGCCGGCGAGCCCGGCCAGCGACGGCCCGCCGCCCGGCTGGTTCAAGCGCTGGCTGGATTCGCTCGAACGCATGTCCGCCACGCGCACCAACAACCGCGTGAGCATGGTGCTGGACGTGGTGACGCCGGTGCTGTTGCTGTCGGCGGTGGCATGGCTGGGGCCGATCCGCCTGTGGCCCGCAGTGGGGGTGGTGCTGGCCGGGCTGCTGGTGTTCAGTTTCGTGGAATACGTCTTCCACCGCTGGATTTTCCACGGCGACGTCACCCTGGAAGCCTTCCGCAAGGGCCATGCCAACCACCACGTCGATCCGCTGGTGGATGCGGCATTGCCGTTCTTCCTGCCGCCGGCGATCGTGCTGCTGATGGTCGGCTTGTTCGCGCTGGCGATGCCGGTCGGCTATGCGACCCTGCTGGCCGGCACGATCGCCCTGGGCTATGCCTGCTACGACTGGAGCCACTACATCATCCACGTCCGCCGCTTCCGCCACCCGTGGCTGCGGCGCTGGGCGGGCGCGCACCACATCCACCACTTCCATCCCGGCTACAACTTCGGCGTGACCACGCTGCTGTGGGACTACGTGCTCGGCACCCACTACGTGCCGACCCACCGCCGCGCGAAAAAAGCCTGAGACCCGATGCCGTCGCGCCAGACGCGGCGCGCTCGGCCTGTACGATACGGACATGGCGGCATGCGCGGCACGGTCGGGGACGGCATGAACTCTGCATTGTCGATCGATGGCATCGGTGCCGGGCTGGTGGTGTATCGCGCCAGCCGCCTGGACAGCCTGCTGTCGCCGTTGACGAATCTGCTCGCCGCCGACCATCCAGCCACGGTGCTGGCGCCGCAGACGGTGCTCGTCGGCCATCCCGGGATGCGCCCCTGGCTGCAGACGGCGATCGCGCGCCGGCGCGGGATTGCGGCCAACCTGCAGATGCTGTTGCCCGGGGTGTGGCTGGAGGGGCTGGCGCTGGACGTGCTCGGCACGGGCGAGGCCGCTGTCGCCGCCTGGCGGCGGGAGTCGCTGCGCTGGCACGTCCACGAGCAACTGCCCGCGCTGGACGATGCCGGCCTGCGCGCCAGCCTGCAAGGCGTGGACGCACCGCGCCGGCGCTTCCAGCTCGCCGACCGGCTGGCGCGGATGTTCGTGCAGTACATCGTGTACCGACCGGACTGGCTGCGCGCATGGGAACGCGGGCGCGACCCCACCGGCGAAGCCGGTTTCCTCGTGCCGCTGTGGCAGCGCCTGCGCGCGCAGATCCGGCAACCCCACCGCGGCGAGCGGCTGGAGGTCCTGGCCAAGGCGCTGGCGGATGCCCCGTGGCTGCCGGACGACAGCCCGCTGCACGTATTCGGCCTCGGCCACCTCGCACCAGCGGAACTGGCGGTGCTGCAGGCGGTGGGGCGCCACCGGCTGGTGGTGTTGTACGTGCCCGATCCCTGCCGCGTGTTCTGGGCCGGCCTGCCGCACGACGCAGGCAAGCGGATCCAGCTCCTGCATGGCGATCCCGACGCGGGCGAAACCGAGTCCGCCTTCCAGCGGCAGGTGCGGCATCCCCTGCTCGGGGCGCTGGGCAGGATCGGCCAGCATTTGCTGCTGCTGCTGGAAGACGCGCAGGCGACGATCGACGTGCGCGACTATCGGGATGAGCCCGAGCGCGATGCGGTGCCGACGACGCGGCTGCTGTGGTTGCAGGAGGGCATCCGCCGTGGCGAGCCCGCGCTGGCGTTGCCGGCGCATGCGCGCGAACGCACGGATGCGTCGCTGCGCGTGCATGCCTGCCATACCCGCCTGCGCGAGCTGGAGGTGCTGCGCGACGCCCTGCTGTGGCAACTGCGCGACGATCCCGGTCTGCGCCCGGGCGGGATCCTGGTGATGGCGCCGGACATCCGCGCCTATGCGCCGATGTTGCCGGCCGTCTTCGGCGCACCCGGAGTGTGGGACGGACCGCTGCCGTGGCAGCTCGCCGACGTGTCCATCGCCAGCTCCGATCCGGTCTACACCGCCTTCCGGCGCTTGCTCGACTTGCCGTACTCGCGCTTCACCGCGCCGGAGGCGATCGATCTGTTGTCGCTGCCGCCGCTGGCGCGGCGTTGGGAGCTGGATCCAGCCGATCTGGACACCATCGAGGGCTGGCTGCGGCAGGCTCGTGTGGCCTGGGGTCTGGATGGATCCTTCCGCGAGCGTTGCGGCGCGCCGGCGATCGCCGAACAAACCCTGGCCTGGGGCATGGAGCGGCTGCTGGCCGGCTATGCGCTGGGGCAGGAGGCAGGCGATCCGCAGGCATTGGCCTTGCCCGACGGCGAGGCCGTGCTGCCGCTGCCGGGCGTGGGCGGTGCGCAGGCGGCGCTGGCGGGGACGCTGGATGCCGCGCTGGCGGAGATGGCGCGCTGGCAGGCCCTGGGGACGCGCAGCATGGCGGCGAGCGCGTGGGCGGAGGAGCTCGAAGAGCGCATCGGCGCGAGCCTGCGCGTGCTGGCCGGGGACGACACGTCCGGGGAGGTGCTGGACGACCTGAGGGCGATCGTACGGCAGGTGTCCGCCCAGTCACGCGCATGCGGGCTGGATCCGCAACTGCCCTTCGCGGTGGTGCGCGAGTTCCTCGTGCAGGCGCTGGACGCCGTGCCCGGCAACCAGCGATTCTTGCGCGGGGGCATCACCTTTTGCGGCATGGTGCCGCAGCGGGCGATCCCCTTCGACGTGATCGCCGTGCTGGGGCTGGACGAAGGCGCGCTGCCGCGCAGCGACGACGGCGCCGGCATCGACCCGATCATCCGCCATCGCCGGCTGGGCGACCGCGACACCCGCAACGACGACCGCTGGCTGTTCCTGCAGACGCTGATGTCGGCGCGCAAGGCCCTGCACCTGAGCTATCTGGGTGCCAGCGTGCGCGATGGGCAGCCGCTCAATCCGGCCGCGCCGCTGGCCGAGTTGATGCACTTCCTCGACGACGCCAGTGCCGGCGACACGGCGCGCGACGACGGCCAACCGGAAGCCGCCGCGGGGGAGGAATCGGCCGTGCCGTCGCCCGCCGGCGTTGCGGCGGATGCACGACCCCTGCACCCGCTGCTGCGCTCGTGGTGGGTGCAGCACCCGCTGCAATCCTTCGACCCGCGCTACCGCGACGGCAGCGACGCGGCCCTGTTCGCGTTCGCTACCCAAGGCGCCGCCAGCCACGGCGAAAGGCCTGCGGGACGCGCCATGACCTCCGATGCCGCGGCTGGCACCGCATCGCCCGGCACGCCCGCATCGGCCACGGCTGGCGATGCCGCCGCCGCGACCACCTCCGAACGCATCGTCGCCCTGCGCGAACTGCTGGCGTTCTACAAGGATCCGGCGAAGGAGTATCTGGCCGGCCGCCTGCGCCTGCGGCTGGATGCCTGCGCCGACGATGGGCTGCGCGAGAGCGAATCGCTGGAAGCCAACTTCGATGCCGTCGAGCGCGTGGGCCGGCGCGTCTTTCTCGACGCGATCGGTTCGCCGAACCTGGCCGTGCCAGGGCCGGTGCCGGACTGGCTGCGGCTGTCGGGACTGCTGCCGCCGGGCCGGCCGGGCACGCAGGCGTGGGAGCGGGAAGCCGAGCAAGTCCGCACCTTGCTGGGCGACATGGATCACGACGCGATGCGGGAGCTGGGCCGGGCACCGGCTCGTCCGCTGCGCGTGGACGTGGCGATCGGTGCGTGGCGCGTGCGCGGTGAGGCGGCGCGGGTGCGCGAGGTGGCGGCGGGCTATCGGGTGTTCGATGCCTATCCGGGCAAGACCGAAGCCGATCTGGGTTTCAAGGAGCGCATCGGCCTGTTCCTCGAATGGGCCCTGCTGCGGCTCGATCCAGCCCATGCGTCACGCAGCGTTTGCCTGCTGCTGGCCTGCGAGGGCGGCAGTGGCCCGTGGCAACGCGCCATTGCCCGGCGCGACGAGGCCATCCTGCAAGCTGATGGAACGCGCCAGGCCGGCCTGCTGGACGATCTGCGCGGCCGCGTGCGGGTGCTGCTCGACCTCCGGGACGAGTTGCCGGAACGTCCGCCGGGGTATTTCCCGCGCACCAGCTGGGTTGCGGCGACGGTCGCGAACGCAGGCAGGACCGACCACGTCGCCAAGGCATGGGACGACTCCGGGCGTCGCGGCGAGCGCAACTACGCGCCCGGTTACGCACGCTTGCTCGGCGGCAAGGAGAGCTTCGCGATCGGCACGCCGGGGCGCAAGCACCTCGATGCGGTTGCAAGGGTTCTGCATGGCGCCATCGCCCTCGATGCCGACCCGGGAGCGCCGGCATGAGCCGGTCGCAAGCCGCGATGCCGTGCGACTGCGCCCGCTGGCAGGAGCTGCCGCTGGCCGGCGCGGGTTGCGGGCTCGTCGAAGCCAGCGCCGGCACCGGCAAAACCTGGACGATCACGGCCCTGTACCTGCGCCTGTTGCTGGAGTGCGCGCTCGGCCCGCGGCAGATCGCCGTGGCGACCTTCACCAACGCCGCCGCCGAGAACCTGCGCGCCCGCATCCGCGAGCGCCTGCAGGAGGGGATGGCGCTGGCAAGCGCGTTCGATCCCGATGCGCCCGCGCCGGCCGACGAAGCGCTGGCCTGGCTGCATGGGCGCTGGTCGCAGGCCGATGGCGGCGCGCGCCGCGTCGAGGATGGCGAGCGCCTGCGGCGCGGATGGTTCGAGCTCGACGGCGCCCCGATCGGCACCTTGCATCGGCTGTTCGGGCGCGCCCTCGCCGAGCACCCCCTTGCCAGCGGCAGCAGCTTCGCGGTCGATGAGATGATCGACGGTGCCGAGCTCGACGCTGCCCTGCGCGAGGATCTGTGGCGGCATCTGGCGCAAGACCCGGACAGCCGGCTGGAGCTCGGCGACCGCTTGTGGTTCGCCGAGGGTCGCACTGCCTTCGACACGGCGCTCGCGCGCGCCTGCACGCCGGGATTCGGAGTACTGGACATCCCCGTCGATGCGAGCGTGATCGACGATTTGAAGGACCCGGCAAAGGCGGCTGAGATCCGTTCGTGGCTGCCGAATGCGCCATTCAAGACCGTGAAATCCAAGATGCGGGCAGGCATGGCGGCCCTTGCGGGCTACATCGATGCCGGCGATCCGTTCGCGCCGCTTCCCGACGACGTGGTCGATCGGCTGAGCCAGCCCTTGGTGACGCAATTCAAGGCCGGCACCGCGGAAGTGCAGGGCAGCCATCCGCTCGTCGGGCTGGCGCAGCAGGTCGTGCGGGTGCATGCGCATGCCCGAGCCTGCGCGCTGACGCGTTACCGGCAGCGCCTGCTCGCCGCACGCCGGCAGCGCCTGCGCGAGCGCGGCCAGGGCACCTTCGACGACGTCGTCCAGCGCATGCTCGACGCGCTCGCAGGGCCATCCGGCGGCGCGCTCGCCAGCCGCCTGTGCGCGGCCTGGCCGGCGGCGCTGATCGACGAGTTCCAGGACACCGACGGCCGCCAGTTCGACATCCTCCGGCGCATGTACGGCATCGGCGCAGGTGCCGCCGCGAAAGGCCGGCTGGTGATGGTCGGCGACCCCAAGCAGGCGATCTACGGCTTTCGTGGTGGCGACGTGCACGCCTACCTCGCGGCACGCGCTGATGCGACCCACCGCTTGCGCCTCGTGCGCAACTTCCGCTCCACGCCCGAGCTGGTGCAGGCCCTCAACCAGTGGTTCGCGCTCGCCGGTCACGCACTGAGCCAACGCTCCGCCGCGCCGATCTGCTACGAGCCGGTGGAGGCGGCCGATCGCCCGGAGCGCAAACGGTACACCGTGGACGGACAGCCGTTGTCGCGCCCCTTGCAGTTCCAGGAGGTCGCCGAGCCAGCCGCGGCAGGCGCGCGCGAAAAGGCACTGAATTACTGCGCCAACCAAGTCGCCCTCATGCTGGAAGAGGGTCGCCACCGTATCGGCGGCGACCCCGTGAAACCGGGTGACATCGCCGTGCTGGTGCCCAACAACAACGACATCGCCACCCTGCGGGACCAGTTGCGCGAGCGCCATGTCCCGTGCGCGGCTGCCGGCCGCAGCAGCGTGTTTGCCACCGCGACGGCGCGCGACCTGCAATGCATCTTGTTTGGCGTGGAGCATGCCGGCGACGAGGCGCTGGTGCGCGCGGCGCTGGCGACCGATCTGCTGGGCGGGCTGGATCGCGTGCGCGCGCTGCGCGAGCAGCCCGAGGCATGGCGCGAGCAAATGCAGGTCTTCGCCCGCTGGCGCAAGCTGTGGCAATCGCAGGGTGTGCTCGCCCTCGTGCAGGCCATCCTTGCCAGCCGGGGTGCGCCGGGCGCAGCGACCGGCGATCAACGCCGCGCGACCGACCTGCGCCACCTCGGCGAATTGCTGCAAGTGCAGTCGGCCGATTGCGAAGGCCCGCAAGCGCTGCTGGCCTGGCTCGCCGACCAGCGCGCCGGCGGCGCCGGCGAGGGCGATGCCGGCGAGTCGCGCCAGTTGCGCATCGATTCGGACGACCCGCGGGTGCAGGTGATGACCCTGCACGCCGCCAAGGGGCTGGAGTTCCCGGTCGTGTTCCTGCCGCTGGCCGATGCCGGGTCGATCAAGGCGCCATCCTTGCCCCTGCATCGCACCGATGCGGGGCTGCGCTTGATCGATCTGGGCAGCACCGATCGGAAGGCTGCGATCGCCGCGACGATGGACGAGGAGCAGGACGAATCTTTCCGGCAGACGTATGTCGCCCTCACGCGTGCGAAGTACGCCTGCCATGTGCTGGTGTCGAACCTGCATGCGAAAACGACCGACCCGCAGCGGCCGGCCATGACGGCACTGCGCGAGCGGATGCTGAAACGTCTCGATCGACGCCAGGTCGAGGATGCCTGCCCGAACGTGGCATGGAAGATCCATGCCGCCTGGCCGGACGATCGCCACGACTACCGCGCCGGCACCGTGCCTGCGGTGCCAGCCGGCATCCTGCTGGATCCGCCCGATCCGCGCCCGCTCGAAGGCCGCTACAGCTACTCCAGCTTCACCCGCCGCGGCGATCGCGCCACGGACGACACGAAGGCGGGGGACGAGCCGGCCGATGCCTGGGATGAAGACACGACGGCGAGTTCCGGCGAGGGCGACGATGCGCCGTCGCCCGCCAGCGCGGATTCGATGGGCGATCCCGTCTCCGTGCCGGCTCTGGGGCTGCCGCGCAGGGCGAGCCCCACGGCCTTCGGCCTCGCCGTGCATGCCATCCTCGAACGCCGGCGCATCGGCGTGCCCATCGGGGAACAGCCCGTCTTGCTGCGCGCCTGCCTCGATGAGCATGGCATCGCCGCGCATCCGGCCCTGGTCGAAACGCTGGCCACGCGACTGCAGGATGTATTGGACGCACACTTGCCGGTGGCAGGCGCGCCGCCGTTGCGGCTGGCAAGTCTGCCGGCGCATGCGCTGCGTGCGGAGATGCGTTTCGATTATTCGCTCGACGGCGCCTCGCTGGCCCGCCTGCGCGGCATCTGCGAGCGGCACGGCCTGCCGGGCCTCGTCCCCGAGAGCCGGCTGGGCGCGATGCACGGGCTGATGAGCGGCGCCATCGATCTGGTGGTCGAGCACGCCGGGCGTTTCCACGTGCTCGACTGGAAGACCAACTGGCTCGGCAAGCCGGTGTCCGGCTACATGGGGCAGGCGCTGCTCGCGAGCATGGACACGCACCATTACCGCTGGCAAGCCCTGCTGTACACCATCGCCCTGGATCGCTACCTGCGCCAGCGCGTGCGCGGTTACGACCGCGCCCGGCAGTTGGGCGCGGCCGTGTACCTGTTCGTGCGCGCGGTGGGGGTCGCCCCCGGTGCCGGCGTGTGGACCTGGCGTTTCGACGATGCCCTGATCGCCGCGATCGATGCCGAACTGGCGCGTGGCGTCGAGGTGGACGCATGAGCGCCTACCGTTTCGCATCGGCACCACGGCCCGCGGATCAACCGTTGGGCTGGCAGGCGCTGGGCGATGCCCTGCGGCGCTGGGTGCTCGCCCATGGCGGCTCGGATCTGTTGGCATGTTGGGCGCAGCGGATCTGCGAGGCCGAGGGCAAGGGCAACACCGCCGTGTACTTGGGTACGCCGGCGCATGATCGCGATGAACCGCTGGAATGCACGGACGAAGAACTTGCCGCGTTGCGTGCGCAGCCGCTGGTGGCCGCCGACGATATCGGCGCACCACGGCCGTTCGTGCTCGATGCCGAGGGACGCTTCTACCTGTGGCGCAATCGGCGCGACGAGACGCAGGTCATCGCCGCGCTGCGCGAACGCCGCGCGGTCGCCGCGCCCGCGCCCCTGGCCGAGGCGGATCTGGATCGGCTGTTCGCGGGCCGCAAGGATCAGGCCGTCATGCCGCAGCGGCAGGCGGTGTTGCGAGTCGGCGGGCGGCGCCTGTTCGTGCTCACCGGCGGCCCGGGCACCGGCAAGACCGCCACCGTGCTGCGCATGCTCGTGCGTTTGCAGCACGACGCCAGCGCACCGCTGGCGATGGCATTGACCGCACCGACCGGCAAGGCCGCGCAGCGGCTGGCGCAGTCGCTGCGGCAGGGGCGCGAGAGCCTGCTGGCTGCCGGCCTGCCTGCGGACTGGCGCGCGGCGCTGGCGTGCGTGCCCGAGACCGCGCAGACCCTGCACCGCCTGCTCGGCTACCAGCGCTGGAATGGCGGCTACCTGCACCATGCCGGCCATCGTCTCGCCGCCGATGCGGTGGTGGTGGACGAAGCCTCGATGGCCGACCTGTCCCTGCTGCGCGCCCTGCTCGATGCGCTGCGCCCGGAGGCGGCCCTGATCCTCGTCGGCGATGCCGACCAGCTGGCTTCGGTCGGCGCCGGTTCGGCCCTGATGGACATCGTCGAGGCGCAAGATCGCGAAGGGGCGTCGGATCTCGTGCGCTTGCAGCATTGTTTCCGCACCCGGCAGCAGGCGCTGGCCGGCGTGTACCAGAGCGTGCATGCGGGCCCGGATGCCTTTGCTGCCGCCCTGGCGCAGGCCGGCGAGGACGTGCGTCGCCACGAGGTGAAGGATCGCAAGCAGTTGCAGGCCATCCTGCGACGCTGGAGCCAGCAACTGGCCGCACGCGCGCCGGTTCCGTGCATCGATGCCGACGGCGCGCACGCCGCCCTGCAAACGCTGTCCTGCCAGCAATTGCTGTGCGCCCTTCGCGAAGGCCCCTTCGGGGCAACTGCGGCGGCGGCGGCCATCGAGCGCGCCTTGCGTGCAGCCTGGCATGTGCCCGAGGGCGATGCCTGGTATCCGGGACGCGCCGTGGTGGTGGTGCGCAACGACTACGCCGCCGGATTGTTCAACGGCGACGTCGGCCTGTGCCTGGCCGATGCCGACGGACGCCTGTCGGTGTGGTTCGAATCCGAAGCCGGGGTGCGCGCCTTCGCGCCCGAGGCCGTGCCTGCCCACGAAAGCGCGTTCGCCCTCACCGTGCACCGCAGCCAGGGCTCCGAATACGACCGCGTCGCGGTGCTGCTGCCGCCGGCAGACGGCAGCCCCATCCTCACCCAGCAGTTGTTGTACACGGCGCTGTCGCGCGCGCGCCTGCAAGCCGAACTGTGGTGCACCCACGGCGCACTGGTCGCCGCGTTGAAGCATGGCGTGCGCCGTTCCGGCGGACTGGCCGAGCGGATGCTCCATCCCGGCGGCTGAGGGAACCGATCGCGTCTCAGTCCTGTCGCGGGATCTGCACGGTGCCCGCCACCCCGGAGTGTTCGACGTCGCCGCTGCCGACGCTCGCCACGCGCAGGTCGTGGCCGACATCCTTCACGTGCAGGTCGCCCGAACCCACCGCGCCGACCACGACGCTGCCGGTCACCGCATTGGCGGTGGCATCGCCGGAGCCGATGGCGTCGATCCGCACGTCGCCTTGCACGCCTTTGGCGGTGAAATCGCCCGAGCCTACGCTGCCGACCGCCACCGCGCCGTGTACCTGAGCGACGCTGAAATCGCCCGATCCGACCGCACCGACGTGGACGCTGCCGATGTCGGCCGCCTTGATGTCGCCGGAATTCACGGAGGCGTCGAGGTCGCCTTGCACGCCGCGCACGCCGAGGCTGCCCGAGCCGACGCTCGCCTTGAGCCGGGCCACGCGGGCCACTTGCGCATCGCCGGAACCGACCTCGACCTCGACCGTGAGGCTGGCGGGTATGGCGAGTTGCAGGTCGAGGTAGTGGTAGCGGCTGCCGAACCACGACCACGTGTGATTGGCTTCGTTGCCGTCGGTGGCCTCGACGATCAACCGATCGCCTTGTCGGCGCTGCGTCACCTGCAAGGCCGGCAGCAGGCTTTGCGCGCTGGCGCAGGCGCGGCCGCGGATTTGCCCGCCCATCGCCGCGCTGCCGTCGATGTGGACATCGTGCTGATGCACCTTGACGACGAGCGTGCGCACGCCGGCCAGGTCGAGCGTGGCGTTGCGCGGCGCCTGGAACTGGCAGGGCTCGGCGTGGGCGAGCGCAGGCAGGGCGGCAGCCGCAAGGGCGAGCAGGGTGAAGGCGAGCGGGTTGCGCATGGCGGTATCTCCATTGGCTGGGTCGGTGCGTGTTGTATTCGCCAGATGCGGCGCGGGCGCGGCTCAACCCTCGTCGCGCCAGCGGCGCAGGCGGATGGCGGCATAGATCATCGCCGCGCCGACCGCCACGCCGATCCACATATCGGCGGTGGCGAACGTGTGCCAGGATTGCCGCGTCAATTCCATCAGGTTGCCCTGCTGGTGGATCAAGTGCCCGTCGGGGTTGGGCGCGACGAGTACGCCGATATCGGTGGGGCTGTGGGCGGGATAGTAGGCGAACCAGATGCCCGGAACCGTGCCGCCGAGGCCGCGGCCGACGATGTGCTGCCAGTACCAGCCGATGTTCCAGTTCAGGTTGAGCATGGCATCGATCCAGCTCAACAAGGTTCCGCCCATCACCGGTACGCCCACCGCCCACAGGAAGGGCTTGGTGCGCGCCCACGCCGACACCAGCATCAGCCAGCCGACGGTGGGCAATGCCCACAGCGCGTATACCGGCAGCATGCCCACCATCGCCAAGGGTGAAAGATACAAGTTGACGTCGCCCAGCACCGCGCCGACGACGTGGATGCCCATCACCGCCCCGCCCAGCAGCAGCACCGCCAGCATGGCGAGCGAAACCACGGTGCCGATGCCGATGGCCAGCAGCGGTGCGACGACCAGTGCCGCCGCGAGTTTGGAGGACACGGTGGCCTCGTCGGAAATCGGCAGCGATTTCCAGAACAGCACGCTGCGATCCTTGCGGTCGTCGAACAGGCAGCCCAGGCAAAAGAAGAACGTCGTGAACGCCAGCACCATGTAGATGGGCGAGGTCATGCCGATGTAGCCGTTCGCCAACCCTTCGGCCACCTGCGCACGATCCGTGGTGGTCATGGCGTGGATGGAAGGGGAGATGTCGTGCCCCGACAGCACGCCGATCAACACCGTGCCGGCGAGGAAGAACAGCATGATCCCGCCGGTCACGATCGGCCCCCAGAAAAAGCCGCCGCGGTGTTCCCAGAATTCCCGCTTCAAGAGCCATTTGAAGGTGTTCATGCGTAGGTTCCTTTCATCGTGGCCACGAACAGGTCGGCGATGCCGACGTTGCGGGTTTCGCCGAGTGCGGCGAGCTGGTTTTTCGGCACGCCATCGAAGACGAGGATGGATTTGCCGAAGACCTGCCGCTCGTCGATGGGTTTGAGTGCACGCGCGGCTTCCACCTTGTCGGCATTGACCATCACCTCGGTGAAGCGCTCGCCGACCTCGTCCATCGTCGCCGACAGCGCGATCTTGCCTTCGCGGATGAACATCAGGTCGGTGAGGATGTGCTCGATCTCCTCGACCTGGTGGGTGGTGACGACGATGGTCTTGTTCTCGTCGAAATAGTCCTCAAGCAGGTTCTGGTAGAACTGCTTGCGGTAGAGGATGTCCAGCCCGAGCGTGGGCTCGTCGAGCACGAGTAGCTTGGCGTCGATCGCCATCACCAGCGCCAGGTGCAGTTGCACGATCATGCCCTTGGACATCTGCTTGACCTTCATGCCCGGGGTCAGCTTGGTGTGGGCGAGGTAGCGCTGCGCCTTGGCGCGGTCGAACTTCGGATGCACGCCGGCGACGAAATCGATGGCGTCGCCCACCTTCAGCCAGCGCGGCAGGATGGCCACGTCGGCGATGAAGCACACCTGCTCCATCAGGGCATCGCGCTGGCTGCGCGGATCCATGCCCAGCACGGACAGCTCGCCGTCGAAGGGGATCAGGCCCAGCACGGCTTTCAGGGTGGTGGTCTTGCCCGAGCCGTTCGGGCCGATCAGGCCGACGATGCGGCCGGTGGGGATGTCGAAGCTGATGTCGTCCACGGCGCGTTGGGCGCCGTAGCGCTTGCTCAGGCCCTTGGCGGAAATCACGGCGCTCATGCGCGCTTCTCCTGCGCGGCGGCGCGTTGCAGCAGGTCGTCCAGCCGCAGCCCGAGCCGCGCGATGCGTTCGACGATCGCCGGCCATTCCTCGCGCAAGAAGCGCTCGCGTTCGGAGGCCAGCAGCTTGGTTGGTGCGCCATCGGTGACGTACATGCCCAATCCCCTTCGTTTTTCCACCAGTGATTCGTCGGCCAGCTCCTGATACGCGCGCGAGACGGTGATCGGGTTGAGCTGGTAATCGGCTGCGATCTGCCGCACCGAGGGCAGCGCATCGCCGGGCTTGAGCTGCCCGTCGAGCATCATCACCACGATGCGCTCCTTGAGTTGCCGGTAGATCGGCGCGTTGTCGTTCCAGGTGACGGTCATGGTCGTCGGCCGTCAGTCGGCCAGACGGTCGAGCGCCGTCACCGAGAAGGAGTAATAGGGCATCGTCAGGCTCAGGTGCCGGATGTGCGGGCCGCGCCAGGCGGACGCGCCGGCGTCGATGGACGCCACGGCCGGGGTGGCGGCGGCGATCGCACCGGTCGAGCCGGATTGCGTTGCCGGGGCGATCGGTTGGCCAAGCAACCAGCCGGAGGCCAGGAACGAAGCGGCGACGATCAGCGCGGTCAGGGTGTTGCGGGACTTGCTGTACATGGCGCTCTCCGAAGTGAGCTATGTGTTAGGTGTTGTAGTGAACTATAACACCGTTTGTGCCGATGTCAACACCCTTGTGCGCTTTTTTTGACCCAACTCCTGGCAGGGGGGGCCGGCAAGCCCTCGAAAGGTCGCGCAACGCGCCATGCGCGGGCTCGATACCGGTTGCTCCATCGAGAGGAACCTCGCCGGCGCGGGGCGGTCAGTCCATCGCCGGATGCGGCATTGCCGCGGTCGGCTTTCGCCGCGACAATACGCAACCCGCCGCGACGATTGCACGCTTGCAACGTCGCTCGAGCCATCCCACGTTGACCGGAGCCCCCCGATGCCGATGTTCCCCCGCCGTGCCTGCCTTTCCCTCACCGTGCTCGCCGTCGCTTGCATGACGGCCACGGCCATCGCCGCCCCGGCCCAGCCCCTGGCCAACGACAAGGACAAGGCCAGTTATGCCATCGGCATGCAGATCGGCGCGAGCATCGCCCATTCGCTGGCGCCGGTGAAATCCGATGTGGATACTGCGGTCGTTCTGCGCGGCATCGAGGCGATGGTCAACGGCACCAAGCCGCTGATGACCGTCCCCGAGGCGCAGGCGCAACTGGAAGCCTTCAACAAGAAGATGCAGGCCAAGCAGCAGGCGCAGGCCGCCGACTTGGGGCGCAAGAATCTCGCCGAAGGCGCTGCCTTTCTGGCCGCCAACGCGAAGAAGGCGGGCGTGAAGACCACGGCGTCCGGCATTCAGTACATGGTCGAGAAGCAGGGCGGCGGCCCGAGGCCGAAGGCGACCGACAGCGTCAAGGTCAATTACACCGGCTCTCTGCTCGATGGCACCGTGTTCGATGCCTCGGCCCAGCATGGCGGTGCGGCGGTGATGAAGCTCGATCAGGTGATCCCGGGCTGGACCGAGGGGGTGCAGTTGATGCCGGTCGGCAGCAAGTACGTGTTCTGGATTCCGGCCAAGCTCGCCTATGGCGAAAAGGGCACGCCCGGCGGCCCGATCGGCCCGAATGCGACGCTCAAGTTCGAGATCGAGCTGGTGTCCATCGGCGCGAAGTAAGCGGCGCATGGGTCATTGCGTGAGCGTCGAACGCCCCCACGCGATGACCGTCGGCGTGCATGAGCGCGCATTGATCCATCGAAGGAACGCTGCATGCGTGTGAGCCTGTTCGGCACCGGATATGTCGGCCTCGTCACCGGAGCTTGTCTGGCGGAGGTCGGCCACGACGTGATGTGCGTGGACATCGACGCGGCCAAGGTCGATGGCCTGCGCCGCGGCGTGGTGCCGATCTACGAGCCGGGGCTGGAAACGCTGGTGAAGTCCAACCAGCAGGCTGGCCGCCTGTGTTTTTCCACCGATGCCGCCGCCGGCATCGCCCACGGCGAGGTCTTGTTCATCGCCGTGGGCACCCCGCCCGATGAGGACGGCAGCGCCGACCTGCGCCATGTGCTGGCGGTGGCGCGCAGCATCGGCGAGCACCTGGATGCGCCCAAGGTGATCGTGGACAAGTCCACCGTGCCGGTAGGCACCGGCGACCGCGTGCGTGAGGCGATCGCTGGCGAATTGAACAAGCGCGGCGCGGACATCGCCTTCGAGGTCGTCAGCAATCCCGAGTTCCTCAAGGAAGGCGATGCGGTCAAGGACTGCATGCGCCCGGACCGCATCGTCATCGGCACCGATTCGGAGCACGCCATCGAGGTGATGCGCCGCCTGTACGCGCCCTTCAACCGCAACCACGAGCGCCTCGTGGTGATGGACATGCGCTCGGCCGAGCTGACCAAGTACGCGGCCAACGCGATGCTCGCCACCAAGATTTCCTTCATGAACGAGATGGCCAACATCGCCGAGCGCGTGGGCGCGGACATCGAGAGGGTGCGCCAGGGCATCGGTTCGGATCCGCGCATCGGCTATTCGTTCATCTATCCCGGCGCCGGCTACGGCGGCTCGTGCTTCCCCAAGGACGTGCAGGCGCTGGAGCGCACCGCGCGCCAGCACGGCTATCAGGCGCGCATCCTCGAAGCCGTCGAGCGCGTCAACGATGCGCAGAAATCGCATCTGCACGAACTGGCGAGCCGGCACTTCGGCGGCGCGCTGCACGGCAAGCGCTTCGCGGTGTGGGGGCTGGCCTTCAAGCCCAACACCGACGACATGCGGCAGGCGTCCAGCCGCACCTTGCTGCAGCAGTTGTGGCAGGCCGGGGCGAGCGTGCGCGCCTACGATCCGGAGGCGATGGACGAGGCGCGGCGCGTCTTCGGGCAGCGCGACGATCTCGTGTTGTGCGCGAGCGCCGAGGAAGCGCTGGAAGGCGTGGATGCGCTGATCGTGGTCACCGAATGGAAGGCGTTCTGGAACCCGCGCTTCGCCGACCTCGCCGCACGCTTGCGCGACAAGGTGGTGTTCGACGGGCGCAACATCTACGAGCCGGCGGAAGTCGAAGCGGCGGGGCTGGCGTATTACGGCATCGGCCGCGGCCGTTCGGTGCGGCGACCATGAGCGAGGAGCATCCCGAACTGCTGGCGCGGCTGGTCGATCTGGAATCGCGGATCGCCTTCATGGAGCGCACCCTGATCGAGATGAGCGACGCATTGGCCGACGCGCGCATGGAATCGGTGCGCGACCGCGTGCGCATGCAGGGCCTGCTGACCGAATTGGGCGAATTGCGTGGCATGATTCCCGGCGACGATCCGCACGACGAGCCGCCGCCGCCGCATTATTGACACGTCCGATCGCCAGAATTCCCGCTTGCTCAGCCTCCTTCCTCCAGCCGGCCCCTTCGCATGACGAACTCGATGAAGGATCTGCTGCTGGGGTTGGGCTTCAAGGCCGCCACGCCTGCGCCAGCGATCCCGGAGCGACGCGGGCCGACCTCGGCGCAGGGCAGGGCAGCAGCCGACCCGGCATCGCGATCGCAACGAACGCCCGCTGCGGGGAAGGGCGCGGGGCAACGTGGGCACGGCCACGGGGGGCGGCGCGAGCAAGGTGCGGGCGCGAACGTAGCACAACCTTCCATCCGCAAGTCGCACGCATCCGCCGCGGAGATCGACCTCGGCAAGGCGTTCGCGTTGCGCGCGCAGCAGGAAAAAGCCGAGCGCATCGAGGCCGAACGGCTCAAGCAGGAAGCCGCGGCACGCAAGCGGCAGGCCAAGGCGAAGGTCGTCGAGTTGCTGCACGGCAAGACCCTCGATGACGCAGCGGCCGAGTTGGTGCGGCATTTCGAGTACAACGGCAAGATTCGCCGCGTCCACGTCACCGCCGCGCAGTTCAAGGCGCTCAACGCCGGCGAACTGGCGGTCGTCCAGCTCGATGGCCGCTATCTGCTGGTCGCCGCCGATCTGGCGCGGCAGGTGCATGACCTGCTGCCCAGCCTCGTCGCGCTGCTGGTGGATCCGCAAGCGCCGGTCGCGGACGATCCCTACGCCGACGCGAAGTTCGCCATCCCGGACGACCTGACGTGGTGATGCTCGCGCGCTGGCGCGCCAAGCTGCGCGAGTTCGGCAAGGCGCTCGGGCCCGGCGTCACCACCGGCGCGGCCGACGACGACCCTTCCGGCATCGCCACCTATTCGGTGGTCGGTGCGCAGTTCGGCACCGGCTTCCTGTGGGCCTCGTGGTTCACCTGGCCCTTGATGGGCGCGGTGCAGATGATGTGCGCGCGCATCGGCATGGTCACCGGCATGGGCTTGGCGGGCGCGCTGCGCAAGCGTTTCCCGCGCTGGCTGGTGGCGCTGATCGCGGTGGCGCTGCTGGTGGCCAACGTCATCAACATCGCCTCGGACTTGTCGGGCATGGCCGACTCGGCGCAGATGCTCGGCGCCGGCCCGTCGCATCTGTGGGTGTGGGTGTTCGGATTGGGCATCTGCGCGGCGATGGTGTGGCTGCGCTACGGGCAGATCGCCGCGTTCCTGAAATGGCTGGCGCTGGCGCTGCTGGCCTATGCCGCCACCGCATTCCTCGTCACCAGCGATTGGCCCACGGTGCTCAAGGCCGCCGCATTGCCATCCATGCCGCAGGGCAAGGATGCGTGGGCCGCGCTGGTCGCCATCCTCGGCACCACCATCAGCCCCTATCTGTTTTTCTGGCAGGCCGGGCAAGAGGTCGAGGAAGAAAAAGCCAAGGGCCGGCTGATGCTGATCAGCCGTCAGGGCGCCACCGATGCCGAACTGCACGATCGCCGCATCGACATCGGCGTGGGCGCGTTCTTTTCCAACATCGTGATGTTCTTCGTCATCCTCACCACGGCGATGACCTTGCACACGCACGGCATCACCACCATCAACACCACCAAGGACGCCGCCTCGGCGCTGCGCCCGCTGGCCGGCAACGGCGCCTATCTGCTCTATACCCTCGGCCTGGTCGGCACCGGCCTGCTGGCGATCCCCACGCTCGCCGGCTCGGCCGCGTATGCGTTCGCCGAGACCTTCGACTGGCCGCACGGGCTCGACGAGAAGTTCCGCAACGCCGCGCCGTTCTACGTCGTGTTCATCCTCGCCACCGTCGCCGGCGCCGCGCTGGATCTGCTCAACGTCGATCCGATCAAGGCGCTGTACTGGTCGGCGATCGTCAACGGCCTGCTCGCGCCGTTCCTGATGGTGGCGCTGTTCCTCGTCGCCACCGACCGCGGCATCATGGGCGGGCAGACCAGCTCGCACCTGTCGCGCTGGGTGGTCGGGGTCGCCACCGTCGTCATGTTCGGTGCGGCGGTGGGGATGTTCGTGTTCTGACGGCGGGACTCGGGACTCGGGACTCGGGAAGTGTGGAACGGGGAACGGAGAACGGGGAACGGGGAACGGGGAACGGGGAACGGGGAACGGGGAACGGGGAACGGGGAACGGGGAACGGGGAACGGGGAACGGAAGAAGCTTTGCCCCTTCCCCCGCCTGCGGGGGAAGGCTGGGATGGGGGGCTCGCGTCGGAGCCCCCACCCCAACCCTCCAGCCCTGCCGAGCGTTCTTCGGCGCGCGAACTGCCACCGGCAGTTCGCAAACGCGCCGCATCCCCCCCACAAGCGGGGGGGTGTTTGCCGAATCGATTATCGAACATCGGGAAGCGGGAAGCGGGAAGCGGGAAGCGGGAAGCGGGAAGCGGGAAGCGGGAAGCGCGGCGGTGCTCTTGCTCCTCCCCCTGCTTGCAGGGGGAGGTTGGGAGGGGGTTGCTTGATCTCGGATCACAGCCAGCCATTCACTCCGGATCGTAATCCAGGTTCGCCGCCAGCCAGTGCTCGGCCTGCGTCAGGCTCACGCCGCGCCGGCGCGCGTAGTCCTCGACCTGATCCTTCTTGAGCTTGCCGACCACGAAGTACTGGCTTTGCGGATGCGAGAAGTAGTAGCCGGACACCGCCGCCGCCGGGGTCATCGCGAAGCCGTGGGTGAGCTGCATGCCGATGCGCTGCGTGGCGCCCAGCAACTCGAACAAGGTGGCCTTCTGGCTGTGGTCGGGGCAAGCCGGATAACCCGGCGCGGGGCGGATGCCGCGGTAGCCTTCGGCGATCAGTTCGTCGTTGGACAACGACTCGTCGGGCGCGAAGCCCCACAGGTCGGTGCGCACCACGCGGTGCATGTATTCGGCCAGCGCCTCGGCGAGGCGGTCGGCCAGTGCCTTGAGGGTGATCGCCGAGTAGTCGTCGAAGACCGCCTCGAAGGCCTTGATGTGCGGCTCGATGCCCAAGCCGGCGGTGACCGCGAAGGCGCCGATCCAGTCGCGCACGCCGCTGTCTTTCGGGGCGATGAAATCGGCGAGGCAGAAGTCGGGACGCTCGACGGGCTTTTCGGCTTGTTGGCGCAAGAAATGCAGACGAGTCCCCTCTCCCACCGGGAGAGGGGTGGGGATGAGGGAAGCCCGCTCGGTTGGAATTGCGTCCACGTGCGAGTGTCTTCCCTCATCCGGCGCTACCGCGCCACCTTCTCCCGAAGGGAGAAGGAACAGCTCGACATCGTCGCCGATGGAGTTCGCCGGCCAGATGCCGACCACCGCCTTCGCGGTCAGCCACTTCTCGGCGATGATGCGGTCGAGCATCGCCTGCGCATCATTGAACAGCGAGCGCGCCTGCTCGCCGACGATGGCGTCGTCGAGGATCTGCGGGTAGTGGCCCGACAACTCCCATGCCTGGAAGAACGGCGTCCAGTCGATGATGGTGCGTAGCTCGGCCAACGGGATGTCGTCGAAGACATGCAGGCCGGGCTGGTTCGGCGTCGGTGGAACGTAATTCTTCCAGTCGCCGTCGAAACGCTGCGCGCGCGCGTGATCCAGCGAAACCAGGCGCTTGTTGCCGCTGCGATGGCGGTGGCGCTCGCGGATGACTTCGTAATCGGCCGCGGTGGTCGCCACGAAGTCGTTTCGCAGATCCGGGCTCACCAGCGTCTGCGCCACGCCGACCGCGCGCGAGGCGTCTTTTACCCACACCGTGGGCGACTGGTAGTGCGGGGCGATCTTCAACGCAGTGTGTGCTCTTGAAGTCGTGGCGCCGCCGATCAGCAGCGGGATGCTCAGCCCTTGCCGCTGCATCTCCTTGGCGACGTGGCCCATTTCTTCCAGTGAGGGCGTGATCAGGCCCGAAACGCCGATCATCGCCGCGTTCACCTCGCGCGCCTTGTCGATGATGGTTTGCGAGGGCACCATCACGCCCAGGTCGATGACCTCGAAGTTGTTGCAGGCCAGCACCACGCCGACGATGTTCTTGCCGATGTCGTGCACGTCGCCCTTCACCGTGGCCATCACGATGGTGCCGTTGTTGGTGCCGACTTCGCCGGTGCGCTGCTTCTCGGCTTCGATGAAAGGCAGCAGGTGGGCGACCGCTTTCTTCATCACCCGCGCGGATTTCACCACCTGCGGCAGGAACATGCGGCCCGAGCCGAACAGGTCGCCGACCACGTTCATGCCGTCCATCAGCGGGCCTTCGATCACGTCCAGCGGACGCTTGCTCTGCAAGCGCGCTTCCTCGGTATCACCGACCACGAACTCGTCGATGCCGTGCACCAGCGCATGGCTCAGGCGCGCGGCCACCGGCTGCGTGCGCCATGCCTGTTCCGCATTTCCTGCGGCCTTGTCCTTCTTGCCCTTCTTGAATGTCTCCGCGAGCGCCAGCAGCCGCTCGGTGGCATCCGCACGGCGGTTGAGCACGACATCCTCGACATGCTCGCGCAGCACCGGGTCGAGGTCGTCGTAGATCGGCAGCGCGCCGGCGTTGACGATGCCCATGTCCATGCCGGCGCGGATGGCGTGGTAGAGGAACACCGCGTGGATCGCCTCGCGCACCGCGTTGTTGCCGCGGAAGGAGAACGAGACGTTGGACACGCCGCCGGAGACGTGGCTGTGCGGAAAGCGGCGCTTGAGCTCGCGCGCAGCCTCGATGAAGGCCACCGCATAATCGTTGTGCTCCTCGATGCCGGTGGCGATCGCGAACACGTTGGGGTCGAAGACGATGTCCTCGGGCGCGAACCCGGCCTGCGTGGTGAGCAGCTCGAACGCCCGCGCGCAAATCTCGACCTTGCGCTGCGCGGTTTCGGCCTGCCCGGATTGGTCGAAGGCCATCACCACCACGGCGTGGCCGTAGCGGCGCACCAGCCGCGCCTGCCGCAGGAATTCGGCCTCGCCTTCCTTCATCGAGATCGAGTTGACGATGCCCTTGCCCTGCAGGCAGCGCATGCCGGCCTCGATCACCGAGAACTTCGAGGAATCGATCATCACCGGCACCTTGGCGATGTCCGGTTCGGCGGCGATCAGGCGCAGGAAGGTCACCATCGCCTGCTCGGAATCGAGCATGCCCTCGTCCATGTTGACGTCGAGCACCTGCGCGCCGTTTTCGACCTGCTGGCGCGCGACGGCGACCGCCTGATCGTAACGGTTGTCGGCGATCAGCTTGCGGAACTGCGCCGAGCCGGTGACGTTGGTGCGCTCGCCGACGTTGACGAAATTGATTTCCGGGGTGATGACCAGCGGTTCGAGACCGGACAGGCGGGTGAGGTGCCAGAGGTTCATGGTTTTACTCCGTCCCCCGCTTGCAGGGAGACTGCAGCTTCTCCCTTCCCCCTCCGGGGGAAGGTGCCCGCAGGGCGGATGAGGGAGTGAACTTCGATTATGGCGATGCCTGCGTTGAGAGCATTGGGCCGGGATGGGGATGGATTCGAACGCATGGCCAAGGTTTCTGCCGCGCGTTCTTGCCCCCATCCCGGCCTTCCCCCGCAGGCGGGGGAAGGAGTCTTGTTGCCGTGCCCTGAAAGCGCGTTGCCTGGGCAGACAACTGTGGGGCGTGCATTCATGCCGCGATCTCCTCCACGCGCTGATCCGGCAGCACGCGCGGTGCAATATCGGCCACCGCCTGCGCGATCGCGTGGATGTGCTCGGGCGTGGTGCCACAACAGCCGCCGACGAGGTTGAGCAGGCCCGATTGCGCGAACTCGCGCAGCATGCGCGCCATGTCCGCCGGGGTTTCGTCGTAACCGCCGAACGCATTGGGCAGGCCGGCGTTGGGATGCGCGCTCACGCGGCATTCGGCCACTTGCGCGAGCACGTCCACATACGCGCGCAAATCCTTCGCGCCGAGCGCGCAGTTCAGGCCGATCGCGAACGGATGTGCGTGCCGCAGCGAATACCAGAAGGCATCGGCGGTCTGCCCGGACAGCGTGCGCCCGGATTTGTCGGTGATGGTGCCGGAGATCATCACCGGCAGCCGGCAACCGGCGGCGGCGAAGGCATCGTCGATGGCGAACAGCGCGGCCTTGGCGTTGAGGGTGTCGAACACGGTCTCGACCATCAGCACGTCCGCGCCACCTTCGATCAGGCCATCTGCGGCTTCGCGATAGGCCGTGGCGAGGGTTTCGAAATCGATGTTGCGAAAGCCCGGATCGTTCACGTCGGGGCTGATCGAGGCCGTGCGGCTGGTCGGCCCCAGCACACCGATCACGTAACGGCCTTGCGACGGGTCGGCTGCTTCGGCGGCGTCACAGCAGGCGCGCGCGAGCTTAGCGCCTTCGCGGTTCAATTCACGCGCCAGATGCTGCAAACCATAATCGGCCTGGCTGATCGAGGTGGAATTGAAGGTGTTGGTTTCCAGCAGATTCGCGCCGGCATCCAGATACGCGCTGTGGATCTGCGCGATCACGTCCGGACGGGTGAGGGTGAGCAGGTCGTTGTCGCCGCGCAGGTCGTGCGCTTTCGGCGTGGCGTCGCCGTAGTCGTGGCTGGCGTCGAAACCGGCGGCGAAGCGCTCGCCGCGGAAGTCGGCTTCGGCCAAGTCGTGGCGTTGGATCATGGTGCCCATCGCGCCGTCGATGACGAGGATGCGCTGCGCCAGTTCGGCTTCTAGCCGGGCCACGCGGGCGGGGTTTTTCCAGGGCAGTTCGATGGACATCGTTTTCATTCCACGAGGAGGCTATGGCGTTTGCTTACGCGCAATGCGGTCACGATTTGATCGCGTGCAGGGCCAGCACTTCGAAATGCGGCGGGCGTTTTTCGCGCATCACCGGCTCGCACGAGGTCACTCGCAGCTTGGTTTTTTCCGCCATCTTCGTGAGTTCCTTCGGGGTGAAACCGAGGTTGGCGTGGCCGTAGGGCGTCACCACGTCGCGGTGCTCGTGGCGGGCGAGTGCGGTGACCACCAGTCGCCCGCCGGGGCGCAGCACGCGCGCGGCCTGCGCCAGCGCGAGCGCCGGTTTGGGCGAGTACGCCAGCGCCTGCATCAGCAGGGCGAGGTCGAAACCGGCATCGGGCAGGTCGAGGGCGTGCATGTCGCCGACCAGCACGCGCACGTTGCGATGCGGCTTCAGGCGCTCGCGCGCGGCGGCGGCGACGCGCTCGCTGGCATCCACGCAGACATAGCTGCGCGCGTGCGAGGCCAGCAGTTCGGCCAGCGCGCCATCGCCCGAGGCCACGTCGATCACGTCGCCGGCGCTGAGCAGCGGCAAGGTGGCGCGCGCCATCGTCTCCCAGGTGCGGCCGGGCGAGTAGTGGCGCTCCATGTCGCCGGCCACGCTATCGGCCCAGTTCTGCTCGGAGGCGCGCAGCGCCAGCACCGCCGGCAGGCGTTCGGCATCCTGCCGCAGCAGCGGGTCGTCGGTGCCTTCGCGCAGCGCGCGCCACAACGCGGCTTCGGCGCCGTCGATGGCGTCGCTGAAACGGTAATAGGCCGACACGCCGGCGCGGCGGTCGCGCACCAGCGCGGCCTCCTTGAGCTTGGCCAGATGGGTGGACACGCGCGGCTGCGCCAGATGGGTGATGGTGGCCAGTTCGGCGACCGTCAGCTCCTCGCGCTCGAGCAGGGCCAGCAGCCGCACGCGGGTGGGGTCGGCGAGCACGCGCAGGCAGGAGGACCAGTCCTCCAGATGCATGGTATCCCTTTATCGCGATTCAGAGATATAAAGGGTAGGGGGTGGCCGGGCGGGCGTCAAGGTTGGTGGCTGGAGCGGCCGGTTCGGCCGGTCATTTACAATGCGCCTTCGACATCGCACCCGCATCGAAGGAGCCGCGCCATGGATTTCCAGTTCACCGAAGAGCAGTTGATGATCCAGGACGTGGCGCGGCGGATCGCGCAGGAGAAGATCGCCCCGTCCGCCGAGCACCACGACCAGACCGGCGAGTTTCCGCTGGCGAACATCCGCACCCTCGGCGAGAACGGCCTGATGGGCATCGAGGTACCGCACGAGTACGGCGGTGCGGGCATGGATCCGATCGCCTATGTGCTGGCGATGATCGAAATCGCCGCCGCCGATGCCGCGCACTCGACCATCATGTCGGTCAACAATTCGCTGTTCTGCAACGGCATCCTGAAGTTCGGCAACGAGGCGCAGAAGCAAAAATATGTGCGTGCGATCGCCGAAGGCCGCGAAATCGGCGCGTTCGCGCTGACCGAGCCGCAGTCGGGTTCGGATGCCACCGCGATGCGCTGCAAGGCGATCAAGCAGGCCGACGGCAGTTTCATCGTCAACGGCAAGAAGAGCTGGATCACCTCCGGCCCGGTGGCGAAATACATCGTGCTGTTCGCGATGAGCGAGCCGGACAAGGGTTCGCGCGGCATCACCGCCTTCATGATCGACACCACCCAGCCGGGCTTTCATCGCGGCAAGACCGAGCCCAAGCTGGGCATCCGCGCCTCGGCGACCTGCGAGATCGAGTTCCAGGATTACCGCGTCGGCCCCGAGGACGTGCTCGGCAAGGAAGGCGAGGGCTTCAAGATCGCGATGGGCGTGCTCGACGCCGGCCGCATCGGCATCGCCTCGCAGGCCATCGGCATCGCCCGCGCGGCTTACGAGCGCACGCTGGACTACGTGAAGGATCGCAAGGCCTTCGGCGCGCCGATCGGCAGCTTCCAGATGACCCAGGCCAAGATCGCCGACATGAAATGCAAGCTCGACGCGGCGACCCTGCTCACGTTGCGCGCGGCGTGGCAGAAGGGGCAGTTCGAGAAAGGCGGCGCGCGGTTTTCCACCGAGGCTGCGGTCGCCAAGCTCACCGCCTCCGAGGCGGCGATGTGGATCGCCCATCAGGCGGTGCAGATCCACGGCGGCATGGGCTATTCGAAGGAGATGCCGCTGGAGCGGTACTTCCGCGATGCCAAGATCACCGAAATTTACGAGGGCACCAGCGAGATCCAGCGCCTGGTGATCGCGCGCAACGAGACGGGACTGCGCTGACGATCACGGTGATGGACGCCACCCCAAAGGTGAGAGTGACTTTCTTGCAACGCCCTCCTGCAGGCGCGGGAAGCGGTAAGGCTGCCCGTGCTGGTGTCGATGGAACCGGATCGACGATGCAGAGCCGTCAAGTCGATGAGGCATCGACGGCTTCCCGCGCCGACGCCGCCTTGTCGCGGCCGTTGCGCTTGGCGAAGTACAGCGCCTCGTCGGCACGGCGCAACAGGTCGTCGGGTTGCGTGCCATCGTCGGGGAATACCGCATAGCCGATCGACACCGTCACGCTCGGCAAGCGCACGCCGGCATGCACGACGTCCATGGCGGCAACGGCTGAACGTATGGCTTCCGCGCGTTGGCGTGCAGAGGCATCGCCGGCATCCAGCAGCACCACGGTGAACTCCTCGCCGCCGTAGCGGCAGGCGATGTCCTCGTTGCGGGTGCTGCGCCGGAGCGTTTCGGCGAACTGCGCCAGCAGCACATCGCCGGCTTCGTGGCCGTGGCTGTCGTTGAAGCGCTTGAAGTGGTCGATGTCCAGCATCAGCACGGCCATCGGCAATCGATGGCGCCGCGCGCGTTGCAGCTCGCGCTCCAGCGAGACCTCGAGATAGCGGCGGTTGAACAGGCCGGTGAGCGGGTCGCGGATGGATTGCTCGCGCAGGTTCACCTGCAAACGCAGGTTGGACAGCGACAAGGCGAGCTGCTCGGACAGTGCGGTCGCAAGGCGGCGCTGGTGCGGGCAGATGTCCTGCATGGCGTCGATGGTCAGCACGCCGATCACCTCGCCTTGCGCTGCCAGCGGCAGGCAGACATACCGCGAAGCGGGAAAGTCCGGATTGGGGTAATGCACGTGCTTGCAGGTGAAACCCGCATCCGCACCCGCCATCGGATAAGGCTGACCACGGCGCAGCGCCCAGCAGTCGTCGGGCGGGAATACCGATTCGGCGATCAGCCCGTGCGTGCCCCAGTGCACGCCAACCGCGAGCAGGTTCTGGTCGGGATTGAGCAGCGCCAGCCGACCGCCGAGGCCGGGCAGCAGATCCGGCAGCATCTGCTGGGCGCCGCGGCGCACTTCATCCATGTCGCGGCACGATTGCAGCAATTCGCCGAAGTGGGCCAGTTGCTGCATGCTCTCGCCGAGCCGTCGCGATTCGTCCAGCGCCGCCTGCAGGCGCAGGTTGGCGTCGTGGATGGCGCACTGGTGTTCGTTTTGTCTGCGCACCGCGCGGCGGATCTGCCACAGCGCGAGGGTGAGGAAGAGGATGCTCAACGCCGCGCCGGCCACGGTGAGGGCGCGCGTGCTGCGCGCGGTGACGCGCGCCAGATCGCGTCGCGCGTTCATCGTCGTCACCTCGCTCGCGGCGATGTCGGCGGCCAGCCGGCGCGCCGGGCTGATCGGCAACGCCGGCATCGGCTGCACTTGTCCGCTGCGCTTGCGGTCGGCGATCAATTGCGCCAGCACGTCGCGGCGCGCCGTCGCTGCCACCGCCATGGCGTGCACGCGCGCGGCCTGCTGCGGGTCGTCGGCGGTCAAATCCGCCAGGCCATGCAGTTGGTCGGAAAGATGCAGCGAGTAGTCGGCGAAATCGTTCTCGCGGGTCGGGTCGCCGGACACGGCGTAAACGACGGCATCGGTTTGCAGCGATCCCAATGCCGCCAACGCCGACTGCGTGCGCTGCTGCACCTCGAGCGTGTGCGCGACCCGGCGGCTCTCGTCTTCCAGCCGGTCGATGGTCTGCCAGACGCGCACGGTGATGGCGGTCAGCACGCCGATCAGCACCACGAACAGCACCGACAGCCGTCGCACGAAAGCGGCGTTCGGGACGGGCGCAGCGGCGAGCGGGGCGATGACCATGCGCCTGACAGTATTGCAGGGTCGCCGCCCCAACCGCGACGGCGTTGGCAGAAACCGGCGCTGCGGCTGGCGGAGTGGGCTTTCAGACGATCGGCGGGCGGCTTTCGCAGACGGCCAACGCAAGCAGCCATCGTAAGCCTTCGTCGCGATCGGCGATGACCTGTCGATTGACCTTTACCTTGCCCGCAGCGCCGCCGCCGACTATCATGCGCAACCTCATCGCAGCGACCACGTCGCTGCGACGTTGGCCGGGTAGCTCAGTTGGTAGAGCAGGGGATTGAAAATCCCCGTGTCGGCGGTTCGATTCCGTCCCCGGCCACCAATAAAATCAATGGCTTGCGTTTCAGTAGGTCAGTCTGCCTTTTGACGATTGCGCAACCGGTGCCCGTTTGGTGCCCGTTTTGCAGAATTTCGCAGCGTCGGCGACTTCGGAATGGCCCTACGCAGTGGCATCCGCCTGCATCACCGGTTCGCCCATCCTGTCCGGCTCGCCACCAGTGCGAAGCTCATGCGTCACGTCGGTTTGCGTCATGCCGACGGCCTTGCGTGCGTGTAGCAATTCGCCGAGCGCGGCGTATGCCTCGGCGTAGCCCGGATGTTTCATCCAGCGCGCATGCGCCGCGTCCAAATCGATGACAATGGGGGCATAACGGTCTTCGGAGGTCTTCACGTCATCACCTCTGGCAATCGTGCGCGTGCGGTCATGCGGCCGATTTCCATTCGACACGCAATCCCACGGCGGCGGCGATGTTCACCAGCGCATCCAGCGAGAATCGGGATAGCCGGCCACGCAGCAGGTCGTTCATGCGCGGCTGGGTGATGCCACCTTGCGCGGCCGCCTCGGCCTGTGTCCAGTCTTTGCGCGCGATGCGCTGGGCAATGCGTTGCATCACTTCGGCGCGCAGGCGCGGGTTCCTGCTGCGCAATCAGCCGCTGAAGCAAACGCCTGCTGTTTCATCCGTCACGCATCATCCAAGCGTGTTGCGCACTGCTCGCGGATTCGGGGCTTTTGCCGTGTTGCCTCGGGAATCCGCAGCAAGGCAGGTCAAGGCGTCCACTGGATGCCGGCGTAGACCACCCGCGAGCGCTGGCGTGCGGGGCCGTTGGCTTGCGCCTCCACGGCACCCATCAGTTTGAGCTGGTCGGAGACGGCACGGCGGGCACCCAAGCCCAACAGGGTCTGCGTTGGCCCGCCGAACGCATGGGTGCTGTTGATCTCGCCGAGGCATTCCCACTGCCGCGCGCAATCGATCGCGACGAATGCGCCTGCCTGGATCGCCCCGCGCTGGCGATCGACCCAGTGTCGGGCGAGCTCGATGCCGAGGCTGAAGCGCGCCCAACGATGCACTGCCTGCACGGGCAGGATGAATTCACGGCCGGATGGGCTCAAGCCTTTGGCGATCGCCGCGGACGAACCCGGGAGGAGCAGGTGCGGTTGCACGGCGAGGTCGATCCCGGCATGCGCCCGATCGAGAAACCGCCAGCGGATCGCGTATTCGATCGCGCCGATCCCGGAATCGAGCGGCCCGCGAGGGTTCGATGCATGCTCCCATGGGACGTGCACGGATAGCTGGATACGCTCGCCGAGCCCGTAGTTGATGTCGACGTCCGGCATCGACCACGACCAGCCCTTCCCGACGCCGGCGCCGGCGGCCGCGACATTGATTTCGAACCGGCCGGGGCCGGGCGTCCCCGCATCGTTGGTGATCAACGGTGGGCCGGCTTGCGCGCGCGCCGCCTGCGGCAGGCACAAGGCCAGCCCGATGGCTGCGGCCAGCGACTGCGCCCTGGCCAGCATCAATGCGCCGTTCGCGCCGGACGTTGCGGCAGCAGCGCAACGAGGATCGCGATCGCCGCCAGCAGCACCAGCGATCCGGTGTAGCGGCTGAGGTCGAGGCCGCCTTTCGCCAGGGGCTTGTCGAGGAAATCGCCGACCACCGCGCCCAGTGGGCGGGTGAGCACGAAGGCGGCCCAGAACAGCGCCGTTCGGTTCGTCTTCGTGGCCAGATGCAAGGCAAGCACCACGGCGAGCAGGCCGCCGAACACCAGCATGCCGCCGGCATAGCCCATGCCGTGGGTGTCGGCGACCCAGTCGCCCAGCGCCGTGCCCAGCGTCTGCGAGAAGGTGATGGTGATCCAGTAGAACCATTCCGACCGGCGGTCGCGCACGCTGGCGACCGAGATGTCGCCGGTCGTTCGATGCCACACGAACAGCGAGCCCAGCAGCAACGACAGCAGCAACGTGGTGCCGCCGGTGTAGCCGATGCCCAGCGAGCGGTCGGCGAAATCAGCCAGCGTGGTGCCGACGGTGGTGCTGGCGACGATGGTGCCCCAATAGAGCCACGGATCGAAACGCGTCAGCCCGATTTGCATGCGGACGAAGGCGAGGAACACGCCGGCGAAGATCAAGGTGCCGACGAGATAGCCCAGATGCATCGACATGGTGACGGCATCGCCGCCGATCTCGCCCAGGGTGGTCGCGAGGATCTTGATGATCCAGAACCCGAGCACGACCTCGGGAACCTTGCTGGCGGTGGAAGCGTCGTCGCGGGACAGGGTGTTGACGGACATGAAACTCTCGCTGCTGCGTGATTCGTGGAAGGGTCGCCGCGCTTGCAAAAGCTTGTTGCGCAGGGTGCGCGATGGCGTCGGGCCGCAGGATGGCGAAGCTGGATGAGGCAGGGCTTAAGAACCGCCCGCACGCATGCGCACCGTCGCGCGCAGGCCATGTCCGGCTGCGGCGCCCAGATACAGTGTCCAGCCGGCGCGCGCGCAGGTGGCCTGCACGATCGCCAGCCCCAGGCCGCTGCCCGGCGCGCTGGCCGATTCCCCGCGGCGGAAGGGTTGCATCATCGCGGCGAGAGCGTGTTCTGGAATGCCTGGCCCATCGTCTTCGACGACCACCACCGGATCGCCTTCGCTGCATGCCACGGTCACGGCGACGTGGCTGCCGTGCGGGCAGTGGCGCACGGCATTGGCGATCAGGTTGCCGATGGCCGCCGCCACCAGCGCAGGGTCGCCGCGCATGTCCATGCTCTCGCCCGATTGCGTGAGGGCGATGGCTTTGGCTCGTGCTTCCGATGCGTGCATCGACACCTGCGCATGCACCTCGGCCGCGAGATCGAACCGCACCGTCGGGCGCGTGGCATCCGGCGCTTCCAGACGCGAGAGCCGGAGCAATTGATCGACCAGCACGGAGGCGCGGCGGATGCCGGCATCCTGCGCCGCCAGCGCGTGTTGCCGTTCCTCGTCGCTGTCGGCCTTGGCCACGAGGGTGTTTTGCAGGCGGATGGCGGAAATCGGCGTGCGCAATTCGTGGGCGGCATCGGCGAGGAAGCGGCGCTGGTGGGCGAGCGCTTCCGACAGGCGTGCGATCAGATCGTTGGCCGCATGCAGCAGCGGGCGGAGTTCGAGCGGCAGGCCCGGATCGAGCAAGGGCGCCAGCGATGCCGGGTCGCGCTGGCGGACTTGACGTTCCAGCGCGGTGATCGGCCGCAGCGCGGCGCGCAGCATGAGGATCACCAGCAGCAGGCTCGCCACCGCCAGCGTGGCCAGCGGCCACAGCGTGTCGAAGGCGACGTCGCGCGCCAGCGCGCGGCGGGCGGACCAGCGTTGGGCCACGGTCACTTCCCGCCCGCCGATCGCGAGCGTGTACGCGCGCAGTTCTCCCAGCCGGGTCGATACGTCGGCATATCCGGCGGGCAGATTCCGGGGCAGCGCGCCATGCGCGTTGCCGCGCGAGGTTCCGTCCGCCGTGGTCTCACGGAAGACCAGGTCGAGCGCATCCGCCTGGCCGCTTTCGCGATCGAAACCGCCCCTCGCGGGCTCGGCCGCGCCGAGCGCCAGCGCCTGCGCCATCTGCTTGAGCTGGTAATCGAAGACCTCGTTGGTCTCCTGCAGCATCGAGCGATAGGCCACGCCGATCTGGAGCGCGGCAGCCGCCAGCACGATGCCCGCCAGCGGCAGCGCCAGCCTGCGGATCAGCGACCCGCGTTGCCTTGCGTGCGGCTTCATGGCCCGGCCATCCGATAGCCCAGGCCGCGGATGTTCTGGATGCAATCGCTGCCCAGCTTTTTGCGGATGCCGTGGATGTAGACCTCGACGGCGTTGCTGGACAGGCTGTGGCCCCAGCCGCACAGGCGGTCCTCGATCTGCTCGCGCGAGAGCACGCTGCCGGCGCGCAGCACCAGCGGCAACAGCACCGCCCACTCGCGCGCCGTCAGCTCCACCACCCGGCCGGCGCGCATCGCCAGATGCCGGGATGGGTCGATTTCGACCTCGCCATGCCGCCACGTCGAGCGCCCGCCGCCATGCGCGCGGCGCAGTTGCGCGCGGATCCGCGCCAACAATTCGTCGTAGTCGTAGGGCTTGACGACATAGTCGTCGGCGCCGGCGTCGAGCCCGGCGACGCGCTCGTGCACGCCGTCGCGCGCGGTGGCGATGATGACCGGGGTGGTGTCCTTGCGCGCGCGCAGCGTGCGCAGCACGGCCAGCCCGTCCATGCGCGGCAGGCCGAGGTCGAGGATGAGCAGATCGTAACTGTCGGCGCGCAAGGCCGCATCGGCGGCGGCGCCATCGCGCACCCAATCGACCGCATGCCCGTCTTTCGCCAGCAGGGCCTGCAAGGCGCTGCCGATCATGGCGTCGTCCTCGGCGAGCAGGAGTCTCATGCGGCACTGCGCTGCGCGAGCCCCGGAGCCGCAACAGGGGGCGTGCGGACAGGCGCATCCGGCTGCACGGCGGTTGACGGGCACGGCCGGGAGTCGGTGGCAGCCGTCGCGCGGACGCCGCTGGCGCGGGCGCATCCAACCCCGGTCCGCGCCGTCGGGGTCGCGCGGTCAAAATCCATAACGCAAGAAGCCGCCATCCACCGCGATGCACTCCCCGGTGATGTAGCTCGCCGCCGGCAGGCACAGGAAGGCCACGGCGGCGGCCACTTCCTCCGGTTCGCCGATGCGCTTGAGCGGGGTGCGCTCGATCACCTCGTCGTAGTACTCCGGGTCGGCCAGCGCCGGCGAGGTGCGGCGGGTGCGGATGTACCACGGCGCCACCGCGTTCACGCGCACGCCGTCGGCGGCCCATTCGCAGGCGAGGTTCTTGGTCAACTGGTGCAGCGCGGCCTTGGTCATGCCATAGGGCGCGCCGGTGCGCACGTGGGTGGCGCCGGACACGGAGCCGATGTTGACGATGCTCGAAGCGGCGTGGCGGGTCAGCATGGGATAGGCGTAGCGGCACAGCTCGAAAGCGCCGAACAGGTTCAACTCGAACAGCGCGCGCCATTCGGCGTCGGCGTAGTCCATCGTCGGTTTGCGCTGGTTGGTGCCGGCGTTGTTGACGAGGATGGACAGGCCGCAGTCGAGGTCCTCGATCCAGTCGAACAATTCGCGGCGCGATTCCTCGTCGGCCAGGTCGCCGGCGAAGGCGCGGGCGCTGCGCTCGGGGAATTCGTCCTCGCACTCCGCGCGTGCGGCTTCCAGATGGTCGGCATCGCGGGCGACCAGCAGCACGTCGGCGCCGAAGCCCAGCAGCTCGCGCGCCACCGCGCGGCCGATGCCGGCACTGGCGCCGGTCACCAGCGCCACCTGTCCATCCAGCCGCCAGCGAGGGTTGTTCATCGTTCGTCCCGTGTGCGCGTGTGCGCTAGCATAGCTGCCGATCACGCATCGGAGACACCGTCATGCCGCGTCGCACCCTTCCATCGTTGTCGATCGCGTTGGTGCTGGTGTTGTCGGCCTGCGGCTCCAGTCCGCCCCCAGCCGCATCCGCGCAGGTCGATGCGCGCACGCAGGCGCCGGCCACCAGCCAGAACACCGAACTGCGCGACACCATCCAGAAGCCGCTCGACAAGGCCAAGGGCGTGGAAGGCACGGTCGAGCAGTCTTTCCAGTCGCAAAACCGCCAACTCGATGCCGCCGAGGGTGCCAGTCCGGCGAGTGCGGCGTCGCCGGCCTCGCCGTGACGCCTGCCGCAAGAACGATCTACAACCCGCACAAGCAGTGCGCGAGCATGCCGTAGGGCTTGCCGCGCAGATCATGCAACCAGTCGAGTGTTTGCGTGATCTGATCCTGCGCCTGCGCTGGCAACACCAGGCTGCCGATGCCGCTGGCGGCGAGCAAGGCGTGCACGCGGCTCTGGCTGTCGTCGAAATTGGAGAACAGGCGGGCGAAGGCGGACATCGGTTTTTCCACGTAATGCACCCGGTAGCGGCCATTGCCCAGATGGGCCAGTGCGGCCGCGCCGGCGATCGCATCGCGTAGCCCGCCGAAATCGTCCACGAGGCCGCGATCCTTCGCCTGCGCGCCGCTCCACACGCGCCCGCGCGCGATTTGATCGATCTGCGCTGGCGTGCGTTCGCGCGCCCTGGCGACGTTGCCGATGAACTGCGCGTAGCCGTGCTCGATGCCGGCCTGGATCAACGCGGCGGCCGCCGGATCGAGCGGGCGGGTGGCGTCGAACGCGCCCGCCCAGCGCGTGGTGCCCACGCCGTCGGAATGGATGCCGAGCTTGTCGAGCACGCGCGGGGCGTTCATCACCAGCCCATAGATGCCGATCGAGCCGGTGATGGTGGAAGGGTCGGCATAGATGCGGTTGGCATTCATCGAGATCCAGTAGCCGCCCGAAGCGGCGACATTGCCCATCGACACCACCACCGGGATGCCGGCGTCGCGGGTGAGCTCGATCTGCCGGCGGATCTGTTCGGACGGGAACGCTTCGCCGCCGGGTGAATCCACCCGCAGCACCAGCGCCTTGGTGCGCTTGTCGTTGCGCGCCTGCTCGATCAGTGCCGAGGTGGATTGCCCGCCGATCTTACCCGGTGGCTGGATGCCGCTGCTGATCTCGCCGGAAGCGACGACGATGGCGATGGTGTTGCCGGACTGACCTGTGTAAGTGGGACCGATGCGCGCGAGGTAATCATCGAGGCTGACCTGCCGGAAGCTGTGCTGCCTGGCATCGGCCACGCCCTTCTTCTCGAGGATCGCCTCGACCTGATCTTCGGTCTTGAGCGCATCGACGAGGTGCTCGTCCAGCGCCCACTGCGCCATGTCGCCATGCGCGGCCAGCACGCCGGCGGCGAGGCTGTCGATGTCGGCGGAAAGTTTGGCCGGGTCGATGCCGCGCGCCTTGCCGACGTCGGCGAGGTAGCGCTGCCACAGGTCGTTCATCCAGTACAGGTCGGCCTGTTTGGCGTCGTCGGAGGCGGCGTCGAGGATGTAGGGTTCGGCGGCCGATTTGTATTCGCCCACGCGGAATAGGTGCACGTCCACGCCGAGCTTGTCCTGCAAACCCTCGCGGTAATACAGGCGGTAGTTGCCCAGCCCCTGCATCATGAGGCTGCCATACGGGTTGAGGTAGATGGTGTTGGCCTGCGCGGCCAGCAGATAGCTCTTCTGGTCGAGGTTGTCGGCATAGGCGATGACTTCCTTGCCGGAGTCGCGCACCTCACGCAACGCACGCGCGACCTCGCGCAATTGCGCCAGCCCGCCGCCGGCCTGGATCAAGTCCGGGCGGATGACGATGCGCTCGATGCGCTGGTCGGTCTTCGCCGCCGCCAGCGCGCGCAGGATGTCGCGCAGGCGCACTTCTTTCGCGCCCTGACCGAAGGCGCGCTGCAGCGCCATCGCCCCCGGATCGACGCTGTACTGCTCGACCAGGCGTGCATCCGGCGCGATCACCAGCGCGGTGCGGTCGAGCAGCGCCGGGCGTTCGGCGAGCAGCGCGGCCAGTACCGCGAACACGATGAGCAGAAAGACCAGATTCATCGCCAGCCGGCGCGAGAAATCCAGCAGCCGCCAGCAACCGCGTACGAAGCGATAGAGCAGGCTGGGCTGGGTGACGGGTGGGGTGCTGGACATCTATGGACTCCGGATTTGCAAACCATCGACGCGTGGGCGCCGAGCTAGGCGTTGACGAGCATGGTGATGTACCGCCCGAGGATGAAAGATCCCACAACTAGACTCCCTCCCCCGCCTGCGGGGAGGGTTGGGGTTGGGGCTGGCCGAGCCATGAAATCCCCCTATCCCAGCCTTCCCCCGCAAGCGGGGGAAGGAGCTAAAGCGAACTGCACTGGAAAGGTAAGGGTCATGTGTTCTCTCACATCAATGAATCGTAGCCGATCGCGCCACCACGGCCATCAGCCGATGGTCATGGCGGGCGATGTGGGCGAAACGCGCCGCCATCAAGGCCGCTGCCGCGAGCAGGCCGAGGATCAGCCCGTACCACATGCCCGGCGCGCCTTCGCGCAGGTGCACACCCAGCCACCAGCCCAGCGGCATGCCCAGCGCCCAGTAGGCGCAGGCGGTGATCCACATCGGCGCGCGCGTGTCCTTCAGGCCGCGCAGGGCGCCGGCGGCGAGCGTCTGGATGCCGTCGGGGTACTGGAAGGCCGCCGCGTACAGCAGCAAGGTTGCGGCCAATGCGGCGATGGCCGGGTCGTCGGTGTAGATGCGCGCGATCGCGTGGCGGCCGAACACCATCAGCAGCGCGGATGCCGTCTGCGTGAGCAACACGATCGCCGCGCCGCCCGCCGCAGCCCAGCGCAGCGCGCGCGGATCGTTCGCTCCGGCGGCGTGTCCGACCCGCACCGTGGTCGCCATCGCCACCCCCAGCGGCACCATGAAACACAGGCTGGCGACGTTGATGGCGATCTGGTGCGCGGCGACCGGGGTTGCGCCCATGCCGCCGATCAGCAGCAGGGTGGCGACGAACAGGCTGCCTTCCATGAACACCGAGAAACCCATCGGCAGGCCGATGCGCAGCAGCTCGCGGATCGGTGCCCAGCGCGGCGGCTCGACATGGCCGAACAGGCGCAGGTCGGCGAAGCGCGGTGCACGTGCAAGGTAGACGACGATGCCCAGCAACTGCGCCCACATCACCAGCGCCGAGGCCAGCCCCAGCCCGACCGCGCCCAGCGCCGGCAGTCCGAACGCACCGAACATCAGGCCGTAGCCCAGCGGCGCCAGCAAGACCACGCCGAACACGCCGAACGCCATCGTCGGCAGTGTCCACGCCAGCCCTTCGCTGAGTGATCTGCAGGCGACGTACAGGGCAAATGCCGGCGCGCCCCAGGCGATGGCGTGCACGAAGCCTTCCGCTTCCGGGCGCACCTCCGAGCCGACGTTCATCGCCGTCAGCAACCATCCGCTGCCGGCCTGCGCCAGCATCAGCAAACCCACGCCCAGCACCAGTGCCAGCCACAACGCCTGTCGAAAGATCGGCCCGATACGCTCGCGGCGGCCGCTGCCGTTGCACTGCGCGACCGACGGCGGCACCGCCATCAACACCCCGATCAACACCAGCAGCACCAGCGTCCACACCGCGCCGCCCACCGCGACGGCGGCGAGGGTGCGCGCGCCGTGGTGGCCGGCAAGGATGGTGTCGATCAGGCTGATCGCCACCGCCGACACCTGCCCGAGCACCAGGGGCAGGGCGAGCAGCGCCGTGGTGCGCATCTCCCGCAGGAGGCGCCGGACATGACCTTCGGAAGGGGACATCGGCAAGGAAAACATCGACAATCCGTGCATCCTAGCAGGCTGTCGAGTAGCCGCCTGCGGGCGATCCACGGATGGATCGGCACGTGAGGTCATCAGCCGCGAATGGGGACGGCATGCATTCCGATCCGGGATCGGTGGAACCAGCGCTCGCGTTGCCCGATGCCGCGCCTGCGGCGACGCCCGAGGCCGCGCCTGCGGCTGCCGATCCGCTGCCCACGCCCACCGGCGAGCACTGCGGCAACTGCGGTGCGGTGCTGTTCGGCGCGCATTGTTACCGCTGCGGCCAGCCCGACCACGGGCTGGTGCGGCACTTCTCCAGCATCATGGGCGATCTGGCCGACACGGTGTTGCAGATCGACACCCGCCTCACCCGCACACTCACGCCGCTGATGCTGCGTCCGGGCTACCTCACCACCGAGTATTTCGCCGGTCGCCGGGTGCGCTACGTCAGCCCGGTGCGGCTGTTCTTCTTCTTCAGCGTGCTGGCCTTCCTCGTCGCGCAGTGGAGTGTCGGGACGGGCGACGCTCGCCGCTACGTGCAGTTGGACGACGGCCCGATATCCAACGCCACCACGGTCGAGCAGGTCGTGCGCCAGCGCGACCTCGCGCTCGATGGCTTGCGCCAGGCGCAGCAGGTCGCCGCGAAGACGCCGGCGCAGGCCTTGACGCAGGACGTGGCCCGCGACGAAGCCAAATTGCGTCGCCAGGCCGATCAGCGCATCGCCGAGATCGAGGCTGCACAGGCTGCTGGCAAGCCGCCACCGGAGCATGCCGCCCCGCTGACCTTCGGCGACGGCAAGCCGTGGGATCCGCAGACGAATCCGATCGCGGTCCGCTCCCTGCCGGCGTTCGCGAACCGCTGGCTCAACCATCTGGCCATCCAGGCCCGCGGCAACCTCGTGCGCATCCGCAAGGATCCGACCCTGCTCGTCGATGCCTGGCTGAGCGCGGTGCCGTCCACGTTGTTCGTCCTGCTGCCGCTGTTCGCCCTGCTGCTGAAGTGCGCGTATGTCTTCAAGCGCCATCTGTACATGGAGCACTTCATCGTCGCCCTGCACAGCCATGCCTTCCTGTGCCTGGCGCTGTTGCTGGTCGTGTTGACCGGCGATGTCGCGGCGACCTTGCCGCAGGGCACGCCGCGCACGGTTCTGGACATGCTGGAAACCGCATTGCTGCTGTGGATGCCAGTGTATCTGTGGCTGATGCAGAAGCGCGTTTACGGGCAGGGCTGGTTGGTGACCACGCTCAAGTTCTGCGCGATCGGCTTTTTGTATTTCATCCTGCTCACCTTCGGTGCGGCGATCACGTTCATGGTGAAACTGGTATGGCTGTGATCTATGAAGTGACCGTGCATGTGGCCGAGGCGCTGGCCGCCGACTATCTGGCGTGGCTGCGCGAGCACGTCGAGCAGATGCTCGCCTTGCCGGGGTTCGAGGATGCGGTGGTGGAAGGCGTGCTCGACGACGCGCCCGGCGAACGCGGGTATTGCGTGCGCTATCGCTTGCGCGACCGGCGCGCGCTGGATGCCTATCTGCGCGAGCATGCGCCGCGCATGCGCGGGGATGGCTTGGCGCGCTTCGGCGAGGGCATGCGCGCGCAACGGCGCGTGCTGGTACCGCTGCCGCGCTGACGGGCCTTACTGCAATTGCCGGGCGATCAGCGCCGCGCGCTGGCCGGGCGGCGCGCGCAGCAGGTCGGCGCGCAACTGCTCGCGGCGCGACGACGGCAGGCGGCGCGAGAGTACGAACAACTGCTCGCGGGCAGCGGGCGTGAGGTCTTGCAGCATGCGCAAGGTGGCGTCGCGGTCGCTGGCGGGAACGTACGCGAACCACATTCCGGCTTGATCCAGCCATGCGCCGATCGACGGCCCCAGCAGCCACGACGCCTGCCAGTCGGCGGGCTGCGCGGCGAAGCGCGAACGCAAGGCGGCTTGTTGCGCAGCCGGCAGGGCGGCGAAGCGCGTCGCCGCAGCGCGGACTTGCGCTTGCTCGGCCGGCGGCAACTGGCGCCAGGCATCGTCGCGAGCGCGCCGGCGGGCGCGTTCGGCGGGCGGCAGTGCGTTCCACTGGGCTTGGCGTTGCAGCAACGCCGCGCGGTCGGCCTCGCTCATGGCCAGCCATTGCCGCGCGTTGGCGAGCAGGCGCTGGCGGTCGGCATCGGCCAGCGTGTCCCATTCGCCTTGCCACGGCGACAGCAAGGCCTGCGTGCGGGCGTCGATCGAACCCCAGGCGACGGTGCCGCCGATCGCCGGCAGGGTCGTCGCCAGCAGCGCGATGCCGACGAGCCAGCCGATGGCGTGCTTACGGCGCATGCTCGCCTCCGTTGCCCTCGGTATCGGCATCCGGCGCGGTGGTTTCCGGTTCCTTGGTCTCCGGCAAGTTCGCGGCGGGTTGCGCCGGTGCAGGTTCGGTCCCCCCGGTCGCGGCGTACCAGGAGTACAGGCCAAGATCGCGGTCAACGGTTGCGCGTTGGGGATCGCTGAGCACGTCGAAATCGCCGCCGGCGATCGCCTGTGCGGCCGGGTTCAAGGTGTCGGCGGGGCGGTGCTCGCGCAATGGGCGCACACCCTGGAACGACCCGCCGCCGAATCCGAACAGCCCAGGCCACAGGAAGCTGCCGATGCCGGTGGCGATCAGCAACGCCAGCGCGCCGAGCAGTGCCGGCCGCAGCCATGCGGGAGGCGTTGTCGATAGACGTTCGATGGCTGGCGCTTGGGCGCTGGCGCGCGGCTCGATGCGGGTCGGCTCGATGCGCTGGGGGCGGGTTTCGTCGCGTGGCCGTTCGGCCGGCATGCGCAACGCGGCAGGATCGATGCCATGGGCGCTCAGCACGTTCAGTGCGCGCGCCAATGCGTGCCGATACGCTTCCAGCGACACGTCGAGCGCGTGCGCGCCAAGTTCCGGTTCGACTTCGGCCACGCCATGCAGCAGCAGCGTCGCCCGCGGGCCGGCGTCGAGCAACGAGGCGGGTTTGCGTTCGTCGCGCGGAAGGCGCGCGCGCATGGACGGATGCGACAGCAGGGTGCGCCAGTACAGCATCGGCCACATGTCCGGCTGGTGTGCGGCGGCATGTTCGCGAAACGCGGCGACGGCAAGGCTCACAGCGCTGCGTGCGCGACCGGCATGGCCGCACTGGTGCATGGCGAATTGCAGGCCGCGGCGCTCCATGTCGCGCACGAACAGCAAGGCCTCGGCATCCGGGCGCGTCGAATCGGAGAGGCGGGCGTTCATGCCTGCATGGGAGGGCAGTCCGGGAAGGGGCGGGCGATGAGCGCCCGCGTCGAACGGATTTTAGCGGCTTCGACCCCCTCTGCGGGTGCCGTCGCGGGAGTGGGGGCGATCAAGAATCCCGCAAAATGCGCCCTGAAAAAAAAGCTTGACAGCGGGGGCGTGGCCCCGAAAGCAAGGCAACAAAAGGCTTTGCGGATTCGACGTTGTGCACAGCACGCCGATTGCCGCGAGGATGCGGCGGAAAGGTGCGCCGAAAGCCGGGGTTGCGCTCGATGTATTCATGCAACTGATTGATTCTAATTGAATATATCTGGTTGGTTAAAAATCCGCCAAACCGCCTGCGGGGCGTTGTTTGCTGGCCTGCGCAGTCGGCGCGAGCGGCGATTCCACAGATTTATCCACAATTCGTGTGGATAAGGAAAAATTTTCAGCAGCTACATGGTGTTGGCTGAACTTTGTGCCTGCGATTGCAGCTTGCTCGGGTAAGTCGATGAATCGCCGTCACCGCGCGCGATGACGGTTTCGGCGGTGGAAAACGGTGTGTCCGGGATGCGTTGTTACACTCGTCCCATGCCTTCGACGAACGTATCCTCCTGCTGGCGCATCGCGCTGCCACTGCCCTTGCCGCGCCTGTTCGATTACCTGCCGCCGGCAGGTATCGGGCCCGATGCCGGCTGGGTCGGTTGCCGCGTGCGGGTGCCGTTCGGCAAGGGCGAACGCATCGGTCATGTCGAGGCCATCGGCGAGCCCGCCGAGGATGCGCCGGAGCTGCGACGAGCGTTTGCCGTGCTCGATCGCGAGCCACTGCTGCATGGCGAGTTGCTGGCCAGCTTGCGCTGGTGCGCGCGCTACTACCACGCGCCGCTCGGCGAGGTGATCGCCACCGCGTTGCCGGCCGTGTTGCGCGATGGCGAACCCTTGCCGGAGACCTGCGCCTACGGCTGGTTGCTCACCGAGGCCGGTCAAACGGGGCTGGCCGGACTTCGCCGCAACACGCGCACGCGCGCGCTGGCCGAGCGCATCGCGCACGCGGCCGTCGATGAGTCGATTCTTGCCGATGCGGGCGATGGCTGGCGCGCGGCCGCGCGCGCGCTGGAGCGTCGCGGCTATGCGCAGCGGGTGGCTTTGCCCGGCGGCATGTCCGGAATCGGCGGCGTGTCGGCGCACGAACTCAATCCCTCGCAGCGCGAGGCGGTCGCCGCGGTGCTCGCCGCGCGCGATCGTTTCGCGCCGCTGCTGCTGGAAGGCGTCACCGGATCGGGCAAGACCGAGGTGTATCTGGAGGCCATCGCCGATTGCCTCGCGCGGGGCAGGCAAGCGCTGGTGCTGGTGCCCGAGATCGGCTTGACGCCGCAGATGTTGCGGCGCTTTCGGGCGCGCCTGGGCGTGCCGATCCATGCCCTGCATTCGGGCTTGTCCGATGGCGAACGCGCGCGCGCGTGGACGTCGATGTGGCGCGGCGAGGGCAGGGTGCTGGTCGGCACGCGCTCGGCGATTTTCACGCCCTTGCCCGAGGCCGGCCTGATCGTGGTGGACGAGGAGCACGACGCCAGTTACAAGCAGCACGAGGGCGTGCGCTACCACGCCCGCGACCTGGCGCTGCTGCGCGGCAAGGCGCTGGGCGTGCCGGTGCTGCTGGGCAGCGCGACGCCGTCGCTGGAATCGCTGCAGCATGCGCTCGCCGGCCGCTACGCGCACCTGCGCCTGCGCCAGCGTGCCGGTGCGGCGCAACCGCCGGGCGTGCGCGTGCACGACGTGCGCGGTCGCGCGCTCGTCGGCGGCTTGTCGCCGGAAGCCTTCGACGCCATCGCCGCGACGCTGGCGCGCGGCGAGCAGGCGCTGGTGTTCCGCAATCGCCGCGGTTACGCGCCGGTGCTGCTGTGCCACGACTGCGGCTGGAGCGCGCGCTGTGCGCGCTGCGATGCCGCCACGCAAGGGGTCGCGATGACCGTGCACGGTGGCGGCCGCACGCTGATGTGCCATCACTGCGGCGCACGACGCCCGGCACCGCGGGCCTGCCCGGATTGCGGCGGGCTGGCGCTGGTGCCGCAGGGGCAGGGCACCGAACGGGTGGAAGAAGCCTTGGCCGAACGCTTTCCCGATGCCCTGCTGTTGCGCGTGGATCGCGGTACGACGCGCCTGCGCGACGGGCTGGAACGCCATCTCGCCGAGCTGGGCGAACGCCCCGGCATCCTCGTGGGCACGCAGATGCTCGCCAAGGGCCACGACCTGCCCAATCTCACCCTCGTGTGCGTGGTCGGGATCGACGAGGGCCTGTTCTCGGCCGACTTCCGCGCGCCGGAAAAGCTCGCGCAGTTGCTGATCCAGGTGGCCGGACGCGGCGGTCGCGCCGGCAAGCCCGGCAGCGTGCTGCTGCAGACCCATCACCCGGATCATCCGCTGCTGGCGACGCTGCTGGCCGGCGGCTATCCCGCCTTCGCCGCGCTCGAACTGGCGCAGCGCGAGGCGGCGGGGTTGCCGCCATTCGGCTTCCTCGCGCTGTTGCGCGCGGAAGCCGCACGCGCGGCGGCGGTGGATGAATTCCTCGCGCGGGCACGCGATGCGTTTGGGTCGGCCGACCCGTCGGTATCGATCCACGGCCCGCTGCCCGCGCCGATGCCGCGCCGCGCCGGCCGTGCGCGCGCGCAACTGCATGTCGCGTCGCGCCACCGCCCCGCGCTGCAGGCGGCAATGCAGGCATGGATCGAACGTCTGTACTCGCTCCCGTCGGCGCGCAAGGTGCGCTGGTCGCTGGACGTGGATCCGGTGGATTTGTATTGACGGGATTCGACTGGCTTCCGCGGCGGGGGCGGACAAGCTTCGCTTCACCGGGGTTTGCTAGGCTGCTGCCCTCGTGTCCCCCGGAGCAGTCCGTGCAAGCCCATCATCCCTTGCTGTCGATCGCGCCGAAAAAACTTCGTCCCACCCAGGTCACCGTCGGCATGGCCGAGGTGCGCGCCAAGCGCGAGCAGTGGTCGCGTCTCGGCAAGAAGAAGCGCAGGCAGCTGCTGGCCTCGCACTGGTTCCCCGGCGTGCTGGGCCCCAAGCGCGGCGTGTACATCGTCGATCACCATCACCTCGGCCTGGCGTTGACGGAAGAAGACGTGGACGCGGTGCCGGTGATGATCCAGCGCGATTTTTCGTGGCTGGAGCCGGAGATGTTCTGGCGCACGATGGAGTTCAACCGCTGGGCGCACCCCTACGACCAGCACGGCGTGCGCATCGGTTACGAGGCCATCCCCGCGGCGCTGGACCGGCTCGTCGACGATCCGTTCCGCACGTTGGCGGCGCGCGTGCGCGAGGCCGGCGGCTACGCCAAGGATGCCATCCCGTATGCGGAGTTCATGTGGGCCGAGTTCTACCGGCGGCGCTTGAAACTGCGCGGCGGCGAGGTCTCGGGCAAGACGATGCAGGAAGCGACCTTGCTGGCGCGCAGCCACGAGGCGGCGTTTTTGCCGGGTTGGACCGGCACCATCGCGTGACGGCGACGGCCGCGGCCGCTGCGCTGCCGGCGACGCGCAACCCCGTCGCCGACCTGCTCGCCGGGCTGTCGATCTCCGGCCTGCTGCTGCTGGAAGCCATCGCTTACGCGGGCATCGCCGAAGTGCCGCCGCAGGCGGGGGTGATCGGGTTGCTGGCGGGCCTGCTCTGTTACGCGCTGATCGGCCGCAGTCGATATGCCATCGTCATGGCCACGTCCTCGTCGTCGGCGGTGCTGGCCGCGGGCACGCTGGCGCTGGCCAGCCTCGACGGCGCTTCGCGCGCCGCGGTCGCGGCGACCATGGTGGTCATCACCGGCGTATTGTTCCTGCTGGCGGCGGGTTTGCGCCTGGGCGGGCTGTCGCAATTCGTGGCGCGGCCGGTGCTGCGCGGCTTCGCGTTCGGGCTGGCGTGGGTGATCGCGATCGGACAGGTGCCGCACCTGGCCGGGCTGCCGGCGGTGCATGGCGACTTCGTGCCGCGCCTGGTTTGGCAACTGGCGCGGTCGGCGCACGCGGTGCAGCCGTGGTCGCTGAGTTGCGGACTGGCGGCGCTGGCGCTGCTGTTCGCCAGCGAGCGCCTGCGCCGCGTGCCGGGCGGTCTGCTGGTGATCGCGCTGGGTATCGCGGTCTCGCCGTGGCTGGTGGCGCACGGGGTCTCCGTCACCGGGCGGATCGAGTTGACGCCGACGTGGGCGTGGCCGGGCCTGCCCACGCGCGACCAATGGCTGCCGAGCATCGAACTCGGCGCGGCGCTGGTGCTGGTGCTGTATGCCGAATCGTACGGATCGATCCGCACCTTCGCGCTGCGCCATGGCGACGCGGTCGATGCCAACCGCGACCTGTTCGCGCTGGGCATCGCCAACACCGTCTCGGGACTGCTGCACGGGGTCCCCGTCGGCGCGGGTTATTCGGTGACCGCGGCCAACGAAGCGGCCGGGGCAAGGTCGCGACTGGCCGGATTGTCGTCGGCGATCTGCGTGCTGCTGATGCTGGCGTTGCTGCTGGGCTGGATCGAACGCCTGCCGTCGCCGGTGCTGGCGGCGATCGTGATCCACGCGGTGAGCAAGTCGTGGCGGCTGTCGGCGTTCGCGCCCTACCTGCGCTGGCACCGCGACCGCCTGCTGGCGCTGGCGGCGGTGGTCGCGGTGCTGGCGATGGGCATCCTGCACGGCCTGCTGCTGGCGATCGGGTTGAGCCTCGTGCTGCTGCTGCGGCAGTTGGCCACGCCGCGGCTGAGCGTGCTCGGCCGGCTCGATGGCGGGCATGATTTCGTCGATGTCTCACATCCGGACACCTTGCAGCCGCCGGGCGTCCTCGTGCTGCGCCCGGAGGTGCCGCTGTTCTTTGCCAATGCCGAGGCGATCTTCGCGTTGGCGCGCACGCGCACGAGCGAGCGCACCGGCCTGCGCGCGGTGGTGCTCAGCCTCGAGGAATCGCCCGACCTGGACAGCACCACGCTGGAGGCGCTGGCCGAATTCGCCGCATGGCTGGATGGCCGCGGTATCGCGCTGCGGCTGGCGCGCTTGAAGGACGCTGCGCGCGACGCGTTGCAACGCGCCGAAATCGAGCAGTTGCCGCCGGTCGCGCTGGGCCACTACAGCGTGGACGATGCGGTGACGGCTTCCATGCCGTGAGTGGCGACGACGGGAAGCCGCAACGACGCCATGGTCCTGCGTCGGTCGACGCCGATGGCGTCAACGGATGCGATCCATCCGTTCCCACGGGTCGGCTGCCGCCGCCGGCTTGCGTTTCCACGACGGCGGCACGATCGTGCCCCGCCGCACCGCGACGACGACCATCGCGAGGGTGCACAGCAGGCACAGCGTCAGCGCGACTACCGAAGCCTCGGCACCGAACGCACCGCCGCTGAGCCAGTCCGGCCCGCTGCGGGTGGAGACGAGGAAGCCGTCGGCGTGGGTGCCCGAAACCGGGATGCCGTACACCAGGCCCTGCGAGATGTTCCATGCCGCGTGCAGGCCGGCGCAGGCCCACAGCGAGCGGGTGAGGTGGTAGAGCATGCCCAGCAGCAGACCGGCCTCGATGGCGATGGCCGCGCCCGCCCACCACGTCGCGTGCGGATTGCCCAGGTGCAGGGCGCCGAACACCGCCGCCGAGATCGCCAGCGCGGCCCACGTTCCCAGGCCTTCCTCGACCATGCGGAACAGCGCGCCGCGGAACATGATCTCTTCGCCGATGCCGGCGCCGATGCCGACCACCGCCAGTTGCGGCAGCCAGTCGGGGTGGTCGTTGCTGCCGATCAGGTGGTAGCTGCCCGCCAGCCACAGCACCAGCACCACGGTACTGAACAAGGCCGTGCCGGCACCCAATCCGAGCAAGGCGTTGTGCGGCAATGCTTCGGGTGCCAGTTCGGCCGGATAGCGGCGCTCGATCAGGCGCACCACGAACAGATAGGCCAGCAAGGCGGGGGCGATCTCGAACTGTAGCCCTAGGGCGGCACGTGCGATCGACGGCGCACTCTTCGTCGAGCCGAGCAGCATGGGCAAGCCGAACTGCAAGGCGATCGCCACGGCGGTGAAATACAGCAAGCGCGCGCCAGGCGAATACAGCATCCAGCGCTTCCAGCGCGGCGCATCGGCGGGCGTGGTGTAGGCGACTTGCCAGTTGGGTGCGAACATCGACGACTCCGACGAAAACGGCTGCGCCATTGTGCACGTCGGTGGAGATTGCTTGTCCCGTGCCGGACGGCACGCTCGAATATCTGGACACGTCATGCTTTTCCCTCCCCCGCAGGCGAGGGAGGAGATCCATTGGGAGCGATGTTCACGCCTTCGTTGGCACCCATCCAGCATCGGCCACCGATCCGGTGCCCTTACGCCTCCTGCGCGTGCGCGTGTTCGCGGGTGGCGGCGAAGCGCACGTCAGGAGCACGCTCCATCGCCAGTTGCAGGTTCACCCGCGTGGGCGCGAGGTAGACGAGGTGGCCGGCGGCATCGAGGCCCAGGTGCTGGGCGTTCTTCTCGCGGAACTCCTCGAATTTTTTCGCATCCTCGCAGCCCACCCAGCGCGCCGTGGCCACCCCGACCGGCTCGAAGCTGGCGTCCACGCCGTACTCGTCCTGCAAGCGGTATGCGACCACGTCGAACTGCAAGGTGCCCACCGCGCCGAGGATCAGGTCGTTGCTCATCAGCGGGCGGAAGAACTGCGTCGCGCCTTCCTCGGACAACTGCGCCAACCCCTTCTGCAACTGCTTGAGCTTGAGCGGGTCGCGCAGGCGCGCGCGGCGGAACAGCTCCGGCGCGAAGTTGGGGATGCCGGTGAAAGCCAGGGCTTCGCCGGCGCTGAAGGTGTCGCCGATCGAGATGGTGCCGTGGTTGTGCAGGCCGATCACGTCGCCCGGGTAGGCGGTATCGACGATCTCGCGGTCGGATGCCATGAAGGTCAGCGCGTTGGCGAGCTTGACCTCTTTGCCGGCGCGCGCGTGGAAGGCCTTCATGCCGCCGCTGTAACGTCCCGAACACACGCGCAGGAAGGCCACGCGGTCGCGGTGCATCGGGTCCATGTTGGCCTGGATCTTGAACACGAATCCACTGAACGTCTCTTCATCCGGTTTCACCACGCGCGTGGTGGTGGCGCGCGGTGCGGGCGAGGGCGCGTGTTCGACGAAGAAATCCAGCAGCAGTTGCACGCCGAAGTTGTTGACCGCCGAACCGAAAAACACCGGGGTCTGTTCGCCGGCCAGATATTTTTCCGCATCGAAGGGATGCGATGCGCCCTGTACGAGCTCGAGTTCCTCGCGCACCTCGCGCAGCATGTCCGCGCCGATGCGCGCGACCAGCGCGGGGTCGTCGAGGCTGGCGAAGATGGTCGAATCCTGGCGGGTGAAGTTGCGTCCGGGTTCGTACAGGTGCACCTCGCCGGTCAGCAGGTGCACCACGCCCTTCAGGCGCGAACCCATGCCGATCGGCCAGGTCACCGGCGCGCAGGCGATGCCGAGCACCGATTCCACCTCGTCGAGCAGATCGACGGGGTTCTTGCCCTCGCGGTCGAGCTTGTTGATGAAGCTCATGATCGGCGTGTCGCGCAGGCGGCACACCTCCATCAGCTTGATCGTGCGCTCCTCCACGCCCTTGGCGCAGTCGATCACCATCAGCGCCGAGTCCACCGCGGTGAGCACGCGGTAGGTGTCCTCGGAGAAGTCCGCGTGGCCGGGGGTGTCGAGCAGGTTGACGATGCGCCCCTCGTAGGGGAACTGCATCACCGAGGAGGTGACCGAGATGCCGCGTTCCTTCTCCAGCGCCATCCAGTCGGAGGTGGCGTGGCGCGCGGCCTTGCGCGATTTCACGCTGCCGGCCATCTGGATCGCCCCGCCGAACAGCAGCAGCTTCTCGGTCAGGGTGGTCTTGCCGGCGTCGGGATGGGAGACGATCGCGAAGGTGCGTCGGCGCAGGGTTTCGCGCAGGTGGTCGGACATGCGGGCGGGCGCGGGATTCGCGCAAAAGTCTGATGCGGGATCCGTGAATTATAGCCCACGCCCGAGACGGGGCCGTTGCGATCTCACGCGCGCAGGCGATCGACCGCCAGCACATCGAAGCGCGGCACCACCAGCGGTCTGGCGAAATACTCGGCCAGCGGCTGCGGCCGGTCGATCGCATAGCCCTGGCTGAAGTCCACGCCCAGCTCGGTCAGGGCGCGGATCAGGGTTTCGCTCTCGGAGTGCTCGGCGATGGTCTGCTTGTGCAGCACGTGGGCGATCTGGGTGATCGAGCGCACCACCGCGGCCGACAGCGGCGAGCTGTGCATCTCGCGCACGAAACTGCCGTCGATCTTGAAGTAGTCCACGTCCAGCGAGCGCAGGTAGCTGAACGAGCAGAAGCCGGTGCCGAAGTCGTCGAGCGAGAAGCGGCAGCCGATGCCGCGCAACTGGTCGATGAAGCGTTGCGCACGCCCGAGGTCGCGCACCGCGCTGGTCTCGGTGATTTCCAGGCAGATGCGGGAGGCCGGGAAGCTGCTGCGGCCGAGGCGCTCGAGCACGAAGCCGATGAACGGTTCGTCCACCAGCGCCTCGCCGCCGAGGTTGATCGCGCAGGTGGTGACGCCGGCCGCCTCGGCGGGGTGCGACTCCAGCCAGTCCAGCGTCATGTCCACGACCATGCGGTCGATGGAAACGCCGAGGCGGAAGCGCTCGGCGGCGGGCATGAAGTGGTCGGGGGTCAGGTGTCTGCCGCTGTCGCCGTCGTGCATGCGCAGCAGGATTTCGAAGTGCCGCCCGGTGTCCAGCCCCGCGTGCAGGGGTAGCATCGATTGCGCGTACAGGCTGAAAGCACGGCGATCGATGGCCTCGCGGATGCGCACCGCCCAGCGCATCGCCACGGTGCGATCGAGCACGTCGCCGGGCATCGCGCCGGCCAGACACACCCGGTTGCCGCCCTGCTCCTTGGCGGTGTAGCAGGCGGCGTCGGCCTGCGACAGCAAGCCGGCGAATTCCGCCTCGCCGGCGCGGAAGGGCACCACCCCGGCGCTGACCGTGGTGTGCAGCATGCGCCCTTCCCAGTTGCAGCGGTACGCCTCGATCGCGCGCACCAGCGCCTGCGTGCGGTCGCGCGAGATGGTCGGGCTGACGTTGTGCAGCAGCAGGGCGAATTCGTCGCCGCCGAAATGCGCCAGCGCATCGCCCTCCTGCAGGCTGGCGCCGAACAGGCCGGCGATGCCCACGATCAGCGCATCGCCGGCGGCATGGCTGGCGGTGTCGTTGACCAGCTTGATGTTGTCCAGGTCGAAATAGCACAGCGCCAGCGGCGGCGTGGCCGGGTTGGCCAGCGCCCGGCGCACGGTGGCCTCGAACGCAGGGCGATTGGGCAGCCCGCTCAGCGGGTCGATCGTGGCCCGCCGCAGCAGCTTGCGGGTGGTGATGCGGCTTTCGTTGACCACCAGCGACAGGGTGACCGGCAGCACCGCCAGGACGCACAGATAGGACAGCAGCATGGCGTAATCCAGGGTGCGCGTGGACGGCTCGAAGCCCTTCATGCCCATGCCGGTGAAACTGCCGATCATCATCACCGTCAGCAGCACGCCCACCGCCGTGCGCAAGGGTTCGAAACGCAATGCGCTCCACACCATCACCGCCAGCGGCAGGCTGGACAGGCCCAGCGGATAGCGTCCGCCCTCGCTCGCGCCCAGGCCCATCAGCACGAAGCTGAGCAGCAGGGCGATGTTCCACAGCGACTGCTCGTCCTTGCGGGCGGCGATCTGCGCCGGTTCCAGCGACGGCAACTGGGTCTTGCGGTAGGAAAACAGGATCAGCGCCGGCGCCACCGTGGTGATGCCCAGCAGGTCGCCCATCGACCAGCGCAGCAGCGCATCGGGGATCGCCGGTTGGGCGATCATGCCGGCTGCCAGCATGGCCGCCGTGCCGAACACGGCGCTGATGCTCGCCGCGACGCAGGCGCCGGCGAGCATGCGGTAGGCGGAACGGAATTCCGGGTAGGCCGGCACCCGCCCGCGCCGCGCGATCCATGCGCCGGCAAGGATGGACACGGTGTCGCCGAGGGTGGAGATGGCCAGATACGACCACGGCATGCGCTCGCGCAGCAGATGGTCGAGCACCGCTCCCACCGGGATCACCAGCACCCAGCGCAGCCCGTAGCGGATGACCGCCGCATAGACCAGGCCGGCGGCCGGCCAGAACAGGGCGTAGCCTGCGGATGCGCGAGCAAAATGGGTCGCGTACGCGGTGCAGGCCAAGTACAGCCCCACCAGCGCAAGAAACGTTGCAACGGGTTTGTTGGCGTTGCTCACGGGGGCAGATTAACCCTGCGGCAGGCTGGCGTCACCATCCGCCGCGGGGCGCGCGGTCAGCACCTGCAGACGGCCGCTGTCGATCAAGGGCTGCGGGTCGTCGCCCAGTTCGCTCACGAGGTTGCCCAGATCCGAGCGCAGGGCGGGGCGGAACGCGACCCAGGCATCGCCTGCCTGTCCTGCCGCCCAGCGCATCGCCGCGCGCGCAAGGCCGATCACCTGCTCCCAGCCCGGTCGCCGCAGGGCGTCGCGGTAGAGCGGGTATTCGGCGATGCCGACCGCGCAGCCCAGCGCCAGCGGGGTGCTGCCGTCGCCGTCGAAGGCGTGGCTGCGAACCGCCGCGAGGATGCGTTCGCCGATCCCGGCGATGTGGCGATTGCCCATCGGGCGCAGGATCAGCAGGATCTCCGCCTGATCCCAGCGCACGATGTAATCGCCGGCGCGCACCAGCGCGCCGAGTACCTGCGCGAATTGCTGCACGGCGCGATCGCCGATGGGCGGCGATGGCGTGCCGGCCGCCCCGCGGTCGCGCCGCATCAGCTTCACCAGCACGAACGCCATCGCCTGGTCGAGTTTGCCGTCGCGCTGCTGCTCGCGGTCGTAGAACGCCAGATCGGCGGGGATTTGATTGGCGAGGTAGCGGCGGTTGCGCAGGCCGGTCGCCGGGTCGGACTGGCTGGCGTTCTCCAGTCGCGCATTGGACACGTTCAATTGCTCGGTGCGCTCGACCACCATGCGCTCCAGCGCCAGCCGTTGCGTTTCATGTTTCTGCCGCTGGTGGAGGTAGCCGCCGTAGACGATGGAAAGCAGGAGCAAGGCGATCAAGCCGTCGAACAGGCGGGTCTCGTGGAAGTGCGGGCGGATCGCGAAGGACAGTCTGGCCGGGGCGGGATTCCACAGGCCGGCATTGTTGGCGGCCATCACCTCGAAGACGTAATCGCGCGGCGGCAGGTTGGTGTAGTTGGCGCGGCGCTGGCCGGTTTCGGTGAAGTCGTGCCATTCGGTATCGTAGCCAAGCAGCCGGTAGCGGATCTGCACGCTGTGCGGATCCTGGAAGCTGGGTGCGGTGAACTCGAAGCCGAGGTCGCGCAGGTTGGCGTCGAGCACGGCCGGCAGGGTGGCCGGGGTGAACGAACCGTCGTGGGTGTCCACCCGCTCGATCACCGGAATCGGCGGCACCGGATTCTTGACGATGCCGTGGGTGTCCAGCGCGACCACGCCGTCGCGCGAGGGCAGCCACAACACGTGCCCGTCCTCGATATAGCCCTTGGACATGCCGGCGCCGTTGCAGCAATAACCCTGCTGGCCGGCATCGCGGTCGCCGCGCTCGTTGAGGATCATCTCGCCGCGCACGTGGCTGGCGCGGCCGTGGGCGACGGCGAGCACGTCGGCCACCGGCACGCGCTCGATGCCGCGGATGCCGGCGATCCACAGGTAACCGCGGTCGTCGACGGTCATGAAGAACGTGGCGTTGTGCGGCAGGCCTTGATCCGGCCCCAGCGACAGCCATCGGCCGTTCCCGAGCACGTACATCTGTTCGGACATGGTGCCGACCGCGAGTGTGCCGTCGGGAAACTGGTAGAGAGAAGTGATGTCCAGTCCGGCTGGCATGCCGGCATCCAGGCCGACCGGGACGAAGCGCTCGCTCTGCATGGCGTACAGGCCCGCCTGCGTGCCGGCGAGCAGGCGGCCGTCGCGCTGCCAGAGCAGGGCGCGCACGCGCGGGTCGCCCAAGCCGTCGGCGGGGCCGTAGCGGTGCAGGCGGGCATCGGGCTGGCCTTCGTGCTCGAGGCGGAACAGGCCGTCGGTGGTCGGGAACCACAGCGCGCCATCGGGACCGCGGACGATGCCGTTGATCTGCGCGCCGGCCATCGGCGCGAACAGTTGCGAGGTTTCCAGACTGCCGTCCGCGTGCAGGATCGCCAGCCCGTGGCGGGTGCCGATCCACACCTGGTCGCGCTCGGCCAGCAGGTTGTAGGCATGCGGGTGCGGCAGGCGGGAGCCTTCCAGCACGGTGCGGAAGCGGCCGTGGTCGAGCACGCTCAAGCCGTTGCTGGTACCCACCCAGACGGTGCCGTCCGGCCCGCGCGAAAGCGACCACACCACCGGGTCGTTGAGCCCGTAGGCGGTGCTGTAGCGCCGCGTCCAGCCGTTCCATACGCGGATCACGCCCTCGACCTGGCTGCCCAGCCACAGGTCGCCCTCGCGGTCCTCGTAGGCGCTGATGACGTTGCGGTAGTTGTCGCGCGGGTTGCCGGCGTAGGTTTCGACCACGAGGCCGTCGCGGATGCGCACCAGCGCCGCATTCGTGCCGACCCACAGGTTGCGGTCGCGATCGTCGTACAGGGCTCCGATCGGCGAGTTGTCCAGCCGGGGGTCGTCGAGTTTGACCCACGCGCCGCCCTGCAGGTAATACAGGCCCTGCGAGGTGCCCGCCCACAACCGGCCTTGCGCGTCCACGAGGCGGGTGACGGCGATGTTGGCGGCATCGCCGGGCAGCGGCAGGTTCTCGGTCTTGGCGCCGTGCACGTGCAGGACCGTACCCTTGCCGCCGATCCATTCGCCGTCGTTGCGGATCAGCATCGAGAGCGCCGGCGCGAGGGCGATGGACGTGCGCACGAGGCCGTCGCCGGCGACACGCAACACGCCCTGGTCGGTGGCCGCGTACACCGCGCCCCTGGCGTCGGTGGCGATGGCGTACACGTCCAGCTCGCGGCGTGCGGCGGCGCCGGGCAGGCGATAGGTGGTGAACCGGCCGCTCGCGTACATCGCCAAACCCTTGTAGCTGCCGATCCACACGCGGCCCTCGGGGTCGGTCAACAAGGCGCGGATCCAGATGCCCGGCAACGCCGGTTCGGAATCGGGCGTGTACGTGGCGAAATGCACGCCGTCGAAACGCGCCAGCCCATCCTGCGTGCCCACCCACAGATAGCCTTCGGCATCCTGGGTGATGGCCATCACGCTGATCTGCGGCAGGCCATCCTGGATCGACCAATGCTGGGCGACGTACTGCTCGAACGGCTTGGTGGGGTCGAGCGCCCACGCCGCGGGCAGCGCCAGCAGGGCGAAGACGAGCGCGAGCAGTGCGGCGCTCCATGCCGGCGTCCGTCCTCGTCCACTGCGTCGGTGCATCGACGTCTCCCCGGCGGTCGGGGCCAGTCTAGCGCCCGCGCGCGTTCATGCAATACGCCTTCCGGTCATCGACGGCAGCCCGGACGCGCCCTCATGACGATTCGGCATATATATCGCTTCATGCGGATAAAGCGATTGACAAGCGTGATCCGCTCCGGCAAGCTCCTCCCCGCAATCCCATCGAGACCGGCTGAGGGACAGGCCCTTGGAAGCCGGGGCAACCGCGACGCGCAAGCGTCGGGCGGTGCCAAATCCTGCGGGGACGTTCGCGTCCACCGGAAGATGGGTCGTCTTCGCGATGCGCGCGAGGGCGGCATCGCTTTCCGTCCGCCGCAGGTCTCGCCGGGTTGTCCAACCCCAGGAGACCCGCCATGAGTTTCGCCTCGACCCTCGCTTATCCCGATGCCTGCGTGGCGCCCGTTGCGGGCGCCGTGGCCGATGTCCCGTACGACGACGCCCTGCCGCTGGCTGCCGAACGTGGCGAGCTGACCCGTTGCATGCGCCTGCGGCATGCCGGCGCGCGCGTGGTCGATGTGGCATGGCAGCGTCTGGGCGACCGCCACTTGCCGGTGCTGGTGGTGGCCGGCGGCATCTCCGCCGATCGCCGCGTGGCCGGCATCCTGCCCGGCGAGCCGTCCGGCTGGTGGCAGGCGCAGGTGGGCGAGGGCCGCGCGCTGGATCCGTGCCGCGTGCAGATCGTCTCGATCGACTGGCTCGGCGGTGACGGGAACCTCGACGTACCGCTGGACACCGCCGACCAGGCCGACGCCATCGCCGCGGTGCTCGAGCATCTGGGTATCGATTGCATCGAAGCTTTCATTGGTTGCTCGTATGGCGCGCAGGTCGGCTTGCAGTTCGCCGCCCGCCACCCGCAGCGCGTGCGCCGCGTCGTGGCGATCGCCGGCGCGCATCGCCCGCACCCTTATGCGAGCGCCCTGCGCGCCTTGCAACGGCAGGTGGTCGCGCTGGGGCAGTTGCAGTGCGCCGATGAACTCGGGGTGTCCATCGCCCGCCAACTGGCCATGCTGACCTATCGCACACCCGAGGAATTCGCCCAGCGCTTCGACGCGCCGGCGGTGCTCGAAGGCGCGCGTGCGCGTTGCGCCGCCGAGGATTACCTCGCCGTGCAAGGCGCACGCTACGCGCAGCGCTGGTCGCCGACCGCGTTCCTGCGGTTGTCCGAATCCATCGACCTGCACCGCGTGGATCCGGATGCGATCGCCACGCCGCTCGCGCTGGTGGGCGTCGAGGGCGATCGGCTGGCCCCGCCGGAAGACTTGTACGCGCTCGCCGAAGCGGTGCGCGCGCCGGCACGGGTGCAGGTGTTGCGTTCGGTGTACGGGCACGACGCCTTCCTCAAGGAGCATGCGGCCTTCGACGTGATCCTGCGCGATGCCTGCGCCGGCATCGGTGGAGGTGCGGCATGAGCGCCCGCCCCTGTGCCGCCACCCTGGCCGTGCGCAGCGGCATCGACACCGACAGCGCCTACGGCGCGGTCACGCCGCCGATCGTGCTCTCCAGCAACTTCAGCTTCGAGGGTTTCGAGCGCAAGCGCCGCTACGACTACACCCGCAGCGGCAACCCCACCCGCGACCTGCTCGCGCAGGCGCTGGCCGAACTCGAAGGCGGCGCCGGCGCCGTCGTCACCGCGACCGGCATGGGCGCCTGCACGCTGGTGCTCAACGCCCTGTTGTCGCCGGGCGACCGCGTGATCGTCCCGCACGACTGCTACGGCGGCTGCTGGCGGTTGTTCGATGCGCTGGCGCGCAAGCAGCATTTCGAACTCGTCACCGTCGATCTCACCGATCCGCTTGCGCTGGAACACGCCTTGCGCGAACCGACGAAACTGCTGTGGATCGAAACCCCGAGCAACCCGCTGCTGCGCATCACCGACATCCGCGCGGTGGCACAGGCAGCGCATGCCGCCGGCGCGCTGGTGCTGGCCGACAACACCTTCCTGTCGCCGGCCTTGCAACGCCCGCTGGAACTGGGTGCCGACCTCGTCCTGCATTCGACCACGAAATACATCAACGGCCATTCCGACGTGGTCGGCGGCGCGGTGCTCGCCCGCGATGCGGAACTGGCGAGCACGCTGACGTGGTGGGCCAATGCGCTGGGGCTGACCGGCAGCCCGTTCGACAGCTTCCTCACCCTGCGCGGGCTGCGCACGCTGGATGCGCGCCTGCGCGTGCATCAGGAAAACGCCACCGCGCTCGCCGATGTGCTGGCGGCGCATCCGGCGGTCGCGGCGGTGCATTATCCGGGCCTGCTGACGCACCCCGGGCATGCGCTGGCCACCCGCCAGCAATACGGTTACGGCGCGATGCTGAGCGTGGAACTGCAAGGCGGCGTGCCGGCGGTACGCGCCTTCCTCGATGGCTTGCAGCACTTCACCCTGGCCGAGTCGCTGGGCGGCGTGGAGAGCCTGATCGCGCACCCGGCGACGATGACGCATGCGGCGATGTCCGCGCAGGCACGCGCGGTGGCCGGCATCGCCGATGGCCTGCTGCGGCTGTCGGTGGGCATCGAGCACATCGACGACCTCAGCGCCGACATCGAGGCAGCACTCGCGCGGGCGCAGGCGGCGGTGGCGGCATCGACGAGGATCGCACCCACGACGAATGAGCCAGCAACGGCTGCACAAGCTACGGCTGCGCCAGCGACGCGGGCGCCAACATCGAGTTCGCCAGCGGCGAGCCCTGCCTGCGAGCGGGTGTCGTGTTGACCGCGGCCGTGGTGGAGCTAGGCGGGTGCGTGGCCGCCGCGGGCGTCGTGGCGGATGCGCCGGCGCGAACATCGGCGCAGGCACGGGGTGATGGGATCAATGCCTCCCATGCGCCCGATGTCGATGCACCCAGCGCCGATGCCGCCGCATTTGCGTACATCGCGCCATCCCGTGCTCCTGTCCGCATCGCCCTGCTCGGCGTGGGCACGGTCGGCACGGCCCTGTTGCAGCGCTTGCAGGGCCTGGCCGGCTCGCCGCTCACCCAGCGCCTGCAACTGGTGCATGTGGCCAATTCGACGACTTGCTTTCTCCCTTCTCCATCCGGGAGTAGGTGCCGCACAGCGGCGGATGAGGGAAGGGCGTCCAAGATCGAGAAATTTCAAGCCCATGATGTGGCTGACATGCCCATCCTTCTCCCTCCGGGAGAAGGTGCCCGCAGGGCGGATGAGGGAAGGGAGCGGCAGTTGGCGAAACTTCTCGATGCCGATAAGTGCGCTCCCCCGCCCGGCGCTTCGCGGCATTCTGTACAACAACCACGCTTCCGGAATTCCGGGGTTGAACCCCTTCCCCCGCTTGCGGGGGAAGGTTGGGATGGGGGTGAATGCTCACAGCCAACGACCCGAGCCCCTGATGGCATCTCCCCCCACCCTGTCCCTCCCCCGCAGGCGGGGGCGGGGATCCCTGATGATTGCTGCGATGGGTTTGAGCACAATGAACGTTCAAGCTGCCGTTGGCAGGCGTCCTTTCCGGATGGGGAAGGTTTCTATGCGGCAACCCAAGCCCTCGGCATCCACGGCCCGCGCATCCTGATCGACGCCACCGCCAGCGATGCGGTTGCCGATCAGCATGCCCACTGGCTGGCGCAAGGCATCCACGTCGTCACCGCCTGCAAGCTCGGGCAGGGTGCCTCGCTGGCGCGCTGGCGGGCGATCCGCACGGCATGCAAACAGGGCAATGCGCACTATGGCGATTCGGCCACGGTCGGTGCCGGCCTGCCCTTGCTGCGATCCTTGCGCGAGCTGCGTGCCGGCGGCGATCGCATCCACGCCATCGCCGGCGTGCTGTCCGGTTCGCTGGCGTGGCTGTTCAATCATTACGATGGCATGCGCCCGTTCAGCGCCCTGGTGCGGCAGGCTCGCGAGGTCGGTTACACCGAGCCCGATCCGCGCGAGGATCTGTCCGGCGAGGATGTCCGCCGCAAGCTGCTGATCCTCGCGCGTGCCGCGGGTTTCGAGTTGGAGTCCGACGCGGTCATGGTGGACTCGCTGGTGCCGCCGTCGCTGCGCGATGCCGATCGCGCTGCCGTGGACGCGCGCCTGTCGGATCTGGATGCGCCGCTGCGCGAACGCTACGCGCAGGCGTACAAGCGCGGCGAGAAACTGCGTTTCATCGCCCGGCTGGAGCGCGACGGCGACGGCGTGGCGCGCGCGCGCGTGGGGCTGGAATCATTGCCATCGGATCATCCGCTGGCCGGCGGCGCCGGCACCGACAACCGCGTGGCGATCGGCTCGGATCGCTATCCGAACCAGCCGCTGGTCATCCAGGGCCCCGGCGCTGGCGCGCAGGTCACGGCGGCGGCCTTGCTCGACGACGTGCTGCGGATCGCGCGCGGCTGAGGCATCGCTTCAAGGCACCGGGCAACTCGACCACGGCAGCTCGCGAATCTCCTTGCGCGAGCGCAGGGTGTGCTGGATGAGGGACACCAGCGGCGCGACCTGCGCCGGTGGCGTGTTCGATTGATCCGCGCCGCAGTCCCAGCGCACCTCGTTGCTGCGCTGCCCGGCGGCGATGTGCAGGCGGAAACTCCCGCAATGCGGTGGCCGCCCGGGTGGGTCGGGCCAGTTCAGGGTCATGTCCGCGGGCAACGAATAGAACCCGCTCTTGTCGGCCAGTGCGAGGATTTTCTTCATCTCCTTGTCGCTCAGGTGCACGGCGACATCGCCGCTGGCCTTGGAGCACATGTCCTGGTGATAGGTGCCGGCGACGGTGGAGAACTTCGTCAGCGCGGTGTCGTACTCGACCGCGCCGACCACCGTGCCGCTCGCCGGTGCCTTCGACACCAGCGGGATATGCGAGGCCAGCGGGATATGCGAGCAGGCGGCGAGTGCGAGGCAAAGGGTCGTGGCGATGATGCGTTTCATGGTTGGACAGTCGTCGTTGAGCCGAGGGTCGCCGTCGCGTGACAGCGTGTCATCGGGTGGTGGTCGAAGCGTGATGGTCGGATCGGCGGCGGGGTTGAATCGTCAGCGCCCGAACCGGAACGGGTCGAACACCGCCACGCCGAAGGGCTTGAAGTCGCGCACGTTGCGGGTGACGACGGTGAGCCCGTGCGCCAGCGCGGTGGCCGCTATCAGCGCGTCTTCGAGATGGTGGTCGGAGCGGCCGTGCATCAGCCGCGCCCATTGCCGGAACACCGCGGTATCGGCCGGCAGGATCGGGAAGTTGCACGCCAAGCCATCCAGCCACGTCTGGATTTCCGAGGCCTTGGCAGCGTCCAGTGCGCGGGTGAGTTCGATGCCTTTCTGGATCTCGCCGAGTGTCACCGCCGACAGGTACAGGCCGTGCTCGGGTGCCTGCTGGTACCACGCCAGCACCGCGCCGTGCGGCTTGTTCCTGCGCAGTTCGGAGACGACGTTGGTATCCAGCAGGAACATGCGCCGCGCAGGTCAGGCGAACGTCGGCGGCTTGCGGCTGGTCAGGGAGCCGCGCGCCGGGATCTGAAGCTTGCCGCGTGCTTCCGGGGCCAGCAGCCATTCCTTCGCACTGCGGCCGGACGCCTGCTGCATGCGCTGCCATTGCGCCACCGGCACCACCACCGCGGCCGGTTTGCCGTGATGGCTCACCAGTTGCGGGCCTTCCTCGGTGCTGGCGCGCAGCAGTTCGCTGAAGCGGGCCTTGGCTTCCTGTACTTGCCAGGTTTTCAAGGTGGGCCTCCCATCAAAATCTGACTTGAATTCTAGTCATATATGACGAGCGTGGCAAATCGCGCCATTCAGCACTCGATCACGTTCACCGCCAGCCCGCCGCGGCTGGTCTCCTTGTACTTGTCCTGCATATCGCGGCCGGTGTCGCGCATGGTCTTGATGACCTTGTCCAGCGACACCTTGTGCTTGCCGTCGCCGCGCAGGGCCATGCGGCTGGCGTTGATCGCCTTCACCGAGCCCATCGCGTTGCGTTCGATGCAGGGGATCTGCACCAGCCCGCCGATCGGGTCGCAGGTCAGGCCGAGGTTGTGCTCCATGCCGATCTCGGCGGCGTTCTCGATCTGCCCGGGACTGCCGCCGAGCGCGGCGGTCAGGCCGGCGGCGGCCATCGAACAGGCCACGCCGACCTCGCCCTGGCAGCCGACCTCGGCACCGGAGATCGATGCGTTCTCCTTGTACAGGATGCCCACCGCGGCAGCCGTGAGCAGGAAGGCGAACAATCCGGCTTCGCGCGCGGCGGCGTCCTTTTCGCTGGCGCAGAAGCGCTCGTAGTAGTGCATCACCGCCGGAATGATGCCGGCCGCGCCGTTGGTGGGCGCGGTGACCACGCGGCCGCCGGCGGCGTTCTCCTCGTTGACCGCCAGTGCGTACAGGTTGACCCAGTCGAGCACCGTCAGCGGATCGCGCAGCGCAGCTTCGGGCCGTGCCGCCAGTTCGGCTTGCAGCACCGGCGCGCGTCGCGGCACATGCAGTCCGCCGGGCAGGGTGCCGCCGTTGCGCATGCCGCGCGCCACGCAGTCCTGCATCGCCCGCCAGATCGCGCGCAGCCCGGCGTGCACTTCGTCCTGACTGCGCCAGGCCTGCTCGTTGGCGAGCATCACCTGCGCGATCGACAAACCGCCGCGTTCGCATTGTTCGAGCAATTGCGCGCCGTTGCCGAACGGGTACGGCAACGGCGTGGTGTCGGCGACGATGCGATCGGCCGCCGCTTCATCCTGATTGACCACGAAGCCGCCGCCGACCGAGTAATAGTCGCGGGTGTCGAGTTCCCTGCCGTCGGAATCGAAGGCCGTGAAACGCATGCCGTTGGTGTGGAAGGGCAGCTTCTGCCGCTTGTTCATGAGCAGGTCGTGCTTCTCGTCGAAGCCGATTTCGTGCTTGCCCTGCAACAGGATTTTCTTCTGGCCGCGGATGCGTTCGAGCGCCGCAGGGATGATGTCCGGGTCGATGGCGTCCGGCCAATGGCCTTCCAGTCCCATCAGCACCGCCTTGTCGGTGCCGTGGCCGCGCCCGGTGAGCGCGAGCGAGCCGAACACCTCGGCGCGGATGCGCGCGGTGCGCTCCAGCAGGCCATGCTCGCCCAGCCGGTGGCCGACGAAGCGCGCGGCCGCGCGCATCGGCCCGACCGTGTGCGAGGACGAGGGGCCGATGCCGATCTTGAATAAATCAAAAGTTGAAACAGGCATGATGGCTCCGGAATGGTTTGCCTTCTCCCTCCGGGAGAAGGTGGCGCGCAGCGCCGGATGAGGGCAGACCCCATTGATTGCCGCAATGCCGATTCCGATCGTCATTGCGAATCTTGAAGCGTCAACGCCGCTATTCTATGCCGACCGTGCGCACGCGCCATCGTGGAAGCAACCATGCGATACCTGCTGTACCAGCGCGACGACTGCCCATTGTGCGATGCCGCGCTGGATGTGCTTGCCAGCGCACGGACGCCGGAGTTCGAGAGCGTGTGGATCGACGGCGATGCGGAATTGGAAGCGCGCTACGGCGCGCGCGTGCCGGTGCTGCGCGACGCCGATCGCGGCGTCGAGTTGGGCTGGCCCTTCGATGCGGAAGCGGTGAGAGCATTTCTTGCGAGATGATGGATGGTGGCGAGTTCGAGTGTGGATGGGCATCGCGAAACCGGAACCCCGTCGATTAGCCGCCCCCACCTCGATCCTCCCCCGCAAGCGGGGGAGGAGGTCTTGGTGCGTGTGCTATCGGAGTCGCGAATCGATGCCTTCCCCCGCGTGCGGCGGAAGGGCAGGAAGGGGGCTGCCACAGGTGGTTACTTCGCCGCGGGCACGAGCTTGAGCACCGTGTGGATCTTCACCGCATTGCCGATCTGGCTGGTGTCTGCCCACTGCCCGCCGCCGACGTTGAAATCCAGCCGGTTGAGCGTGGCATCGCCGACCAGTGACGGCGGCGTGCCGGGCGTCCAGGTGAAGGTCAACGTCACTGGTTTGCTCACCCCGCGCAAGGTCAGCGTGCCGTCGGCGGCGTAGCGGTTGCCGCCGAGGCTGCGGAACTTCGTGCTGGTGTATTTCGCCGTCGGCGTGCGCGTGGCGTCGAGGAAGTCGGGGCCGCGCAGCATCTGGTCGCGTTCTTCGGCGGCGGTGTCGGCGCTGGCCAGCGTGATCGTCACGTCGAAGCGTGAGCCGGCCAATTTCACCGGATCGAAGTCGATGGCCGCATTGAAATTCTTGAACGTGCCGGCGACCGTCGCGCCCTGGCTGATCGTGGAGAACGCCAGCGCGGAGGTTTTGCCATCGGCGTGCCAGTTCGCCGCCAGCGCGGCGGGGCAGGCCAGCAGGCCGAACATGACGAGAGTATGGCGGTATCTCATGGCGTGTCTCCCGGCGGAGGCAGTCCCGGCAGCATGCGCCGCAGCGTCTCGTCCTTGTCGATGACGTGATGCTTGACGGCTGCCGCGGCGTGCAGCGCGACCAGGGCCATCAATACCCAGAAACCGTACTCGTGCAGCGCATGTGCGAGGTGTTTCACCGTTGGGTCGGCCGGCCAGATCGAAGGCATCTGCACAAGGCCGAACCATTGCAGCGGGAAGTTTGCCGCCGAGTTGTACAGCCAGCCGGCGAGCGGAATGGCGAACATCAGCGCATACAGCAACCCATGCGTGGCCTGCGCGGCGATGCGCTGCCAGCGCGGCATCGGCACCGGCGGTGGCGCGCGGTGCGCAACCCGCCACAGCAGGCGCAGCGCGACGAGCACCAGCACGGCGATGCCGCAGGATTTGTGCAGGGCATACACCTTCAGCTTGGCCATCGAGGGATCCATCTGCGTCATGAACAGGCCGACCAGCCCCATGCCCACGATCAGCAAGGCGAGCAGCCAGTGCAGGAACCGCGTCGGCAGGTTCCAGGCGATGCAGGAGTCGTGCGGCTGACGAGGGTGCGCGGCGGCGTTCATGCGTGGATTGTAGACCGCGCGGAGGGCCCGCTTCGGGCTTGCGGTTGCAACGCAGCATTGCGAGGATGCCATCGGGGGTGGCGATGCGACGGATTCCGGGCTGCTTGCTGCTGGGGATGCTGATGTGGCCTGCGTTCGCGCAGGCATCATCCAGCGCAGCCGTCGCATGGCCGACGACGGCCGCGGCCAGCCTGGTGGAAACCCCGCACCTGCGCGCTTACGGTGTGGCCGACGGCCTGCCGTCGAGCAGCGTCAACGCCATCGCTCAAGATTCGCAAGGCTACCTGTGGCTGGCCACCGACGATGGGCTGGCGCGTTTCGATGGCGTGGGCTTTCGCGTGTGGCGGCACGATCCGGCCGATCCAGGCTCGCTGCCCGGGAACCTCGTGCAGGCCCTGCACGTGGATGCCCAAGGGCGCGTGTGGGTGGCGATGGAAGGCCACGGGCTGGCGATGCTGTTGCCCGATGGCGTGCATTTTCGACGCTACGGGCACGACAACACGCCGGCTCTCGGTGAGGACGACGTGTTCGCCATCGACTCCACGCCCGATGGCGCGCTGTGGATCGGCAGCTTCGGCGGCGGTCTGTACCGGATGGACGCCAAGGGCGTTTTGACGAATTTCCTGCCGCGCAAGGACGACCCAGGCAGCCTGCCCGACGCCAACGTGATCGCGCTGGCGGTGGATGCGCGCGGCGCGCTCTGGGTGGCCACGACCGCTGGTGCGGCACGCTGGAATGGCCACGGCTTCGAGCGCGTGGATGCGCCGGGCGTGCGCGATACCCTGGTGTTCACGGTGGCTCCGCAAGCCGATGGCCGCGTGTTGCTGGGCACGAAGGCGGGCCTGTTCGTGCGCGAGGCCGATGGCCGCGTGAGCGCCCTGCATTGGAATGCCGACACGGACGACCCGCGCGTGACCGGGATCGCGCGCGACCGCGATGGCGGCTGGTGGTTGAGCGTTCCGGGTTTGCTGCGAAGACGCGAGTCCGCGCTCGATGCGGCCAGCGGAACGAGTCGATCCGTCGCCTTGCCGGGGGCTTCCGTGCAGCGCGTGATGGCGATGCTGCAGGATCGCGAAGGCAACCTGTGGTTCGGTACGCGCAATGGCGGCCTGGCCGAACTCTCGCCGCAGGCGCTGCGGTTTTCTTCCTTCCGCCACGACGCCAACCGCGCGGAGTCGCTGAGCGCCACCCAGCCCGAGGGCATCGCGCGTGCCGGCAAGGGCCGACTCTGGGTGGTCGGCGGGCGCAGCGCGATCGATCGGCTCGATCTGGCCACCGGTACCATCGAGCATTGGGCGCCGCCGGAACTGGCGCACAAATACCTGTGGGCGGTGAACCAGAGCGGCGACGGGCCCTTGTGGGTCGGCTACAACAGCGGCATCGCGCGTGCCGACCCGCGCGCGCGGCGCGTGCAGACGTGGGAACAGGGCAGTGGCCGGGACGCGCCCTTGGCGGGCCCGAACGACCTGATCGCGCAAACGCCCGACGGGCGCGTGTGGATTTCCAGCCTGGGCGAGGGCGTGCAGGCGCGCGCTGCCGACGGCCACGTGCTGTTCTCGATCAAGCCGGCCGATCGTCTGGGCCTGACGGCCGCGGATGCCGACGACCTGCATGTGTCGCCGCAGGGTGCGCTGTGGCTGGCCAATGGGCAGGGTTTGCTGGCGTGGAACGATGCGCTGCACCGTTTCGCGCCGGTACCGGGATCGCCGGCCGACCGCATCGACGGCTTCGCCTTCGCCGATGCGCACACGCTGTGGCTGCACCGGTTGTCGGCGCTCGAACGCTATGCCTGGGATGGTCACGGCCTGCGCTTGCAGCAGCGCGTGGATGCGCAGCAGGGGCTGCCGGCGGTCGAGTCCGGCGGGTTGATGGCCGATGCGGGTGGCCAGGTGTGGTTGACCACGGCGCGCGGCTTGCTGCGCATCGATCCACGCAACGAGCGCGTTCGCGTGTACGGCGTGCGCGATGGGCTGCCGAGTCAGGAGTTCGGCCATCATCCGCCCCTGTTGACCGCCGATGGCATCGCCGCAGCCGGCACCATCGACGGGCTGGTGTTGTTCGAGCCGGCGCAGATGCCGCGCGCCGATGCGAAACCGGCGCTGGCCGTCGATGCCGTGAGCGTGCGACGCGGCGATCGGAGCGTGCTGCTGGATCCCAAGGCGACCGTCGATCTGGGCCCGAACGATCGCGACCTGCATGTGATGGCGCGTCTGCTGTCCTACGCCGATCCGAAGGCCAACCGCTACCGCTTCCGCTTGCAGGGTTACGATGCCGGCTGGATCGACGCCGGCGCGGAGGGCGAGCGGGTCTTTTCGCGGCTCGATCCGGGCAGCTACCGCCTCGACATGCAGGCGGCCGATGCCGACGGCGTGTGGTCTGCTGTTCGCAGCCTGGAGCTGCGGGTGCGGCCGCCGTGGTGGAAAACCCGCACCGCCTACGCGCTGGATGCGATCGCGGCCTTGCTGGCGCTGGGTCTGCTGGCGTGGCTGTATCGCCGTCGCCTGCAGCACCGCCATGCGCTGGCGCTGGAGCAACAGCACGGCGCGATGGCCGAGCAGGCATCGCAGGCCAAGTCGCGTTTTCTGGCCAGCATGAGCCACGAGATCCGCACCCCGATGACCGGCGTGCTGGGCATGACCGAGCTGCTGCTCGCCGGCCCGCTGGAACCGCAACAACGCGATCGCGCCGAGGCCATCGAGCGCGCCGGCAGGCACCTGCTGCGGATCGTCAACGATGCGCTGGATCTGGCGCGCATCGAGGCTGGCCGGCTCGACTTGCTGGATACGCCTTTCGACGTGCATGCGCTGGCGCACGAAACCGAAGCGCTGCTGCGCCCGCTGGCCGCGGCCAAGCGGATCGAGTTCGATGTCAACGTCGCGGCCGATGTGCCGCACGGTCTGCGTGGCGACGCGCAGCGCGTGCGCCAGATCGTGCTCAACCTCGGCAACAACGCGCTCAAGTTCACCCAGCGCGGCGGTGTGCGCATCGTGTTTTCGCGCGAGCCAGGCCATGGCGCACTGCGCATCACCGTGATCGATTCCGGCTCCGGCATGCCGGCAACGCAGGTCGAGCGCTTGTTCCAGCGTTTCGAGCAGGGCGAGGGCGCGCAAACGGCAACGCCGCACGGCAGCAGCGGACTGGGCCTTTCGATCTGCCGCGAGCTGGCGGCGGCGATGGCCGGCAGTATTCAGGTGCAGAGCACGCCCGGCGTGGGCAGTCGCTTCGACGTGCTGTTGCCGTTGCCGCAAGTCGAACTGCCGACAGCCCCGGCTGCGCCCGTGGAGGCCGCGGGACCTGCGTCACCCGCATCTGCCGAACTTGCAGGCGGTGCTTCGCCCGATGCGGCGACGGCCACCGCGAACATGTCGAACCGTGCGAGTTTACGCCTGCTGTTGGTCGAGGATGACGCGATCGTCGCGCAGGTGGTTGAAGGCCTGCTGCGCCTGCAAGGTCACGCGGTCGTATGCGCGCCGCATGGTCTGGCCGCTCTCACGGAACTGGACAATGCGGCCTTCGATGTCGCCTTGCTCGATCTGGACCTGCCCGGCGTCAATGGCCTCGATCTCGCCCGCCTGATCCGCGCGCGCGGCCTGCGGCTGCCCTTGTTGGCGGTCACCGCGCGCGCCGATGCCGATGCCGAGAACGCTGCCCTCGCCGCCGGCATGGACGGCTTCCTGCGCAAGCCGGTGACCGGACAGATGCTGGGCGAGGCGCTGGAGCGACTGATCGAGCCGTGATCGCGGCTATATCGGCGCGTGCGAGTGCACCGCATCCACCAACCCCCGCACGTGCTCGGGATCCATGTCCGGCGACAGGCCGTGGCCGAGATTGAAGACCAGTCCGGTGCGCGTGCCATCGCCGCCGGTGGCGTAGCTATCGAGGGTGCGTTTTACTTCACGGGTGATCGCTTCGGGCGAGCCGTAAAGCACGGCTGGGTCGAGGTTGCCCTGCAAGGCGACTTGGCCACTCGTGCGGCGGCGCGCGTCTTCCATCGATACCAGCCAGTCCACGCCGATGGCGTCCGCACCGCTGGCGGCGAGTTCCTCCAGGTACGGCGCGTTGCCTTTGCCGAACAGGATCAGAGGTACTTCAGTCCGTTCGTCCCCGTGCTGCTCCGCTGCTCGATCCCCGATCCCCAGTCCCGCGTTCCCGATCTTCGACTCCCGAGTTCCGAGGACGTCGCGCTCCTGCGCTCCGCCATCCGGGCCGGCTTCGCCGTTCGCTCCGGCATCCTGCCTGCGCAGTCCCGAGCCCCGCAACCCGCGCGCGATCCGCGCCAGATACGGCAGCGAGAACTCGCGGTAATGGTGCGGTGCGAGCACGCCGCCCCAGGTGTCGAACACCTGCAAGACCTGCGCACCGGCTGCGCGCTGCGCCGACAGGTAGGCGATCACCGCGTCGGTGACGACGGCCAGCAGGCGGTGCAGCAGCGCCGGTTCGTTCAACATCATCGCCTTGATGATCGCGAAGTTGTCGCTGCCGCCGCCTTCGATCATGTAGCAGGCCAGCGTCCACGGGCTGCCGGAAAAGCCGATCAGCGGCACGCGGCCGGCGAGTTCGCGGCGGATCAGAGCGACGGCATCCATGACATAGCGCAGTTCGCGAGCCATGTCGGGCACCGCGAGTTGTGCGACATCGGCGGCGCTGCGGATTGGATGCTGGAATTTCGGGCCTTCGCCTTCGACGAAATACAGGCCCAAGCCCATCGCGTCGGGCACGGTGAGGATGTCGGAGAACAGGATCGCCGCGTCCAGATCGAAGCGCGCCAGCGGCTGCAAAGTCACCTCGCAGGCCAGCTCGGGCGTCTTGGCCATCGCCAGGAAACTGCCAGCGCGCGCGCGGGTGGCGCGGTACTCGGGCAGGTAACGGCCAGCCTGGCGCATCAGCCACACCGGCGTGCGTTCGACGGGTTGGCGGCGCAGGGCGCGGAGGAGGGAGTCGTTTTTGTGTGATGTCGGCGGCATGGTGATGATCGGTTGAGCTTATGGGGTTGGACTCCCTCCATTGCGCGAAACGCAGGGGCGGGTTGGGGATGGGTGCTCTCATGCAGGGTCGTGCAAGCCGGAAGCACCCCCTCCCAACCTCCCCCTGCTGCGCAAGGGGAGGGGCAGATCAGCACCCCTCCCAACCTCCCCCTGCTGCGCAAGGGGAGGGGCAGATCAGCGTACCGCCGCTTTCCGGCCCGGTCTTGCGACCGGGCGTTCGGCAGCGCATGAAGCGCCGACAGGGCGATTCATGAACGCACCGCCGAACCCTGCGCGAACATCACCCGGAAGCCGCGCTTGAGGTTGGCGTCGCGCGCCTGCTCGAAGGCGGCGATGGCCGCGGACTGCTGCAGGAATTGTTCGCGCTTGACCGTGCTGCGTTGACCGGTCTGTCCGGACTCGCGCAGCAGCAGCCAGCCGCCGAACAGATCCTGTTCGAGGGTCAGTTGCACGAAGCGCGGGGCTTCGGCCCCGGCGGGTGGATGCTGGAGAAGCAGGCGCATGCGTGCATTCTAACCGGCTTGGTCGTGGTCACGCGGTGCGCCGAGGTCGCATTTGCGGCATTCCAGCACGGTGCCGAGCATGCTGGCGCGACCGGCGGCGCTGACGACCCACGGCCGCTCGATCCACGGCGGGCGATGGCGCACATGCTGGTTGTGGCCGCAGGCCAGTTCGGCGACCCAGTCGCCCTCCGCGTCGAGGTGATAGCCGATGATCGGTCGTTGCATGCCTGGCGGATCGCGGCTCAGCCGCCGTCGTCGGTCAGCGCATCGGTCAGCAATTCCAGCACATGGTGCGAGTCCACGTCCTCGGCCACGAAAGCATGGCCGATGCGCCGCCACAGCACCAGCCGCAGGCGGCCCGACAGGTTTTTCTTGTCCAGGCGCATGCGCGCGAGCAGGGCCGATGGATCCAGCCGCCGCGCGATTGCCGATGGGACGGCAATCGGCAGGCGCAGGCGTTCGAGCAAGGCCGCCAGCCTTGCGACATCCAGCAGTGGCGCCAGCCCGAGTTCGGAGGACATGCGCGCCGCCAGCAGCATGCCGATCGCCACCGCCTCGCCGTGCAGCAGTTCGCCGTAGCCGGCCTCGGCCTCCAGCGCGTGGCCGAAGGTGTGGCCGAAATTGAGCAGGGCGCGCTCGCCCTGTTCGGTTTCGTCGGCCACCACCACCCGTGCCTTGTGCTCGCAACTGCGATGCACGGCTTGCGCGAGCACGGCGGTGTCGCCGGCGACCAGCGCATCGGCGTGTTGCTCGATCCAGCCGAAAAACGCGGCATCGCCCAGCGCGCCGTATTTCACCACTTCGGCCAGCCCCGCCGACAGCTCGCGTGCGGGCAGGGTGGCCAGCAGGTCGGTATCGACGACCACGGCGCAGGGTTGGTGGAAGGCACCGACGAGGTTCTTGCCCTGCGGCAAGTCCACCGCGGTCTTGCCGCCGACGGAAGAATCCACCATCGCCAACAGCGTGGTCGGAATCTGCAGGCAGCGCACGCCGCGCATCCAGCAGGCGGCGGCGAAGCCGGCCATGTCGCCGACCACGCCGCCACCGAGGGCGACGACGATGGCATCGCGGCTGGCCTGCATGTCGGCCAGCGCGGAGAAAATCCGGGCGCACATCGCCAGCGTCTTGTGTTGCTCGCCGGCGGGCAACACCAGCAACGCGGCCTCGTGGTTGCCCGGCAGGATGCGGCGCACGCGCTCGGCGTAGAGCGGGGCGACGTTGGCGTCGGTGACCAGCAGCACGTGCTGGGGGAAGCGCAAACCGGCGAAGGCGTCGCGGCGATCCAGCAGGCCCGGCGCGATGCGGATCGGGTAGGCGCGCTGCCCCAGCTCCACCTGCAATCGATGGAATTCAGGCTGGCGCATGGATTCTCGTGCGCTGCCAGTGTTGTTCGATGAGTGCCGCGAGGCGGCGTGCGGCTGCATCCGGCCTGCCGCCGGTGGATGCGTGGCGCAGGTCGGCGACCTGCGCATACAACGGATCGCGCTGCACGGCCAACGCGGTGAGTTTCTCGCGACGATCGCCGCTGGCCAGCAGCGGCCGGCTGCGGTCGCGCGCCAGGCGCGCGAGCTGCCCGTCCACGTCCACGTGCAGGTGCACCACGAAGGCCGATGCGCGCAGGCGTCGGCGGTTGTCCGGATCCAGCACCGCGCCGCCGCCGGTGGCGATCAGCAGGCCTGCCTCATCGCACAACTGCGCGATCAAAGTCGATTCGCGCGCGCGAAAACCGGATTCACCCTCGCATTCGAAGATCAGTGGCACGCGCGCGCCGGTGAGTTCCTCCAGTTGCTGGTCGACATCGACGAAACGCAGGCCCAGCAAGGCGGCGACGCGCTTGCCGATGGTGGTTTTGCCCGCGCCCATCGGGCCGACGAAAGCGAGGTTGGAAGCCGGATTCATGCGCGGATGCTAGCATCCGCTTGCCATGCCCCGCGCCGTTGCGCGAAGCGCGCTGGTGTGCTCGCCGGCATGCCGGCGCCGCAACACGTCCGACCCACCTCACGCGGAGTACGCCATGTCGGTAGCCAAGGTCATCGAACTCACGTCCTCGTCCAGCAAGAGCATCGAGGATGCCGTCCAGTCCGGGCTGCACAAGTGCGCCGAGAGCGTGAAGAACATCAAGGGCGCATGGGTGAACGACATCAAGGTCGTCACCGATCCCAACGGGCAGGTCACCGAGTGGCGGGTGAACCTGCGCATCACGTTCGTCGTCAAGTGATGCAAGGCCACTGAACCGATCGTCCATCGGCAAGCGCGGCATCATCCGTTTGCCGGCGGGATCGCGGCCGCGATGGGGCGATGCTGCGCATCGATGGGCAACGTGCGCTCGGCGATGGTCGGCAAGGTTCGCAGCGCCTGCCGGCTGACACGCTCGAACGCCATCACGAAACGCTCGACGGCGTGCCGATCCATCGCCCGCCGCCGCGGCTGCGTCGCGTGCATGGCCTGCTCCTGCTGCCAGCGCCAGTCCGGCACGATCTCGAATCCGGGGGCTTGCAGGAACAGTAGCCGGTCGATGCGCTGCCACAGCGGCGTATAGGTGCGCAGCGCTTGGTTACACCACGCCCGCCAACGACCGAGCGGATCGGCATCGCGCTCGAGCGCGTTGACCGGCTCGTGCAAGTCTGCGGGCAGTTCCGCTGGCGTTTTCAGGAACCAGCCTTCGAACACGATCAGATCCGGGACGTGCGCAACGTGGTGCCAGCGCGAGGGCGGCAAGCGGCGGTCGCCGAGCTTGTCGAAGCGTGGCAGCGCCGTCGGGCGCCCCGCCCGCAGCGCATCCAGGGTGCCGCAGGCGAGTTGCACGTTGTGCGTGCCCGGCGGCCCGCGTGTAGCCAGCAGTGGATGCACGCGACGACCCAGCGCCAGCCGCTCGCGGCGGCCGAGGTAGAAATCGTCGATCGACAAGGCGATGGCATGCAGGTCGCGCGTGGCCGCGAGGCCGACCACCTGCGCGGCGAGGGTGGACTTGCCCGAGCCCTGCAAACCGGCGATGCCCAGCACACGCGCACCGTGAGCGAGTGCGTCGTCGAGCACGTTGGCGACGAAGGGTTCGGGAAAACCGCAAGGCCGTGGCGAAGTCGAGGTCATGGCATGTCCATGGCGTGCGTGGCGTCGGAGCATGTGGGTGGAAGACGCACCGTTGCAGGATAGAGCCGAAGCGCCGTTATGCTATGCCCCGTTCCCCGTTCCCCGTTCCCCGTTCCCCGTTCCCCGTTCCCCGTTCCCCGTTCCCCGTTCCCCGTTCCCCGTTCCCCGTTCCCCGTTCCCCGTTCCCCGTTCCT